>JAGAVG010000051.1 GCA_017942035.1 bacterium | reverse complement strand
CTTCATATTCGGTATTGTTTTTTCTTGCAGTCAAGCTTAAGAATCTTGCCTGCGATGCGGCCATACCCATAGCGTTCCCTTTCGTTTTCGTTTCCTTGTACTTTTTTTATCGGCATTACTTCTCTAAATCTTTAATCTTTTCCTTCTTTTTGTTAACATTTCGTTACATATTACAAAAGCGAACGATTTACAATCGTCCGCTTTTCGTTGGTGTATAAGGACTTTGGCCTTATAATATTTCTTTAAGTTTTTGTATTACAAAATCCAAAGCACCTTGTTGATCACTGAAAACGAACTCGCAATTTTGGCATGTTTGGTTATAAAAATCTTTATCTGAGAGAAGTTTTTTCATATAATCTTCAAGTTCTGACGGTGTTTTTACAATCTTTCCGGCTTTTTCTCTGTCTAAAATCCAGTAAATATCACGGAAATTGTGAATTGAAGGTCCTGTTATAGTCGGTTTGCTGTAGACAGCGGCTTCAAGGGGATTGTGGCCTCCAGTTTTGTTAAAACTTCCGCCAATAAACGCGAAATCACATATTGAATAAATTTTACTTAACTCGCCAAGGGTATCCAGGATAAGAATGTCGTTTTTATCAAGTTTATCGTCTTTTGAACGATAGCCGAAGGTATAGCCTGTTTTTTCGGCAAGAGCAGATACTTCATCAATTCTTGTCAAATGCCGCGGTGCAATAATAAGTTTAATGTCCGAAAACTCAGATTTTAGATGCTTAAAGGCATTAAAAATGATTTCATCTTCACCTTTATGGGTGCTTCCGGCTATGATTACTCTATTTGAACCGATATTAAGGTCAAAATTTGACTCAACCCGTTTTACATCAAATTTAAGATTTTTCATAACTTCTGTTTTATCATTTCCGGAGCCGAGAGAAAGAAGTTTTTCTTCGTCAATTTTACTTTGCGTATAAATACCGGTGTAATATTTGAAAATATGTTTAAAAAATGGAGTAAAAGCTTTATATAATTTGAATGTCGAGTCAGAAATTCTTCCGTTAATAATATAAAGCGGAATATTCATCTTTTTACATTGGCGCGCAAACACCGGCCAGATTTCGGTTTCGGCGATTAAAACAACATCAGGATTAATTTTTTTCAAAAAAGATTTGACAAAAATAGGAACATCAAACGGAAAATATGTTATATAATCTGCAATATCTTTGTATTTTTTATGAGCAATATCCTGACCTGTTTTTGTGCCGGTTGTCACTACTATTTTATAATCAGGGAAAGTTTCTTTCGTTTTTTTTATAAGGTTTTCAAGCGCAATAACTTCTCCGACTGAAACGCCATGGTACATTATGACTTTACTGTCAAACTTTGGAGGGTTAAAAATCCCCATTTTCTCTTTCCAGCCATACAAAAATTTTCCGTTACATGCTCTTATTATGTAATAAAACGGCAAAAGAATAAAAAATAATATTGTTACTAAGATTTCATATATAATCATAATTGAATTATATAATAAACAAAAATATCGTCATAGTTCTAAATTACTATTGACATAAATTTGTAAAATAATTAAAATTACGATATGGCAATAGTTTATTTAAGTTTAGGATCAAATAAAGGTGATAGGATAGGATATATCCAGCAGGCAACGAGTTTACTCGGAGCCAGTGAGGGGGTAGACATTATCAGAACCTCGGCTTTTTATGAGTCTGAACCTTGGAATATGAATTCTAAAAGCTGGTTTGTTAATGCTGTTGTTGAAGTAAAAACAACCCTTACGCCTTTTGCCTTACTTGAAGTATGCCATAGGATTGAAAATCAGCTTGGCAGAGTGCGTACAACAACGCAACAATATGAAGATAGAACTATTGACATTGATATATTATTTTTTGGAAAAGAGATTGTCCATGAAGAAGGATTGATTATTCCGCACAAATTTGTCCATTTGAGAGCATTTAATCTTGTTCCGATGATTGAATTGAATGCCGAATTTATTCATCCCGAACTGCACAAATCTATAATTGATTTGCATAATGATTTAGAAAATCCCGAAATGGTGTTTTTATATGGCACAAGAATCGACATATAAAATTGCAATAGTTGGCGGCGGGCCTTGCGGGTGCATGTGTGCCGCATTTCTGCAAGATAATTTTAAGGTTACAGTCTTTGACTTCGGAACTCCACTAAGAACAATTTTACCAACGGGAGGCGGCCGCTGTAATTTTGCGCATGCGGAATTCGATTTTAAAGAGCTTGCTAAAAATTATCCGCGCGGTGAAAAATTCTTGTATTCTGTATTTTCAAAATTTTCTACTGCTGATACACTGAACTTTTTTGAAAATATAGGGATAAAATATTATATTCAAGAGGATAATAGAATTTTTCCGGTCTCTAATGATGCCGGCGAGGTCAGAGATAAATTTTTGAAATATCTTAATAAAACCGAATTTAAGCACGAAAAGGTTTTGAGGATAAATAATAAAGAGCCTTTAGAAATTGTAACAACGGAAGGAAGTTACAAATTTGACAAAATAATCGTGACAACCGGCGGACATTGCGGTTATAATATTGCAGAATATCTTGGTATAAAAATCGTAGAGCCGAAACCTGCTCTTGTTGCGCTCAAAACCAAAGAAAATTTTGCGTCAATAAGCGGGGTTGTTCTAAAAAATGTCAGTACAAAAATTTCTAAAGATTATGTTTGCGGAGATGTATTGTTCACTCATCAAGGAGTTTCCGGCCCGCTTATTTATAAAATATCATCCATAAAAGCGCGCGATACTTTTCCTTACAAAATAAATTTAAATATAATAAATCTTGAAAATTTTCAAAATCTTTTAAATGAAAATCCACACAAATTTATAATAAATCTGTTATCCGACTTCGTTCCGCGCTCTTTTGCCGGCTATTTACTGGGATTTTTGAACATAAATTCTGAAACAAAATGCTGTAACATAAACGGTAAAACACGTGATTTAATAATAAATTCATTAGAAAATTTTCAAATTAATGTAATTGCGACTCAAAAAGACGGAGAAGTAGTTACCTCAGGCGGAGTTGCACTTGACGAAATTAATCCGGCAACATTTGAAAGCAGAAAAATTAAAAATCTGTATTTTGGAGGCGAAGTTCTTGATATTGACGGTTTTTGCGGAGGGTTTAATCTGCAAAACTGCTGGTCAAACGCTTTCGTTATAGCTGAAAGTATAAAGTCTTAATATCAAATTACTTTAAACAATTGTTTTTCTTTTTATTTATGATAAAATTAACCCGTAGAAGGATTTGTAATTTTAGTTTTTAGAGGAGATATTTATATGTTAAGACCAGTTCAATTTTCGAAGTTTAACTTCATGCCGCAAGCATTTATTAATGGAGTAAATTTTCATGATTTTGTAAATAATAAATTTGCACGCCGTATTGTTTCTGAAAATCCTTTAATGCACAAAACTGGTGATATTAAAATACAAAGAAAAATTTTGCCGCATAGTTCTAAACTTGACGTTATTCAGTCAGAAGAAGGGATAAATGTTGTTCTACAAAAGCCTGTAAAGCCTACTAATTCAGCAACTCTAAGTAATGAAACTTCAGGGCGTAAAATCAAAACGGCATTGTCAAGTTATTTTGATGAGCATTACAATAAGAATGCTGAACTTAAGTTAAAAAAAGAAAAAGCCAAAAATTTACAGCAGCTTGTTGATGAATATGAAAAGACAACATTTTCACATATTCGTAAAGAAAATCAAAAGTTGATGCTGCAAGATGCGAAAAGAGATGTAGAACTTTTTAGAGCTGAAGATGCCGCAAAAGAAGCTAGGCTCAATAAAGAGTGGGCGGAAGATAAAGCAGATTTTGAGTCTTATTACTCCAGTAAGGAATATTGGGAAGATTTTGTTATATTAGATTAATGATATGTTTATATTTGAAGGGATTGACAATTTAATTGAAGCTTTGAACCTTCCGGATTGGTGTGCTGATGCGGTTTTAGATACTATTCATCTCGTGCCGTTTTTGTTTTTTGTCTTTTTGATAATTGAACTTATTGAATTTTTCAAAGCTGACGAGCTTAATAATCTGGTTCGTAAATCAGAAAAGGCCTCAACTTTTATCGGAAGTCTCCTTGCAATCTTTCCGCAGTGTGGTTTTTCGGTAATAGCAAGTACGCTTTATATAAAGAGATTTATTACAAAAGGAACTTTAATCGCAGTGTTTCTGGCGACTTCCGATGAGGCAATCCCTTTGATTCTTGCCAGACCTGACAAAATTCATTTCCTTATTCCGCTTATTTGTGTAAAACTTATTACTGCAATTTTATTTGGATATCTGGTTGATTTTATACTCAAAGATGATAAATATGTTTTCAAAAAATTAGATATTGAAGAACCTTCCGGATGCTGCGGACATGAAATTACCAAAAAACGCAAGCGTGACCTTATATATCACCCGCTTATCCACACTTTGCACATATCTCTATTTATTCTTTTTATATCTATTATAATCAATTTATTCATGGCATTAATTTCCGATAATAAAATCTGGCATGATTTATTTTCGAAAATATCCATCTATGCTCCTATTTTTACCGCTATGTTTGGACTGATTCCGAACTGTGCAATTTCAATTGCGCTCACTATACTGTTATTCAACGGGTCGATATCTTTCGGCGCGGCAATGGCTGGGCTTTTGTCTAATGCAGGATTGGGAATTTTAGTACTTTTAAAAAACAAAGAAAATTACAAAGATACCCTTAAAATTATTGCGATTTTGTATGTTATAAGCGTTATTTGCGGATTTGTAATACAACTTATTCATATATAATCAAAAAGGCTGACATTATCATCAGCCTTGCAAATCCTATTCCTTAATTCCTTTGAGCCTTATTCTTTTTCCTTTTTCCTGTTTCCAACGATAGCTGTTGGTTTTTATGCGATAAAGTTATAACCGTATCTGTTTGCACCGTGGAAGAAAGACTGTTTCATCATTTCTGTAAGTGTTTTGCGAATTACTACTTTATCTGTCAACTTTACATTATCAAGCGCTTCTGCTGTTTTTTTATATGTTTCTGAAACTGTATTGAATAATAATAACTGTGCCATTTTTGCCTCTCTTCTTCTTTATTTGCTCTTCGTATATATATAAAAAATTTCTTTAAAAAATTATTGACTTTTTATATTCATTTTATATAAAAATTGTTACATAACTTAATAAACAATAAAGGTTTCGTTAAAAATTCCGATAATAAATAGAGATAAACAAAAAAGGAGCTAAAAATGGTTGATGCAATAAATGGAATAGAGCCTAAGAAAATAGACTGGTATAAGCTTACACTCAGGGAAGTTCAGCAATATCAGTCCGAGGGGATAACCGAGGATATGCCATCTGAAATAAAAAGATGGGTAGAAGAAATGGCGAAAGTTGCGAATGCACCGGATAATGTTACATACGAGATGTCGCAATCCGGGGCGGAAACAACACTTAATCCTGACGAAACTAATGTGAATGGTGATAAATCCAGCGGCAGTAGAGGTTTGGATGAAGCTCTGGCATTGGGTGAACAAAGCGATTTAGCGGCAGATGAAGTTGAAAGTTTAATGTCTGAAATTGAGGATTGGAGCGCTAATGCGGCGGAAGCTTACAGTCAGGCGCAAAATGAATATTCAACCGCAATGGGTAAAATCAATGCTCTTATGCGGGAAAGAGCGGGAGCAGTTCAAAATGGCGACAATTCAAAGATTGCGTCGTTAAATGAAGAACTAGCCTCAGCCGGCAAGGCTGCTCAAGGTACTATCGGCGGATATTCGGCTCAAATTGATACTATGCAGGGAAATATTTCTGCATTTAGCACAAGCGCAATGAATGCGATTTCAATCGGAGAGCAGACAACAGAGGTTGCAAATGCTGAATTAGCAAATGTAGATGCCCCGGATGTATCAAAAGTTAAAAATATAATTGCGCAGGGAACAAATGCGATTAATGTTGGCTCTTCGGGGCTTGAGGCTTCTTCCGGAGTTGATGCTAATATCGGAAGTTTCGGTCAGATCGTGCGCTCTTATATGTCAGATGTTTCTGAGGCCGGCGGATTGGGTGAAAATACCGGAAACAAAGCAGAAGACCAAGATAATAAAATTGACGACGCGAAAGAAAGTGATAAAAAGCCAACAGAAAATGTGACAGAGAATAAAACTGACGATAAAAAGGATGATGACAAAAAAGAGGATGAAATAAAGGATCCGGCACTTTCGGATAAAGACATTACAACGGATATACTGGAAATAATCAAGCGAAAAGAACGCCGCGGCGAAGTATAAATTTATCTTAATGAAGAAATCGCGGCTTGAACATTTTCAGATTTATAAATGTAATTGCCTGCAACGAGCGAACTTGCACCATCATCCTTGCAAATTTTTGCCGTCTGTTCGTTTATTCCGCCATCAACCTGAATTATTAAATTTTCATCGCTGTGTTTTTTTATCAGAGGAATTTTTTCAGCGCAATCCGGCATGAACTTTTGCCCGCCAAAACCGGGTTCCACTGTCATAACAAGCAATAAATCCAATTCTTTCAGATACGGCAGAATTTTTTCAGGCTGAGTTTTAGGCTTTATCGACATTCCGGCTTTACAATTCAGCGATTTTATCAGTTCAATAAGTTGTAGAATTTCATTTTCTGACTTCATTGCTTCATAGTGAAAAGTTAAAATATCAGCACCAGCCTGAATGAAACTTTCTGCATATTTCGCAGGATTTTCAATCATTAAATGCACATCCAGCGGTATATTTGAAACCTTTTTAATGGATTTCACAACCGGAATTCCAATTGTTATATTCGGAACAAAATGTCCGTCCATAACATCTATATGAAGCCAATCAGCGCCTGCAAGTTCAACTTTTTTGATATCTCTTTCGAGATTTGCAAAATCCGCAGACAGAATAGATGGCGAAATTATGATTTCAGACATTTTCAATTACCCCTAAAACTTTGCAAGCCTCGTATGCGGCGTGCTGTTCCGCTTCTTTTTTTGTTTTACCCTCACCGCGTGCAAGAATTTTATCCTGATACGACACATCAATAACAAATATTTTGTTGTGCTCAGGCCCTAATTCTTCTACAACAATATATTTCGGAGTTTCTTTAGTCAAACCTTGTGTATACTCCTGCAAAATTGCCTTTGCATTGTATTTTGCACCATTTTTGTGAACATCTTCAATATACGGATTGAGATTTTTTTTAATAAAATCTTTTACCTCAAGAAATTTTCCATCAAGATAATAAGCACCTAAAATTGCCTCAAATGCACACGCACAAATTGATTCAAGCTTGCGGCAGCCCTGTTTCTCTTCATGTTTACCGATTATTAAAAGTTCAGGCAAGCCGATTTTTTGCGCAAGGTTAAACAATGTAGCATCAGAAACAACAATAGAACGGATTTTAGACATTTCACCTTCCGGAAAGTCCGGGAATTTTTCAAATAAAATGTCAGAAACCGAAAGTTTCAGCACCGCATCCCCCAAAAACTCAAGTCTTTCATAGCATTCTACAAAATCCAAGTTATTTTCTTGAGTATAAGAAGGATGAGTCAGTGCCCTTTTAAAATTTTGCGGGTTGTCAATTTTTATCCCGAAAATTTTTTCTAATGCCTTCATTAAAATATTCCTCTAAACAAGTTCAAAATCTGATTAATATATTCGTCCGTAAAAATAAAAAATTTGCAAAAGTAAAACATCACAGGTATCGTAAAAATATAACTGTCTGTTCTATCCAGAAAACCGCCATGACCAGGCAAAGAATCTCCGGAATCCTTAACACCCGCATCACGTTTTATTAAGCTTTCGCATAAATCGCCAATCTGCCCGAATATAGTGCAAATCAAACCGATTATTACAGAGCTGTACCAGTTCAAACCCACAAAATAACCGATAATCAAACATCCGATTATTGCGGCAATAGCTCCGCCGATTGAACCTTCAATAGTTTTATTTGGGCTTACTACAGGTGCAAGTTTATGTTTGCCAAGATGTCTCCCTGCATAATAGCACCCAGTATCGGTCAGCAATACTGCCGCAAACATCATTATCACAAACCCGAGACCGCTTGAATATTCATCATTGCTCAAATCTCTCAAAAACATTAAATGAAGCGGAAACCAACCGCAATAAACAAATCCGAAAACTGTTGTTGCCGCATTTGCAATATAAGGCTGTCTGCCCTTAAACAGCACCCACATAAATGTAATAAGTGTACAAAACGTAAGGGCAACTGCAACCAGATCAAACCTCTGAAAATATGCTATAGCCGCTAAAAAAGCTTCTGATAAAAGGATGACTTTAAGGCTCGGATAAAAACCTTTATGTTCAAGAATTTTTACATATTCTCTTGATGCCGAAAATATAATAACCAAAAGCAAACCGAGAAGAGCAGCACCGCCATATACAATACACGACACCGCAATTGTACCCATAATAAATCCGGTGAGCATTCTGGTTGCGTTTTTATTCAAGCCTTTAATTACATCCATTTATACTGTTAAAACCTCTTTTTCTTTTTCGGAAACAGCCGAATCGGTTATTCCTGTATATTTATCAGTCAATTTCTGAATCTTATCCTGATTATCTTTTACTGTATCTTCAGGAAGATTTTCGCTTTTTTCAAGTTTCTTCAAATCGTCAGTCATATCGCGGCGAATATTTCTAATTGCTACTTTAGCCTCTTCACCCATTTTTTTAACATCTTTTACGATTTCTTTTCTTCTTTCTTCTGTCAACGGTGGGAAAGCAAGTCTTATACAAATTCCGTCACTATTTGGAGTTATGCCGATTTCAGCTTTAATAATAGCTTTTTCAATCTCTTTCAAAATTGATTTGTCATAAGGTGTTATAACAAGAGTTGTACCATCCTGAACAGAAACCTGAGACATCTGTCTTAAAGGTGTTGGAGCACCGTAATAATCAACAACAACTTTATCTAAGATTAACGGATTAGCTCTACCTGAGCGAATTTGCCCGAACTCTCTTTTTAATTGAGCAATCGCTTTTTCCATTTTTTCTTCACCGAATAAAAATAATTCTTCTAGTGATTCTGCCATTTTAACCTCTTTCTTTATTTATTATTTTATAGATGTACCAATTTTTTTATCTTGAAGGATATCAATAATCCCGTTTTCCGCATCAAAATCGAAAACTATAATCGGAATTCTGTTTTGCTTACACAACGTGCAGGCTGATGTATCCATAACTTTTAAGTCATGCTTAATTATATCGTCATAAGTAATATCCTCGAGTTTTTTCGCATCAGGATTAACCCTCGGATCATCATTATAAACCCCATCTACGCCATTTTTAGCCATAAGCATCGCTTCAGCGTTAATCTCAGATGCTCTTAAAGCCGCTGCCGTATCAGTTGTAAAAAACGGATTTCCAGTTCCTGCCGCAAATATAACCACACGGCCTTTTTCTAAATGTCTTATTGCCCTATGTCTTATATAAGGTTCTGCAATCTGGTTCATTGCAATTGCACTTTGAACCCTGCAAGGCACCTCAATTTGATTAAGTGCACTTTGCAAGGCAATAGCGTTCATTACAGTGGCAAGCATTCCGACATAATCCCCAGATGCTTGATCCATACCAAGTTTTGCCGAATTCTTCATCCCGCGGAAAATATTTCCGCCTCCGACAACGACCGCAATTTCAGCTCCTAAATCACGAGCTTTTTTAATTTCCATTGCAATCTTTTTGACCGGATTTTGATCAATCCCAAACTGCTGTTCCCCTAAAAGCGCTTCCCCGCTTATCTTTAATAAAATTCTCTTATACTTCATTACTTTTCTCCACCGGATACTATTTCCCCTATAATATCTTAAAATAACTGTTATGTAAAGTGATAAAATTAAGATATTTAACTTGAAATTATTAAGTTTTGTAAACCTAAAAATCCTTGCAAATAAAGAGTTTAGACATTTTAGACAAAATAATATATATTTTTTATTTAAAAAATAGCACTTTTTTATATTAAAAAGTTTTTATTAAAGTATACGAGAAAATTATATCAGAAAGAGAAAAGGAGTATACATGGCTCGAGTATTAATTTCAATGCCGGAAGAATTTTTGAACAAGATTGATCAGGTTGCAGACGGAGAAAACAGATCAAGAAGCGAACTGATACGAGAAGCACTCAGAACTTACATTTACAAACAGAAAGTTAGAGAATCAACAACAGCAGGTCAAAATGCAGCGTTGTTGGAAAACTTGCTGGAATAGCGCAGGAAAGGTTATCGGATTTGGGATAAAAAATACCGCCAATATTGACGGTATTTTTTTATTTGACATGTAAAAACTTAAATTATCACTAATCTATACCATGCTGTAAAACATAGTATGCGCGAGCCCAGTCGGAAGAACTGCCATAAGCCCCTGTTTCCGGAGCTCCGCGAGGAATTAACCTGTCCTTTGTTACGTAAAAATCAAAGACATCTCTTCCTAATACATTTGGCCTTTTCAATCCATTTGTATCAACCCTCAGCCTAAAACAGCCGATTGGATATTTTAATTCGCTTCGACTTTCACAATTTGAATTAACAGAATTAATAGAAAGTATTGCTCCGCTAGGCAATATCATGGTACCATCCCATACTTCGGTAGAATATATTGGCGTTCCGTCACGATATGTGTACTTAGCAAAACAATTATGTGGGTTACTTGGATTTATGTCACAAATTTTGACATGCTTCATGTATTTCATAAGTAATCTTTGAACAGATTGATGTGAGTTATCTTCCAGAGTTCCCTCAAGAGTGCCGCCATTGTCAGCCGCAATTTTTTGAACAACTTGCGAGAGCTCACTGTAAGTCTTTTTGAAAGCAACCTCAAGATGCTTGTTGTTTATCTTGTTAATCAGCGTCGGCAGCGTCATCGCCGCCACAATCCCGATTATCCCGAGAGTAATCAAAACCTCCGCCAACGTAAACGCATACCTCTTGTCGTTATTTATCATACTTTCAACCTCCTATTGTTATTAAATTATCCTTTAAATTCATGCACCATAATTTATATTTTGATGCGAATAGGCCTGAAATTCACTAAAACATACCCTTTTCAAAATTTAAAAATTTCACAAGAAACGACAAATGACCACTTGAAAATTGGTGGAAAATATTGTATAATAAGGCTATAAAAAACTCGCACCAAAATATAAAATTTGGTGCATTATTTTTTTTACAAAACATCTTATTTTATGCTCTTTTACGCCGATTGTTTAACAAAACTTAACAAAAAGGCAATTTTTGAAACAGAAAATTGTTTATTAAATTATAAAGGTAAAGGGTTATTTACAATTAATTTAATAAGGGGTAAAAGGTTATGGCAATGAACAGTAGTTTAGGATTATCAAGTTATGGTTACGGCTTGAACGATGATTTTATGGCTCAGCAATATTTTAAGGCTTTAAACAATGCTCAGGCTGTTTCTCAAAACACACCGGCAGTAACTGGAGCCGATACAACTCAAACAACTCCGGGGTTGTCTTTTCAAGGTGGATTACAGGCTGACACTTTCCAAAAATCAAATAATAATGGTTTGATTTTAACAACGTTAGGCACTGCTGGTGCTGCAGGTGCCGGATATTATTTTGCTAACCCGTTTGAAAAAGAAAATGTTTTCAAAGACAGGCTCATTAAAGGTGCAAATACAGAGGCTGTAGCAAAAGAAAAAGTCGCATTATACAATGAAAAAGTTTTGGAATATACAAAAGCTCAATATAAAAAAGCTACAAAAATAAGCGGCGGCAAGGAGCTTTCAGAAGATGCGGCAAAAGCGTTAGAAAAATTCAATAAAAATGAAACGCTTGCGGCAGCGGAAAAGAAAGCGTTGGCAGATGCCGGATTTAAAACAAAAAAAGGGAATTTCAGTCTTAAGGCACTTACAACATTCTTAGAAAATAATGTTTCAAAAGCAATGGAAAAAGACAAGGAAAAAATTATAAAACAAATACAGAAGGCGGTTGCAGATAAAGATTTTGCAAAACTGGAAGAAGTATTGTCAAACAAAAAAGGTGCAAAAGCTTTGGTTGAAGGGCTTGAAGATAGTGCAAAAGCCGCTGATATTGAAAAATTGATTAAAGAAAATCCGACAACTTTCGGAATTACAGAAACCGAAGAGGCAAAAATTGCCAAAGAAGCAAAGAAACTTGCAAAAGGTAAAACAAAAGCCACAATGAAAACAGCTCTAGAAACACAAATCACAGCGGCAGAAAATGCAGTTAAAACCCAGAGAAATGTCTTGAACGGAAATCTTCTCGCTCAATGGGATAAAGATGCAAAGGCATTCAAAAAAGAGGCACCGGAAGCATTCTCAAAAGGACTTAAAAACTTCAAATGGCGCGAAGCCGGAAAATGGGGCTTGATTGCTGCAGGTGCAGGCCTTGTTCTCAACTGGGCTTTCGGCGGAAATAAATCATAATTTTTTCATAATAACATTCCCTAAATTCCCCAATTAAATTAAACCAAAAGACCGGCCTCAAACCGGTCTTTTTCATTGTTAAATTTTGGATTAATGGATTAATTTGTTCATTATTTTATTAATATCAATATCAGGGCTGCCGCCGGAAGGACGGTCCTGATTAAGTTGAATAACCGGTGTACTTTCTTTGTTTCCACACAATACAACCAACAGATTATTAACCATTTGGGCTTTTGCATCATCGTCGAGTTTCAATTTATCAGAGTTTGATAATTTATCCAAAGCCATCTCAACCATATCGACTGCACCGTTGACGATTGCACTTTTTGCGGCAATAATTGCATTTGCTTGTTGTCTTTGGAGCATTGCTGCAGCGATTTCGGAGGAATATGCAAGGTGAGTAATTCGTGCATCAATAATATGCAAACCTGCCGGAACAACTGCTTTTTGAATTTCTACTTTTAACTTTTCGGAAATTTCAACACTATCTCCACGTAAGGTTTCTTTTCCTGAATCTTCCGGAGCATCATAAGGGTACTGTCTGATTATTCTTCTTAACACGCTGTCACATTGTGCTGATAAAAAAGATGTATAATTATCAACATTAAACACTGCCATAGCTGTATCTTGAACTTCCCATGTAACCATAATTCCGACATCTATAGGGTTTCCGTCTTCATCGTTAATCTTTTGTTTCCCATTATCAAGCGTGCGAGCTTTCAATGAAATTTTAGAAATGCCAAGCAAATTTGCGGAAATGAAAGGATTTTTCCAGAAAAATCCGGCTTCCTTAATTGTTCCGACATATTTACCAAAGAGTGTTAAAATATAGGCTTCCTGCGGTTTAACAATAATAAATCCGGGTAAAAGACAAAGCAGTCCTATCAGCATTACCGCAGAAATTCCGAACAGTACCGGATATACAACGGAGCTGAAAAACACAGCCACATTTAGTAATGCACCTATAAAAAGGAGAATAGCAACAAAAAAGCCGTCATACGGATGGTAAATTATTTCTTTTTCTTTACTTTGAATTTGCATAACGGTTTCTCCTTCTCTGTTTAATACTTTTTCTTGTTTTGACGGTATTGCATTTTGTTTCTGAGTTGAACAATTGGTGTTAGAACAATAAGTTTTAATAAACATTGCATTGCTCATAATTTCCATCGGAACTTTAGATAATTTTGAATAATATTTCGAAAGCTCTCCATTATCAAATATCAAAAGTTTACATTGCGGGCATCGGTCAATTATTACATCATTAAACAGTATTTTTTCCATCTGAGCACCGCATTTTGAACAAGCTCGAAGTTCTTCTTTTGCTGTTACCGGCTCAACTGCAAACAAATCAACCGGCACTATATCATTATCAATTTTTTTTGAAATAAGATCAAAATTTTGCTGAGTAATTTCAACAACTCCGCATTTTTTACAAATGCCGAAACTTATACCGCAATAATCGATGGTACTAAGTTCGGAACCGCATTTTGAACAATTCGCCATAACAAACAATCCTCCAGATATATAACATCTCAAGTTTATACTTTTTTTATAAATCTGTCAAGCTAAAAACTATTTTACTTCTAATTCACAGCACATTTGACAGGCGCCGAAGGCTTTTGAAACATTAAGATTTTTTCTAAAACATCTGTATTTCGGAAGATTGAAAACTTCTTTAATCTTCATATCTCTGACATTTCCGATTTTCATCGAAAGACACGGATAAACATCTCCCTGAGGGTTAATCATCATATTTGAATAGGGGTAAAGGCAGGGTTTATAAATCTCTGATGCCGGCTTATCAGAAGGTGTGTTAAAAAATTCTTCAATTTTTTCAAGCGGATTTTTTGCATACTCAAACTTTGGTGAAAACCTTATCTGGACTTTAGACTTTTTCTTTAAGGCTTCAAGTTCTCTGTAAACCTCTTTGAAATGCTCCATGTCAAAATATTTTTCTATCGGATAATTTCCGTTGAATTCCGGCACAAATTCATCAAAAAGCACCGAATTCTGTTTTAAATTATTATTTCTCAAAAATGAAATTGATAAGAAATTAAAATTCATTTCATCGCAATATTTGTAAAGTTTTGGTAAATCGTCAAGATTATTTTCCAACACAATTGTTTTAATATCGACCATCGGACGTTTTGAGCGGGAATTCATTTTTTCAAAGTTTGAAGTTATTTTATCAAAAATTCCCTCTTTGTTGCGGTTAATATCATGATTTTTACCGTAACCGTCCAGCGACACTGACAAAAGCATCATTTTTGATTTGATAAACGCATCTATAATTTCATCGTTAATCAAAATTCCGTTTGAAACAACGTTGAATTTTCCTTTAACCTTTTTGGATGTCGCCATCAAAATATCAATAAAATCTGTTCTTATTAGGGGCTCGCCCCCCACAAGGGTTACGAAGGAATAGAAAGGGATTTGCTCAATAACATTCATCCATTCTTGTGTTGAAAGTTCATCTTTTTTTCTGTCATCACCCACATAACAATACGGACACTGCAAGTTACAGCGGTAAGTCAGTTCGAAAAAATATCTTAAAGGTATAGGCGCAAGACCGTCGTTTTTTAGATACGACGGATATGCGTACAAATTTCTTCCAACATCAAAAAGTTTTGATAAATTCAAAATACTCCCTCTACTATTACAATCCTACGCCGGATTTATAATTCACCGCGTGAAATCTTGTCAATAATTTCGCTTACTCTTGAACCTTTTTCTAAAGAATCGGTATAAACAAACCTTAATTCCGGAGTAAGTCTGAGTCTTATACGTTTGCCGACTTCAAATCTGATTTTCGGCGTATTTTTTTCGATAACTTCTTTAGTTTTTTCGATTTGCTCTTCCGAGCCTAAAACGCTATAGATAACTTTCGCAAAAGAATTATCATGCGAAACCTCAATGTCCACAACCGATACGACACCGGCAAGCCCTCTGATTTCTCTTTGCAAAATTTCAGATATGTCGCGCATCAATTCTTTTCTAACTCGTTCATTTCTTAAGTTCATATTTTATACCCTTATTAATCTATTATATCAACTATGCTAACAAACAAATAAAATAAAAACAATACTATAAAGAGGAGTAATTAGCATAATTAAAAAATCCGGAGAGCAATAAACTTCCGGATTTTATATTATTAGATATTTTTATCAGCTTAATGACAAGCACAGCCGCAAGAGCAAGCTTGAGCCTTCAAGGTTTCAGCTTTATCAACATGTTCCCAAGGAACGTCAAAATCAGTTCTTCCCATGTGACCATAAGCAGCTAATTTTTGGTAGAACTTACCGCCGTTTTTAGCTGGAAGATTTCTCAAATCGAATGCGGCAAGAATACCAGCCGGTCTAAGGTCAAAATTCTTAGAAACAAGTTTAGAAATTTCATCATCAGAAATTTTACCTGTTCCGAAAGTATCCACAAGAATTGAGATAGGTTCTGCAACACCGATTGCGTAAGCAAGTTCGATTTCGCATTTTTCAGCCAATCCAGCGGCAACGATGTTTTTTGCAACGTAACGGGATGCGTAAGCTGCTGATCTGTCAACTTTTGTCGGATCTTTTCCGGAGAAAGCTCCGCCGCCGTGACGAGAATATCCGCCGTAAGTGTCAACAATAATCTTACGTCCTGTTAAACCTGCATCACCCTGAGGGCCTCCGATTACGAAACGTCCAGAAGGGTTGATTAAGATTTTTGTGTCAGAAGAAAGTTTGATTTCTTCGTTTTCAAATACATAATCAATAACGTATTTTTTCAAATCATTTCTGATAATTTCTTGAACTTTTGAATTGTCAGAAACGCCGTTGATTTCAGAATCATGCTGGGTTGAAAGAAGAACGGTGTGGATTTTAGCAGGTTTGCCGTCAACATATTCAACGGTAACCTGAGATTTTCCATCCGGTCTGAGGTAGTTTAAAATACCCTGTTTTCTAACCTGAGCGAGTCTATATGAAAGTTTGTGAGCCAAACTGATAGGCAACGGCATAAGTTCAGGGGTTTCGTTACAAGCGTAACCGAACATAATACCCTGATCGCCTGCTCCGATATTTTCAGTTTCGGAAACAGAAGTATCAGCATTATCAGATCTGGTTTCGTAAGCTTTGTTAACTCCGCCAGCAATATCAGTAGACTGTTCGTCAATACTTGTTAATACTGCACAGTTTTTGTAATCAAAACCACCGCCTGATTTTTCGTCATAACCAATATTTTTGATAGTATTTCTAACAACAGACGGAATATCAACATAGCAGTCTGATGTAATTTCACCGCAAACAAGCGCCATGCCGGTAGTAACAGTAGTTTCAGCGGCAACACGTGACTGCGGATACTTTGTCAAAAATTCATCCAGGATTGCATCAGAAATCTGATCGCAAACTTTGTCGGGGTGTCCTTCAGTAACAGATTCTGAAGTGAATAAAAAGTTTTTTGGTGTCATCTTTTTCTCCTTAATTTGTATTCAGGCCCGGCGAACCTTATCACCGTCAACCCTACCGGTAAGGTTTTTAATTCCGACCCGGCACATTAATAAAAAGTGTACACCAGACAACTTTTAAAAGCAAATTATGTGTGAAGATGTGTTAATTAGTATATTTATTTATAAACCAGTTTATAAAATCTCCAACTGAATAATCACTAAATCTCGATTCGTTTTAAGCCTCATAAGAAACGCTGACGGTTAGATTTTGGAAATCAACTTCGGTAATCGCCCAGCGAATAATAGATTTAAAACACTTTTCGAGTTCGGTTTCAATATATAAATTATCGAAATTATCAACTTTCTTTATTTTTACAATGTCTGATTTAATCATTTTTATTCCACTGTTACTGATTTTGCAAGGTTTCGCGGCTGATCGACATCCTTACCTAAGAACTCTGCGATATAATAAGCCAAAAGTTGCAGCGGAATCATTGCGATTACCGGAGAAAACAGTTCCTGAACATCCGGAACCCTTATTATATTATCAAACAATTCTTCTACTTTTTTATCTTTTGAATTTGTCAGCGCAATCATTCTCGCATTACGAGCTTTAGCCTCTTCACTATTTGATAAAAGTTTTTCGTAAACTGATCCGTTCATCAATATTGATAATACAGGCATGGTCTCATCAAGCATTGCAATCGGGCCATGTTTCAATTCTCCAGCCGGATAACCTGTTGCATTGATATAACTTATCTCTTTCAATTTCAGGGCACCTTCAAGCGCGGTCGGGTAATTTATACCTCTTGCTATATAGATAAAATCTTTCGTGCTTGAATAAACTCGTGCGCATCTTTGAATATCATCAGTTGTTCCAAGAACCTGTTCAACTTTTTGCGGCAAAAGCATCATTTCTGCCTTAAAACTTTCAAGCGCGGATTTATCAAGACTGCCTTTAGCTTCCGCAAGATACAAAGCCAGAAGATAGAATGAAATCAACTGAGCAATATAAGATTTTGTCGCCGCAACTGAAACTTCAATACCGGCATTAACAGGTATTAAACTGTCCGCAAGTCTTGCCATAGCTGAATCCGGACGGTTTGTAATAATCAAAATATGCGAACCTCTTGCTTGAGATTGTTTAATCGCCGTGATTGTATCAGCAGTCTCGCCGGATTGAGAAACACCGACAACAAGAGTGTGTTCATCGGTTACTGTATGGCGGTAAATATACTCGCTTGACGCTTCAACATCAACCGGAATATTACAAAACTGTTCTATCAAATATTTTCCGACCATAGCGGCATGCAAAGATGTTCCGCAGGCGACAATCTGAATTCTGTTAAGGTCTTTCAAATCTTTTTGAGTTAATTTAACTTCATCCAGAATAATAGGCTCTGCCGGTGTATGAAGTTTTCCAAAAAGGATATTTCTGATAACGTCAGGCTGTTCGTGAATTTCTTTGAGCATAAAATGTTTATAACCCATTTTGCTCAATGCAACCGGCTCCCATGGAAGAACTTCAACCTTTGGAGACAACTCTTCACCATTAGAATTGATAAGTTTTAAACTATCAGGAGTTAAAGTTGCAATCTGATTATCATTTAAATAAATCGCTTTTTTAGTATGTTTAATAATTGCCGGAACGTCAGAAGCGACAAAATATTCGCCTTCTCCAACCCCGATAACAAGCGGTGCATTTCTTTTTGTTACGACAAGAGTATTTTTCAAATCATTATGCATCACACATAAAGCATAAGCCCCTTCTATTTCTTGAGCGGCAAGGCTTACGGCTTTAGTTAAATCTTTAGTCTGAGCGTATTTATGCGCAATTAAATGAGCTACGGTTTCTGTATCAGTTTGAGACTTGAAAACACAACCTAATTTTTCCATTTTTTCTTTTAATTCTTTGTAATTTTCAATAATTCCGTTGTGTACAATAACGAGACTACCGCAGTTACAAGTGTGCGGATGAGCATTAACAACAGTCGGCGCCCCATGGGTTGCCCAGCGAATATGACCAATACCCATTGTTGCAGTAGTAATTTCAGAAGTATGAGCTCTTAAAACATCTTTTAGATTTTGAAGCTTACCTTCGGCTTTGTATACTGCAATCTTACTGTCAGTTTTCACGGCAATCCCTGAAGAATCATACCCTCTGTATTCCAACTGTTCCAAACCGTCAACAAGAATATCTGCAACCGGTTTTAATCCTACATATCCTACTATTCCACACATTATATAATCTCTCCATTAATAATTAATCAACTATACCGTATATTATAGCATTGAAAAAATCAAATTTTTAAATCCTTACAAAAGTTTTACATAAACCTTATAAATAATATAAAGGATTGAAATAATAACAAACATTGCCAAATATTGTATTCTTTATTATAATGGCTTTATGTTTAAGTATTATGGTAAATATGCACCTTATTTGTTTTTATTGCCGGCGTTTGTACTGCTTGTAATATTCTTTTTTATTCCGTTTTTTCAGACAATAATTCTAAGTTTTCAGGATTATTCAACAAATATTTATATGCCAAACTTTGTCGGGATAGAAAATTACACAAAGCTTTTTCAAAGTCCGGTGTTTTATAAAGTTCTTTTAAACACATTTATATATTTATTTGCCGCAGTTCCGGTGCTTGTAATATTTCCGCTTTTTCTTGCGGTGTTAATCAATCAAAAAATCCGCGGTGTAACTTTATACAAAATACTTATTTATCTTCCGGTAATCGTATCCATTGTTGTTGCGGCAATTGCTTTTAAGTGGCTTTATGCTCAGGAAGGCATTTTGAACTATGTAGTAACCTCTTTAGGTTTTAATGCAATTGGCTGGCTTACAGACCCGAAATGGGCGATATATTCGGTTATTCTCGTTACTATTTGGAAGGGTATCGGGTATTATATGATAATTTATCTTGCGGCGTTGATGAGTGTGCCAAAAGAACTTTATGAAGCTTGCGACATCGACGGAGCGAATTTCTTAACCAAACATTTAACAGTTACAATTCCGCATATTATGCCGACAATCGCTCTTGTCTCAACGATTTCCGCGATATCAGCAATGAAAGTTTTCGCTGAAATTTACGTTATGACTAAAGGAGGCCCGCTGAATTCCAGCAAAACCATTGTGTATTATATTTACGAAAGAGCGTTTGAAAATCTGGATTTAGGTTACGCGTCAGCTATGGCGGTTGTTTTGCTTGTAATCGTAATGATATTTTCGCTTATAAATATTTTCTGTTTTGAAAGGAACAAATATCAAATATGAAAAAATTAATAGAAAAAATTACAACGCATTCAATTTTAATATTTGTATCGCTTCTTTCGATATTTCCTTTTATATGGCTGATTTCGACGTCATTGAAAGGCGTAAATGAGAATATTTTTGCATATCCGCCGAAAATTATACCTTCGGATTTCACCTGGGCAAATTATACCGGTGTGTGGAAACAGGTTGATTTTATAAGGTATTTTATTAATAGTATGGTTGTTGCAGGCGGAACCGTATTTTTAAACCTGATACTTTCCGCAATGGCAGGATACCCGCTTGCTAGAATGAATTTTAAAGGCAAAAAAACAGCATTTTTCGCAATTCTGGCAACGATTATGATTCCGTTTCAAGCGATTATGCTGCCGGTTTATATAATTACATTAAAACTTAATTTGACGGATAACATTTCCGATTTTTCAGGATTTATGGGGCTGATATTGCCATTTGCAGTGAGTGCGTTTGGAATTTTTCTAATGCGTCAGGCATTTTTAGGAATTCCGAAAGAAATGGAAGAGGCCGCGATTGTGGATGGATGCAATGTTTGGCAGGTGTTTACAAAAGTGCTTATACCGATGGTAAAACCGTCGCTTGCAGTGCTTGCAATCTTTACATTTATCGGTTCCTGGGGCGAATTTTTGTGGCCGAGCATTGTTTTAACCAAAGAAAGCATGTACACTCTTCCGGTTGGAGTTAACAATTTACAGGGAATGTTCTCGTCAAACTGGCGCTTTATTGCGGCCGGTTCAATCCTTGCAACCATCCCGATTTTAATCTTTTTCCTAGCTATGCAAAGATATTTCATTTCAGGTGAAAATGAAGGCGCCGTAAAGGGGTAAGGATAAATGTGTAGGAATAATAAAAAAATAAGCTGGCATACCTTTTGCCGGCTTGTTTTTTACGGCAGTCTAACCGGTGCGTGACTGTCCAAATCCAGCGAATCGTAATCTTCCGTGATATCTTCTTTAAATATTTTTCTTGCCTGACAGGTGCGGAAGTTTTTCAGCATTGCTTTATCTAAATCCTCCGCTTTTACAAGTTTGCCGCCAACCATGGTTAATTCGGAACCGTCGGCTTGTGCCGGTGTTCCGTCAAGATTTTCTACTAAACTGTTTTCAGACTGGGCAAGAACAATCTTTGTCACATCATTCATAACATCAAAAATATAACGCTGGCGATTAGTCGCACCTTCACTGTTTGTAATCAAATTCGTGGCTTTTTCAAGTTCATTGAGCGATTCTTTATAGTATCTCAAATGTTTTAAAAGTATAGCGAGATTGTAATGGGCATCATAATTCATAGGAGCAAGCTCAATTGCCCTGCAATAATTCAAGCCGGCATCATGGTAATCTCCCAGCAAATGCTGTGCCAGCGCCAGATTGTATCTTGTATCATAATCTTTTTTGAGAATTTTTGAGGCGGAAATATAAGACTCTAGCGCATCTTTTAAATATTGACGCTTTAATTCCCAATCCGTATCGCTTGTATAGAGCGATTTTTGTTTATATGCTACACCTCGATTGTAGTAGGCAAGCCCTTTGTTTGCCTTTGTACTTCTTCTGTTGTTATAAATAAACGGAATTGAAAGCAATCTGCGTTTAGTATCTAAAATTGCGTTGTATTGTTCAATTGCACCATCAAAATCGCCGAGTTTTTCTGTTGAAACAATTCCATAATTCATCCTTGCAACAACATATTTCGGATTATATTTTATTGCCTCCTCGTAAGCATCCGTCGCGGAATAGTAGTCCTCATAAGCAATATATATATTCCCTAAATTTGTCCAGGCCGTGTAATGAGAAGGGTAAAGCCTCAGCCCGTTTTGGTAATATCTTATCGCCCTTTGAAGGTTCCATTTGCGGTACTGCCTGTCACCCTGATAAATATAATACACTCCCTGAACCTTATTCACCTGACGCTTGAAAAATTCAGGATACTTGAACAATGCAAATGCAAGGCCGGCACAAAATATTATAAATATTAAAAATGACAAAATCTTCTTTAGCATAATTATCCTCTATCACCGATATTACTATATTTTTACCCCTCAGTCAAATGCGTTACAATTTTACATTTTCGACAAATATTAACTTTTGTAAAGCTATAATTTTTAAAATACGCAATTTTAGAAGATAAAAATTGTTTATATAAGTAAGGTAGGTTAGAAAATTTAATTTGGAGGTTAGGTTATGACAAGCAGTGCAAATGCGGCTGGAATAAACGGCTTAGGATTTTTCCCGGGCGGATTATATAACAGTTATGCGACATCAGTAATGCTGAATGACTTGACAGGAATGTCTGAATATCCGCAAATGATGGGATGGCAGGCTGGAATGGGAATAAACCCGATGAGTATGAACGGAAGCATTTTCGGTGGCGGAATGGACGGGTCAGCACTATCAGGCGGATCAGTAACCGGCGACATCGCAACTTCCGGAATGGGAACAATGCCGATGGGTATGGGTACAATGGTACCATTCGGCGGAATGGGCGGCTATCAGGAAGCTTATTTTGACTATATGGATAAAAATCAGGACTTCATGATTAATTACCAGCTCAAAAATCGTCAAAAAATGCGAAACGCTGAAATGAGCCTGAATTCTCCGGAAGAAGGTGTTAATATTGCGGCTGAACATCTTAATGAAAAGATTAAGGCAAATGAGCAGCAGCAAATAAGAGAATCACTGGAACATTATTATTCCGCAGTTGGTGCGCTATATGGCGACAGCGATCCGCAGCAGATTAAAAACAGAGCCGCAATGCTTTATCAAAGACAATTTGGTTCAACAATAACAGATGATATAAGAAAATACGGCAACAGCTCATTCTATCAAGGGTTCTTGCAGACATTAACTCTTGGAATTGCCGATAAGAAAACGGCCGAGCAAAACATCGCAGAACTTACCGGACAACCGGTTGGCAGAAGCGAAAACGCTAAAAAGATAGGCGGTAACATTTTAGGCGGTACGGTTTTGGGCGCAGGTGTTGCAGTATCAGCTAACACATTAATGAAAACCTTCAAAATCGGATGCAAGAGCAAGCCGTTCATTGCAGGTCTAATCGGTGCCGGTGTTGGCTTGTTGGCCGCAGTGTTTACAGCAAATAAAGATTAAGCATAATAAATAGTGTGTAGTGTAGAAAAGGCATTGTGAAGTGTGCCTGAGGGGTTGGGAACAGCCCCTTTTTAATTGAGAAATTCGTCATTACGGCAATCCGATTAAATAAAAGGCACTAAGATACTGAGACACTATGAATTTACGTAATAACCATGTCATTCCGAACTTGTTTCGGAATCTCATAATACAGAGATCCTGAAACAAGTTCAGGATGACATGGTTTTATCTTCTTTCCCGAATTTGTAAGTCTATCATTTTACTTCTTAACATTTCATTACATACTAGCAATTTTTTTTCTGTCTGTTTTTTGAAATATTATAAAAAATGGAAAGGAAAGTTAAACATGCAAGTAAATAATACCCCGAGTTTTGGAGCTAGAATTGTAATTAACAAAAGAGATTTTAGGAATTTAGCTGAAAATGTTCGTGACGGCTCAAATATTATATCTAAAAGTATGAGTGCAACATCTATGAGCGGTGTTGAAACGGCATCTTGCCCATCTGCGGCGTTAAAAGGTAAGGATCCATTTGAGTTAACAAGCAAATCTTTTAACGAAGCGAGTGCAATGTCTGAAGATTTTGTATCCAGACCGGTATGCAACCTGGTAGAATCTGAAGGTTTGCCAAGATTGGAATCTAATGAAATTCAAAATGTACACACTGTTGGAGCAGGATTAGGGTCAAGTGTATGTTCAACAGGAATTGCTTCAACCGGAAGTGTTGCCGGATCAGTGATGGATCAGGCAGTTTACGCTCCATCATTGGGGTCTCAATATCTTCCGCAAAATGTTCTGGATTATATGGCTAATAACTCTTGCCGCCAATCTGCGCTATCCGGTTATGATGTTATCGCGAGACCGGAAGATGTAGTGAAAGCCGAGTATTGGAACGTACATGATAATGGAGGTTTAAGTGAAGCTTTACACGTTGCGATGCTTCCTACAGCTTCTACAGGCAGCATAACCAGTGGAGTAGGCATTGATTTGCTAAAGAAAACCGCAAAAGATGTAGTTAAAATAATTCCTGATTAATAACACCGAAAGGAAAATTAACAATGCAAGTAAATAACAATCCGAGTTTTGGTGCAAGAATTGTAATTAACAAAAAAGGGATTGCAAATTTAGCCGCAGATGCTAAAGATACAGCCTCCGCAATGACTAAATCCGGCTTACTTTCCGGTGTTGAACTTTTATCGGCTCCCGCCGAAATTGTATCTCAAAAAATGATTTTGTTTAAACATACGCAACGGCAATTAATGAAAATCAAAATTTTTATAAAGAGATGTAAACATGACCTTAATCAAAATTTGGTAAAAATTGAAGGCTTTCCAAAGAAAATTCCTGATTAATCATTGAAAAATCGCCCCCTCCACGATTAGCAATACTTAATAATTTCAAGCACTTGGCGCTTTAAATCTTCATAACTTCCGTTGTTATTGATTACGTAATCCCAGTCTTTGATATCATCCAGCCCGACTTCCGTAATATCAGTTTCGCCGATAAGATTTCCTCTTTTGGCTCGAACTTCTCTTGAGGCCTCAACTCTTATTGTAATAGCACCGGCAGATTTAAAAACTTCATATTCATGCGGAACCCTTACATCTGTTACAATAATATTTCCGTCCTGCTCAATAATCTTTTTTAGCCAGTAATCAGGGCTTTGGCTTCTTCCCCAGTTGCCTAAATCAATCAAATCCTGACGGTAAACAGATTTATTCGCCTCGATTTGCTCATACGTCAAGCCTTTTTCTTTTCCGTATGTAAGCTTTATTATATCGCCCATCGCACATCTTCTATACTGCGGTAATTTATCAAGCATAATCTTTGCTGCGGTATCTTTTCCCGAAAATTGTTTGCCTGAAAATATTATTATTTTATCTGCCATAAATTTTCTCCTTTGTGTCTTATTATAACAAGTTTTTACATATTTTACAAATATCTTATTTTAGGGCATAATAAAAATATAGACTGTATAGACTGGAGTTAAAAATGTATAATTTTCCTTTTGAACTGGACGATTTTCAAAAAGATGCCTGCGAGCATATAGATAAGGGTGAAAGCGTTGTTGTGTGCGCTCCAACAGGAGCCGGAAAAACCGTAATCGCACAGCACGCAATTCATAGAGCGCTTGAAGAAGGTTCAAGAATATTTTATACAACTCCTCTAAAAGCCCTTTCAAATCAGAAATATTACGATTTTGGTGAAAAATATGGTTCGGATAAAGTCGGACTGTTAACCGGTGATACATCGATTAACAGAGGTGCGCAGATTGTTGTTATGACAACGGAAGTTTTTCGAAATATGCTTTACGGCACGAATTTCGGAGCGGTTGCGGATAATTTAAAAGAAGTAAAATATGTTGTGCTGGATGAAGTTCACTATATGAATGACGAACAGCGCGGGACGGTTTGGGAAGAAAGTATCATCTATTGCCCGACAAATATTCAAATCATCGCGCTATCGGCAACTGTTGCAAACGCTGATGAACTCACTGCTTGGATTAACACCGTCCATTCTAAAACTGAGCTTGTTGATACAGATTTTAGACCGGTGCCATTGAAATTTTTCTATTTTGACAGTTCTCAGCCGGATAAATTGTTGCCGCTGTTAACTCCGTCAGGTCAGCTAAATAAAAAAATCAAGCCTGAAAAACGCCAGTTTGGCCGCAAAAAAAGCACTCAAAAAAGTCATGTGAAAGATATTGTAAGAAATCTTCAACAAAATGACATGCTGCCGGCTATATATTTCACGTTTTCGCGAAAAAAATGTGATGAACAGATGGAAAAATGCGCCTCACTGGAACTTATAACAAAAGAAGAACAGGCGAGAATCAGGCAGTTTGTTGATGATTATATCGCAGAAAATCCGCATTTATACAACAACAAACATCTTGATTATTTATATTGCGGTGTTGCTTCGCACCATGCCGGACTTTTGCCGGGGTGGAAAAGTCTTGTTGAAAAATTGTTTCAGCAGGGGCTGATAAAAGTTGTGTTTGCAACGGAAACCCTTGCGGCAGGAATAAACATGCCAGCGCGTTCGACGGTTATCAGTTCAACGAGTAAAAGAACGGATTCCGGTCACAGAATGCTTACGGCCAGTGAATTTTTGCAGATGTCAGGACGTGCCGGAAGGCGCGGAATGGACGAAGTCGGCTACGTTACGGTTGTCGGAACCCCTTTCCAGTCACCGGAAGAGGTTGCGGAACTTGTGCTCAGTGACGCGAATCCTCTAGAAAGCAGATTTTCTCCGAGTTATTCAATGGTGTTAAACCTTCTGCAACGCTTTAGCATTGAAGAGGCGCAAGAGCTTGTTATGAAATCTTTCGGGTATTTTTCTTCCGGTTCAAGGCTGACCCCGCTATTAAAACAGCAGGAAAATTTCAAAAAAGAGCTTGCCGAACGTGATTTTGTATGCCCTTCAAAACTCGGAGATGCTGATTTAAAGGAATATGACAAGGTTCGCGCGATTTACGTTCAAAACAGGCAGACTTACAAAAAAATATGCAAGCAGGAAAGAGCGAAAAACCGTCCGCTTTCTGCCGAGATTGTGCAATTTGGTAACGAAAATAAGCAGCTTTTACATAAAATGCAGAAAATGCCTTGTGATTTTTGCAGGCTTTATAAAAAACACTCGAAAAATATCGAGGTCGTTTCAAGGATAAACAGGAAACAAAGAGAATTGGAAAAAGAAATCGAGCGCCAGAGGGATATTTTCTGGAATAAATTTCTTTCACACAGGGCAGTACTTTCTCAAGCCGGCTATCTTGTAAACGATTATCCGACAGCGAAAGGTATTACGACCTCTCAAATTCGCTCGGAAAACGAGTTTTACCTTGCTGAAATTATATTCTCGAATGTACTGGAAAATCTGACACCTTCCCAGCTTGCCGGTGTTATTTGCGCAATCACAACCGAGGATTTGAGAATTGACATCCCTTATTTACCATTCTCTACACCTGTTCGCAAAACTTTGAATTTGATTAGAAATATTAGGCGAAAAGTCGAAAAGCTGCAAAACGAATACCTAGTTGATGCACCGTGTTATATTAACCCGTATTTTTCATCCCTCATAGAACTCTGGGTTGAGGGGGCTGAATGGGAAACGATTACCGAACAAATCGAAATGGGTGAAGGTGATATCGTCAGGGCATTCAAGCGTGTTGTTGATGTCTTAAGACAATTTACCACGATTGACAATGTTCCGGAAAGTTTGGTATTTACCGCTAGAGAAGCTATTGATAAAATTCAAAGAGAACCGGTTAATATTGATTAATCCCTGATTTATGGTATGATAACACTATGAAAAAGAAGAGGTGGATAGCTTTTGGCGTTACTTTACTATTGCTCTGTTTGATTTTTTACAAAATCAATTTTGCCGAGCTGTTTTCAACCTTGAAAAATTTCAATGTAAAATATCTTATCTATATTGTTCCGTTATATATTTCAAGCTTATACCTGCGCGGAATCAGGTGGAAAAATCTTTTATTAAATGACAAAAAGTATTCCTCTTTTCAGCTTATGCAAGTTTTTACGGTCGGAAGCATGCTGAATACATTTTTGCCTGCAAGAGCGGGGGATTTATATAGAGCCTGCTATCTCGGAGAAATCAAGTCCGAACAAAAAATGAAAATTTTCGGCTCGGTAATTTTTGAAAGAATTATGGACGGAATTGCTGTCTTAATCCTTTTACTTACTGCGCTTTTTATGTATAGAAGTTCAGAATTTCTTATGAATATTGCATATTTTACGGGGAGTTTATTTCTTTTCGGGTTTATTTTTGTGTTTTTAATGTTTAAATATAACAAAACCGATATGATTTTTACGCATATTGAGAATTTTTTCAGTAAAAATTTCTCTGAAAAGGCTGCGGATTTCGTTGGAAAAATAAAGGATTATACAAATTCTTTTATTTCCGGATTTGAAGTTTTTTCTTGCGGTAAATGTCTTTTTACGTCGTTTGTTTTGAGCTTAATTATTTGGATTATTGAGGCTATCATAGCTTATGAAGTAATGGTTAGTCTGAACCTTCCGCTTGGAATGACTGCGGCATTGTTTGTAACCTCTTTAACTTCTCTTTCTACAGTAATCCCTTCGACATCCGTATTTTTAGGGCCATATCAATACGCATATATAATTGCGTTAAGTTTAAATTCAAGCATTACAAAATCGACTGCGCTTGCATGTGCGGCTGTTCATCAAACGATTTTAATTTTAATTCTGGCAATTCTCGGAATTTTCTGGCTGTTGAAATTTAATATTTCACTTCCGGAACTTAAAAATATTAAAAAATCTAATTAGAAAGACTTTTTACCCTTGTAAACGGCCAGAACAAAAATACTGCGCGTCCGATAAATCTATCTTCCGGTACAAATCCCCAATAACGGCTATCCCAAGAGCCACCGCGGTTATCTCCCATCATAAAGTATTTATGTTCCGGAATGACCATTGGGCCACAATTCACATCCTGTTGTGAGCAAGGCGGGTAATCGTATGGGCTTAATATATACGGTTCATTTTGCGCTTTATCATTAACATAAACGGTGTATTTTCCTTCACTATCCGCTTTTATTTCTATCTTATCGCCCGGGACTCCGATTACTCGTTTTATGTAAGCCGTATCTTTACAGAATAATCCGACAAGACGAGCTAAAAGTTTTCCGGGGGTATTTTCTATTTTTTCAAAAGGCGGATAAAACACCATTATATCGCCTCTTTTAGGTACTGAATTGAAGCGTGAAAAACGTTCAACAACAATTCTGTCACCTTCAATTAGGGTCGGTTTCATTGACCCAGACGGAATCCATCTCAATTCGCAGATAAAAAATCTTATCAAAATAACCATAACCAGAACAAATACAATGGTATCAATCACTTCTTTTAATATTTGTTTCAACTTTTTGCCGAATTTTATGAGTTTTGCTTTATCTAGCGGTTCGCGTTCCAAATCGTTCAAAAAGTCTCTCAAAAACTTAAAGGTCACAAAATTTTTGAAAAAACATACGCATTCTTCGCAATCATTTTTTGTATCTTTCGCAAAATCCGCAATAAATTTCAGCGTAACAATATCATTGAAACACTTTAGTGTTTCATTTTTTATATTCAAAATCTTTTCAGAAAAAGTCTTTTTTTCTTTTTTTTCAGAAGTTTCATCTTTAGATAAAATTATTTTTAAAGCATCAATAACATCATCTTTTGTTAAATTTTCACTGATATATTTAGACATTTACTAATTCCCCGGTAAGTTTTATCAAAGCCTCTTTATACACACTATCCTCCAAACTTGAAAGATATTTTTTCGACTTATCAATATAATTATTTAATAAAATATAAGTTTTTTCAACACCGCCCATAATATTTTCTTTTCCGCCGGCAAGAATAACCGGAGCGTTATAAATTCCGCATTCAACATCATTGTTCACAGGTTTGCCGAATTTTTCACAAGAAACCACATTCAGAATATCATCTCTGATTTGAAACGCAATTCCAAAATTCAGACCAAAATTTTCTCCTTCAAATGTCTCCTTTTCGCTCAATATAAGTGAAGTTTCAATAGTTGTCTTAAAAAGGTTTGCGGTTTTTTCTGTTGATTTTTCTATATATTGCTCGATGGTCGGAATTTTAAAAAGGTTAAACTGCTGATTAATTTCTCCGATACACATATTTTTCATTGTTTCAGAAAAAGATTTTAAAATCTTTGGCGAATTCAAATCCGCAACCTTTTGCATTGCATTAGCAAGAATATAATCGCCTGAGATTACAGCAAGTTTATTCCCGAAGCTCTTATGAATAGCCGTGCGGCCCCTTCTAGTACCGCATTCATCAATTATATCATCATGAATAAGAGAGGCATTATGAATAAGTTCTATAGCGCTCAAAAGTGAATAATGCCGGTCAGTTATTTTTATATTTGCACTTCTCAAATATAAGAATGCAAGAAGCGGGCGAATTCTTTTTGACGGAGCTTTTAGAAATTCAAGCAGCTCTTCATTTAAAGGTGCAGCCACAGAAATAGTGTTAAGAATTTCTTCGTTAACTCTTCTTATATCGTCTTCTGCCAGAGACAAAATCTGTTTGTATTCACTATCAAAACTCATCAAATATTTCCTGAAAACACTACTTACTGTATTTTATATCAGGGAAGAAATAAATTACACCCTCATCTGACCTCCATCTGATGAATCCAGTTTTAGGAGTTCTATCAAGGTCATAAACATTAACAAGTGCAAAATTTCCTCTTATTACATTTAAATTAATTTTTTCCGGATGGTTAAGAGTTCCCAAACTTTGGGCATTGTCAGCCGGTGCACTTTTAATATCATTAATATAATTCGGCGCACCTTGAAGTTCATACAACCCGTATTTTTTACCATACATATTCATAAAGTTTATCCAACTCATAAAGCGGTAAGGATCATCTTTTTTAATCCATCCCTTTGAACCAGTAGAATTGTTGTAGATTACCTGAACCCAATCTTCAGTCTCATCGACAACATTCATCAGCGCAAGGTCACGTTGTGAAATATACAAAATGAACAAATCTTCAAACTTAGTATTTTCCGGAAAAATTTTATCCTTGGACCAGGTAAAACTATGAACAACCGGAGATTTTTCATCCGCCTCTTTGTGAAGAGTTATTCCGTTTGACACCTGATAAAATCCGATTGTCCTTGTCGGATTAAGGTTTACATATCGAGGTATTACATCAATTGCAAAACTTTTCAGCGGGCTTAAAAAAAGTCCGAATAATACTAAAATTAACGACAAAAGTTTTTTCATAATGTATAATTTCCCTTTTTTATTCTCTGAAAGTAATATCAGCGTAAGTTTTTTGAAGTTTTGCTCTGACTGAATTCATTTGAGAGTCTATAACTTCATCTGTCAAAGTTGCGTTATCATCCTGCATTTTTATTCTGAAAGCGAGACTCTTATAACCTTTTTCAATGTTATCGCCCTGATATACGTCGAAAACTTCAACACCCTTAAACAAATTCTGCTGAACAGAACCCTTTATAACTTTTTGAATTTCGTCATAAGAAACATTTTCACCTATTACGAAAGCCAAATCCCTCCTAACCTCAGGGAACTGCGCCAGTTTTTTAAATCTTGGCGTTGTTTCTTTTACGATTGCTATTATCTCATCAAGGTCAACTTTAAAAATAAACGCATCTTGATTTAATTTCATTTTAGATTTCAATGTCGGATGAATTTGTCCGATATATCCGATAGTCAGCGGTTTTTTGCCTAAAACAGCAATAGCGGCGCTTCTATATGGGTGAAGAATTGAATGAGTATCTTTCAATTCAGAATTTTCAAACGGAACTAACTTTATACGTTTTTCAACTCCAAGTTCTTGGAATAACTTTTCAACAATACCTTTTACGGTATAGAAATCGGTTTCAGTTTTAACCTGCCACTTTGAATTTTCGATTTCGCCGGTTAAAATTCCGCCTAAAACGTTAGTTTCTCTTACTCCGGAAGATTTTTCATCAGCAGGAGCTACGATTTTATAAGTTTTTCCAATCTCATAAGCCCAGAAGACCTTCTGTCCGTTGTCGTTGTTATACTTTAAGCAATTCAAAAGGCTCGGTGCGAGTGATTGACGGAGCATTGTGCTTTCTTCGCTTGCAGAATTGAGAACACATGCGGCATGTTCTTCATCATAACCGATTTTAAATCTGTCTAACAAAGGTTTGCCGATAAGAGAACTTGTAACAATCTCGTTAAGTCCGGACGCTCTCATCAGGTCATGAACCTTTTTAAACACTTTTTCTTCCGTTGAAATTACTGCAGTGGCATTTTTTTCAGGAAGAGTTGGTGTAATTTTATCGTATCCGTTAATTCTTGCAATTTCTTCTATCAGATCGATTTCTCTATAAACATCGGCCGCTCTGAAAGATGGTACTAAAAATTTAGCAGCAGCATTATTACCGCCAAGTTTTTTGAAACCTAGTCTTTCAAGTATTTCTTCACATTTTTCCGGAGCAATTTCACAGCCTAAAATTCTTTTTATTTGAGCATATCTCAGTGTAATATCAATCTCATCAAGTTTGTTGCATCCGCATGCTACAGCTCCTTCAATTTTAGCATCAGCAAGTTCAACCAGTAATTGCATTGCACGCATCAGGGCAGGCTTTACTGCTTCTATATCTATTCCTCTTTCGTATCTTGCAGAAGCCTCACTTCTATAACCGACACTTCTTGATGATCTTCTTATCGCTGCAGGAGGAAAATATGCGGCTTCAAGCGCTATTGCTTTTGAATTTTCGTCAATTTCTGAATTTTCACCGCCAAAAACTCCGCCTAAGCATACCGGTTTTTCTTTTGTTGAGATAACAACGGTATCGTGTGACAATTCTCTTTCTACACCGTCAAGTGTAGTTAATTTTTCTCCTTCATTAGCTCTTCTTACACAAAGGTATCCGTCAAGTTTATTCAAATCAAAGGCATGCAAAGGTGTGCCGTATTCAAGAAGAACATAATTTGTAATATCAACAACGTTATTAATCGAACGAATTCCGGAGGCCAAAAGACGTTTTTTCATCCAATCCGGAGACTGTTTTATTGTTATATCTTTCAAAATTCCGAGAGAATAGTATTTACAAACAGTATCATCAAGAATTTCGACCTTAAAAGAGTTTGTCGAAAGGTCTTTTGTAGAAGTTAATGGTGAAAAATCCAATGGCTTGTTGAATATTGCGCTTAACTCTCTTGCTACACCGATAACGGACATTTCATCCCCTCTATTTGCGGTCGGAGCAATATTGAAAACAATATCTTTTTCAAAACCTAGGACTTCCTCAACATCTTCACCGATTTTTATATCAGGGAATATTCTGTTCAAGATCAAAATGCCGTCTTCTTCCTGATAATTTCTATCGGCAACTCCTAATTCATCATCAGAGCAGAGCATGCCTTCAGATGCAACCCCTCTGATAACAGCAGGTGTTAAAGTAAACATTTCACCGGTTTTACGGTCAAGAACATTGCTTCCGACGCTTGCATACGGAATTATTTGACCCTCTTTAATATTTTGGGCTCCGCAAACAACCGTTTTTAAGCCTTTTCCATTATTAATTGTTACTAAATGAAGCCTGTCGGAATTTGGATGATTATCTATTTTTTCTATTTTGGCAGTTACAATATTTGTAAATTGCGCCTTTACTTCAATTATTTCTTCCACTTCTAATCCGCTCATTGTAAGTTCATGAGCAATTTGTTTTTCATCAACATCTGACAAGTCTACAAATTCATTCAACCAGTTTAATGATACTAACATAATTTATCTTCCTCTTCATATAATAACATCTGATATGACTATTATACCGCAAAAAATATCATAGGATGTAACGTTTTTTTAATAAATCTTTAAATATTTGCAAAAAAAAGTTATGGTCGTATGATATAAATATAGTATGTTATTAGATTTAAGGAAGTAGAAATGAGCGAACAAAAAATTGCTGTAATAGGCTGTGGTGTTTGGGGACGAAATATAGTCCGCAATTTTTATAATTTGAATGTTCTTGATATCGTCTGCGACATGGATGAAGAGAACTTGAAAAAAGTTACGGAACAGTATCCGGGAGTAAAAGTAACAACAGATTTTAAAGATGTTTTAAACGACCCTGAAATTACATCTGTTGCTGTTGTCACACCAAGCCATACACATTACAAAATAGTAAAAGCAATGCTTGAAGCCGGAAAAAATGTTTACGTTGAAAAACCTATTTCAACAGTAGCACAGGAGGCAAAAGACTTAATGGAACTTGCACAGGCAAAAAATCTCGTTTTGATGGTTGGACATCTTCTTTTGTATCATCCTGCTGTAAACAGGTTGAAAATGCTTGTTGAAGAAGGTGCTTTAGGCGATATTGTTTATGCGCAAAGTGACAGGTTAAATGTTAACTACTTCAAAAATGACCGTAGTGTAATGTGGGATTTGGCGCCTCATGACGTTTCTATGATGAGTTATGTTATCGGGAAAGAGCCAAAACGTGTTATTTCTGCTGTCGGATGTTCTTCTGACAGAAACGAAATTATGGATATTACTCATATCACAATCGAATTTGAAGATGGTGTAACAGGTCAGATTTCAGACAGCTGGATTACTCCGAGAAAACACGTTCAGCTACTCGTTCGCGGAACTAAAGCTACTGCAATTCTTGACGATACAGTTCCTGAAAATAAGCTTGTAGTTTTTGATAATTTTATCAAAGATGCAACTCAAAATATAAAACTTGATTATTTGGAAATCGAGCCGCTAAAACTTGAATGCCAGCACTTTATAAGCTGTTGTGAAACAGGTAAAAAAGCTCGTTCAGACGGAGATAACGGCTTAATGGTTACTTCAATTCTTGAAGAAGCTGAAAAAATCATGTTGGGAGACAGAGTTAAAAATCTTGATAAAGTAGACTTTGCATTGTCAAGATTGAAGAAATAAAGGAGAGAAAACTAATGGCAAATTTTATATCAATATTCAGAATTTTCGTAATGTTCTGCGCTATCTTTTTGATAGTCAGCTGTCCGGGCAGTGTTTCAGCTTACGTTGCCGCATTAATCTTCACTATATTTGCATTTGCGCTTGATGGCGTTGACGGATATGTCGCAAGAAAATTCCATGAAGAATCAAAACTCGGTGCACTTTTAGATATTATGGGAGACAGAATTGTAGAAAATTCATACTGGATATTATTCGCAGTAATGGGCTGGTTATCAATACTATTTCCGCTAATAGCCATAACTCGCGGATTTATCACTGATACAATCAGAAGTGCCGCAATGGAAAAAGGTTACACTGCATTTGGCGAAAACACAATGCAAAAATCTAAGGTTGCAAAATTCATCTGCGGGTCAAGGTTTATGAGAATTAGCTATGCTGTTGCTAAAGTTGCGGCATTTGTGTTGATTATCGCGGCAAGAATTCCAACCCTTCCTAATGCAAAAATGGTTGGCGAAATCGGCTTCTGGTGCGCAGTTTTTGCAATTGTATTCTGTGTTGTAAGAGGAATTCCGGTTGTGATAGAGGCTAAATATCTTTTTGAAGATAAAGCTGATGAAGGTGACAAGGAATAGTTATGGCAAGGTTAAACATTGTCCTTTACGAACCTGAAATCCCGCAAAATACCGGAAACATTGCACGACTTTGCGCCTGCTCCGGAGCTAAATTGTATCTTGTCGGCAAATTAGGATTTTCGCTTTCCGATAAGTACATGAAACGCGCAGGATTAGACTACTGGGATAGTGTTGACTACGAAAGAATTGAGACAATGGAGGAATTGTTAGAGACGAATAAAGGTGCTAACTTTTATTATCTGACAACAAAAACAAAACGAGTTTATACAACAGTTGAGTTTAAAGATGGCGACTTTATTGTCTTTGGCCCTGAAAGCCGCGGACTTCCAGATAAATACGTTAAGGATGAAAACGCTTTAACCATCCCGATGAAAGAAGGACAAAGAAGCCTAAATCTTTCAAACTCGGTTGCAATCGTTGCATACGAGGTTATAAGACAAAATGGCATTTAGACTTCCACCGAGAAAAGAAAATTCGCACAAAGGCACGTTTGGTAAAGTTTTGAATATATCTGGTTCGCGTTATTATAGAGGGGCAGCTTATTTATCAAGCGTTTCGGCCCTGAAAATCGGATGCGGATATGTCGTTTTATGCTCTTGTGACGAAGTTCTGGATGCGGTAACAGTTCAGGCGCCTGAGGTTGTGCTCTCTCCGCTGGAGGAACTTTCCGAAAAAATTAAAGAAGCTGATACAATCGAAATCGGGTGCGGACTTTCGACCTCATTAGAGGCTAAAAATATAGTGAAAAAAGTTTTATCCTCGAAAGTTCAAGTACCTGTAGTTTTAGACGCTGACGGACTAAATATTTTATCAGGCCTGAAAAAGCCGAAACTGCCTGAAAATTTAATCATTACCCCTCATCCGAAAGAGGCGTCAAGACTTTTAGGTGTCGAAATAGAAAAAATTATAACCAACACTGAGTTTTACGCAAAAGAATTGTCGAAAAAATTCAATTGTACGGCCGTTTTAAAGACTAACGAGACAATAGTTTCATCGGTTGAATGCAGAACTTACAAAAATATTACCGGAAACAGTGCCCTTGCAAAATCAGGGAGCGGAGATGTCTTGACCGGCATAATTGCAGGACTTTTGGCTCAAAAGATGGATATTTTTGAGGCTTGCAAACTAGCGGTTTATCTTCACGGACTTGCCGCTGATATTGCAAGAAATGACCTGACCGAATACGGAGTTTTAGCTTCCGATTTGATCAGGTATATTCCTTCTGCTATAAAAAAATTAATTTAAAAATTAAACAATAGTGTCAACAATAGTGTCAACGTTAATACCAACAATTGCACTTTTTGGAGTGCCGTGTGAGATAACATAGCTTGCTGCTGCTGCAGCATTGTCTGTTTCTTTTGGTTTGTCAGCAAGTTTTATATTAGTAAATAAATTCCTAATTTCGCTGTATGGTGATACATAACTTGTATTACGTTGAATGCTAGGTTTCATTGTCTGATAAAGCATACCTTCACGTCCTGTGAAATTTACATTTGAAATCATTTTTTTCTCCTTTTTGTTTTGTATTAATATTAAGTCAAAAGATAATATAATTTGCTATATTATTTAAATTTGCTTAATATAAGTTAATAATACTCTCTAAATGTCTCTTGTTAATAGGTCAGTTTACCTAGTACAGTTCGGTAATTCGCGCCGGTACATTCAGGGAGATTGTTTGGGATTGAATAGTATGTACAATAACCTAAAAGTGCAAACGCCATCACTTCTTTAAAATTATTTGAAATTCCGTAATCTTCATGAGTTTTAAGCTCAATATGTTTTGGAAGATAATACCTGATAAATTTCATCAATTCAGGGTTATAAGCCCCTCCGCCGCCTATTATAACCTCATCAATATCAATTTCTGGAAAAATAAAACTTTCGTAAGCTTTCACAATTGTTTTCGCTGTCAGAGCTGTGACCGTTGCGATTATATCTTTCGGATTCTCCGGAGCAAGCTTAAGAGCATTTTCGATATAACGCGGCGAAAAATATTCTCTTCCGGTAGTTTTAGGCGGATTTTTCAAATAATATTCATCCTGCATCAAAATATCCAGCCAGCTATCTGACACAATTCCTTCGCGGGCAAGTTTTCCATCTTCATCGTAAGGTTTGCTGAAAAACTTTTGAGTGCAGTAATCTATTATCATATTTCCGGGACCGGTGTCAAAGCCAAATGTTGTATGCTCTCCGGAAATAACCGTAACGTTTGAAATTCCGCCGATATTTTGTACAAGAACATTTTTCTTTAAAGGTTTAAACCATTTTTCATCGGCAAAACAAACCAATGGAGCACCTTCACCGCCTGCGGCAATATCAGATTCTCTAAAATTAGACACAACAGGGCAGCCGGTTTCTTTTGAGATAACAGAGCTTTCTCCGATTTGGAGTGTACTTTTTAATGAAATTCCGTCGAGTTTTTCGTTTTGCGGCGCATGGAAAATTGTTTGACCATGACTAGATATTAAATCAGGTTTGCCAAACTCTTCTATCAAAATTTTACACGCATCAGCAAAACATTTTCCTATCGCAAAATTCATCTGGCAAATGTCTTTGATTGAGGCTTCTCCTCTAAAAATTTGAAAAATTTTTGCACGGATATGCGGCGGATATTTATAGTTAATTCCGCGGATAAGTTTACATGATAAATCCGGATAAACTTCGCACAAACCAGCATCAATGCTGTCGCATGAGGTTCCGGACATCAAGCCTATAATACGTTTTGTCTCTAACTCTTCCATTCAAATTATTCTAACAAAAGAAATATTTATATGCAAGCTCACTAAGACTTTAGTATCATAATATTTTTTTTATTACACAAAAGTTCTACATATTTTTTACGAAAAACCTTTCCTGCAATATTGCAGGTATGATGAATAGTTTTTATTTTTATCCCCCCTTATTCTGTTTTTTAAGGAGTGGTTATGAAAAAATATTTGTTATTAATATTCACAGCATTTATATTTATTCAGCAGATTTGCTTTTCTGCATCAATGATTGACAATGTAGAAAAATTTCTCTATGGTTTCACCTATCAAAATCAAGATGAAACAAGCAGGTTGAACCGAATTGAACAAACAGTTTACGGAGCACCTACAAAACAAACAAACGCACAAAAAATTGCCCGTTTGAAAAAGGATATGGCATCAGATTTAATCGGACAGGAAATTCCGCCGGTAAAAGATACTTTTATGGAAGACGATGACAAACTTGCCGTTGATGAAAAAATTGCACCGGGCTCTAACATTGATTATCCTGTAATTAATGCTATGGAAAAGAAAATTTTTAATCAGGAATTTAAAACTAACGATGTTAACGGCAGACTCGCAAAGCTTGAACAAAAAACTTTCGGAAAAACTTTTAACGACGATTTGAATACTCGTGTTGACAGATTAAGAAGTAAAATCGACATTAATTCCTCAATCGCAAGTAAAACTCCTGACTTTTTTAATGATGATGAATTAACACTCTCCGATAATTCCGGAATGTCCTCGATGTCTTTCCCTGATCCAGATGAATTCGATTTCTACGATAATCGAAGGAATACATCTCCCAAAATCGGTGGTGCCGCTCCTGTTGCTGGGGGATATTCTTCAAAAAACACCAGTTTAAATGCTGTAGAAAAAGCTCTATTTAAACAAACTTATCCATCAGACCCGACTCAAAATCGACTTGCAAGACTTGAATCAAGCATGTTTGGAACAACTTTTGACTCTGATCCGCAAGATATAAGAATGAATAGAATTTCAAGCGCTTTCAACGCTCAAAAATCTTCAAAAAAATACGATTCAAATAAATTCACTCAAAATATGGCAACCGCAGTCCAAATAGGCACTCTTATCCTGATGGTGCTGGCATGTATACTGTAAATTAAGTATTTGTGTTAAATAAAATACGAACTTAGATTTTATTTTTTAACTTTCTTGAAATAATCCGGATTACTCAATGCCTCGTAAGTGCAAGTGACATCCGGATTTGACAGACAATTTGTATTTCTTTGTAATGGTGAAATTCCATAGGGAGGTGTAATATCTTCAACCGGAACTAAAGCACCATTAGATTTTAATTCAAACATAAAAAAATCAACCCCGCCTTTGTTCGGCTTGTTTCTCCATCCGTTTGTGTCTATTGTAATTAAGGTTTTTCCACTAAGATCTCCATTATCAAAAATGACAAAAGTACCATCATTAAGAGCAAGAACCCCATCATTTATAAAGTTTGCATACTGAGTTATACCGTAATTGGAGACTAAAAAATTTCCTATATTAGCCGGATGCTCATAATTTTTAAAAGGAAAAATTGTAGTATCGCAATTATTTTGTCCATACAGACAAACCGATGATTTAATTATACGTTCATTGCAAGCTTCAATTATATCACCAAATTGAGTATATTCTATATTCATATTTCCACCATAATCTTCAAACGCAACCCTTTGAAACACCTGAGACATAGAAGAGTAAGCCTTTTTGAACCGTTGTTGTAATACGGAACTCTGATGATTAGCAATGACCGCTGGCAATGTCATCGCCGCCACAACACCGATTATCCCGAGAGTGATAAGAACCTCCGCCAACGTAAACGCAGTTTTACTACATACCCTCTCTCTTTGTGAGAGGGTTGAATTTGTTAGTGAGCAGTATGCGAACTTACAAATTCGGGAGAGGGTATTTAATGACGTGACTCGCTTGCCTTCTTGACCTCTTGCCTTCTGTTCCTCATTTATCATACTTTTATCCTCCGTATTTTCTTAAATTATCCTTTAAATTCATGCACCATAATTTATATTTTGGTGCATGCAGGCCTGAAACTCACTAAAACATACCCTTTCAAAATTCAAAAATTCCACAAAAAACAACAAAAGACCACTTGAAATGTGCCGGAAAATATTGTATAATAAGGCTATAAAAAACTCGCACCAAAATATAAAATTTGGTGTATTTTTTTGCATTTATTGGTTAAACTTTCGACAAAAGTATTAGATAATTTCTTAAAATTAGCTATTTAGTGTAATGTTAAATACTCATAGAGCTTTATTATAGAAGAGTAAATCCTCAACTCTTCTGATTGCTCAAATTACCCTCATTTATTCGGTTTTAGTATAAATGGGGGCTTTTTTTACCAGTTTTGCGCACCATAAGGCTCAAATTTTTTTATTATTGAATTTAGGCGCTTTTCATATATTTCATAACCCTTTAACTTTTCAAAATCACCCGTTTTATTTTTTAAAACTTTTATGTCCAAAAGCTCTTCTTTTGCACGTCTGACCTTTTGCATTGCATCTTCTCTTCTTAAAAACGCAATAGCAAAAAGTTCACAGTCTGAATCAGGAATTTCATCCCAATAATCTTTCGGAAAAACTTTGCATTTACCACACTGACGGCATATATTCAACTCTTCTGAATTCAATTCATTACCCATAATTTAATTATATATACAATACTTTAAAATAAAAAATATTGTTACAATTCTTAATTTTAGTAAAAAATAAGCAATAAAATTACAAAAAAAAACTTTATATATATAAGTAATAGTAGAAGAAGGTTAGATTAATCATGCAAAACAATATTACACAGCCTGCAGGCGTAAACAACGCTTATCAAAATCCTCCGGCAAACAGTTATATTCAGCCGCAGATAAATAACAATGTCGGGCCGATGCAGACACCGCCGGCAGTTCAAAACAGTGCACCACCAAATTATGCAGGTGTAAATATTCAGATTTTTAACCCTTCAGTAGCAACTCCGGGAGCTCAGGCGCCAACTTATAATGTAAATGCCCCTTCATATCCGGCTGGCCCATCATCTTATGGTGCCGGATATTATACCCAGAACTATGGTCAAGGTCAAAACGGTATGAATGGCGCAAACGGTGGCGGCTTAATGTATGGTCCTAACGGAGTACCTATTAATATTAACAATACAAACACTAATAATGGTTGTGGAGGTACCGGAGACGGTTCTAACGGAAATAACAACGGTTTAGGTGCGAATGGACAAAGTAACGGTGTAAATAGTTCACAATCAACAGAGACAAACAAAAAGACAGAAAAAAGAAACATTGTTGTTTTGACAGACGATTATATACGTAATTTGGAAAATTATTTAAACAGTCAAGATAAAGAAGTTCGATTAATGGGTGCAAAAGAGGTTATAGCAAGACTTGAAGAAGATGATTCAAGAAAAGATGATAAAGCGCTCAATGCACTCGTAAATAAAATGCTTCAAGACCCGTCACAGCAGATAAGAATTCTTGCTCTTGCGGCGCTTGATTCAAGATCTGCATCCGGTGATGCTTACACCGTTCAAGTTTTGAAAAATATGCAATCAGCAACAACCGGATACGGTCAAGATGCTCTTCAAGCAAGCAATATTCTCTTAAAAATGTCGGGACAGACTGCAGAAAAGGAATTTGAAGTAAAAGAAACAAAAAAATCAGAAACAAAGACAGAATCAAAAAGCGGACAATAAAAATTTATGAAGGTTAGAATATGTCATTAATACAGAATATAAAATCTAATTACGGGAAATATTTATGCCGCGGAGCCGGAATTGCGGCTTTAGGTATTGTAGCCTATGATGCTCATGTTATGGCTAAACTAAGGGCTGATGTTGAGGCAAAATCTAAAGATGCCGATGCTTGTTATGACAGATTTAACAATACTCAGTATCTCTCAACTCCAAGTACCACTATATCTAATGCGAAAAAAGGAGTTTACCATCTTGAACTTGATAACAATATAAGATCCTTTTTTAACTCCGGCATTGGTTATGTAAAAGGTGCTCTTTCAACCATGGTATCAGAAGTTGTTCCGTTTACTCTTGGTTTGGGTGCACTTTTAGGTAAAGGTATTATAGCCAAAGGTTCAGCAATCGGGCTCGGAATTTATGCCGGAATATGTTTGGCCAAAGATGTTTTGGGGTTTGGTCATTACAACGATTTGAATAAGCCGTATTAACTATTAATTCCGGATGAGAAATTATTTAGGTCTGCGACGCGGTAATTTTTTTGCTGAAGTTTTGGATTTTGAATTATTATGATTGCCTGATTTTGCAGAGTAATAAGAGGTTTGAATTCTCTTAACACTGAAAACATCCGGAATATTCTGGATGCTTGTTATAACTTTTTTCAAAGTTTCAACATTATCAAGTTCAAGTCCGAGTTCGATAATTCCGACTTTATTTGTTTTAGATTTAACATTTGCGTAATTAATATTTGTATTGTTATCCGAAACGGCCGCGATAATATCTTTTAAAAGTCCCATTTTTTCAGCGGTTTCAACTCTTATTGTTGTAGAATAAGTTTTGTTTGAATTATTATCACCAGACCATGAGATATCCATTAACCTTTCAGGTTCAACGGTTTCGAGAGTTTTACAATCAACTCTGTGAACAGAAACACCTTTTGAGCGTGTAACAACCCCCACAATCGGCTCGCCCGGGATAGGGGAACAGCATTTTGCAATTGAATACAAAAGTCCTTCCAGCCCTTGAATGTCCTTTTTCGGCTTATGTTGTGCCGGTGAGTGATAATTTTGCGGGAGCTCTTCATCTTGCGGTTGAGGCTTTTTAAGTTTATTTATAATTTTATTTAAAGTAGTTTCACCATAACCCAGTGCCGCAAACAAATCCTCCGCAGAAAGATAGTTCATAATTTTTGCAACACGTTCAAACTCTCCTGATTTAATATATTCATCAAAAACAGCCTTTGTAAGTTCGTGCTCAAGATTTGTCCTGCCGACTTCAATATGTTCTTCTCTGTTATTCTTTTTAAACCACTGTTTTATTTTTGAAGAGGCCTGCTTTGTTACAACAAAATTAAGCCAGTCAAGCCGCGGTGCTGGAGTTTTTTTTGTTAAAATTTCAACAATATCACCGTTTTTAAGCTTTGTATCAAGCTGAGCAATACGCCCGTTGATTAAAGCCCCTGTTGTTCTGTTACCGACATCTGAATGAATTCTATAGGCAAAGTCAACCGGAGTCGCATTAACCGGAAGGTCTAATACATCACCGTTTGGAGTGAATGCAAAAACCTGATCTGAAAATAAATCTAACTTAACGGAATTTACATAATCCTGCGCCGAAGTTATATCTTTTTCATATTCAACGAGTTTTCTCATCCAGGAAAACTGCATATCTGTAGGGTTGTCAGCTTTTTGAGAACCTTTTTCTTTGTATCTCCAATGCGCCGCAACACCATATTCTGCAACTTCATGCATTTCCCAAGTTCTGATTTGAACTTCCAAAGGCTTTGAGCGCGGACCGATTACAGATGTATGCAGGGATTGATACATATTCCCCTTTGGCATTGCAATGTAATCTTTAAACCGTCCGGGAATAGGCTTAAATCTGGAGTGGATAAGCCCTAAAACTTCATAACATTCTTTTTCCGTATCAACAATAACTCTTACGGCTGTAATATCATAAAGCTCATGAAATGCGATATTAAGGCGTTTCATTTTGCTGTAAATACTGTAATAGTGTTTTGCACGACCTGTAATTTGTGCATTAATCCCGCTTTTTTCGACATCTTTTGATATTTGTTCTATTAAAAGGTTAACGGTAGACTCTCTTTCAGCTTTAGTTTGAGAAACAAGCTGGGCGATTTCATAGTATTTATCGGGCTCAAGATATCTCAAAGACAAATCTTCAAGCTCTGCTTTAATTCGTCCGATACCTAATCTATTTGCAAGCGGGGCAAAGATATCTAGAGTTTCACGTGCAATTTTCTGTTGTTTATTGGCAGCCATAAAATTAAGGGTGCGCATATTATGTAATCTATCTGCGAGCTTTAGAAATACAATTCTTATATCATTTGCCATTGCAATGAAAAGACGTCTGAAATTTTCAGCCTGGCGTTCCTCTTTAGATTTAAATTTAAGCTTGCTGAGTTTTGTAACCCCTTGAACAAGATTTAAGACATCCTCCCCGAATTTTTCACGAATTTCTTCGGGTTCGGTATCGGTGTCTTCAAGAATATCGTGCAAGAAAGCCGCCATAATCGTATGGTTATCAACTTTTAAATTAACAAGAATTTTCGCGACTTCAACCGGATGAATAATATACGGCTCTTCAGATATTCGATATTGCCCATCATGAAGCTTTTTGGCAAATAAATATGCCTCTTCTATTTTGGAAATCTCTTCTTCTGTCTTATTTTGCTCTATTAATTTCGCTCTTATATCGTCGAATAATGATTTTTCTTCTGCCATAATAAAATCATAATACAAATTTTTATTGATTTTTTCAAGTTTATTTGTATAATTTCAATCATAAGGATGGTATGTATGTTCAAGAAAACTGATGAAGGAATAATTTTAAAATTAAGAATTTCACCTAATTCATCAAAAAATGAAATAATAAAAACCGATGAAATTTTGAAAATAAAAGTTACGGCACAACCGATTGAAAACAAGGCTAATAAAGCTTTAATAGAATTTTTATCGAAAACATTTAAAATCCCGAAATCTTCCATATCCATCTTGAAAGGCGAAACATCAAAGGACAAAACATTGCTTTTAAAAGTCACTGACGAAGAAAAAATAAATGCAATACGTTTGTTAATAATGTAAACATTTTGAATAAAAATTTACGTTGTGAAACATTTTGAATTATTTGGCATGGTTTGTGATAGATTAAAGAATGTAGAAAATATATTATTTTTTTATAGGAGATTAATGAATGTCGGAATATTTGAGCAAAGAAGAGATTAAACAATGGAGAAGCTCATTAGAAAAAATCACTTTAGAGGAATTTGCGGCTAGACTTGGAAAAAAAATTGAACAAGATAAACCAACTAATGACTTAATTGACATAGTATTTCACGGACACCCGACAGTTTCTGCCGATACAGACTGGAATAGTACACGTTCAGAACGTTTAAGTGCAATTGCTGAGCGCTCTTTTGAAAGGGAAAAAGAAATCTCTATCACTCCTTTTTCCGCTTCAAAATTAAAACTGGAAATTGCTGACAGTCCGCAGGAAAATAGCAACAAAACTAATAGTGATAATATTGAACCTGAGAAAAAAACTGTTGTTAATGAAACTCCGAAAAAGACAAATTCAACAAAGAAACCGGCTAAAAAAGTTTCTAATAAAAAAGTTAAAGAAACATTAAATAAAGTCGCTGAAAATTAAACAAAAAAGCATCTTCAAAAGAAAAATCAGAACCGATTGACTCTTTAAGAGAAGAAGTTCGAGTTGTTTTCAAAAAGGCTTTAACTGATAGAGAACAAAAAGTATATGACCATTTTGCAGCTAATCAAGACAAAATTGTTTACGCTAAAGATTTGGCGGTTTTGCTTGAACTTCCAAGAGATTATGTATATAAATACATCAAAAATCTTAGAGCAAAAATTGAAGGCGACAAATTGAGAAATGCCGAAAAAGGCGGATTTATTCTTTCTCTTAAATAATCAGAAAGGAATTTAAATATTATAGAAAATAAGCACTTTTTAAAATAAAAGGTGCTTATTTTCTTAGTAAAATATTAAATCCTGCGGTGAAGTAGTTTTTAACCTCTTCAAAACTTCTTATCTTAAAAAGCATTTTTAATATGTATTTTGGGCGCAGATAAAACCTTTTTAGAGCTGTTTTATGAAGTTCAAACACTCTATCTTTAGTTAGATGGTGAGTATTTACAGACGGATAAAAATATGCACTTTCAAAACTTGTATTGCAGTCAAAAAGGTTATTTTCTTTTGCATACGCATAGAATTTACTTCCCGGAAGCGGAGTTGCCGTGTAAAAACTTATAAAGTCACTGTTTAATTCTATGGCAAATTTTATCGTATCTTCGACAGTCTCTTCGGTTTCCCAGGGAAGCCCGATTACAAAGTAGTTGTAAATTCTAATGCCGGCTTTTTTAAACAATTTTACCGTTTTTCTCACATCATCAAGCGTAATATTTTTGCCCATTTTATCAAGCATATATTGAGAGCCGCTTTCAACCCCGATACTAACAAGGCGACAGCCGGATTTATACATCAATTTTGCCATCTCATAATCGGCAGTATCGGCTCTTGTGTTGGCAGACCATGTAATTTTCAGACCGCTTTCAATAATTTTTCGGCACAAATTCATAGTCCAATCTTTGTCAATGTCAAAAATATCAGACCAGAAAAGAAAATTAGTTATCCCGTATTTTTCAACACATTCCCTAATCTCAGTGATTATATTTTCGGCACTTCTTTTTCTAACCTTGCTTCCGGCAGTCGGCGTCGCAAGACAGAAGAAACAATGGAACGGACAGCCTCTTGAAACTTTTATGGTTGCCTGAACTTTGTTGTTATCAGGACGTCTGTAAATTGAATTATCCACAAGATGTCTTGCCGGGAAAGGAAGTTCGTCCAAATTTTCAATAAACGGTCTCTGATCATTTTGAATAATTTCGTTCCCGCTTTTATAACAAAGTCCTAAAATTTCAGAAGGATTTTTCCCTTCCAGAATTTCTTTAAGGGTGTATTCAGCCTCCCCAATTATTGCAAAATCAAGGGATCTTGATTTTCCCATAATATCTTTTGCTAAAGTTAAAAAAGTCGCACCTTTGGCAATAGTTTTAATCTGAGGACAAATTTCTTTTGAGGTATCCAGAGCCTTTAAATCATTCTCTAACGTCGGCATTGCAACATTCACAAGAAGATAATCCGGAGAAAATTCTCTCAAATCTTTTTCAAAATCTCCGCCTTGACTGTAATCTCTAATGAGAGCATCGAATCCGCACTGTTCCGATATTGCCGCAAGATACATCAAATCCGTTGGCGGCAGCGGTGGAATTACAATTAATTCCTTAGTTGGCTGCTGGCATCTGTCTTCTCTGTTTAAAACAGGCGACGGCGGATAGATTAAAAGAATTTTCTTTTTACCTTGCATCTATTGTTTTTCCTTAACAGTACCTGCTGTAATAACTGCGGCAAGTAAGCTCAACGCCCCAATAAACATCGCATATTCCCAGTGATGATTTACATATTCAGACCCTACCGTAAAAGAACACTGGTTAATAATCCAGGCAACAAGAGTGCAGACAAAAACCTGAGGGCCAGCTATAAATATATTGAAAATTCCCATCACTGAACCTTCCGTACCTTTTTTTATGTACTGTGAAAGCATTGCAAATGGAAGTGCAAGCGTGCTTGCCCAGCCTAATCCGGCAACTGCCATCATTGCGGTTACAACTTTTGTGTTCGGGAAAAATGCCATTCCAAGATACGCCAAAATCATTGTTGACAAAGATATAATATGAATTTTTTTGTTGCCGTATTTTGATGACAAAATTCCAATCGGGATTGCAACAATAAAACAAATTAAGTTAAATATCGCAAAACAAACTGATGAAAAATTTGTTCCTTCAAGCAAACCTTGAGAATAAAACTCTTTGACCATCTCGTTTGCACTCGTCAAATCCGGAACCGAAAACACAGTGTGCACTGCGTACTGTGTGAAAAATATCATCATACACATTGTACCAATCCAGGTGAAAAACTGCATAAGACATATTTTTGAAACTTCCGGCGATAGCGCAAAGAATTCCTTTAAAGAATCAATAAAACTTTTTTTATCTACAGCTTGAATTTCCTTATCTTCTTTCGGCTTTTCGATTTTAGGTTCATTTATTGTAATACAAGTCCAAATCATACCGAGTGAAAACGCCAGAGCCGCCATAATAAACTGAGCAGGAATAGACATTTGATAATCAAATGCCCATTTTAAAAACGGAGCTGTACCTGCGGCAATTACAGATCCTAAACCTATTGCAAGACTTATGTATGAATTTGCTAGCGAATGCTGTTCTTGCGGAACAATATCCGGCACTAATGCTCTATAAGGGCCTTGCGCAATATTTACACAGGCATCAATTACCCAAATCATAATTGCGGCAAGCAAAAGTCCCGCAACTGCCGGAAGTGAAATTCCGGTCATATTCTGAATATTTTGAACTATATTTCCTGAATTAGGGAAAATCCACAGCGCAATCGAAGCTAAAAGTGCACCGCCCAAAAGATACGGTCTTCTTCTACCTAACGGCGATACTGTTTTGTCGCTCAAAGTTCCAATCAAAGGCTGGACAACCATGCCGGTAAACGGGCCGGCAAGCCAGATTAAGCCGTAAATCAACGGATCAGCCCCCAAACCTTCTGTTACGGGACCGGATAAAATTATTCTCATCTGCCATGCAAATTGCAGACCGAAAAATCCTAAACAAAAATTCAAAAACTGCGCAGTTGTAAATTTTTTCAAATTATTTTCCATAAATTTTCCCTTTATCAGTTATATAAACAAATTATTTTTGTTGTGCAATTGCAGCATCAATCAAGCCTTTGAAAAGCGGATGCGGCATTTCCGGACGGGATTTGAATTCCGGATGGAACTGTGATGCTACAAACCAATCTAACTTAGGCAATTCAACAATTTCAGCCAACATACCGTCCGGTGACATTCCGGAGAACACAAGACCGGCATTTTCTAATCTTGAAATGAATTCATTGTTTACTTCATATCTATGTCTGTGACGCTCTGAAATTTTTAAACTTCCGTAAGCTTTATGAGCCTTTGAACCTTTTCTCAAATGGCAGTCATACGCACCTAATCTCATTGTGCCGCCGTAACCCTGAACGTTTTTCTGTTCAAGCATCAAGTCAATAACCGGATATGGTGCGTTTTCATCAAACTCGGCAGAATTTGCGCCCTTCAAGCCGGCGACATTTCTTGCGTATTCAATTACCGCACACTGCATTCCCAGACACAAGCCCAAAAACGGAACGTTATTTTCTCTTGCATATTTTATAACATTTAATTTACCCTCAATTCCGCGAATTCCAAATCCGCCCGGAACAACAACTGCGCTGATATCTTTCATCAATTCTTTGCATTTCTTCTCGTCAACGCAATCTTCAGAATTTATCCATTTAATCTCTATCGCTACATCATTCACGTAACCGGCATGTTTCAAAGATTCAACAACTGAAATATAAGCATCTGAAAGTTTTGTATATTTTCCGGCAATCGCAACTTTTATAGACTTTTTAGGATTTTTGATATGTTCAACAAGCGAGCACCAGGAAGCCAAATCTTTCGGTCTGTCTTCAACACGTAACATGTCAAGCACAACTTTTGCCATATTCTGTTCTTCTAGTGCAAGCGGAACTTCATAAATTGATTTCATATCGCGGCATTCAATAACTGCTTCTTTAGGAACGGAACAAAACAGCGCAAGTTTTTCTTTTTCTGTTTTTGGAATAGGTTTTGTTGTACGGCAAACAAGGATTTCCGGCTGAATACCGTAACTTCTCAATACTCCAACACTATGCTGTGACGGTTTTGTTTTTAATTCACCGGATGTCGGCAGATACGGCAAAAGCGTACAATGAATTGAAATCGAATTGCCGATTCCGGCCTCTGTTTTAAACTGTCTTATAGCCTCAACAAACGGCAAACTCTCAATATCACCAACGGTTCCGCCGATTTCAATAATCTGAAAATCCGGTTTGAACTGTTTTTGTGCTTTTATAATTCTCGATTTAATTTCGTTTGTAATATGCGGAATTACCTGAACAGTTCCGCCGAGGTAATCCCCTCTTCTTTCTTTATTAATAACAGTCTGGTAAACGCTTCCAGAGGTTACATTATTAATCTGTCCCAGATTAGTTCCCGTAAATCTTTCGTAATGCCCCAAGTCAAGGTCAGTTTCTGCGCCGTCATCGGTTACAAAAACTTCACCATGCTGAAATGGGCTCATAGTTCCCGGATCGACGTTAATATACGGGTCAAATTTCTGGTTTGTAACAGAAAATCCTCTCGCTCTTAATAATCTTCCTAATGATGCAGCTATGATTCCTTTACCTAATGAACTTACAACACCACCTGTTATAAAAATATATTTTGTCATGTCCCTAACCCCTTTTATAATAATTCATGGCCCTTAGAAAATTTAAGGGCCGCCTTACACACAATTTAATTAATTTTTGGAACTCTGAAGAAGCCATTTTCTTCTTCCGGCGCATTCTTCATTAATTCTTCTTTTGAAATGTCATGGATAACTTCATCTTCTCTCATAACATTTACGAAATCTATAACCTGAGCCATTGGTTTTACATCTGAGGTATCAACTTCATTCATCTGATCTACATATTTTAAAACGTCGCCAAGCTGTTTTGTATATAATTCTTTTTCATCTTCCGTCAGCTCTAATCTTGCGAGTTTTGCAACATGCTCAACATCTTTTATTGTAATCATAATTTCTCTCCATTAACTTAACTCTTTTATATTAACATAAACCCTTTATTTTTGCGAAAATATTAAAATTATTTAAACAATTTTCACAATAAAAAAGTCATGGTATAATGGAAGAACAGGAGCAAATATGACAAACACGTCCGAAAATATTGATGTAAATAATATTGATATAGAAGATTTGATTGAGCTTTACAAAACATGCCCGGATGAAAAGAAAAAGAGAATGTTTCATCTGCAAATAGTTGAAAAGTGTATGTATCTTGTAAGAAAAATTGCCGGAACGGTTTCTGTTCAATCTGGAATTTCAACGGAAGACCTTGTTCAGGTCGGATCAATCGGGTTGATTAAGGCTATTGATTTCTTTGATAAAGAAAAAAATACAAAATTTAAAACATACATGTCTTATTTTATAAAAGGTGAAATCAAGCATTATCTCAGGGATAAAGGTTCTATCATAAAAGCTCCGCGCGAACTTCAAGAACTGGTTTACAAAATAACAAATGCTGTAAAAAAATTTAATGAAGAAGGTATTGAGGATCCGACAGCAGAACAAATTGCCGCGGCCGTAAATATTTCGCCGAAGAAAGTTCATGAGGTTATGGAGGCTGAATATACAAAGACTGCGCTTTCGCTCGATCAGGTTTTAACAGGTGAAGATGACGAGATAACTCTCCTTGATAAAATTCCGGCCGGTGATTATCAGGAATTTTTAAAATCTTACGAAAATAAAATTATGTTATCAAGTGCAATTTATAAATTGCCAAAAGATTTGAGAATTATTATTGAGCTTAGTTACATTGCAGACCTTAATCAAAGAGAAATTTCCGAAAAGCTGGGAATTTCACAAATGCAGGTTTCCAGAAGAATTAAAAAAGCTTTAAGTAAAATGTATGACATCATAAAAACCGGAAGTGAGGAAGAATAATGGGCATAATATATGCATTAATTGCATTTGTATTTGTTATAGGCTTATGTATCGGAAGTTTTTTAAATGTGGTTATATTAAGGAGCCTATCGGAAGAATCAATTGTTTTTCCGCCTTCAAAATGCCCTAAATGCTTAAACAAATTAAAATGGTGGCATAATATTCCGGTACTTTCATATATTTTACTTGGCGGTAAATGCGGATTTTGTAAAGAGCGCATCAGCATTCAATACCCGATTATTGAACTTTTAACCGGATTGATTTTTGTTTTTGAATTTCTTAAATTCGGAATTTCAATCGACACAATCTTTATCTGGATTGTATCTGCGCTATTGATAGTAATTGCCGGCACTGATATTAAAGAAAAAGTTGTATTTGACGCTCATACTTATTCGCTTATCGGCGTTGGAATTTTTTATTCACTTCTAATTTTCGGAATTTCATTATATTTAAATATAACTAACGACACCTTTGTGCTAAACAAAGAAATGCTTTTGCACAACCCATTAACTACCTCGATTTTAGGTATTATAACAGGTGTTTTAATAATGGAAATTCTTGCAAGAGCCGGATATGTTTTTGCGGGAACCAGAGCTTTCGGCGAAGGTGATACATATATTGCGGCTGGTCTTGGAGCGTTTTTAGGCTGGAAAAGCACAATTATAGTACTGTTAGGAAGTATAATTGTTCAAATGATTTTCACTTTGCCGATTTTCATAAAAAAATTAATTAACAGCAATGATAAAGTTACATTGATTTCGCTGATTTGTTTTGCGGGATACACTGTTTTATTTTTTGCACTCCAACAGGCAGGATTATTTAATGATGGTATTATATTATACATAATAGGTGCAATAATTCTTGCCGCTATTGGTTTGTTCTTGTGTTACAGAATTCTAAAAGGTCTGAAACAAGATCAAGAAAATCTTACGTATCTTCCGTTTGGACCGGCGATGGTAATATCCGCATTAATATTTATGCTGATATAAAAGATTTGTATTTTGATTTAAGAAAATCTTGATTTTCACTGCTGAACACCGGATTAGCATTGTCAGCTTTAGCTTGTGCAAGTTTTGCTTTGCGTTTTGCTTCTGATTTGTTTGTCATATAGATGTTAAGTTTCGGAATTCCAACACCCAAAACAAGTCCTGAATACAAATATCCGACAATTTGAGCTATATTAAGAGCACGTAGTTTTTTCTTTATCGCCTTTTGTTCATCCGGATTAAGTTTTGAAACTTCTTTCATTAAATCTTTAAACGGAACAGCTTTTCCATCTTTTACAACATTAATTCCGTTCTTTTTAAGAAGAGGAAGAAGAACTTCATCTCTTGTTTTCAGGCTTGAATCTGCGAATTTTCCAAACCAGCTCTTACCTTTAGAAACTGTTTCGTTAACAAGAGTTTTATCAAGTCCTCTTGCGGCCCCCTTAGTAACAAGGCTTCCTAAAATCAAGAGGTTCAAAAATCCTAATGAATCTTTTACTGCTGATTCTCTAAGTTCATCCTTATCCCTTGCTGCAAGAAGTCTTGAAGCAATTGTCATACCATAGACGAGTTTAAGCTGATCAATTGTCGGGAGCATTCCCTGGAATTGAATTTTGCTTAAGAATTTCTTCGGATTAGTTGTAATTGTTGCAAGAGCTCCGCCAGCAAAAATTAAGGCTCCGATAGTTTTCATCATTTTAAATTCTGAAGAGTTATCTTTTTCTCTGCCTTCAACTCCGACAAAACCATCTTTACCTGTTTTCTTTTTCGTCAAATACATGTTTATCGGCTGAGTTGATACACCAATTGCTGTTGCAATACCTAAACCGATAGCAGAACGCGTGATGTTCATTTTCTTCAAGGCTTTAACAAGCTCATTGCCGTTAACATCAGCTGAATTTTTGAACGCTTCAACAGCTTTACCTGTAGAAAATGCTTTCGTTGTATTGTAGAAATTAGAAATCAACGTTTTCAGTGTGTTTTGTGCTTCTTTATTATCTTTTGACAATAAGTAAACTGTTTTTTCTCCGCCGGTTGATGCGGTAATCATTGCATGCATTGATTTTGCAAAATCTTTGTCTATAGTCTGGTCTTTAGAATTTTTCAACTGATTATAAAGTGCATCAATAATTTCCTGTTTATCTTTTTCCGGAATAGAAATGTGTCCGGTTGTTTTTTCAGTATCAGTATTTAAAACTCTAATACTGTTAACAAAAGTTTTTACATGCTCTTTCAACGGATCACTAGCCTTTTGAGCATCGTGCCAGCTTTGAGCAATAGTGTCAATTGTGTGGTTGTCGGCAAAAATCTTGTGAGCTTTAATACCGTATTTGTTGTTAAGTCCGGCCGCAATCATTAAACCGGCAAAAGTACCGTAAAGTCCAACAGAAGAATGGTTAATCGTACCCATTGATTCTCTTCGGGCAGTTTCAGTTCCGGCATCAGGACCGCGGTTAATAAAGTCAACCGTGGTTCTAGGAATTACCATAGAGCCTAAATCGACACAGTTTGCACCGATTGCCTGATTTGTATCAAGAAATCTTAAAAGCGCTGTCGTATTATCAGCCAAACCTGTAAATGTCTGCTGATTATTATAATTATACTTTTTGTTTTGCTGTTCAAATTTTGGGGTATTGATATTTATTTCCATAACTGATTTTCCTTTACGATTTCATAAACTTTTCAAAAGATGTACCTGATAAAACGCTCGACGACGGGCTTTGTGATCGTCCGTTCGCGGGTAATGCGTCATCTTTTGACGCCGTAAAGGCGGCTTTCGCTTGTTCATTCAATGCTTTGCGTTTTGCTAATTCTTTTTTGTTCGTTTGCGTTCTTGTATAAAGCGGAATAAATATACCAAGTGACAACAGAGAAAATGCTATATTTCCTAGCTGACATATTGTTCTTAAATTTTTGCTCTTGTTTTTTAATGCCGTATCTTTAATTGCATTAAGTTCGTCGGTTGACTTAATATTTGTATGCTTTGCCCAATTCCAGAATTTTTTGAATACATTTGCATTCTTGTCCGGAGTTTTAAGCCTGTTAATGAGTTTAATATCTTTATTACGTTTTTCCAGCAATGTGGCAATACCTTTTGCGGCATAGTCACCGAGGAAGTAGAAACTTGAGAATGTTGCGATATCTCTAATTGTATTTTCTTTTAACTCATTTGAATCTTCTGATGCGGCAATTCTGCTGGAGAATGTTGCGGCAGAAATAATTCTTGCCTGATCCATTGTCGGGAATATATTTTTAAACTGGAACATCTTCAATGACGGCCTGTCCATTAACATTGATAAGCCGGCAACTCCAGCCATTAACGGCACTGCAAAACATTTTTGAGCAGTTAATTTTGCTTTTTCTTCCGGAGTTAATACGCGTTCTTTATCATCATTATATAAAGGAGCACCTTTTTTACCGGAAATTTTATGCGTAATCCATCTGTTAATCGGCTGAGCCGCAATTGCAAGCGGTATAATTATTCCAAGACCGACAATACTTTTCGCATTTACCAGCCTTTTAGCTTTTGTAAAGTATTTTGAAAGTCTTTCTGAATCTTTTATATCTTCTTTCACAACACCATGAAGTACTCTTGAGGAACTTTCCAGTAGAGATTTGAAGCTGTTTGAAGAAAATCCTTGTTCTCCGGTAAACCTTATATTCTCTGAAATTCCGGTCTTGCCGATTAATTCATTTATAGATTTATTAATCGCTTTGCCATCCGGTTTATCTTTTAGAATATTATCTGTTATATCGTGCAATATCTTATCTGCATCGCTGTCTTTTGAGAAAATATCCTTGAATTTCTTCAAGCCGCCCTTGCTGATATCGCCGTCCACGCCTTCCATGTCATTAATCATAGATTTCAAAGTATTAAATACTTTTTCTTTATTTGAAGCCCCGCCGGCGGCTTTATAGTATTTTTCAATTTTATCAATAGCGTCCCCGTTAGCCCAGCATTTTACAAGTGAATACTTGTTAAAATCGCCCATTATCGGTCTATCTAGGAGTTTTGCGGCTCCCATTACTATAAAGCTAGGAATAATACAATTGATTAAAAGTCCGGAACCTTCTCTTCTAAGAGCCTCAAAACCTCCTATAAAGTTAAGTTTTCGTTCTTTTTTATTTCCATTTTCGTCTTTTTGTTCAGAACCTATAAAAGTTTCAAAAAAAGTTCGCGGAATAATGGCCGTTGACAAATCCAAAACGGTAACGTTAACCATCGGTTCTCTTTCGCAAGCCTGAACACCGCGTATCAAAAGATCTCCCACACCGCTGAACGACGGATTTTCTTTTTTCTTTCCATCACAACACGCCGGGGTATATTGATTTTTATAACTACTTAAACTAACTTTTTCTATCATATACTATATTGTCTGGTATATCCAACACACACTATTATAACAATCACATATTAATATTAAAAGCCGGGCATATAAAAAATTGCCTAATTTACACTTAATGTAAAGCTAATATTAAGATGAGTTTTTAAATGTTTTTATAAAAATATGAAATTATAATTAAAATTCTCATTATTTTTATGCAAATTTTACAAAAAAATAGTAAAAAATTAGAAAAATAATATATTTTTTTAAGAAAATTTTTTGTAAAATTTTGTAAAGATTTTCCATTAAAACTTAAAATTTTATAGATTTTATATATAAAACGGCATCTTCGCGGGTTAAAATTTCACCGTTAAGCTGTTCTTCATGAAGCATGTTCATAATTTTTCCAAGTTCAGGCGAAGGCTTTATATTTAAAATTTTCATAACATCATTTCCATCGAGAAGAATTGGTAATGGTTTTAGAGAATCTTTTTTATCGAGATAAAATTCTAAAAGCTTATTGAGATTTCTCAAATTTGTATTAACGATATCTTCAGAGATCTCCGGCCCGCGGGCTGATAATCGGTCAGCCATTGCAAGGTAAATGTTATCAATTGAATTTTTGTCCATTTTTCTTACAAAGCGCATCATAATTTTATCATTCACCTCCGGCGCGCACATAACCTGCGACGGGTAAATATGATTTTTTATCATTGAAGAAATATATTCTATCTGCTTATTCGAAAATTTCATATTTTTCAAAAATTTAGCGGCAATTTTTGAACCGACATCGTCATGTTTTATAAATCTGTGGCGGCCGGTATCTTCTTCAATAGTCCAAGTTGAAAATTTTCCGATATCGTGCATAAAGCCGGCAAGTTTAAGGTGTGCAAGTCTTGAACATCCTCCAAAATCAACTGAATCTAAATGTTCTTTAATTATAGGATTTGAATTTTCGTATAAAAATTGAATTTGATTTACGGTTTCGATTGAATGATTGAATAAATCAAGGTGATGGTGAGAATTTGGCGGAACCTGTTTTAACTCTTTTACGAACGGAAAAATTTGTTCAAGCAGCCATGTTTTATCCATATTTTCAAGTGTTTTAGCTGCAAATTTTCCGCTAAAAAGTTTGAGAAGTTCGTAATTTATACGTTCAGCAGCCGGATTTGCTATTAGATTTACATTATTACAGATAAAATTAATCGTATCGCGTTCAATTTCAAACCCTAAAAGAGCCTGAAAACGATATGTTCTCAATATTCTTAAAGGATCATCTTTTATATTTTCTTCTGATATTACGTGCAAAATTTTATTGTTAATATCAGAAATACCGCCGCAAAGATCAATTACTTCAAGTGTTTTAATATTCACAGCAATAGCATTTATTGTCAAATCGCGCCTGAATAAGTCTTTTGTGAGATTATTTTCTACCGGATTTGTAATATCGAAGTAATTCAACTTATCTTTTAACACTACACGGTAAATATTGTTTTCGGAATCGAGCGTTATAAAAGTTCCGTCAAGATTTTCAGCTATTTTTTTTGCAAAAGATTCGGTAGATTCACCATCAACGATTAAATCTCTATCGTAAGTCGTTTTATCAAGCAGGTAATCCCTGACAGTCCCGCCGACAACGTATATATCTGCATCCGTCAGCGATTTTATTTTATTAAGATATTCGTCATTAGATATTTTTGTTTTGATTTGTGTACTCATAAATTATATTTCCTAATCCAACAATTACAGCAGTTTCAGCTTTTAAAATCAAATCGCCCAGAGTAAGCATTTCAATATTAGAATTTTTAAAAAATTCAAACTCTCTATCTGAAAAGCCGCCTTCAGGGCCGATTATCACGAGAACTTTTTCGGATTTTTTCAAAGGAGTTTCCATAAAACATTCACGCAGAGTTTTATCCGTTATTCTTTCGCAAAAAGCAATTATTTTGTCAAATTTTTCATCAGCAACAAGCCTTTGTATCGTTGTAAGTTCAAAGCATTTAGGAATAAACGCTCTTTCACATTGTTTTGAAGCTTCAAACATTGTTTTTTGCCATTTTTCTATTTTTTTTGTTATAACATCTTTTTTTAAAGCGCAATTATCTGTATAAACAGGATAAACCCCTTTAACACCCAATTCAGTTGCTTTCTCCATAATAAAAGTTTGAGAATCCGAGCGCAAAGGACTTTGAGCAAGATACAAATCAAAATCCAAAAATCTTTTTGAAGGGTACGATTTAATTATTTTAGAGACAATCAAATCTTTTGAAATATCTTGAATAATCGTTTCATACTGAATTTTGTTTTCGTCAATAAGAAGCAATTTTTCACCGTTTTTAGTGCGCAGAGATTTTACAATATGATTAAGGTTTTCTCTGTCAGTAATTTTTGCAATATTTTCCGTAACATCATTTGAATTTATAAAAAAATGCGGCATATTTTCACCTCAATAACATTTTACAACAAAAAACATCTAGCCGGCTAATTGTAAAATTTAGTACATTTTATTTTCATATTAATATGAAAAATTATTACCTTATAATTCTTTTATTTTTAATAATACTCACAATAAAGTTGTCCGCTCAAGCTGACAACTACAACGTTTACAAGCCTGAAAATTATTCAAAAGTTGACACAGCAGCGCAGGAGCGAGTGTTATTTATTCTTGATTTTTCAAACAGTATGACTGAAGTTTTAGGAGGAGCAACAAAATTAGATATGATGCTCTCAACTATAAGAAAGATTTTGCCCGCTCTTAATCCGGATGCATCAATCGGGTTAAGAGTGTACGGGCATCGTATGGGCTTTACGCAGTTTGACGCCTGTCATGCTTCAACTTTAATGAATCCTATACAAAAAAACAACACTGCAAATCTTCTCACAACACTTTCAAGAGTCAAACCGCGCGGAATGACCCCCATTACTTTTTCGCTAAAACAGGCAGTCACAAACGATTTTATGGGGTTTAGCGGGAAAAAACATATTATTCTTTTAACTGACGGCGGCGAGAACTGTGACGAAAGCCCGTGTGAATACGTAATGGAACTTATCAAATACAGAAAAGATGTAACAATTGACGTAATTGCATTCAATATTGCAAATCAAGAGGATCTTGCGCAATTAGAATGTACATCCCTTGTCACAAGCGGGAAATTTTACACCGCAAACACTGCGGCAGAACTTGCAAACAGCCTGAATGATTCTCTTAACAAACAGAAAAAAGTTGAAGCAAAGATTATTTTGCCGCCTTAGGCCTGCAACCTTCATCCTCTAAATCAATTTTTCCATCAAAATCATTGTCAACACCGTCTGCGCAAGAACCTATAGAATAAGGCCCTTCCGCTGAAGGATTAATTTTCAAATATTTATCAGGAATTTTTGTCCAAATATACTCAAAATATTCCCTGTAAAATTTTGCGAGTTTGGGATTTTCAATAATCACACAATTTTCATCATTTTTATTTTCGCCGCTTTTTGAAAAGTTCATTGAACCGATTACAAGATATTTATCGTCAATAATTACACTTTTAGAGTGCATTTTGCCCGCATAATTTTCTGTTTTAACAGGAATAAAATTTTCTCTAAGAAGTTTTATTTTAGACCTGCTTGATCTTATGCTTGTCGCATCAACAATTATTCTAACATCAACTCCGCGTCTGTATGCCGCAATAAGACTTTGTGTCAACTCTTCATGCGTCAATATAAATGTCGGAATATAAATATATGTTTTTGCAGAATTTATCAGGGGTATAATTTGAGAAATTATTGTTTTATCCTGCGGTGAAAAGTAAACTCTTAATTTATCGTTTTTATTTTGTGTTTGATGATTTTTCAGCTTATGGAATTTACCTGAAAACATCAGATTAAATTCACTCTCGTAAAGTTTTGCAATATCAGGCGACTTTATTAAAAGGACACTATTGTTATTAAATCCGGAAATTCCGGTTGTTGAAAAATTCATAGAACCTGTAAAAACCGTTTTTCCATCAAAAATCATAAACTTGTTATGCATTAAAAATGCAGTTTGAACATTATCGCTCAACTTATCGCTGCGGCAATTTTCACTGCCGATAAGTTCAATCAAAAAAGATGTATCTTTTGAATATTCAGAAAGTCCTTTAGCTGTAATATCATAAACCACACGTATTTTTACACCGCGAGCAAGCGCTCTTTTTAGGGCGGAAAGAATGATTTCATTATTTGAAAAATCATAAACGGCCATATCAATTGAAGATTTTGAGGCATTTATTTCATCAAGCACTGTTTTGCACATAATGCTGTCACAACGATTATCAGGTTTGAGCTTACGTGTAAAATCAGAAAGTATTAATTTGAGGTTCCCGTCCGTCATGCTCAAAGGAAAAGTCGTATTTAAAATTTTGAATTTTTTATGAGTATATTTTTTCTTCTCCTGAACAACATGGCAAAATTTACAAGGACGGGCAGATTTATCAAGATAAGATTCCGGCAGAATTTTAACATCATGCGCAACCTGCCCGTATTTACAAGTCAATTTATGATAAATTCCGCTTTTATGATTGTAAATAACAAGATTTAACTTATCAGCAACTTTTAACTGTTCTTTTGCCTTATTTTTATCATAATCATTCAAATTAAAATTAGCTTTAGTAAGTATGTCTTTATAATTTTGGTTTTCAACTTCAATACTGCCATAAGTACATAAAGGAGTCCGCTCATTTGAAAGTTTCACCTTTACACGCTTCGATTCCAGAATTTTATGAGCAAAACCGTCCGCCAGATACCACATCTTAATTGAATTTGTATCGTTTATATTGTATCTATATGTCTTAACATCGCTAACGCAGACAAATTCATTCTCATCTTGAATGCCGTTATGATTCAAATCAACCCCGATAACATCGGGCTCTTTTATTGTCAAAACATCATAAAACTCTTTTTGCCGTACATTAAATACCGTAAAAATTACGAATATAGCCGATATTACAAAAAGAAAAACATATTTTTTCATTACGATAATTTTTTATAATTTGTGATTTCAAATCCCATTCTTTTAATTGAATCTTCAAGCGTCTTATTTCTTGAAATAGAAAACTCACGGTAGTAGCGGTCTTTTTTATTATTAGTATAAAGACACGGATATATAACGGCTTCAGCTATACAATCGTCTTCTAATGCTCCCAGTCCGCTCTCAATGCATTCTGAATCTAAAATTCCTGCGTACCCAATCCCTATCAAATAATCATTCGTAACTACACTTGAAGATGCCATAAAATGCTTATTTTTCTTTGCAAACAAATTCAACACAGATAATTTAAGCAAATTAATCGGATACGTTAATGTAAAATGTTTTATTCCAACCGGAGCAAAATATAATTCTTCATATTCAGTACGTATAAAAGGAATTTCATATTCTTGAGCCAGTTTTAAAACAATTTTAAAAATATTAGGTATTGAATGCACATGTGCATAAGAATTTATATGATCAATTTTTGTATAACGCTGCACCATCTCAATTTGAGCACGAAACTCTTTTTCAACTTCCTTCAAAAATTCAGAATTATAAGACTTAATCCAAAGCGATAAAAAATTGTTATTAAATCTGTTTTTTTTATTAGTAAGTGTTTTATTTTTTGTAAGCGCCTTGCCCTTAACAATATTTAAATGCACCCCGACACCAAGCTTACTGCACTCGGGAAGAACTTCATTAACCGCAGCGTTAAAAGCTTTTCCGTTAGCGCAAATACTTGCACTTGATAAAAATCCCAAATTATAACCGGTCAAAATGGCTTTGTTTCGAGCCTTAGACATTCCAAACCCATCAGCATTCAGTATGAACTTTTTGTTATTCATATATTAATACCCTTCTATATGAGTTAAAAAAGCCGTGCAACTGTCTATCGAATGCAACGGACAAAATCTTTAAACCTACTATCTCTTATTAAAACAATCACACCCGCAAGGATTGTCTTAGTGCTGCTATGTTTCCATCCTGACACGGTTCGACAGCTTACGCCATAACGATTTTAATCGTCAACAATAATAAATCTATCAAAGTTGCCCGCCGAACCCTCACAACAGACTCTGCACCCCGCCTTAACTTCGGGTCAAGGGATTGCAATTCCCCGTGGAGCACGGCTGAATTTATCATAGCATAAATATTAAGCCGTATCAAGTTTTTATAATTATCAATGAAAATCTAATTTGTAAACTTATTAAAACCTAAATGGATAATCTTTCGGAATTTTCCAGCCATTGTATTGAATTAATGCTGTGCAGTAGAATTTATTCCCGCCGCTATTGTTACAACCAAAAATTGATGATGATAAAGTTGCAGGGTCTCCATTCCACCAGGCTTTATACGGTTCGACACCTTTATTATAATGAAACGTAAAACCGGAAGTTTTCGCATTAGGCCAAAATGCAAACAAAAAATAAGTTTTGCCAGGAGTATTATTCTTTGCTCCTATATATTTTGCCTCTGGATAAAATATAAATTGAATACCAATAGTATTGTCTATGTTATACATATCTAGTGACACAGCGCTTCCATCTGTAAAATATACATATTCTAAGTTTCTGTCTTCCCACATATAATCCACAGACTTTATATTTTTAATGTATTTTTTTATATATTCATTATATAGCGTATCCACATCCATGATATCCCAATCTCTTTTGTCACCATGGTCAACTTCCGAAAGCATAATAGCCTGATTTATTGTTGTGTAAAATTTTTTTAACCTTGTTTCAACAATATGTTTCCTATGGTTTTGAATCACTGCCGGCAGCGTCATCGCCGCCACAACCCCGATTATCCCGAGAGTGATGAGGACTTCCGCTAGGGTGAAAGCCTTTGTCATTGCGAGCGAACGGAGTGAGCGTGGCAATCCATTTGTTTCAGGTAGACTAAAGTCTACCCTACTGTTTACTGTTCCTCTATTTTGACCCCTCACCCTAACCCTCTCCCACAAGGAGCGAGGAGATTGTAACATGTCACCCTGAACTCGTTTCAGGGTCTCAGTATTATGAAATTCCGAAACACGGAGGTCAATCTGTCGTTCAGCATGACATGTTATCTTTTCAGGCTTACAATGACTATTTTTTATCATATTATCCTCTTTCAAATTCCTTCCTTTCATAATTCTATATTCTAGCATCCTGTCTCCTTTCCAGCCATAAACTGACGTTTAAATTCATGCACCATAATTTATATTTTGGTGCGAGTCGACCTGAAACTCCCTAAAACATACCTTTTCAAAATTTAAAAATTTCACAAAAAACAACAAAACACTACTTGAAAAGTGTCTAAAAATATTGTATAATAAGGCTATAAAAAACACGCACCAAAATATAAAGTTTGGTGCGTTTTTTATGTTATTATAAATTTATGAAAGCATTAATTCAACGCGTAAAAAGAGCAAGTGTTCATATTGACAAGCATTTATATTCTTCAATAAATCAAGGGCTTCTTATCTTCCTCGGTGTTGAAAAAGCGGATGAAAAACTTAACGCTGAAAAGCTCGCAGAAAAGATATTAAAACTGAGAATTTTTGAAGATGAAAATGAAAAAATGAACTATTCAATCTCAGATATAAAAGGGGAAATTCTTATTGTTTCACAATTTACTTTATGTGGGAACTGCAAAAAAGGTACTCGTCCATCTTTTGACAACTCAGCACCTATAGATAAGGCGCTTGAACTTTATAATTACTTTGTGGAATGTATGAAAAAATCAAGTCTTAAAGTCGAAACCGGGAAATTTCAGGCTATGATGGATGTAGAGCTTATCAACGACGGGCCGGTTACTTTTAATTTAGAAATGTAGGTTTAAAATGTGTGAATACGACAAATGTGTTAAGCTACTGACTTCTCAAGGAAAATTTTACATAAATCTAGGGTTGGAAAGGATTGAAAAAATTCTTGCTCTTTACGGAAATCCTCAAGATAAGCTCAAATGCATTCATGTCGCTGGAACTAACGGGAAAGGTTCTACCTGCGCAATTCTTGCATCAATTCTCAATGCAAGCGGAAGGAAAGTCGGCCTTTACACCAGCCCGCATATTTTTAAATATACTGAAAGGATCCAAATTAACGGGGAAAAAATTTCGGAAAATACATTTTCTCAGCTTGTGTTCGAAACAGTAAAACTTGCAGACGACAACAATATTCACCTTACTGAATTTGAAATTTTAACGGCTGTCATGTTTAAATATTTTGCCGATGAAAATGTCGACGTTGTAATTCTTGAAACCGGCCTCGGCGGAAGATTTGACGCTACAAATGTGATAAAATCAAATCTCTGTTCAATTATTACTCACATTGATTACGATCATACGGAAAGACTCGGAAACACTCTTGACAAAATAGCTTATGAAAAAGCCGGAATTATCAAAGAAAATTGTCCGGTCATATCTTCGCAAGGATTTGAAATATTGCGCGATGAAGCCGATAAGAAAAATTCTCTTTTTCTTCTGACGGCACCTTTCGCTGATACTTATAACCTTGCATTAAAAGGACTTATACAGCAAGAAAATCTTGCACTTGCGCTTGCCGCTATAAATCTTTTATTCAAGGACATAACCTCCGAAACAATTCAAGATGAGCTTAAAAATGTAAAACATCCATGCCGGTTTCAGATTATTGAGGATAAAAATTTAGTAATTGATGCCTCTCATAATCCGAACGGGATTTCTGCACTTAGAGAAAGTTTAGATTTTTATTATCCTGACAAAAATTTGCGGTTTGTTTTCGGATGCTTAAAGAATAAAGATTACAAAAAAATGGTTGAAACTCTTTTTAGACAAGGGGATGAAATTTATTTTTATCATTTTAAAAATCCGAATTCCTGCACTGTAGAAGAGTTAAAAAACGTCTGTAAATTACCGTCATCAAGTTTTAAATCACTGGATGAATTTAATCTTGATGACGGTAAAATCACTGTTATTTGCGGTTCTTTTTATATGCTTAACGAGATTGTTCCGGAATCTCTTGTTTTTTAGGTTCTTCGTTTTTTTCGGTTAAAAACTCTTCGACCGCGCTTTTTATATCTGCCGGTTCAAATTCTGAACAAGTATTCCAGATTAGAGTATTCTTCTCACCATCAACAGATAGACTAGGAAATTCGTTATTACAAATACCTTTAAGCATATTTGTTGTGCCATCCTGACAAGAGCGAAAATGTTTACAGCAATCACAAATTCTGATTACAAAATTATACTCAATAAGTTTCATTTTTAGTTCTTGAAGTGCATCAATCATTCGGATGTGGCTGTTTGTGGTAAATTTTCTTTTTTTGTATATAAATCTTATTTTAGCAAGTCCGAATTCAGATATGAATTCCAATTTACAAGGGATTTGACGCGTTTCACCAACATCAACAAGGACATCTACTACCATTTTTTCAGTACCGCTGGAAATATCTTCTCCATTATTTTTGAATTTATTTTTCAACATTCTAACAGGCGGCAGATTCTTTACTATGTGACATATTGAATAGAATGGATACAAACATAATAAACAAATTTCTTTTGTTGTAAGTTTCGCATTAACAAGACTTACGCAGAACGCAAGTATAAGAAGTATAAACGAAAATACTACAAATTTAAAATCTACTATGAATTTGAAAAGATAAGAATGTTTCAAAACAAGTGCATAAATAAATAATACAGTCCAAATATTCGGATTTAACAGTGAGAAAGTGTGTTCTGCAAAAATTTTATTGCTTGTAAAAATTTTCGGGAAACATTTTTTAAACAAATCCAACCTCACGGATAAACGCGGCTTTTTGAAAGTATAATTTGTTGTATCCACAAAAGTTTGTATATTTGAATTGTATGAACATTGAAATTTAATTTTAGAAAGCATCAAACTGTATTTTAATTCAGTGTTAACATTTTTAAAATCGACATTGCCTATCCTATCAACAATTTCCTTTTTTATAATAAACACGCCGGAATCTGCTGTAGCTGCTAACCCCAGCAAGGAACGAGCCTGGCGCATAAAATTCATGTGATATTTTTGATATGCGGCCTTAATCTTGTCGATCGGTCCGAGAGTATCCGTAACCATTAAAGTTTCACCGGACAATACTGCATGCTTGCTTAGTGCAGCATTTACAGTAGATAAGAAATCTGACGGAATACTTCTATCTGCATCAATAAAAAGATATGAATCGATTGTCTCATCTGTTGAAAGGTTTTCTAACAGCCTGGAAACAGCCATGTCTTTACCGATTGTGCCGACATCTTTTATGTTAATTAATGTGATATAAGGTTCATGTTCAAAAATTTGTTCGGAACCATCCACACAATTATCAAGAAGAACATACATCTTAAAATTTTCTATCGGGTAATCCTGAGATTTCAACTCTTTTATAAGATTTTCAAGAGTATTTTTATTGTTATGAGCATAAATGATTACGGCAATGTTGTCTTTTTCTTCAAATTGTGCATAACGTTTGCTTATTCTAAAAGGTTTATCATTCAGATTTCTGATAGAAAGCACTAAAAAATATATCGTATAAATTACAACGTATAAATATAAAATATCTAAAATAAATTCCATGGTTATATCCCCGCGTCAACTATTCTTTCTAAAATTTTAGATAAAAACAAAATTATTTTCCAGTTTTTATTAATAATTATGAACGGGAAACATATATCTTTCATAATCGCTCTCAGGATAATAAAGATTGTTGCTGCGATGACAATTCAATAGTAGATTGTGTCCGGTAGAAAATTAAAGATAATTATCCATGCAGGAATTAAAATCGTAACATCTTCTTAATGTTTTGACATGCCGCTAATCTTGTTGTCTAATAGTAATAAGACTATAGTCAGGTAGGGATATGTACATAAAACAATTAGAGATAGACAATTTTAAATCATTTGCCAACAAATCTGAAATTCCTTTGCTTAAAGGATTCACAACGGTTTCAGGTCCGAACGGTTCCGGAAAAAGTAACATTATTGACAGTGTTTTATTTGCGTTGGGACTCGCTAATGCCAGTGAATTGAGAGCTGAAAACTTATCACACTTTATTTCCACTTATACAAAGCGTAACGAGGCATTTGTTAAAGTTACATTTGGAATGGATGAGGGCGAAGATTTATCTATCGCAAGAAAAATAAGAAAAAATTCACAAGGGTATGCAAGTACTTATTATGTTAATGACAGCGTTTCGACCCTTACAAATGTCCATGCTCTGCTTGAAAAATACAACGTAACTCCAAACAGCTACAACGTTATGATGCAGGGCGACGTTATGGGGATTACAAATTGCACCCCGAAAAACAGACGTAAAATTATTGATGAAATCGCCGGAATTGCAGATTTCGACAGAAGAATAGATCAGGCAACTAACGAACTTGATACCGTAGAACAGAGAGTTGAAAGATCGACTGTTATCTTAAATGAGGTCGATAACAGACTTGAACAGCTTAAAGAAGAGCGAGAAGTTGCACTGAAATATCAGAAATTGCGTGATGAAAAATCGGATTTGGAAAGTCAGGTCAATAAGGTTCGGTTCTTTGAATTGAAGCGAAATCTTGAACTTGCGCACGAAAATATTCTTGCTTCTGTTAAAAAGAAAAAAGAAGAGGAATTAAAAAATAAAGATATTGAAGAACGTTTGGCATTAATCAAAAAGAAATACAATGAGATTGATGCATCTGTAAAAGAGCAGGGCGATGAGCAGCGCATTGAGTTAAAGAAAAAACAGGAATCTTTGAAAGGCGAACAAGAAAGAATTAAGCTTGCGATAAATTACGCAGATAAACAAATTCAAGACGGCCTCAAATCCGTTGAAAATTCAAAAAACGCAATCGAAGGCTTCAAGAAAAAAATCGAAGATTTTAAACTGAAAATTAACCTTAAAAATGATGAAATCAAGATTATAAATGAAGATACGAAAAAGCGCGAAGATGAATTAAAGAAAATTTTAGAAGATATGACAGGGCTTAATGCGACAGCTGACCAGCATATCGAAAAACGCAACAATTTAAGAAAAGAATTAGAAACCTTAAAAGACAAAGAAAACGAGCTTATAAAAGAACGACTACCTCTTGAAAGCGAACTAAAAAACCTTCAAAGCGGTATTGAAAGCGCGAAAGAAAAAGTTGAAGAACTTACAAAGCTCAAAGAAAATTTTTCATCTGATTATGAATTGAAAAAGACCCTTGTTGCACAGTTGGAAAAAGAATTAAACGATTTTAAGACAATCCAACAGGATTTGATGAGGGAAAAAGACACGACAGACAATGAAATCAACGATTTGAGCTACAACATAAATATGGCTTACCGTAAAATTTCAACAATGGAAGCGAAAAAAGAAGCCGCTCAAGATGCAAATTTTGGTAGAGCTGTAGACACTGTAATGTCTGCAAAATTAAGAGGTGTCCATGCTCCTCTTGTTCAACTGGGAACGGTTGACAAGGAGTATTCAACAGCGATGGAAGTGGCTTTTGGCGGAAGAATGGCCCATATTGTCGTGGATGATGAACATGTTGCAGGTGTTGCCATTGAAATGTTGAGATCTTCGAATGCAGGCAGAGCAACATTTATTCCGTTGAATAAGATTAAAAAAGCACCTACAAAATTGCAGCTTCCAAAAGACAAAGGAGTTGTTGATTTTGCGATAAATCTTGTTGATTTTGATGACGAGTACATTGATGCGTTTTTCTACGCAGTCGGCGATACCCTCGTTGTTGAGGATAGAGAATGCGCAAACAAGCTTATCGGGAAATACAGAATGGTTACTCTTCAAGGTGATTTGTTTGAAAAATCAGGTTCAATCACAGGCGGCGGCAAGGTGCGCACCGGATTTAGTTTCAGCCAAAATGACGATGAAGAATTGAACAACTTCAAGGCTCGCTTAAAAGATATGGAGGTTAAACTCGAAACCCTTAAAAACAAGAAATACGATATTGATAACCGTCTCGATAAAGTTCGCCAAAACCATTCAGACTCAATGACAGAATTTTCAAAATCAAAAGTTGAGCTTAACAACATGACTCAAAATTACGAAGCGAGCGAAAATATTCTGAAAGAAAAATCGGATTATATCACTCAAAATGAGCCGAAAATCTCTGATTTGAACAAAAAACTTGATAAAATTGAAGAAAACAATGTCAAATTGTATGACAGAATGGCCGAAGTTCAATCCGCAATCGAAGAGATTGAAAAACTTATTGATGATAAGGATTTAAAAGACTTAAAAGAAAAAACTGCCGGCGTTGAGGCTGAAATTAAGCGGCTCCAAACCAAACTTTTACATTCAAATTCTGAAGTTTCGGACTTGCAAAGACAAATCGCATTCCACGAAAACCTTATTGAAACTAAAAACACGGAAATGGATGAGATTGGCAAGAATAATGTAAAATTTGAAGAAGATAAAGTTCGCTATGCCGAAAATATTAAGGGTATTGACGAAAAGCTTGAAAAACTTGAAGAACAAATCGAACAGATTGAAGAAAAGCTTGGAAAACTTTTAAAAGAACGCGACGAAATTCAAAACGAATTGAATACGCTTGAGACTCAAAAACACATTACTGCTGCCGATATCGAAAGAATTGCGGAACAAATTGAGGCGTTCAAATCCCGCCGCAGAGAGCTTGAACCTCAGCTTGAAGAGGCAAGAAAAGATTTGGAAGATAAAGGGGTTGAAGTTTCTAAGCTTGAACCGGTTGAGATTTCAATAGAAGAGATAACTTCTAAAATCCAGCGTTTGGAAAAGAAAATGGCAGAACTCGGCGATGTTAATATGCGCGCTATTCAAGCTTATGATGAAGTTCTTGCCCGTCAAAGCGAGTTGAAAGAACAAATCGAGACTCTTTCTAATGAACGCAAACAGATTTTAGAAAGGATGCAGGGATATGAACAGTTAAAGAAAGAAACTTTCTTGAAAACTTACAACAATATTAATGCAAACTTTAAGGAAGTTTTCCACCAGCTTTCAGAGGGCGAAGGCGAGCTTGACCTTGAAAATCCTGACGATCCGCTTTCCGGTGGTATGACAATTAAAGCCTCAATAAGAGATAAGAAAGCTCAGCGTCTTGAAAGTTTGTCGGGCGGAGAAAAGGCAATTACGGCTCTTTCTTTCGTGTTTGCTATTCAAAGATATATGCCATCTCCTTTCTATGCATTTGACGAGGTTGATGCAAGTTTGGATACAATGAATGTTGAACGTATCGCTCAAATGGTTCAGGAACAGTCAAAAGATACGCAATTTATAGTAGTTAGTCACAGAAAACCTATGATAGAATCAGCTAATAGAACTATTGGTGTAACACAAAAAGAAAAAGGTATAACAAAAGTAACCGGAGTAAAATTGAGAGATTAGTATGGCAAGTGAATTAGCAATGTTAAATTTGAATATAGATTTACCGGAAAACCTTAACCCTAAACAAAATGAGGGTATCGGAATTCTTGTCGACATGGCAAAATCCGGCAAGATTGACCCTTGGAATATTGATATTGTCGATGTTACAGACAAATATCTCGCTCACATGTGCAAGATGAAATCTCAAAACCTTAGAGTTACCGGCAGAACTTTTCTGTTTGCATCGGTTCTTTTAAGATTGAAATCAAACGTTCTTGACGGCCTTGATATGATGCAGTTTGAAGATAATTATCAAGATGATGTTCAATTTGACGACGACGGTTTCGTGGTTGAATATCCCGAAGATGATTACATTCCGACCAATAACGTCGTGTCTATTGATGATGTCTTACAAAGAAGAACAAGCGTTAAATTAAATCATAATCGTGTTGTAACTTTGAAAGATTTGATTAGACAATTACAATTCTATGAAAAACTGGAGAAAAAACAGTCCTTAAAACAAGCTCACGAAAGAGCAAAAAGACGTGTTCAATCATATTCAAAACTTTCTGCGGATGATATCGTAAATCTTGCACACGATGAATATATTGAAAATTGCGTGCTCGTGTTAAAAGAAAATCTTGAACAGATTTTTAGCCGCAGTGAAGAAATTGAGCTGAATGAACTCACCCTTCTAGGGATGGATAAAATAAGCGCATACATCGCGTTACTCTTCTTGACAGCAGAAACCGATTACGATTTAAAACAAGATGAATTTTATTCAGATTTATATGTTGTTAAAGGCGAAAAACGATTTGACGCGCAGGATAATATTGATCCGGATACGGAAAAAATGATAGATAATGTGATTAATCAGGCGAAAGGCAATGTAAATGGAACAGTTGAAATCTAGAGTCGAAGCAGTTTTATTTATAACAGCAAGAGCAATGCAGCCGGATGAGATTGCTAATATTCTGGGTGTTGAAGTTGAACTTGTCGAACAGGCACTTTTAGATTTGATTATGGATTATTCAGTCCGCGAAGGTGCTCTGGAAATTGATGACGAAAGCGGTTATATTATTCAGGTGAAAGAAGATTTTACCGACCTTGTTGAACTCCTTTGTCCGGTTGATTTAAAACCGGCAGTTTTGAGGACATTGTCTGTTATTGCATTAAAAGAACCTATCCGCCAAACTGATTTAAAAGAATTAAGAGGCTCAACGGCTTATGACCATGTTCAAGAACTTGTAGAAAAAGGTCTTGTTTCGAAAACTCGAGATAAAAACGGAAGAAGTTTTAACCTCAAGACAACGCCTAAATTTGCAGAATATTTCAAGCTAAAAGGGGATACCCGTTCGCTTGCAAAAATTTTGGAGATAGATAAAGGAATAAAGGATGCTGAATAAAAAGTCCGGTATTACACCGGATAGAATAATTATTATTTTTATTTGTGTAATCGCGGTTGCATTCGGAATTTTTGTGGAATTTTTACCATCCTTTTATTTTAATGCCGGGAAAAAATGTTTTGACAATCAGGATTACGTTGCAGCCTATACAAATTTTTCAAAAGCATATAATATTTCTAAAAAAGATAAAAAAATACGTTATTATTACACAAAAACTCTGACAAAACTTTCTCCGACCATAAAAATTCAAAAAGAATTGTTTAAAATTTCAGAAAGTAATGTAAACGACAGCGCCAAAACCACAGCTTCAATAAAAATCGAAGATTTAAGAAACCGTTTTACGGCACTAACTTCTGACAATTATATCGAACAAGTTCCGTCTGAAAGCGGCGTTATAAGATGGGATTTAAAAAGTTTTCCGCTAAAAATAGCAATAAAAACTGATATAACAGGCCTGCCTGAATATTTTGAAGTTCAAACCCTAAAAGCCCTGAATCAATGGCGCAATTCCACAAAATTTGTAACCTTTAATATTGTTGAAAATCCTGAAATCGCAAATATTTTGATTGAATTTGTTCCAATGCCGAAAGATGTTTGTAAAGAAAATTCCTGCTATTATGTTGTTGGAAATACCGTTCCAACCATTAAAAACGGGATTTTGAAGAAAATGACAATAACTATTTATGACAAAGATCCGCGCGGTAATTATTTTTCCGACAAAGAACTTTATAATACCGTCCTTCACGAAATGGGTCATGCTCTCGGGATTATGGGGCACAGTTATAACAGTGACGATTTGATGTATATGTCAAACGAGAATTCAAACAGCATTTTCAGCCAGTACAGAAGTGAATTCCAATATCTTTCAACATCAGATTTAAACACAATAAATCTTTTATATAAAATGTATCCTGATGTAACAAATATTGCACATGATCAGATTGATAAGACTGGATTAATTTACGCTCCGATAATTTTAGGGAACAATAAAAGCCGTTCTGAGAAAAAACTCAAAGAAGCAGAAAATTACATCAAAAAAGCTCCTGATATTGTAAACGGTTATATTGATAAAGCAATTGCACTGTCTGAACTGGAAAGAGTTGATGAAGCAATAGCATCTTTGGAAAAAGGATTATCTATATCAAAACGCAATGAAGAAAAATATGTAATATATTATAATGCGGCGGTAATCTATATAAATAACAAAAAACCTGAACAAGCAAAAATATATGCGCAAAAAGCTCAGCAGATTGATAATTCGGAAGAAATTCAAAATTTAATAAAAAATATTAATGATATGATTATGAAATAGTAAATTTTGTATTAAAATCTATTTCTGTCATAAAGTTTTTCAAAATCAAGATTTAAAGTTTCTAAAATAGATACAATAACAGATAACGAAGTGTTAGTTTCACCTCTTTCAATCGTTCCAATAACCTGACCATACGAAAGTCCAATTCTTTCGGCCAGTTCCTCTTGAGATAATCCCGCACGATTACGTTCTGCTTTCAAATTTCGTCCGAATTCTTTTAAAATTTCACTTTTATTCATAAGTAAATTTTAATAACTTGACAAAATTTATTCCACAATTTATTATATACTATATACAATCTATATATTGTATTTAACAATTAAAAGATTTTATACGAGAAAGGCTAAATCATGGTGAAAAAAGGTTTTACATTAGCTGAAACACTTATAACTTTAGGGATAATAGGAATTGTTGCAGCATTAACCATGCCGGCTCTTATCGCTAAATATCAAAAGAAAGTACTGGCAACACAGGCACAAAAAGCTTACTCATTGCTTAACGGGATTTTTATGAAGATTGCCGTTGATGAAGGTGTTGAGAATGTTTGTTCAAGCTTAGTAGACAATTATTCGGATGATGATAATTACTGGACAAAAACCTTTAGCAAATACATAGAAATTACAGGTGAAACAATTTGTCAAGAAACTTCAGATTCAAAATGTGCAATAAAAATGTTAAATGCTCCATATATAGACAATAGTAGTTATCAATTCTTCTATTTGAAAAACGGGATGAAAATGAATTTATACCTGGACAAAGATGCCAATTGGTGGGGTAGACTAATTATTGATGTAAATGGTGATAAAGCACCAAACACGTACGGCAGAGATGTTTTTTACTGGCATCTTTCTTGTACAAATGGGGGATATAAAATATATCCGAGAGGCGGTATTGTCTATGCTGGAAATGATCCGAATTCGTACTGGAAAACTACCTCAAAATGGGATCTTAAATGTTCCACAAAAGAAACATCATTAGGTGCCACATGCACTGCAAGATTAATGGAAAATAATTGGGTTATGGATTATTAATTATAGTATTTTAAATTAATAATTACAAACTAGCAAAAATTTTTTTCACGTGTTTTATAATAAAAAACGGAGAAAATTTATGCGCATCGAAAGGTCTCAATATCAACCGCAATTTACAGGTGTAATCCCGGTAAAAGTACGTGTTGATGACACACTGGTCACTAGTCAGGATTTAGTCACAAGTGCCTGCAGAAAGGCTGTCACAGCTTTAACCAGCCCGACACAAAAGGGAACAAAAGAATATAACGCGATGGTTAAATACCTTGAAAAGGATAACGATTATAACCCGCGCCGGATACTTTTGACAAGAAAGCAAATGCCGTCTATGACGTCATCTGATTTTATGCGGGTAATTCAAAAAGATTCCCGTTCGTATCTATTGACAGGAAAAGAAGCTGACCAAATAAGAATTGCCGGAAAAAATATCGGTAAAATTCAAGGGATGTTGAAGCGCATGGGCTATCTTGACAGTTTGGGGCTTCAACAAGCAAAAAATGCATATAAAAATGCCATTGACAGTATTCTATCAAGAAAAACCTTAAGGATTACAGAAGGCTACGACCCGATTACAAAAGCAAAGACAGGAGAGCAGGTTCAATTAGTTTTAAACATGAAAAGTAATAAAAAATACGGCAAAAGGGATTTTAAAATTAACTTTGACAGCATAGATTTTGAACCAGTAAAAGTATAAAATCGCTTTACAAATACTTACATTCTCTTTAATTAAAATAATGTTTGTTTTATATTTAATTGGTTGAGTAGAATAAATGGAGATATGCAATGTATAATGTAGCAATCATTGGAGCTGGCCCTGCCGGAATTTTTGCGGCTCTTGAGATAGTAAAACTTCGTCCAGAATGGAAAGTTGTATTAATTGAAAAAGGACAAAAAATAGAAAATAGAAAATGTTTGCTTCGTGAAGGCTATGAAAAATGTCCGAATTGTAAAAAATGCGGACTGCTTTGCGGCTGGGGCGGCGCCGGAGCTTTTTCAGACGGCAAGTTAACTCTTACACCTGACGTTGGCGGTCACCTTGTTGATTATATGCCGCGTAAAAAAGTTGAAGAATTAATTGATTATTCCGATAAACTTTATCTTGAATACGGCGCAACCGAAGAAGTTTTCGGAACAGACAGAAAAGTTTACGACGAGCTTGAAAAACAAGCCTCACTTGCAGAACTTAAACTTGTTTATTCTCCTGTAAGACACCTCGGAACTGAAAGAAGCCTTGATGTTTTGAAAAATATGCAAGATTATCTTGATGGCAAAATTACAATTTTAAACAACGTTTCAGCCAAAAATTTAATTGTTGAATGCGAACAGGTAAAAGGTATTGTTCTTGATAACGGCGAAACAATTTGCGCTGAATACACAATTATCGCACCGGGAAGAGAAGGTGCAGATTGGTTAACTCAGGAATTTGCGGCAAACAAAATCGGTATGGTAAATAATGCGGTAGATGTTGGTGTTCGTGTTGAACTTCCGGCTCCGGTTTTTGAACCGTTAACATCAAAACTTTATGAATCAAAATTAATCTATCACGCTCCTACATTCGGGGATGAAGTCAGAACATTCTGTATGAACCCGAATGGTGAAGTTGTTCAGGAAAATTACAACGGAATTGCAACAGTAAACGGCCACAGTTACGCAAATATGAAAACCAAAAATACAAACTTCGCGCTTCTTGTAAGCGAAAAATTCACCGAACCGTTTAAAGAGCCGATTAAATACGGTCAGCATATCGCAAGTCTTGCAAATATGTTAGGCGGCGGAATTCTTGTTCAAAGATTCGGTGATATCCTTGACGGCCGCCGTTCTACTCCGGATAGAATTAAATCAAGCATAATTTCTCCAACACTTGCCTGCGCAACTCCGGGAGACTTGAGCCTTGTTATTCCTTACAGACAGATGACAAGTATTATCGAAATGTTGAGAGCACTAGATAAAGTTTGTCCGGGTACGGCATCAAGATACACCCTTCTTTACGGTATAGAAGTTAAATTCTACTCTGCAAGAGTAAAATTAACCGATGAACTTGAAACAGAAGGAGTTAAGAATTTATTTGCAATCGGTGATGGTGCAGGGGTTACAAGAGGACTTATTCAAGCTTCCGCATCCGGCGTTCATGTTGCCCGCACAATTTGCGCAAGATAAATTATAGTGGTATAATTTTACTATGAATAAAAATAAAGTTAGTTTGACAACTCAAAACAGACTGATAATCTTCGGTCTGCTTTTGAGTACGTTTTTGATTATAAGCATTGCAATATTTGCGATATACAACATTCAAAACAAATTGAATGAAGGTTATCAGAGCTTCGGAAAAGTTATTTCAAAAGCTCTTGCGGTGGAATGTGTTGAACTTTCTGAGCAAATGCCTTTGAAAGAAGCTTTTAACGCGGCAAAATCGCATGCTGATACAATTTTAAAAAGCCATCCTGATATTGTATATATTCAGTTTCGTGATGAACAAGATAACATAACATATTTTGAACAAAACAAACAAAACGACAAACGTGTAAAATCAAACATTATAGTAACCTCCCAAATTGCAAAACAAAAAGGGAACATAAATACATACTATGGTTCTGTAACCGTTGCATTTTCAGGGAAAATTATTGAGCAGATATCCTCGACTACAAGATCCTCGCTTTTGTTTGTATTCCTTGCGGCTTGGGTAATCTTTGCGTTTGTAGTTTTAATAAATACATACCTTATAACACGTGAATTAAGAATTCTTCAAGAGGGAGTTCGCAGAATTTCGACGGGAGAATTCGGATATACAATCGAAGGCAAAGAAGTTAGTCAGGAAGTTGAAGAATTATTCAATGCATTTAACGAGATGTCCCATAAACTTCATATCTATGAAGAACAGAATATTGAACAGCTCACATTAGAGAGAAATAAGTTAGAGGCAATCTTGATGAGTATTGCAAACGGCGTTGTTGTTTGTGATAACACTGATAATGTTGTACTGGTTAATGACCATGCTCAATTTTTGCTGGAAATAGAAGAAAACCAGCTTTTAAATACGAAAATTCAAAACTATCTGGATTCTGCAGGCAGTCACTGTTTTGCGGATAAAATTGAAGAATTCAAAGATACACCGCTTTCTGATATAGAAAACAAACCAATTTCTTTCAATATTGTTGTAGATAACAGAACGATTAAATCAATAATTTCACCGATGTTTACACGAAATAAAGATTACGTCGGATACATAATTGTACTCATTGATATGACAAAAGAGGCTGAAATGGATATGATGCGCTCAAACTTCATATCTAACGTTTCGCATGAATTAAGAACACCGGTCACGGTTCTTAGAAGTTATATCGACACACTTTATACAATGGGTAATGAGTTTGATTATGAAACCCAAAAAGAATTTATCGGAACAATTAATCAGGAAATCATCAGATTGAATAACATGGTAAACGATATTCTTGATTTTTCAAGGCTCGAATCCGGATATAAACTTCATAAAGACCAAAATAATATCATTCAGCTTGTGGAAAGTTGTGTAAATCAGCTGGGAGTCCTTATAAAAGAACATAATCTTACTGTTTCAATGCATAAAGAAGGCGATATCCCGACTTTGATGTTCAATTATGACAGTATATCAAGAGCCTTCACAAACCTTATGTCAAACGCGATAAAATATTCGCCTGATAATACAAAAATAGAAGTTTCAATAAAAAGAGCGGATGATCTTGTAGAAATATCTGTAAAAGATGAAGGCTGCGGAATTCCTCCTGAATGTCAGAAAAAAGTTTTTGACAGATTTTATAGAGTAGAAAATAACACTCACACGATTAAAGGCACCGGCCTTGGACTTTACCTTGTAAAATCAACAATCGAAAAACATGACGGTGAAGTGTTCTTAATCTCGGAAGAAGGCGAAGGATCAACTTTCGGGTTCAGATTGCCTGTTAATGTGGAAAGTAATGTCTAAATAAGCAATTTGTAAAATTATTTTAATAATTGCCTTTTTGGGAGCAAATTTTATATTTAGGAAACTTGTATATTTGAAAGGTTATTGTAGGAATGCAAAGTATCTCGTTTAGTTCAAATAAGCAAACATCACAATTAAACCAAAAACATTCTAAAAAAGCAGACCCGAAAGTTGAAGTTGTATCAAGAGCTGCGGGTATTGCGACTGCGTGGACTGTAGGACTTTATGGCTCATATCCTGTAAATGTCAAACTAATGAAACTTATGTCTGAAAAGAATTTAGAACTTAAAGAAAATGAAGTTCAAAAGACGGTTGATGCGTTCAAAAAAGCCTTTCAAAAAAGCGGACTGAAAGATAAAGTAAAAATCCTTTATTTTGATAAAAATACAACTTTTCCGGGATTGCCAAAAGATCATCTACAGCAACTCAGAGAAGGTAAAAATGCTTTCTTTGAAACAATTTCTAACACAATGCTTCTCCCGAAAAATAAACTCACATTGAACTGGTTTCATGAAATGGGGCATGCGATAAATAAAAATTTAGGAAAAGTTTCAAAATCATTACAAACAACAAGAATACCGCTTATGTATGCCTCTATGATTGCCTGTCTTTCAGGAGGCTGGAGAAAATCGACTCCGGATGAAGATGGAAACCTTACACCTTTTCAAAAAGCTAAAAATTTCACAATAGATAATTTAGGTTTATTAACTTTGGGTCTGTTCGCGCCATCAGTTATTGAAGAATATTTGGCAACACATAAGGGCGAAAAACTCGCAAAAGAATTTTTGCCTGAAAATTTGCTAAAAAAAGCTAAAGTTACAAGCCGTCTTGGTTTCGCAACTTATGTTATTACGGGCTTAACTTTAGCCGGCGGTGCTGTCTTAGGCCGAACAGTCACAAATAAAATGCGCGAACATCTTAGCAGTACAATGGTTCCTAACCTTCAGCCGCAACAAAAATCCAATGAATACTAATCAAACAAACTGTTTAGTTTATCCATAATCTCATCAGGATTCATTTCATTAGTAATTTTATTTATATCCTGTGCTATTTGATATAATTTCGCAGCTTCAATTTTATCACCTGTAATAGAAACTGCACGGGCAAGATTAAAATGAGCGAGCGCATAATTTGCATTGCATTCTACAGATTTTTTAAATAATTCTAAAGCCTGCTTTACTCTGCCCAAATCATCAAGATAAATTACCCCTAAATTATTGTAAGCAATCGCATATTCAGGATTGTATTCAATCGCAAGGTTGTATTCTTTAATTGCCTCGTCAAGATTTCCTTTTCCCCAGTACAAAAATCCTAAATTACAGTGAATATTTGCATTTTTAGGATCAAGATCAAGCGCATTTCTGTAGACGGCAAGGGCATTATCGGTATCTTCCTTATCATAAAATGCACTTCCTAAATTCACATAAATATCTAAATCCTGCGGAGTTAAAAGATATGCACTGTGATAAGCTCCGATTGCCGCATCAATATCATTTTTCGCCTCTTGATATACAAAACCTAAGGTTTGATTAATCACGCTTGTCCATTGCTTTTTCGGATTTAAAGTAACAGCGGTTTGATAATGCGAAATTGCGCCGTCAACATCCCCTTTAACATAAAGGATATTAGCGAGATTAGCATGAACATCCGGCATATTTGGCATAATCTGAATGAGCTTTTGATAAACTTCAATAGCGCTATCGTAATCCCCGAGTTCTTCGTAAGCCTGACATAAACTTCTGTATGCCGGAATATTTAAACTGTCAAGCCAGATTGCCATTTTGTATTCCGTGATTGCATCATCAAAACGACCCAGAGACCGGTAAATATCTCCGAGCACACAATATAACGGAATAAATCCCGGAGCTTTTTCAATCGCTTCTGTGTAAATATCGACAGCTTCGAGAAATTTCGAACATCTTACAAGCCAAAAGCCGTAGAATAACGTCGGAAAGAATTTCAAATATCTTATTGATTTACCTACATTTGAAAGCGCTAAGCCGTCAAATGGCAGGGTTAAAATAGACAAAATATTTTCCCAAACGCTCATAAAAGCATTTCTAAAAGATCTATCCGAAGAAACTTTATAAAGGTTAGACAATAAAAAGTGTGCGCATGAGCCTCTAAAAGGCGCATACTTGACCGCTTTTTTAGCATTTATTGAAGCCTCTAAAAATCTTGCATTTTTCGTATAAGTTTCAGCAAGCAAAAGATAAGCTTTTGCATATTTTTTATCCTTTGAAATTGCCATGTCAAGATAATTTATAGCCTTATCCAAATCACCTTTATAAAAATGCGCCTGACCTATTTTAAAATAGATTTCCGGCGAATCAATATAACTTTCAAGCGCCCTTTGATATTCCGTGATTGCCTCATCTATATACTGACAGGAATTGTAAATATCAAGATGCCATGCTAAAAACAAATCACCTAAGCGCAGATGCAAATCCGCATTTGTCGGATCTTCCTGCAACCCTATCTGGCAAAGTTCAATTGCGGTTTTAACATTGCCGGTTTTATATTCTTTGTTAATTTTCTTTTCTAATTGACTGTTCATAATTTTTTAAAATAACTTGACATAACTCTCTAAAAGTTCCATACTAAACATTGTAGTTAATTTCACTAAAAAAAGCAAGTTGTTTAAGAAATTATACGGATATTATTTAAGGAGTAATTATGAAAGAAAAAAAGATATATTTTGTGGACGTTACCAATAGAGACGGAGTTCAAACTTCCCGCCTTGGTCTTGCAAAACTGCAAAAGACAATCATAAACTTGATGCTTGACGATATGGGAATAACCCAGTCAGAATTCGGTTTCCCGACTACAAAACACGAACTTAACTACCTTAACGGCAACCTTGAACTTGTAGAAAGAAATGTTATCCGCAAAACAAAACTTTCAGGCTGGATGAGAGCAATTCCGGAGGATGTCGAACTTTCTTTTAATAATGTTCCAAAACTTAAACATATAAACATGTCTCAATCAACTTCCGAACAGATGATTCATGGGAAATACGGTTCTAAAAGAACACCTGATGACATCTTAAAAATCACATCAGATGCCGTAAAATGCGCAGTTGAAAAAGGTGCGCAAACAATCGGAGTAAACGCAGAAGACGCATCAAGAAGCGATATTTCCTACCTTATTAAATACGCTCTTGCAGCAAAAGATGCAGGTGCTGTTAAATTCAGATATTGCGACACTCTGGGCTATGAAGATCCGCAGACAACTTATGAGAGAATTTTTACAATAGCAAAAGAAACCGGCATGGATATAGAACTTCACTACCATAACGATTTGGGTATGGCAACAGGATGTTCTGTAATGGGGGCTAAAGCTGCAATTGACGCCGGAGTAAACGCATATATTAACACAGCAATCAACGGTATGGGCGAAAGAGCTGGAAATGCTGATTTGGTATCATGCCTGCTTGCAATCACAAAATCGGCGGGATTTAGAGGCAACTACCAGATTGACCCTAACATTGATTTGAGCAAAACATGGCAGCTTGCAAAATATACAGCATACGCTTTTGGAGTTCCAATTCCTATGAACCAGCCGGCAGTCGGAGATAATGCGTTTGCACATGAATCCGGAATTCACGCAGATGGCGCACTTAAAGACAGAAGAAACTATGAATTATACGATTTTGAAGAATTAGGACGCGGCGAACCGGAAATTATCGAAACCGGACGAATGATTACAACCGGAGAATACGGTGGAATTAAAGGTTTTAGAAACGTTTACGATAATCTTGAACTTGAGTTTAAAGATGAACATGAAGCCCGAAACATCCTTGAACTTGTAAGATATGCAAACGTTCACACTCAAAAACCTTTAACATCAAGCGAATTAAGATTTATATATTATTATCCTGATATTGCGGCAAAAATCATGACAGTATCACCGTATTACGAGCCTCAAGGCGCAATAAAACAAAGGGTTGACGCAAATATTCTAACTATGCCTCATAGAATTGTGTAAATTTGTAACAAATTTAAAAAACTAGCAAAAAAAATTTTTACAGTTTTTATATTAACTACAAATTAAAGCAAATAAAAAGGAAACAAACTTATGAAAATTTATGCAGTATCAACACCGGCAGTACAAAAGGCACCAGCATTTGAGGCTAATAAAAAATCAAAAAAAGTTAGAGAAGATAATTTTGAACAGCCTTATGCAAATAATAGAGTTTCAAACTCTGCATTAAGAAACGCACTAAAAGGCGCTATTCTAATTCCGACAGCCGCATTAACTATGGCAAGCTGTGATAAAGATGTTGAAATATACGATTCATGCGGACCGACAATAATATGGGTTAACAAACCTAACAAGCCGACAGTTCCGCCGACAAAAGATACTCTATACACCGGGCATATTTATAACCTTGAGAAAGTTTCAGTACCTGTTAGAGACAGCGAAGGAAACAAAATAAATTCAATTACAATTCCGGCAGCTCAAGCTTATATTCCAAGAAAACTTGCTGATTCTCCGGTTAAAGATGTTATGAATTCAATGTTTAACCGTCTCGGTATTATTACTGAAGATGTTGCACCTGCCGAAGGCAAAAATCAAGCAGTTGTTGATAATCTTCCTCTGCAAATGATTTATTCAAATCCGAAAACCAAAACGGTTACAGCCTTGAATTTCGACGGATTTAATTCATCTGACAAAAGTTTCGCTTTTGATGCAATTGAATACAAAAACACCGGCAGCATAAAATCAAGCACTCATTATGATTTCACTTACCTTGACGGCAAATCCTTGTTTGTCGAAAAATACGATAACTTTGCACCGGATGCAGGCCGCAAGACTGAAATTTTACAAATTGATGGAAGTTCAGTTCAAAGACTAATCAATATCGGTGAAAACAAATATTCTCCGGCAAATACATATACTAAAGGTGACTTACCGCAATCAATATTTATTGATAGTGAAAACTCCTCTTCTGAAATTACAGATATTAAAGTAAAATCATCATCTTTATAAAATAATTTGGAGGGTGTAATTAAATTACACCCTCCAGTCTTATATTGTTAAAAAAATAAAGTTTATGCGCATATAAAGTCTACAAATTTATCAAACCAGCTTTTTTTATCTTCTTTTGGAGCCGGAGGCTCAGGAGTGTAAGAAAATTCTTTTACTTCTTTCCTTATTTGAAGTTTTGCAAGCTGTTTATCGTTCATACGTAATATCGACTCATAACTGTACATGTTTCCAGCTCCGTAATTTGACGTATAATAGTCACCCTGTCCGAGTTGCTTACCATTTCTATCATAAAAGTAAATAAGTTTCATCGTTTTTTGATTATTTTTCTTTGGCTGAGTTTTTACAGGCTTATGCGCTGTTGTTCCGGTTTTCTTTACAGATTGTACAGACATATTTCACTCCTTATATATAAATTTAAATCCCCGTATATATATAAAAAATTTTTCTATCAAAAAATTGCCTGTTTTTAATAAATATTTACAGAAAAACTAATGATAATCACATAGGTATTAAAGTATTCAAATCAACATTCAGCGCTTTTGCTATTGAAATAATAGTGCACAATTTCGGATTTACAGCCGCACGCTCAATTAAATTTATTGTATCAAGCGAAACATTAGCCAATTCCGCCAATTTTAACTGAGAAATTTTCATTCTCGCACGCTCTACGCGAATATTTTTTGCAAGTTCTTGATAGTAATCTGTCATGTCCATATATTTATTCTAATATATTGACAACCTTTGTTATATATAATATAATCTGTATTATACTGAATATATTCAGTATAATAATAGTTTTAGAAGGAAATTTTATGAAAGTCCTAGGTATTGAAAATACTCTGATTAATATTAAACGAGAAGGTTTTACCCTGGCTGAAGTTCTTATTACACTGGGTATAGTCGGTGTTGTGGCAGCGTTGACACTGCCGGCAGTTATAAATAATATAAAACATAAAAACCTTGAGACAGCATTTAAAAAGGAATATTCAACCCTTGCGCAAGCTGTACATTCTGTATATCTTACGGAATTAAGCGGAGAGTTCCCGTCTGATGTATTGGCGTTTTTTGATCTTCTCCAGACCAGATACATAAAGTCTGTGGCTTGTAATAATACTCGAAATAACTGCCCGACAGATGTTTTTCCGATTAGAAACTTTGGTTCAACGGCAAGTATGCAATTTATTGTTAGTAACTACAAAAATTACAACGGAACCTCTGCTGCGTCTGGTTATTGCAATGACGGTATTATTGCGGCAAACGACGGAAGTTTTATATTTTTAGATATTTCAAGTCAAAATGAAGACTCTGCTGGAATGATATTCCTTTGCGTTGATACGAATGGCTGGCGCAAAGCTCCCAACCGTATAGGACATGATTTTTTTATGTTTCAGCTCGGATTAAATGGGAAGTTACTCCCTATGGGAGCTGACGGAACATATTTTACAAATTGTTCCAGATCAGATTCTTCGGATAATGGCTTGGGTTGTACCGTAAAAGCCTTGTCAGACAAAGACTATTTTAAAAATTTACCGTAGTAACCAGATCTGTTTAAAAATACTTCTCTACAGCAAACTTAAATTGTTCTACAAACAATTTTTTAAAATAATCAACGCTGTTATTTTCATAAAAAATAATTACAGCTTTCTTATAATCGCTTTCATTTACACTTCTGTATGACAGTGGACAATAACCATTTGCAAATAAGAGTGCATTGGCTAAAATTCTTCCTGTTCTTTTATTTCCATCTTCAAACGGCTGGATATAGGAAATCATTATAACAGTGATTAATGCTTTTTCTATAATATTTTCAGTATTATTTATTGTAGCAATCAATTTATCTACCGCATCTTTTATTTGCAGCCAGTTAAATAATGGTTTGTAATTTGTTCCAACAATACCAACAGGGGATTTTCTCAAACCTTTATTGACACCTAAATCGCTTGTTAATAGAGTATGTAATTCTTCTAATTTCTTTAAAGTAATAATTTTAAAATAATCCTTGTTCTCAAATATAAATTCCAAAGCTTTTTTATGATTTAAAATCATAATGGTTTCTTCTTTTTTGTGACCTTTAGCTTCTATATTTTCTTTTATTAGAATTTCAGTATCAAGCAAAGAGTATGTATTTCCTTCAATTTGTGAGGATTTCCAACTCAATTCTATAAGTAATCTTTCATATTCTTTTTTTAATATTGTGTCAGAAAGTGCTTTTGTTTTATTTGTGTAAATCTTATTTATATTTTCTAAATTTTTAATTTCATCTGCAGAAAATAAGTTTTTCAAATTGCAGAATATATCAAAGTTAAATTGAGGGTATTTTATTTCTCTATTATCAACATCTATTTTGAAATAATTATCAATGTCATATTTTATTAAAAGCTCATTTTGTTCGGCCGGCAGATATTTTATATTTCTGGCAGAACCTACTTTTGTAATATAATTATTTTTTAACAGGACATCTAAATCTCTTATAATTGTATTTTTGGAAGTTTTATCATCAACTATTTCTACATATTCTTCAAGCTCTAATCTGCTTGAACCATCATGTTTGTTGATATAATCCAATATTAAGCTTTGTCTTTTGTTTAACTTCATGATTTATCGCACCATAATTTTTCATTTATCGTATCATATTGGGACGATATTTTCAAGAGTTTAGGGATGTGAATCTAGGGATGTTTACACTATTTAACGGCATATTTTCTGGATTGCCGCGTTCACTTCGTTCACTCGCAATGACGCTTATTTACTATCGTGCTTAAAAAGACAGGATCAAGTCCTATCTTTTTTTAATACGCCTGATGCGATTGTCTTGCTCGCTCGCGTTTAACGGGTCTCCGGCCGTCGCCTTCGCGCCGTCCTGCGCCCTCAGCTCGCTCACGCTGAACGCATGAAAAATGCTTACGCATTTGGCTTATCAAATCGCTATCATGTCAAAAAAGACAGGAACAAGTCCTATCTTTTTTAATACGCCTGATGCGATTTGAACGCACGGCCTTTTCCTTCGGAGGGAAACGCTCTATCCAGCTGAGCTACAGGCGCATTTAAAACATATTTGGCTTTCTATTTCTTTCCTGTCAAAACAATTGTAAAATCGGTATCTGTACAATACAAATTCAACGGATCATAAACAAACTGAAACCCTTCTGTTGACGGAGCTTTTTTATTCAGCCAATTATAATACTCATTAGTAACCTTATTTGAATGAGCTATAAATTGTGAATGCGTTCTATTTACATGCCCCTGACATTTCACATCAACATTAATCGCTTTTAACTCTTCAATAATCCTATCAGCATCAGCCTTCTTATCATTTGAATACATAACACTGCCCGTAAAAGGTACCGTTTCATCAAACTTTGCATGCTCACGGTAAATTAAACGATTTATAGTTGCCTGAGTCTGTGCCGGATCTAAAATCCAATAGCTTATATAACCCTTTTGATTTGGTGTTCCCGGTAATGTTGCAATCTCAATTTTGTTCATATCAATATGTTTTGCCAAAGCTGCGTACTGCGACATTTCATATAAAGACATGTCAGTTTTAACATATTTTTTTGCAACAGAGATTATTTCAGGAATTTTTGTAATAGTTTTCGGGCTCTTCAATGAATCCAAAAGCCCTCTCATAAACCACTGCTGTCTCTGAGTTCGTCCGATATCTCCCAGAGCATCATGGCGAAAACGCAAATATCCGACAGCTTCGCGGCCATTCAAATGATGTTCGCCTTTCGACAAATCAATATGAAGATTTCCCGAATAATCATGATATCTCATTGGCTTTTCTACATATATATCTATACCGTCCATTGCATTTACAATCTCTTCTACAGCTTGATCATGAACCATTATATATTTATCGATATGAACACCAAATGTATCCTCTATTGTTTCAATAGTCATATCAAGCCCGCCGAGAGCATGTGCCGCATTAATCTTATTCACACCTTTTCCATGAGGAAGGTAAACCTTACTATCTCTTGGAATAGATATTGCATTAATTGATTTCGTACGCGGGTCAATGTTCACGAGCAAAATCGTATCGGTTCTTGTTCCTGACCACAAATCTTTAGGGTTGCCGCTTGCATCTACCCCTAAAAATAAGATATTTTGTCTGCGCAAACCGAATGGCAAGCTGAAATCAGCTTTTTCTTTTTTCGCGTTTCCTTTAGTTAATTTTTGGAAAACCTTTGTTATTACAGAATTTTCACCAAAGTTTTTCTCTAAGAAATTCTCGTTATCGGCAAAAATAAATATCGAAACAAGCACCGCAACAAAGACAATAGTCATTATCGTTAGAATTCGAAAAAACTTCGTCTGCTCTTCTCTTTCTTTTTGTACATGTCTTAAGTACGATGTCATATCAATTTTTTTATTATTTATTCTTCTGTTTCTTATTCTATTTGTCATTTTTTATACCTTATTTAACGAACATTAATTATAATTTATCGTAAACTTAATAATTAGACTATACGATATATTGATGATTTTAGCTAACCTTCAACAAAAAAATTGAGACGAGCGTAAAATAAATTGCAAGTCCGACAACGTCAATCGTAGTTGCAATAACAGGGCCGGAGGCAATTGCGGGATCGATTTTAGCTGCCTTTAGCGCAAACGGAGTGAAAGATCCGATAATCGTTGCCAAAGTCATGTTAATAGCCATTGCAAGCCCGACAATAATTCCTAATTCAACATTATGCTGCCAGCCCCAAGTGACTAAAACTACCATTGCTCCGAAAAACACACCAATACAAAGTCCTATGAAAGCCTCTCTTAATATATGGTGAAGTGCTGAACTTAGTGTGACTTGACCGGTTGAAAGCCCTCTGACCATAAGAGTAATACTTTGAGTTCCGATATTTCCGCCCAAACCGGTTAACAATGGCAAAAATATCGCAATTATCGGTAATGCCGTAAGGGCGCCATTAAAGTGATGGGCAACATTTACCGCCAGAAATTCTCCGATAAGAGTTATAAAAAGCCAAGGTGTACGGGCTCTTACAGCTTTAAAAACATTACCTGTTAAAATTTCATCTTCATCTACAACAACGGTCGAAATACCTGATGACTGGTAGATTTCTTCTGTCGTTTCTTCTTCAAACAAATCATGAACGTCATCCCAGGTTATCATACCTTTCAGTCGATTATACAAATCTACAACCGGCAGGGCATTATACTGGTATTTCATAAATTCATCAACTATATAATCACTGTAATCGTCAACATGAAGTCTTACAATATCCGAAATCATTATGTCAGCGACTTTTTGATTGATTGGAGATGTCAAAAGTTTTCTCAACGAAACAACTCCGAGAAGATGGTTTTGTTTATCCACAACATACACATAATAAAGTTCCATGTTATCTTCTTCTGCCTTAACCCTTATATGGTTTAAAACATCCTGAACGCTCATATCAGAATTAACCGTCAAAACAATCGGGTTCATAATACCGCCCGCTGTATCTTCGTTATATGTTAACAGTTCACGAACTTCTTCCGAAAATTTGTGAGGAAGTTTATCAAGGTATGTTTCGCTTTCATCCTCTTCCATATCCCCTAAAACGTCAGCTGCAGCATCATGAGGAAGTTTATTGATAATTCTTGAGGCAATTTCTTCATCAATATCGCCTAAAATTTCGACCTGCATTTGCGGAGGAAGATATTCAACCAAATCCGCAGCCTTTTCCAAATCAAGAAGTTTAAAGCACTGCAATCTCTCTTCCGGTTTTAATTCCTGAAAAATATCCGCCAAATCTGCAACGTGATATCCGTTTAACTCATCACGCAGCTGATCTGAACTTTCATCTGCCATAATTTCTCTGAGGCGCTCTACTATATTTGGGATATTAATCATCATATCTATATTATAGTACAAAAAGAAAATATGACCTAATCTTTGGAAAGGATGCCATTAATAGTATATTTGAACGTTAACAGTTCTTGTTCGAGCTTTGTTATCAAAATCTATCAAAACAATTTGCTGCCAATGTCCGAGCTGCATTGCCCCTTCAAGCAATGGAACTGTTGTTGAGTTTCCGACAATTGAGGCCCTGACATGCGCATAACCGTTCCCATCGTGCCACATTTCATCATGGTGATAATCTTTATTGACCGGAGCAATTCTATCGAGAGCTTCCGGCAAATCGACAAGCAGACCCGGTTCAAATTCAATGTTTGTAATAGATACAGTACTTCCGGCCGCATAAACATTCACCATTGCATTTGTTAGAGAATGGCGGTAGACAAGATTTTTCACATTTTCTGTAATATCTATAATGTCCGTGTTGCCTTTTGTATGTACTGTAAATTTTTCATTGATAATCGTCATAAATTAAATCTCAAATCTCCGCGTTTTACTATTTTACGGCCTTTTGAATAGGTTGAATAAGGATTATGTTTCTTAACCAAATCCTTATAGGTTTCGCCATCTTCAAGCTTAAACACGTTAAAATCAGCGTCCTTACCTATTTTTATAGAACCTGTTACATTATCCAATCTCAAAATTTTTGCCGGATAAATTGTAAGATATTTGATTAACTCTTCGATATCAATAATATCATCTTTATTTGCATCCAACGCAACTCTCAGCATTGAAAAATCTTTATCCTTTTCAAAACTTTGTGATGAAAATCCGAAACGCTGCGGGAAGTATTTCAAAACTGTCGCAAAATCAAGTTTCTTATTACAAATTTCTTCACTGTATTCAGGCTGATATATGTAGCTGACTTCAGATTTTGAAAGCCTGTCGAGTTCATCCGGTTCAAGGTAATTTGCGTTTGCGGTGATAACTTTTCGGCTTAAGACTTTTAATTTTTCCAAATAATCAACTGGATCAAGATCTTTTTCATAAGGAGAAATTTTTCTCATTCCCATATATTTGTGCAATAAATCAATATCAGAAAATCCATGTTCCAGCCATTCCATTTCATCCTGAGATTCAGCAAAACGGGTTAAAAGGAGCATATTATGCTTACGGCAATATTTGCTAAAGAGTTCCCAGAGTTTTTTATGAACACCGGAAATCGAATTCAGCATAATTCCGATATGCGTATTTTCACCTTTATGCATAATTAAATCTTCAATTTTGTTTCTCATATCTTTGAATTGCCGTTTACTTTTTTGAGAAGAATCAGCAAAAACTTCAAAGAAAAGATAATTTTTTATCGGCAAATGATTTATTACATCAAAAAATTTAAACTCACCTGACACCTGCGCAATACAAGTTGTTCCTGCGGCGATAGAAGCGTTTACACCATCTTCAAAAGCTTTAATCTTTTCTGATCTGTCCATCAAGAAATATTCAGACAAAATATTTGCCCATTTGAGGGAATAGTTATCGGATTTTACACCGGCAAAATTATACTTTAGCGCAATAGTTTTGAAAAATCCTTTTAATTTAGTCTTAAAAGAATCCGGCTTAATTTTTCCGATATTCGTATATTGATATTGCGTAAGCATATCAATAAATCCTGGAGTAATAAGCGCATTGCCCAAATCCTTAACATGTTTTTCTTCAAAATTAACACTATCGTTAGGAATTATATCGACAATTTTTCCTTCATCTACAACAAGAGCCATATTTTCTAAAACTTCATTTTCGCATGTAAGAATCCATTTTGATTTATAACACTTCATTATATCCCTCGCTTTTTGCTAATTCTACCATAAAATAATAAAAATCAACAGCAAAAATCACTTATAATATGTTAATAAAATATCAGGCTGAAAAATTTGAATTTCCTCAAACTTAAAATTTTCACATTCCGAAATTTCAGAAATCGAACGGCAATCAAAACATGAGCGGGAAGCGTTGTCGCCGGTGATTTTTGGTGCAATAAAATGATAAACTTTATCAACGTATTTTAAAACCTCGCCGTTAAGTTTTCCGCCGGATTCAACAAGCACGCTCATTATCTTTAAATCGTAAAGTTTATTGAAAATATATTCCAAATCAAGTTTATTATTAACTTCCGGAGCCGGAATAAAAGTTATTCCGGGGATTTCAGGCGGAGTTTGCGCACTAGAATAGAACACGTAAATTTTTCCATTTTTATAAATATTTGAGTTCTCAAAATCGGTTTTAAGTGTTCTATCCAGAATAATTTTCGTCTTATGCTCCATCGTCGGATTATCAGCAATTACGGTGGAAGAGGACGTTAATATCGCATCGTAACGTTTTCTTATTTTTTTTACTTCCGCACGGGCGTTTTCTGAGGTAATCCATTTTGAAGAGCCGGAGGAGGTCGCAATTTTTCCATCAAGAGTAGTGGCTGTTTTAAGCGCTATGAAAGTTTTTTTCTGAATGTGATTTTTGATAAAAATCTCGTTTAATTTTTTGCACTCATCTTCTAAAACACCTTCAATAACTTCAATTCCGGCATTTTCTAGTTTCTTTATTCCGTTACCTGAAACGATCGGGTTTACGTCACGCATTCCGATTATAACTTTTTTTATTTTTCTTTCTATGATTAAATCCGCGCACGGAGGGGTTTTGCCAAAATGCGAACACGGCTCGAGATTAACAATAAGGGTTCCGCCTTCTTCTTCCCCATTTTTTAGTTTTAAGAGGGCATCTCGCTCAGCGTGGTTTTCGCCGTATTTTTTATGGTATCCGTTTGAGATAATTTCACCATCTTTATTTAGCACAACGCAACCCACAAGAGGGTTTGGAGAAGTATTGCCTTCTCCCAATCGTGCCAGTTCTATACATTTTTTCATGTAAACTTCATATTGCATAATTGTATTTTACAATAAAAAATGTTATTTTATATATGTAAAAAACGGAAGGAGAAAACATGGTAGACATCAGATACATCGGACACAGCGCATTTGAAATCAAGCTAAAAGACAATTCAATAATGATTGATCCGCTGGTTTCAATAAATCAAGCTTATGACTATAAAAAAATTGAGAATTTAACAGACATATTTTTAACCCACGGGCACGGAGACCATCTGGGGGAAGCTTTAGAAATTGCAAAAGACAAAAATGCAACGATTACGGCAATTTTTGAACTTGCAAAATACTGCGAATCACAAGGCTGTAAAACTCGTGATGTCGGGATGGGCGGCTGGATAAATTACGATTGGGGCCGTGTAGTATTTTTGCCGGCATTTCATTCAAGCTCACTTCCTGATGGCGGATATGCCGGTCATGCCGCAAGTATTTTGATTGATGTGGAAGGGGTAAGAATTTACCATGCCGGAGACACCTGTTTGAATTCAGAAATGAAACTTGTCAAAGAATTATACAGGCCAAATATTGCCCTGCTTCCTATCGGAGGAACTTATACAATGGATGTTGAACACGCCGCTATTGCCGCACAATGGATTGGAGCGCAAACAGTTATCCCGATGCATTACGGAACATTCCCGTCGATTCAGGCTGACATTCAAAAGTTTGCACAGCTAATTCAGATGCAAAATACAAATTTTTGCATACTTAATCCGAACGAAATTAAGCAGTAGACAGTTTCTTCGTCATTGCGAGCGAAGCTTGGCAATCTTGTCAATGTGAGTATGAATTTACATGCTGATAATAGCTTGCCTTTCTGCTCTCCTGACATCTGGTCATCTATTTTGACCCCTCACCCTAACCCTCTCCCACAAGGGGCGAGGGAATAAAGCTTTCGTCATTGCGATAAAAAAAATAAGGGCATGATGGTTATCATGTCCTTATTTTTTTATGTATAAATGTGTTAATGCCAGTTAACTAAGCTTCGTTATTTTTACCTAGTACCATTCCTGCAACCAAACCGACTACAGCGGCGATTCCGCCCCAGATACTCATGTTTTTCCAGCTGATTTCTTTCAATGCACCTTTGACATCTTTGTATGCATTTTTAATTTCATCTCTGCTAACTACTTCTGTTGTTTTTTCCTTTACAGCAGTTTTAACAGCTTCCGCTTTTTTATTAACTTCTTTAATTGCTTTGCCTAAGTCGGAATCTTCTTTTGCACCATTTTTAATTGCTTTTCTTGCGTCATGGAATTTTTTGTCAGCAGCAACAACCTTGGCTCTGTCATCTTTAGCTTGAGATGCAATCATATCATATTCTTTTTTAGATTCAGTCAATTTAGTTTTTGCGTCTGTTACTGCTGTCTTTTGTGCATCAGTTGCATCTTTACCGGCATCAGCAACAGCTTTTTCTTTTGCTTTTAAATCCTTTTGAGCAGCTACATATTCTTCTCTAATTTTTGTAACTGTCTTTTTATTAACTACTTCTTTGTCGCCTTCTTTTGTTTTTATTTCAATTTCTTTATTATTTAAGGCTGTTTTTGCGTCATCTAATTCTTTTTTTGCTTTTGCTAAATCTGAATCAGGTTTTGCGGCTTCTGTATCATAAGCAGTTTTTAATTCGCCGTCTCTTAATTTTATAGCTTCTGCTTTCAATTCAGCTTTTTTCGGAGCTGCGGCATCATTAATTTCTTTCATTGCTTTTTCTATTTTTTCACCGGAAGCACCGTTTTCACCCTTCATAGCTTCAACTGATTTTTTGAATACATCAGGTTTTTGAGCAAATACTTCTTCCAATGATGGAGCTGTTTTACCCCAAAGGGCTGCGGCTCCTGCACCTGCGGCACCGCCGACTACTGTTCCGGCAATCACCGGGGTATAATTTCTTTTTTGTGATGCTTGTGCTTCTTGAGCTTTTGCTGCTGCATCAGCACCGTTAACTGCATTAACTTCTGGCATAATTTACTACCTTTCCTTTTACAAATTTTATAACACACTTTTACTTATATTAATATTAACACTTGAACAAAATTTTTATTGCCTTTTTTAAGAGAAATATTAAGAAATATTAAAATAAATTTATTCTTCTTACTGATTGCAATAGTGAAATTTTGATGTACAGTAGAATTGAGGGGGATATTTTATATATGAAGATTTTATTTATTATAGATAGATTAGAGTTAAAATGGTTTGAATTTAACGATCTGGTTACTAACTTTTGGCTTATCAGGGAATTTATTTATAACGGGCATGATGTTTTTATAACCACAATAGACTTACTTTCTCTTCAAAACAAGAAACCTTGGGCCGATTGTTTCAGAACGGAAATAAAAGATGACAACTTAATCTATGACAAGACATCTTCACAAAAATACTGTATAAATGATTTTAATCTCGTAATGTTTCGTCCTGATCCGCCGGTTGATATGGATTATATTAATGCGACTTACATATTTGACTTTGTAGATTACGAGAAAACTCTTGTGTTGAATAATCCTTGTGCCATCAGAGATTTCAACGAAAAACTTCACGCTGTTGAATTTTTGGATTTAATGCCAGAAAATATTGTAACCGCATCAAAAAAAGACATTTTAAATTTTCTTGAAGAACATGAAAGAATTGTTTTGAAACCATTAAATCAATGTTTCGGCTCGGGAGTAATGGTTTTGCAAAAAGGAGATATGAATACATCTGTCATTATTAATCAGATGACAAAAAATTCATCTACTCTTGTTATGGTGCAAAAATATATAGAAAAAGCTAAATTCGGCGATAAAAGGGTTATGTTTTTAGGGGATAGGGTTCTTGAGGTTTGTGTTCAGAAGCTTCCGGGGCAAAATGATTTCAAATTCAATGATCATTGTGACAAAAATATTGTGAAGGCTGTTTTAATGCCGACAGAAGTCCAAAAGTTCACACCGGTTGCAAAAAAACTGAACTCAATGGGACTTGAACTTGTCGGATTGGATGTTATTGATGAAAAAATTATTGAAATAAACGTCACAAGTCCTTGCTATTTTATAAGAGAGGTTAACAACCATTTCGGGGTTCATCTGGAAAAAGAAGTCGCCGGATATATTCTAAAAAGAGCTGAAGGTAAAATTCTCAGCCCGATGATTAATACTCAAATTTAAAATTATAAAACGGCGATTGCTTTGTTGATATATCCATTACGTTTGAATCAATAAAATCTTTAAATTCTTCTACTAAATAATTTATATAATCTTTGGAATTAGAAGGATCTTGTTTTTCTTTGAGCAGAAATTCTAATTTTTCCTGAGTTTCATGGAGAAGAGCTCTATCAGGGAAAAGATTGAAAGGTTCGTCCATAAAGCCCCTGTGATAGAAATTTGTATCAAGAGTTTTTAAATTCAACTTTGACACCGGAACATCTGCAACGCGCTGTGCGTAAGCTTTGCAGAGCTTACCGAAAACTTTCGGCGCGTGCTCTGTTCCATCAACATCCAGTGCTGAATATATATAAGAAATCGGATTGTATTCAATATCGTTAAATTGCGGACTGAAATCAAAAGCTGTTATTTCCTGATTTAGGGCATCAACGTGAAGGTTTTCACCTTTTCGATCAAATGTTATCCCTTTATTTTTGGCATCTTCAATTTGGTCTATAATTCTTACAAATGAAGATTCCGGGAAATTATTAGCGACAAGTCCTTTTGTGGCATTTTTTACAATAATACCGTCTTTGGTATCTCTCATAGGCATAATTTTTAGAGGAATTCCGTTTATATAGTGCATAAGCTGAGTTCCGTCATCAAGTTTTGCCACAACGTGATTTACTTTGTCGTATTTATTCAGCATAATATCAAATCTGAATTTTGATACAGGGCCGGCCAACTTCTTATCTCTTCTTATACAATAATTAGGATACGCATCAATTTTGTATGTAATCGCTTCTTGACCTTCGCCGAGTTTATACTGTTGTTTCAAGGCTTTGCGGCATTCTGCAAGAATTTTTTCAGGAGGAAGAGACATCAAATCTTTAGGAATTCTGCCGCTAAAAGACACAGTATCCTTACTCAAAGGTCTAAAATTAGGATAACTTATACCTCTGAAACTATGCAATACAGCACTATTATTTTTTAGTACTGGATAATATGGCCTTTGCGAAATTTCCATTAAACTACCTGACAATTTCTACGTATAAACTTATAAACGCAAAAAGATTTATTTTATTGCCAATATATTACAGAAAGTTTACAATCACTTAACTCTTGAAAAAACTTCCACATTAATATCGTCAAATGTATTTGTATTAAAATATGCGCAAGATGCAACCATTGCCGCATTATCCGTACAATATTTCATAGGAGGCGCAAAGACTTTGTAACCTTCGTTTTCGAGATTAAAAATCTTACGACGGATTTCAGAGTTTGCCGCAACCCCTCCGGCTATAACAACCTGATTGTATCCGGAATTTTCAAGCGCTTTTTTAACTTTCTTCAAAAGGGTTGAAGAGACACATTCCTGAAAACTTGCGCAAACATCCGCGGTCGGGAATTCCATATCAGTGTTTGATTTTAATTCTTTGACAAGTCTCAATACAGCCGTTTTAAGTCCGCTAAAACTAAAGTTTAACCCTTCAACTTTTCCTTCTGGAAGTCTGTAAGCTTTCGGGTTGCCTTCCTGAGCAAGTTTATCAAGTTTCGGGCCTCCAGGGTATGGAAGTCCGATTAATCTTGCTACCTTATCATAAGCCTCACCTACTGCATCATCAATAGTTTCACCGATGATTCTCTGCTCTGAATAAGATTTTACATCAATAATCTGCGTGTGGCCGCCGCTTACAAGAAGTGCCATAAATGGCGGTTTTAAATCGGTATCAAGATAATTTCCGCAAAGATGCGCATTAAGATGATTTACGCCGATAAAGGGCTTATCGTAAGTCAACGCAAGCGTTTTTGCCGCGTTTAATCCAACAAGCAAACATCCGACAAGCCCAGGCCCCACGGTTCCTGCAAAAGCCGTTATATCAGAAGGGTTAAGGCCGGCGTTTTCTTTTGCCTGACGAAACGCCTCATCAATAACTATATTAATACTGTCCATGTGCTCGCGAGCCGCGATTTCAGGGATTACTCCGCCAAATTTAGCATGAGTTTTAATCTGGGAGGCAACAACATTTGCTATGACTTCCCGTCCGTTTTTAACAATTGCACAGGCCGTCTCATCACAGCTTGACTCGATTGCCATAATATAATTGTCGTAGCCGCTTTCCGGCCCGATTGTAACAGGTTTATTTGTAAATAGTGTATTTTTAATCATTTTCATAGTAACATTATTATATAACAAAAAGGAACAATATGAAATTTATAGATAAATCAAAAATCAGAGTAGTTTCAGGCAAAGGCGGCAACGGAATGGTTGCTTGGCGCCGGGAAAAATATGTCGATAAAGGCGGTCCGGCGGGCGGTGATGGAGGTCGCGGCGGGGATGTTTACTTAATCGCAGATGAAAATATGTCAACACTTATGGATTTTAAACATAAGTCTGTATTTAAGGCTAAACCCGGTGAAAACGGAGCGTCTAAAAATATGCACGGAGCCGGCGCCGAAGATTTATATATAAAGGTTCCAATCGGAACGGTTGTTAGAGACGTTAAAACCGGTAATATTATTGCAGATTTGACAGAGCACGAGCAAAAAGCTCTTGTTGCAAAAGGAGGCCGCGGCGGACGTGGCAATGCAAGGTTTGCAACCGCTCAAAAACGTGCTCCTCAGTTTTGCGAGCCGGGGGAACCTTCTATTGAAAGAGAATTATTTTTAGAATTGAAATTGCTCGCGGATGTCGGACTTTTGGGGATGCCTAATGCCGGAAAATCAACTTTTATTTCCCGCATAAGCTCTGCCAAGCCTAAAATTGCCGATTATCCTTTCACAACTCTTATCCCTAACCTCGGCGTTGTAAAAAAACAATCCGGTGACGGTTATGTCGTTGCGGATATTCCGGGATTAATTGAGGGTGCAAGCGAAGGCGTCGGGCTGGGTCATGACTTTTTAAGGCACGTTGAAAGATGCCGTTTTCTTGTTCATGTAATTGATACGACGGCTGAAAATCCGCTTGATAATTTCAAGAAAATTAATCTTGAACTTGAAAAATATTCTGAAAGACTTTCTCATCTTTATCAGATTATCGCGCTCAACAAGATAGATTCGATTGACGATGAGCGAAAAAAGGTATTATACGAGGAGTTTAAACAATATTCGGAAGATGTATTTATGATTTCAGCTGTAACTGGCGAAAATATTGATTCCCTTTTGAACTTTATGGGCAAAAAAGTTGATGAAATTCCTAAACCTGAATTTAATATTGTGGTTGAAGAAGATTTAGATGCCTATAACAACGACGACAGCGCTTTTGAAGTTGTAAAAGCCGCAAAAGACACCTTTATAATTTCCGGCGGGAAAATTAACCGCCTTGCACAAGTTACGGATGAAAGAAATGCCGAACAGGTTATCAGGTTCCAAAATATTCTAACCGGCATGGGTGTTTTCGATGAGCTTAAAAAATTAGGAATTAAAGACGGTGACACCGTAATCGTTGCCCACCTTGAATTTGCATACTACGCAGATGAATTTTACGGCTAATTATTTTGCCGGTTTATACGCGACATAGGCAAAGGTCAGGCACATTAAGCCAAACAAAATTCCAAAACACATTGTTGTATGGTATGAATTCAAAAATGCCATTTCATAGATTTGATGCTGATGAAGATAGTGTTCTCTAAAGGTTTCAAACAGTGTGATTGTGACGGCAACCCCTAAAATATTTCCCATATTTCTTGAAAGCGCAAGAATTCCGGAGGCAATTCCAAGCTCTTCTTTACGAACACTTGTCATAATCGCATTGTTAGAAGGCGACTGGAAGAGCCCGTTGCCAATTCCCATAATTCCTGACGCCAGAACTATTAACCACATCGGAGTCATTTTGTTGAAGGTCGTAAAAATTAAAAGAGCAAGAATATATACAGCAGGCCCCATAAGTGTAAGTTTTCGGCTGCCATATTTACCGGATAATCTTCCGCTTATTGGCGCCACAACAGAAAGAGTTACCGAATACGGAAGGATTAAAAGTCCCGACAAAAAAGCGTTATACCTCAATATTTCCTGCAAATAAAATGGTAAAAGTACACTATTAGTGAACATTGCCATATATGAAGTCATTACGGCAAGATTGCCATACGTAAATTCCTTAATCTTAAACATTGAAAAATCAATGAGCGGGTAGTTGATTTTGTGATCGGTAAAATAAAATAATCCGCCAAAAATAAGGGTTATTACTCCGAGAGCGATTATTTTCAGGGAATTCCAACCCCAGCTATGGCCTTCTGATATCGCAAGCAGTAAGGCAAAAAGGCTTATTGTAAAGTATAAAAATCCTTTATAATCAAATTTAAATTTCCTCTTCTTCACGTAATTAGGCAAAAATTTCCATGAAAATACTGCGCCGAAAACTGCAACCGGAATACACGGGAAAAATACAGAATGCCACCCGAAACTGTTTATTAAAAATCCGCCGATTGAAGGCCCGAGCATTCCGCCGATTGCTACAATACAGCCATTTAATCCGAGAGCTTTACCGCGGCGTTCGTTTTTAAAAATTCTTGCAATAATTGCCTGAGCATTTGAAAGCATTGCAGATGCCCCAAGCGCCTCAATTATACGAGCTGTCACAAGCAAACCGAAGGTTGGTGCTAACATGCTTAAAAATGCGCCGAGCGCGAACACACCGAACCCGATAGAATATAATTGGTTTTTCTTAAATATATCGCCCAGCTTACCGAAAAATGGCAGAAATATTGTTAATACCAGCATATAAGCAATCATTACCCACTGAACCTGCCCCATCGTCACATTTAAATCCACAGACATCGGATAAAGCGCAAGATTTACAGTAGTAGCATCAAGCATGGCAATAAAATTACCTATTGCTGTGATTACAAACATCGTCCATTTTATTTTTCTGCTAGTCATATATTAATTTAGTCCATAAAAAACTTGTCTATCTTTTTGAACATACAAATACGTATTTTGTTTCAGGGGTAGTACTCTTAACTTGGGATGCCGAAATCATGTTGCCATTTTCATCCACAACACCTTCTATAGTACAAGAATAAGAGTTTTCAGAACGAGCAGATCTGGCAGATGGAGATTGAATACGCAAATTTTGTTCAATATTCCTTGCGTTATTATCAACCTCATTTATTCTCTGCTCCAATTCTGTAATTTTCATAGACAAATCATTTATAATATTTTGATTTTCCGGCTCGATATTCACATTTGCCGCGTTTTTATGTTGATACTTATCAACAATAACAGGAGTAGATAAAATCATTACCAACCCCAAAAGGCATACTATTGCAATTGCAATTCCAACCGGTGATAGTGCACTTTTTGTATTTTTAATCATAATTTATACTCCTTTTTTGTCTTAATTTTAACATAAAAAAAGCGAACTGAAAATATCAATCCGCTTTTTTAAGTTTTATGTAATTAAAAACTATACGCTTGCAAGAGCTGTAGCTTCTTTAACAACAGCTTCCAAAGCTTCAAGAGCATCAGCAGGAAGTTTATCAATTCCAGCTTTTTCAGTTTCTCTTGATTTAACAAAGTTAATTCTGTCGTTCATACGAGCAACGAATTCTTTAGCGTATTCTTTGTTAGAGAATGAAGCATCGAATCCTTCAATATCCATAATTTGGATATCAGAGAAGTTTTCCCATTTGTGGAAGTTAGCTGAACCTTCAACGATAGCTTCAATAATACCTAAAGTATGGCAAGGTTTAACTTTTGTGCCCATGAATTCACCTGTGTTCAAGATGTAGCAATCAACACCTGTTGCGATTAATTCTTTGAATCTTTCGTAATCCATAGAAAGCGGATATACTCTGAACGGGTTAGCGTAAGGTTCAACAACCAATGCGTTAGGGTCAACCCCGGCAGCCAATCTTTCAGCTGAAGAACGTTTTGTTGCAAGAGTTGCACCCATTGCAGAACCCAAAGAAGCTCCTGAAAGTTTCAATACAGGCGGAATTGTAGGGTCTTTCATCAACCAGAAAATAGCGTTAATAGGTTCGTTAATTCTATCAACTCTGTTTGGAGACCACAATTTAGATTTTACAGCACGTCCGTTACCGTTTCTGATATCTTCTGTAACTGAAACAACTTTACCATCAGCTAAAGCGATAGCTCCGGCATTCTGTTGAGTCAAAATGTATTTGTTATCTTCGCATCCGATAGGGTAATCAGCTGTTTTGTCGAAGTAAGCAGGTTCAAGTGCGATTGTATATTTGTCTTTCATGTTGATAACAAATGCATCATCGTGAAGAACTGTGATGTTGTATTTGTTATTGTGTTTTGCGTGAGTAATTGTTGATTTACCAGATCCAGAAAGACCGAATACAGCAACCTGGAATGATTTTCCACCTTCAAGGTTATAACGTTTCATACCGCCGTGGCATGATGCAAAACCGTTACGAGCTGCACAGCCCCAAGCAAGAGTCAATGTACCTTTTTTGTGTTCACCGAAGTATCTCATACCAAGAATACAAGCACAGTTGTGTTCAGGATCAAAGAATGTTAATCCGTAAGGGAAGTCAGGGTGTGACCAATCAGGATCAGAGAATACAAAGATATCTCCTTCCGGATATTCTTTAGAATCTGAATACATATTAGCGTAAGCTTCGTTAAGGTATTGGAAGTTCAACATCCAAGAATACATGATATTTTCAAAGCCTTCCGGAATCATCAAGTGAGCTTTTACCATGTAATCTTTGTCCAAACCTACAACGGCTTCTGTTTTATACATTAATTTATCACGTGTAGAATAGATAGCTTCACGGATAATCGGTAATAAGTATTTCAAATCGCAGTTTGGTTCGCCAACGATTTTTCTAGCAGCAGCACAACGGCCAACTACAGTACCATCATTGAATAACAACTGATTTGCACCTTGAGGCAAACCTAATTTTTCAGGTTTGTAAACAGGCATACCTGTCAATTCAATAGTTCCTGAGCTTGATTTAGCTAATTTGTAAGCTTCTGAAACAGATTTAACTTCTTCAACATTATTGCCAAAAAATGGGGCAGTAATTGTTGCACGAGCAGCTGACATCAACTGTTTCAATTCTTCTGAGTTTGAATAAAATTCTTTTGTTGACATATTTCTCTCCTTTTTTCGTACATGTATAAAGTGTTACTATTACATTCTATTTTTTGTACACACACTCAATGTAGCACAAATATAAAAAGTCAACAAGTTTTTTATTTTTTCAAATAATCCATATTGCCTTTCTCGAGAATCCACTTGTTACATGACCAACCTGCGGCATTCAAATTGCAATCATTCCAATCATGTACTGATATGCTATTTTTAGTTATGAAAAAGGCAAAAACATCCCTACCTACTATATTAGGCGGATTTTTACCGTTAATATCTATCCATAAAGCTCCACAAGTATTTGAAACTTCGCCATCATAAGTTTCGCAATATGCACCGCTTGAAGATCTTAACCACATGTAAGTTCCATCATTTAAAATTAGTTTATAATAATCATTCCTAGAATCATAATTTGCCCAGTTATTGCCCTTCAGAAGCTTAATTGTTCCATTTTGTAAACATCCGCTAGATGTACCGCAATCTTTGGCAATTTTAAGATACGGTTTAAGATAACTCATTAATTTTTCGGCACTCTCTTTTGTATGAGTATCCGGCACATCCCATTCATCTAAATAACCATGATCTTTAATTGCCATCAATTGTGCCTGTGACATGATAGAATAAAATTTCTTAACCTTGTTAACCGTAACCCGCTCCTGATGCTTTTGAATCAACGCTGGCATGGTGAGAGCCGCCACAATGCCGATTATCCCGAGAGTAATCAAAACCTCTGCCAGAGTAAATGCGACCTTCTTATCCTCTATATTCATACTTTTATCCTCCGTATTTTCTTAAACTACTCTTTAAATTCATGCACCATAATTTATATTTTGGTGCGAATAGGCCTGAAATCCACTAAAAAATACCCTTTCAAAATTCGAAAAATTATCAAAAAATGACAGAGGCCCACTTGAAAAGTGTCTAAAAATATTGTATAATAAGGCTATAAAAAACTCGCATCAAAATATAAAATTTGGTGCG
>JAGAVG010000050.1 GCA_017942035.1 bacterium | reverse complement strand
CGGCGGTAAGGGGAATTTGCTTAGCCGTTTGCGAGCATGTGTAATGCGAGCTTACGGATAAGTATGCCTATGGCTAACCCAATAAAATTTTCAACAAAAATTTTATTGGTTCAATTTCTCAACCCCGCCATTTTTAAAATTAACAAATCATTCCAAAGCTTTCACGGCTAAATGGCGGCGGTAAGGGGAATTGAACCCCTGTTTGGAGAATGAGAATCTCCCGTCCTAACCACTAGACGATACCGCTATTGCTCAAAATTATATTAGCACTAAAAAATATTTTAACAAGTAGTTCAAAAATGTTAAGCTGCAAATTTATCAATTTCAGGGCCTTTGTATAATCTATACATTTCCATTTGCTTGTCACTCAATGTTCTACCCGAAACAATTGCGTTGAAACATTCTGCGACGTATTCTTTTTGATTTTTGCAGGCATACCAAGAAATTTCACGTGCAATTTTTTGTTTTTCTTCGTCGTTTATAAAAGCTTTTTGAGATTTGTTGCTCAATTTTCCCCATTCTTTATCATATAATGAAATATTTTTCTGGTGGAGAAGGTGGCCCATTTCGTGATATAAAATATCAAACTGCGAATTTCCTCTGACAGTTCCGGAAGAATATACACCCACATTTTTTGCCTTCAAATTTTTAATAAAATTTAGACAAGCATCCAGTCTTTCGCCTTTCTGAAGTTTTTTATACTCTTCCAAAGTTTTAAATTCAGAGGCATTTTCTTTAATTACTTTTGAAATTTTTTCATTTTTAAACATTTTTTCAATGAATTCAAGCGGCTCTTTTACTATTTTTAACGCTGCTTGTTGCATATCATCATATAACATATTACTGTGTATGGCATCAAATTTTGAAAATTCGGCCGGATTTTCTTTTAATTTCATAATATTTCGGCCTAATTCTTCAACAATATTTTCATCCAAAATATTTAGCGGAATACTTACATCTTTTGAATCAACTTTAAAATTTAAAGCGGATTTATTTATATAATGATCAATACTATCAATATTTTCTAAATTGTGGAAATTTGATTTAAATCTATCAAGAGCACTGTCGAAAGCCTTTTTATTAAATGCAATATAAGGATTTTCGTTCCAAGTACAGTATGCAAGAGCGTGTTCATTACCTTTTTGAGCAAAATATTTTTCATCAAAAATCAATTTTTTAGGCATCTGAGCTTTACCCTTGAATTTGTTGTTAATATTTGTCAAGCCTTCCAACGCCCAGTTCGCAACTTCAAGATCGTCACCAAGTTCAAGTTTTATTCCGAAATGTTTTTCAGCAAATTTTTGAGCTTCTTTCATTGTGGAAGCTTTTATAAACTCTACATTTTCAGAAAAATTAGCAGGTTGTAATGTTCGGCCTTTTGCAAAAATCGCGGTAGCAATAATAGCACCGGCAACCGCAATTCCGGCACCCCACTTAATAATCTTATTGCGCTTTTTCTTCTTTTCTTCCTCAGTCTGTTCCGGTTTTGAAATATTAACAGTATCCCGTTCCATGCCGGCAGTGTATTTGTTTCCAAACACCGGTGCAGGCTGTGTCTTAGCTAAATATGGTATGTTTGAACTATAATTTCCACTTAAAACTGGCTGTATCATAAAATTTCCCTTACATATCTATAAAAACAGAAACAAAAAAAAAGTTGCTACACGCACACGCACATCATATCATATCATATCATAAAGCAATTATATCAAGGGGTTTCGGGGTGTTAAAGTCGCTTTTACATTTCTTAATGATTAGAAGAATGGAAGGCAAGAGGACATGAGGTCAAGCTATTTACGTCATTAGTCTGCCTTATTGGCTTCCTGCTCTCTGTACCTTTGTTTTTTAACCCCTCACCCTAACCCTCTCCCACAAGGGGAGAGGGCATCTTACGTAACTCCTTAGCGTCTTAACGTCTTAGTATCCTAACGCCTTTTATTATACCAGCCTGCCTTCCAACCCTCTATAATATGGATTGCCGCGTCCTCACTTCGTTCGGATTCGCAATGACGTAATCATCAATATTGCTCCAACATGCATTTTTATGCTAAAATATTTTTATGGAAGACAAGGAAGCTAAAAATATGAACAGTAAAAAGAAACAGATGTTTCTTCTTGACAAATTCATAACTCGTCAGGTTGTTGAAATGTTTGTAATGGGAGTTTGTGTATTCACATCTATTATTTTTGCGTCGGACACGTTCATTACGCTTATTAAACAGATTTCTATGTACGGAATTCCGTTTAAAGTCGCATTGATGATGATTATTCTGAATCTTCCGTCCGTAATCGTTATGACAATTCCGATGGGCGTCTTGCTTGCAACAGTTATGACATTGAACAAGTTGAGTTTATCCTCGGAAATTACGGTAATGAGAGCTTGCGGTATCGGCTTGAACCGCATTGCCAAACCGATTTTTATTTTCGCAATAATAATGTCTTTCGTTAGTTTTATTATAAACGAAAGCGTTGTACCTGTAATGTCAAAACAATCCAAAGACCTTGCATTATGGGCATTAGGGCAAAAAAATATTCCTGATGGCAAACAAAACTTTGTATTCAAAGAACTTCAAGAGGGTGGTTCTTTAAAACGTCTTTTCTATGTTGGCTATTGTGAAGACAAAGTTTTACATAATATTACCGTTCTTGATTCCTCCAAAGTTGGAACTATTCAGGTTCTACAAGCAGAAGAAGGCCGGACAACTCCAGCAGGCTGGGATTTCCAGAAGGCGGCAGTGTATACTGTAGATGATGAAGGCAAAGTGATGAATACGACTCTTTTTGACAGCTCAATTGTTAAATTCGGGGTCGACATGACAAAAGAGCTTAACAAAAATGTTGCAAAGGAAATGAATTTCACAAAATTATACAAATATATAAAAGAAAATTATATGACAGAGGAACAGCGCAATTCTATCCTCGTTGAAATGTTTGATAAAATTGCGCTTCCTCTAACAACAATTGCGTTTGTATTAATCGGAGTTCCGCTTGCGATTACTCCTCCGCGTGTGCGTTATAACAGGGGTTTCCTTTTTAGTATTCTAATAATATTTGCTTATTATCTGATAAGGGCATTTTCAATATCCTGCGGAGAAGCCGGAACTTTAGCACCATTTCTTGCCGCATGGATGCCGAATATCGTCCTAACTGTAATAGGTGTGTTATTATACTATCGTAAGGTTTATACTATCTGCTAGGGCTCCCTCCCGGGTATACAGTTGCCAAACTGGCAGTCTGAGTTGTAATTCGGGTTTTTGTTAATCTCTTCACTTGAGCCGGTATTGATAAGCTTTTCATCAAGTTTCTGATAACTTTCTGTTTTATAAGTATGCGGTCTTTTTTCATTATCAAGGTTGTTTGGAATATATTTTTCTTGAAGTGAAGAAGCTTGACCCGTTTCAACCTCGCAAACACCTGATCTCAGCGAACAAATTGCAAATGCATTTGTTGTTACCATAGCGGCAGCAATTAATATATATAAAATCTTTTTCAAAACATTCTCCTTTTTTATTACCTGCATTGTTATTATGCAATTGGTCTAATGATTTTTCATTAGAGTAAAGTATAATCTTTCTTAAAATTTGTTAACATTGTAGCAATTTTTATTTTTCAGAGATATTCATGACTGCAGGCAGTGAATAAATGAAGGGAAATTATATGCAAAATAACATCAGTTTTCAGGGAAAAACAAATTTAGTTTTATCTGATGCGTATTATTTAAAAAGGGCAGCACATGCAAAAATGGCATATCGTTCAGATGTTTCCGATGCGGTTAAGTTTTTAAGGCATAACAGTTACGGAATTAATACAGATGGTGAAGAAATTGTTGTTTTAGTTAATAATGATAAAAGCGGAATTATCCGTCGTTTTAAACCGAGAGCAAATTTACATGAAATGCTGTTAAGTCTTGAAGATAAAATTGATGCTCTGAAAAAAATATCAAATAAAAAATTAACCGCTTGGATTATAGGCGGCAAGGCGAATGACAATAAAACAGTTAAAGCAGTAAATGATGTTGCCGATTTGTTATGTGATAGAGCAGACATAGATGCTTCAATTCTTGTCGGGACAAAGAATAGCAAAGCCGATAGTTTAGTACTTTATGCTAAAGTCGGAGATACAGATGTTGTATTTCCAAAACTGGATGGAGTAAAAAAAACGGAAGATCTTGAAAATGCTTTTGATATAGTTGAATTGAATAATGTTGATGTAAACTTTATTTGAGATGTTAATGTTTTTTAATTATAGAAGAAAAGAAGTTTGATTTTTTGTCGAGCTTCTTTTTTTCGTGTTCAAGTACATCGCAAAAAGGTACAATCGGTTCCATTTTGTAACCGCAATCTTCTGATAATGCTCCTCCCATGGAAAAAAGTTCCTCCTGCGGATATCTGCGGCAAATTCCCGGCCGTTTTTTATGAATTTTACATTTATGAGTTGAAGAATCAAGGTTTGTGCACTCAAAAATTAACCCGATATCATCTTTGCCTATAACCTTTAAATATGTATAAAACCGGTGCAAATATTTTAATTTTTCAAACTCTTTTTCATCTTGAATAACATGTTTGTAATGTTTTACATAAATCTGAGTACAACATTTGCCGCAAGCGTTGCATTTTCCTGTCCTATAATACTTTCGCCCCAAAATTTTTGAAAGAAAAAACTTTTTAAATTTAATTAAATCCATAAATTTATAATATCCGCAATGTGAATTTTTGTAAAGTTTTCTTCAAGAATAGGCAAATATTAATATTCAGGGTAATTAAAATAGTGTAACTAAAAAATTATAAACTCATAAATACTATAACATAACCAAAATAACCAACCTTGACCACTGTAAAGAACAGCGGTCTTTTTTTATGCAAATAATAAATTCTTGTAAAATATAAAACTCGCACCAAATTTTATATTTTGATGCGAGTTTTTTATAGCCTTATTATACAATATTTTTCGGCACTTTTCAAGTGGTCTTTTGTCGTTTTTTGATAACTTTTTGAATTTTAAGAAGGTATATTTTAGTGAGTTTCAGGCCCACATGCATCAAAATATAAATTATGGTGCGAAAATTTAAACGTCAGTTTATGGCTGGAAAGGAGACAGGATGCTAGAATATGAAATTAAGGAAGGAAGAAATTTGAAAGAGGATAATAT
>JAGAVG010000001.1 GCA_017942035.1 bacterium | reverse complement strand
TTTATATTTTGGTGCGAGTTTTTTATAGCCTTATTATACAATATTTTCAGACATATTTCAAGTGGGCCTTTGTCGTTTTTTGATGATTTTTTGCATTTTGGAAAGGTATGTTTTAGTGAGTTTCAGGCCTATTCGCATCAAAATATAAATTATGGTGCGAAAATTTAAACGTCAGTTTATGGCTGGAAAGGAGACAGGATGCTAAAATATAGAATTATGGAAGGCAAAAATTTGAAAGAGGATAATATGATAAAAAATAGTAGTAGGGTAGACTTTAGTCTACCAGAGAAACTTGCGTTCACTTTGGCGGAGGTCTTTTCATCACACTTTGCAGGTTGTCGTAAATCTGCGTTTACTCTGGCAGAAGTTTTAATCACCCTCGGAATAATCGGGGTTGTCGCAGCGATGACCTTGCCTTCTTTAATTGCTAATTACCAGAAAAAACAGACTGTTGTTCAATTAAAAAAAGCTTATTCGGAAATTGATCAGGCAATTAGAACCGCTCAGGTTGAGCACGGAACGCTCGATACTTGGGATTTTTCCGGTTTTTCTACAATGCAGGAACGAACAAAATATTTTACAGATAATTATTTGCTTCCAAATATAAAAGTTATAAAAACTTGCGATTTCTCTAACAGGTATGATTGCTGGCCGCAAACAACCTATAATATTGATGGAGAAATTCGTAACGATGGTAACCTTATAAATAATTCTAAAAGCTACTATCTTATTACAGCATCCGGATATTCTATGGAATATTGGCTTCACGAGGTTGGTACAGGTGGATGGTTTATAATTGATATAAATGGTCCAAAACGACCTAACACTTTTGGAAAAGATATTTTTCGTTTTTCTATGAATTGGGGACCGGGAAATAGTTCACTTCTTGGTTTTTGGCCTTCAGGAATGTCTCCTGTTTTAAATCTTACAAGAGATAATATTAAGGCTGGAGATGTGCTGGGGGATGGCTACGGTAATTGTATAAAAAATTCGGGTAAAGTAAATAGCGGATATGCTTGTGCTGCACTCATTATGCATGATGGCTGGCAAATCAAAGACGATTATCCTTGGTAAAACCGATTAGTCATTGCGAGCAAATGATGATTAATAAAGCCCAACCTACATTATAAAAAGGTTGCTCTTATTATTTTATGACCCTATTTTTTAGCATGTCTTTTAATAATAACATAGTTTCGTCGGCAAATGACCCGCTTAAAAGTCTTTGAGCAAGTAATTTTCTTAAAAATGGAGCTGATTTTGTATATTTTTCTACAACTTTTGTAACGCCTTCTTGACCATATTTTTTTCTGTAATACTTTATCGCTCTTTTATTGTTAAATATCATTTTATAGTGTTCATATTCTTCAGGCATAGTATCCTTCATCAGCCTTTGCTCTGCAATAAGAGCAGTCCTGTCATCTTTAAAATTACGCGGATTGGGCGCTGTATTATAATCTTGCAAAAGCATTCTGGATTTTTGTATTTTATAAGCATTTCTTTCTTGGGGTATTGTTATTGGTAGAATAGGCATACTTACTCCTTTTTTAGTAATCTAGGCTAAATACTCAAATGTAATACCTGTATTTTTAAGTTTATCAACGGTGCCATTCCCTACACTTGGCAAATCAATATAAGAAGTATAATAATTTGCCGGAAGTTTATCTTTATCTACTATTTTTTTAACTTCATTAAACAAAAATGGTCTTGAATTTATATCATTACCCTTAAATTGTCTTGCTATTCTAAGTGAAAAATTTTCGGCTGCATTAATCTTGTTCATAATTTTTAATTTCTCCAATCTACTATTTAATTATATATTAATAATTTTATTTGTATAGGTATAAAACTTCTAAAATTTTTTTTTGACATATATCTTTATTTTGTTACATTCTTAATATTAAAATTAGAGACTTATATACTCGACAAAATTAGCCGACAATGTTAGAATAGGTTTGTAAAAATTAGAAAGAGGGATATATGATAGACGAAATTTTAGCCTATACCGACAAACTCGGAAAACTTTTCTCAACATTTAAGGTAAGTATGATTTTAGGGATTATCATAAACATAGTTATAATTGCGGTTTTATTCAAACTTACCGAAATTTTTATGCGTAAACTTCAAGATAAATTTAATTCAGGAGAAAATGCGGCGACTTTCAGTCATGTTATTCCGATTTTTGAAAAAATCATCAAGTTTTTGATTGTATTTATTCTCGCGGCATCGTTTTTACAAAGTCAAGGATATTCTCTAACTTCACTGATTGCAGGATTTGGAATTACCGGTCTGGCTGTCGGGTTTGCTGCTCAGCAGACTATTGCATCTATGTTCGGTACAATTGCGATTTTGACCGATAAAGTTTATAAAAATGGCGATTATATAAAAGTTAATAACACAGAAGGAACAGTGGAGAGCATTAATTTACGCTCTACTAAAATCAGAACTATTGATAACTTTTTGGTAACGGTTCCGAATGATATTATGGCAGACAGTATTGTTGAAAATATTTCTCAGGCTCACAAAAGGCGAATGGATATGGTATTTGGCGTAACTTACGATACTTCCGATGAAAAATTACAAAGGGCTATAGATATAGTAAAAGAGGTTGTAAATTCACGCTCCGATATTGGAAAAGATGCTTATGTGACAATTCAGACACTTGATAGCAGTTCGATTAACATTAGACTTATCGGGTATGCTAAGACAAAAGCTTATGACGTTTTGATGAAAGTTAAGAGTGAAATTTATTTTGAAGTAGTTAAACGCTACAGAGCCGAAGGCATAGAATTTGCATTTCCTTCAACGACGGTTTATATGGCAAAAGATAACTAGTTATGAACATAAAAATTATTGCGCTCGGAAAAATTAAAGAAAAGTTTTTGAAAGAGGGAATAGACGAATTTATGAAACGTCTTACACCCTATGCTAACGTTGAAATAGTCGAACTTTCGCCGGTAGAAATCAGGGACGAAAATTTGGTTGAACGCGCATTGGATGAGGAAGGTGAAAAAATTCTTTCTCATATAAAAGCGCAATCTTATGTGATAACCCTTGAGATTGAGGGCAAACAACTATCTTCTCCGGATTTGGCAAATAAAATAGAAGAGGTTACAAATGACGGCATTTCAGAAATTGTTTTTGTAATCGGTTCATCTTGCGGGATTTCAAAAAATGTTTCTGCGCGTGCAAATTTCAAATTGAGTATGTCAAAAATGACTTTTTTACATCAATTTGCACGGCTTATACTTGTCGAACAAATTTATCGGGCATTTAAAATTATTAAAGGTGAAACATATCACAAGTAGTGGTATAATACTTTTATGAATGACAACTTGAAACAAACATTAAAACTTTTACCATCTTTGCCGGGCTGTTATATTTACTATAATAGCGAGAACGAAGTTATTTATGTCGGCAAGGCAAAAATTTTGAAACGCCGTGTAAAAAGTTATTTTAACAAAAAACATCATGATAATGTTAAAGTTCAAGTTCTTGTCTCTCAAATCGAACGTTTGGAATATATTATCACCAACACCGAAGTTGAGGCTTTGATTTTGGAAAGTCATCTTATCAAAAAGTATAAGCCCAAGTATAATATTTTGTTGAAAGATGATAAAAAATATCCGTATTTTTTGATTACGGCGGAAGATTTTCCGAGAATTTCGGTTGTAAGAAAGAAAAACATGAATCCGGAAAAGGGGAAGTATTACGGGCCATACACAGATGTTCGGGCAATGTATGCAACACTTGATTTTTTAAAGAAGATTTTCCCTCTAAAACAGTGCAAAACTCCTAAATTCAAATCACGTCCGTGTCTTTACTATCAGATAGGAAGATGCCTTGCGCCATGCCAGAATTTGGTAACGAGTGAAGAGTATAAAAATGTTGTGAAGCAGGCTGAATTGTTTTTGTCCGGTAAGCAATCGGAATTGATGAAACAGCTTATGGAACAAATTCAGAAATATTCAGACTCTGAACAATTTGAAAAAGCTGCTCGTCTGCGCGATAGTTATATAGATTTGAAAAAAACTTTAGAAAAACAGAAAGTTGTTTACGAAAATACAAAGCTTAACGAAGATGTGATTTCCGTATTAACCGGAGATGGGCTTATTGTCATTTTGATTTTGATGATTAGAGAAGGACGGCTGATTGATAAAAAAGATTTTGTTTTTGAATGCGAAGAAGAGGACAAAGTTGAATACTTTGCGACATTTTTCAAAGAATATTATGCCTCTTTAACTCTGGAATTTCCCGACAGAATTGTGTCCGGAACTTTAGAAGATGTCGGCGAAAAAGCTTTATATGAAGAATGGCTCGAAATTCTTGCACAAAAAAAAGTTAAAATAAGTTTTGGTAAATCCGTTCAAGGAAAAGAATTGCAGGCACTTGCTGATAAAAATGCCCTTGTCGTTTTGAATAACGCAAAAATTTCAAAAATGTCAAAAATCAGAGATGATTTTAACGAAATCGGTTCGTATTTAAAAGAAAAATTATTGTTGAATAATTTCCCTTACCGTATGGAATGCTACGATATTTCACATATTCAGGGTACAAATACCGTTGCGTCAATGGTTGTTTTCATAAACGGTGTGAGCAAAAAATCCGAGTACCGTAAGTTTAAAATCAAATCTACAGAGGGCAAACCCGATGACTTTTTATCAATGAAAGAAGTTTTGACAAGGAGATTAAACCGTCTGGGTGAAAAAGGCTGGGAGAAGCCGGATTTGATTATTATTGACGGCGGAAAAGGCCAATTATCTTCCGTTATGGAAATAGTAAGCGGATTAGGTATTGAAGGAATTGATTTTGTGAGTTTAGCAAAAAGGAATGAAGAAGTCTTTTTGCCTGAAAAATCAGAACCGATAATTATTCCAAGGAATTCGAGTGCACTTTTCCTATTCCAGAGAATAAGAGATGAAGCTCACAGATTTGCAATCACTTTCCATAAAGATTTACGTTCAAAATCAATGATAAAAACTAATAAAAATTAATTTTCAGTTTCAGATGCAGAGGCCTTACCGCGCTGTTTTTCAATAGCCCCCCAGGCTTCTCGCAAATATTCCATTGTTCCGCTCTTGTTTAACCATTTTAACACATAGCGCTCATCCGGTCCTAAAGAGCCGCTTTCCTTCTCTCCATCTCTTAATTTAAAAATGGCCTGCGACATTGATATACTTATAGTAACATGAGGAGTAGGATTTTTGGCTATATCCATAGATAATTTCAAATTGTTATATCTGGGCAATCTAATCCCGTGTGAATTATAAGAGTCGGATTGTTCACTGATAATAAAATCTTTTAATTCTCTCGACAATTCATTCAATGTCTTACCCATTAAAACCTCCTCATTGAACGTTCAAATCTCGTTAACCTCGAATGTACACCCGTTCCGAGAATATCAACTTTAGAATTTGCCGCATCTGCAATTTTTAATTTTTCATCTAACTCTTCATTATTTGCAGAACTCACTGCAGAACCTGCAGTTGCAGCATTTGACAGAAGTCTCCAAGTATGCATTAATTCACCATTAATATTAGGTTTTGAAGCCCATCTTACAATATATCGCTCATCAGTCCCCAAATTTCCGTTTATTTTCTTTAAATCTTCAATACAGAAACAAACCTCAGAAATTCCGACAGAGACAAAGAAGTGTGGCTTAGATTCTCTTTTCGGCTCAATATAAACCTTCAAATTATTATATCTGTAAGCAAGTTTTTGCGGAGTGTTATGTGAATCCGAAAGGGATGCTAATAAATATTCTCTTAAACTATTTGCGTATGAACGTAATGATTCAGCCATGTTTCTTTATCTTCCTAATTGTTTAAGCTATGAATTGGTGCAGGAATTCTCCCGCCTCGTCTGACAAATATTGAAGAGCTTAAATTATTAACTTTCATAATCGGAGCCTTACCTAAAAGACCGCCAAAAATGACCTCTTCTCCTACATTCTTTCCCACAACCGGAATAATTCTAACCGCTGTAGTTTTTTTGTTAATCATTCCTATAGCCATTTCATCAGCAATAATTCCTGCAATAGTTTCAACAGGAGTGTCCCCTGGAATTGCAATCATATCAAGCCCGACAGAGCAAACTGATGTCATCGCTTCCAATTTGTCAAATGTAATGTAACCTTTTTCGGCAGATTCAATCATGCCGGCATCTTCCGAAACCGGAATAAAAGCTCCCGAAAGCCCTCCAACATGAGAACTTGCCATAATTCCGCCTTTTTTAACCGCATCATTCAACATTGCAAGACATGCAGTTGTTCCATGTGCACCGGCATGTTCTATTCCCATAGCCTGAAAAATTCCGGCAACACTATCACCTTCCGCAGGTGTCGGCGCTAGAGACAAATCAATTACTCCAAACGGAATATCAAGTTTCTGAGCGAGTTTGCGTCCGATAAGCTCGCCGGTCGTTGTAATTTTATATGCAATTCTTTTAATAGTATTTGCAACTTCACTTAAATTAGCGCACTTATCCATCTGCTCAATTGCGGCTCTTACAACTCCGGGGCCGGAAACTCCAACATTCAGTGCACATTCAGGTTCTCCGATACCACAGAACGCGCCGGCCATAAAAGGGTTATCCTGAGCTGAATTACAAAATACGACAAGTTTTGCCGCACCAAGACCATCTGTATCTTTTGTAAGCTCAGCACTTTTTTTGATTTGTTCGGCCATTTTTAATACGGCATCCATGTTAATTCCGGCTTTAGATGTTCCGACATTCACGGAAGAACAAAGCCTTTCGGTTGTCGCAAGAGCCTCCGGAATACTTTCAATCAGTGCTATATCACCTTTTGTGCAGCCTTTTTCAACAAGAGCGGAAAAACCTCCGATAAAATTCACACCGACATCTTTTGCAGCTCTATCAAGAGTTTGAGCAATTTTTACGTAATCTTTCGCCGAAACATTTTCACAAGCTTCACCTACAAGCGAAATCGGTGTCACTGAAATTCTTTTGTTTATGATAGGAATTGAATAATCGTTTTCTAATTCTTTCGCGTAAGATACAAGATTTTTCGCATAAGATGTAATTTTTCTATAAATCTTATCGCACACAATATCTATATCAGAATGCATACAATCTCTCAAACTGATGGCCATTGTGACAGTTCTGATATCAAGATTGTATAATTTTATCATGTTTATTGTTTCAAGAATATTGTTTTCTTTAATCATTTCCGTATCCTGTTGTCAAAATATTCATAATGTTCATTTCTTTTACTTTTAATCTCAATTCAACTCGTCTGCTTTTTGCGTAATCTTCTTTACCATCAGTTAAAACAGGGGTAGTAAAACTTTTACCTTCAACGGTTGTCATTTTCAAAAGTTTTGGCGCATACTGCTTATCATAATTAGTATTTAGCATATATTCAGCAACGGAATTTGCTCTTTTTAAAGAAAGTTCCATATTTTTAGTAAACTGTTCTTCTTTTGTTTTTAAGCCTGCATAACTTTGCGAATCGGTATGACCTTGAATAACAATGTTTTCAATATTGTTAATAAGTTCAGGCCTTGAAAAAATTGTATTAACATATATCGGTGCAAGCTTGTCTAAGAGCTTTTTACCGTTAGGCGAAAGCGTGTAACTGCTAACTTCGAACAATTCAAGGTTAGAGATTTTAACATCTCCGGTCATATTATCAACCTGAGCGTCAATATTTTCAGATTTCAATTTTTCAGCAAGTTCCTTAGAGGCCTCAACCTGAGCTTTTTTTACATTTACACTGGATTGCGTAAAACCGGTCATCGCAAGGACAAACAAGGTCATAAAGATAATCGCCAAACCTAACATCAAGTCAGCCATGGTTGTCCAAAATATGTTATCAGCAGCTTCTTCTTTCTTTGCTCTTTTTGCTTTAATACCCATTTCCTGCTCCGGTTACCTAGAATAATTCATCGACAACATCGCCATCGCCGCCTTTTTTAAGGTTTTCTTTTATGTTTTTGTTAAGCTGATTCAATCCGAAAATCAAGTTTTCCAAATAAGGAACCAGATTACTTGCAATACTTGAATTCATCGCAACTTTGTAATGATTAGGCATTGCAGTGATAAGGTTTTGGATAGAATTGTTCTGAATTTTAGTTTCTTTTAAAAGTTCAAACAAGAATTTTTCAGAAGAAATATTGTTGAACAATTTTGCCAGAACATCCTCAATCTTAGCAAGAGGACGAGAACACAGCGCATTATAAGTAAGCTTTTCAAACATAAGGAAAAGCAAAGATGAACCTACCGCAAATACTGATACAAGAGCCGCAATCTGCATTGATGACATCAAACCGGCAACGGATGATATTGTTTTTTCTTGAGATGAAAAGTCCAGCTTACCGAAAGCGATTGCAATGTTCAAGAAGGTAAACAGAGGGCCGCAACCGGTTAGCAATGTTGGAACTGCGCCTAAAAATTTGCTGTTAAATTTTGAAGTAACGAGAGTTTCATCATTAAAGAAATACATCGGATCAACAGTTGTCTGAATATTTTGAACAGTTGACGAAACTTCTTTATAGGTAAGATCGTTATTCTGGCCTTTCAAAGCTACAGATTCAGAAAAAACAAGTGTCTGCTTAAATTCCAGCCAAGTTGCAGAAACATAAGGGTTTGCACTCATCCATTCATCAATTTCTTTAAACCTGAAATTCAAATCTGAAACTTTATAATTTGATATAAATTTCAGTAAAAAAGTTAAATTTTTGTTTATAAAAAGATAATTTTTCAAACAATACACAAGCGAACATACAAACGTTGATAATACTATCAAAATCGGGATATCCGTAAAAATATGCAGTAAATTCATAAGCTCTCCATTCTGTTTACTACAGAATATCATATTTTTAAATCGGATGCAAAATGTTAAGTTTATTAAAACTTATTAAGGCAAAGGTCAATTTTTGAGGGTAAAAAATTTTTAAATATATATAAGTAAAAGGTTTGTGTAATGAAAATTATAGGGACAAGGAAAGTTCAAAATATCATTACTAAAGCGGCTGAAGGTCTAAAATCAGACGCCGTTGAAGTTATGCCAAAAGCGCCGGAGGAGATTAAATCCGCCGCCACAGAGGTTTTATCTAAAACAACAGAGGCCTTAAAACTTCCGGATGGTGAAACTTTAAGAGCTTATTGCAATATAAATCCGATAAAAGAGAGCAAAAAAATTATCTCAAAAAGTGATATATTTGAATATCTGAAATCCATCGGCGTTATTAATCAAGAACGTTATGAACCTTTATACTCAGCACTTGCAGAAAACGGAAAAGTCAGCGAAAGAAGCTTTGAGATATTAAAAAGTTTCCAGCAAAAAAGAAATCCCATATTGAATTCAGCCAGAATTTTTGAAGTATCAAAAGAAGAAGGCAAAATAAATTACAAAGCTTTAAATTTGATTGATAACCTTATGGAAAAGCCAAAAGGCATATCATATCAGGATAACGGATTTGTTAAAACATTACATTTGCTAAAAGATTCAAAAGGCAAATTCAATGAAGAAATGATATCTGCACTGGAGAAAAAAATTCCGGAAACAAAAAAATATGTGAGGTATTCTCCGGACAGTCTTTTTGCGATGTTTAAAAATAAGGAAGGAAATTTTTATGACGATGCCGTTTCTTATTTTTCTAAACAAGTTGAAAAGCAGAAAAAATTTAACGAAATATTTACCGATTTATTCAAGGCGCATGAAGGGAACGGCCGGTTTGATTTCGATAATATCAAACTGATTGATGAAATGAAAAATGTCTTTCCGGGCAATAAATTTTTCAAAGTGAAAGACATGGTTATGAACGCCCCGAAATCAGAGCGCTGCAACATAATTGAGATGGCAAAATCAATTATGAGTGAGCAGAATTTTGAAGAAATTCTCCATAATGTCTCTGAACTTAAACTTGAGATGAACGAAGAAAATATCGCATTTGCTAAAAAGCTTGTCAAGATTACCGGAGCAAACCGGGACCGTTTTGATATTCTGAAAAAATACGTCCAGCTTTCTCCGGACAAGTTAAACAAAGAGAACGAACAATTATTAAGTGATGCCTGTACACAATTCTTTGAAAATAAATCTTTTGAAGAGGCCTTGAAAGGTTCTGTATATAAAGTCGGCGCAAACAAAGACAAATTCGATTATGACAACCTTAAATGTTTCCTTGATATCAAGCGCGAAAGAGGATGGCTGGCTGACGATATAATTTCGCAACTTTCATCAAGATTTTCACTAGAGCCAAACAATCGCGCCCTAAAACTTTTCACAAATTTGTATACAATGAAATTTCCTCCTAAAAATGGCGGAGATCAATTCCAAATGCTTGATCCTGATAAGTTATCATTTATAACTTCAATGTTAACAAAAGCAAATATTGATAATATTCCCCAAAGAGCTAGCTATGTTCCGGCTCTTGAAGCAATCGAAGAACTTACAAAAAATAAATTTGCGCTGAAAGATAAAGAAATTTTTGAACGTTTTGTAACGATACCTGCTAAAGAAAATTTTGAAATTATTGCAAAACTTGAACGTGTAAATCTTGAAGAAATCGGGATTTCTCCGATAGACTCCATGATATTTTCACATTCTGAAGAAAAAGACATATTAAAATTCAAAGATTTTTTGCGCGGTTATAAAGAAGAAAACAAACTTGAAAGCCTCAGAATTGCCCCGAATTCAAACATGTTTGGCCGTGTTGAAATAATATCTAAAAATAGAGATTTTTCAAATACCTTAGTCTATGATTTTGCGAACCAGAAACCGATTACAAATATTAAAACAAAAACATTATCATATAATACATTTGAAAAAACTCAGCGGGATTATGCAAACAATACTGAAAGCAAATATGTTTATTTCAAAGATTTTGAGGGAATCGAAAAACTAAAATCACAAACCATTAAACATTTTGATGCTAACAATAAAGAGTTGTACCGCGAAGTTTGGCGTCCATCAGCCATCAATGGAAATTATGATATTCAGACGGTTACGCCGGACGGAAAAATTAACGTGATATCAAAAGCTTATTATGACAAAAACAGCGGAAATAAAATTGTTGAAAAGCACATGAAATCTTTTGACGGTACAAAAACTAATTACAGATATGAAGCTGATAATATCGGAAACGTTATATCGGACTATAAAATTACTGATAAAGATGGAAAAGTTCTTATGAACAGATCTTTTGCGTTTGAAAAAATAGATAACAATCACTACAAAACTTCCAAAAACAACGTAACTTATGATGTAAAATTAGAAGATTCTATTATAAAAGTCACAAATAAAAACACCGGAAAAGTTCGCAAGCTTGATACACAAAAATTACTGGAAGGCGGAGAGTTTAACATTTCTGATGTTCTTCAAAGAGTTCCCGGAGATGAACTTTTCAAGATGGCAGAGTTGGATTTAAAGGGAATTCAAAGTTTAAAATATTATCCGAATGCTGCATTTTGTGCTGATTCGGAAAAAATTCTTCTCGGAAAAGAACATGACACTTTATTTACACTAATGCATGAATGGGGCCATGCAAAAGACTATATGACATTTAAAGAAATTAATGAATTAATCAATAACGATAAAGCTCTTTTCAAAATATATGAAGAAGAGCGTAACTTGTTCAGAAAAAACATTTCGGAAATCCAGCTTAATTTTATAAAATATTTTATAGGCGACCACCACTATCTGGGCAAAAACAAAGCAGTTATTGAAGGAATTGCGGAAACTAACAGCATATTAAACGCTGTGCCGGAAGATAATATTCATAGTTTAAGATCACAATACTGGCAGCAATATTTCCCTAAAACTATCGCATACCTTTCTAATTTGTTAGAATAATTTGTGTTTATGCTATTATAAAAGCATAGAAATTAAGGAGAGCGTATGAAAATTTGCGTCATAGGAACAGGATATGTCGGACTTGTTGCAGGAGCCTGCCTTGCAGATATGGGTAATTCAGTTATCTGTGTCGACAATAACGAAGAAAAACTCAATCTGTTAAAAAAAGGTGTAATCCCAATATTTGAGCCGGGTCTTGAAGAACTTGTTCTTTCTAACGTCGCAGAAAACAGGCTGACATTCTCTTCCGATTTAAAATCAGCTGTGGAAAAATCTTCCGTATGTTTTATTGCTGTCGGAACACCACAGGATAAAGACGGTTCCGCCGATTTAAAAGGAGTTTTTGAGGTTGCAAAATCTATTGCAAAATCAATGAACGGGTATAAAGTTATCGTCGATAAATCAACGGTTCCAGTTGGAACTGCCGAAAAAGTTACGGAAATTATCCGCGCAAACTCCTCACATGATTTTGACGTCGTATCAAATCCTGAATTCTTAAAACAGGGTAATGCGGTAGATGATTTTATTAACCCCGATAGGGTTATTATCGGCTCAAATTCTGAAAAAGCCACCTCTATTATGCAAGATATCTACTCTTCTTTTATGAAAAATTCAAACAGAATAATTTTGATGGATGTAAAATCTGCCGAAATGACAAAATATGCGGCAAATTCATTTTTGGCGGCTAAAATTTCTTTTATGAACGAAATCGCTAACCTTTGTGAAAAAGTCGGAGCTGATGCCGAAATGGTTCGAATCGGAATTTCAACAGACAGCCGTATCGGAAATCAGTTTCTGTTTCCGGGTTTGGGCTATGGCGGAAGCTGTTTTCCGAAAGATGTTAAGGCTTTAATAAAAACCGGAGCCGAAAATAATTGTGAAATGAGCATTATAAAGGCAACAGATGAAGTAAATCAAAAACAGAGAATTTTATTTGTTAACAAGATAATTTCGCGTTTTGGCTCTGATTTATCAGATATGAATTTTGCTATCTGGGGACTTTCGTTCAAACCGCAGACAAACGATATGCGCGAAGCTCCGTCTATCACGATTATAAACGAACTTCTTAAAATGGGTGCAAAAATCAATGCTTACGACCCGAAAGCTCAAGATAATGCAAAAATAATTTTTAAAGATAAAATAAACTACGCTCAATCTTCTTATGAGGTATTGAAAGACGCTGACTGTCTGCTATTATTGACCGAATGGAACGAATTCCGCCGTCCGGATTTTGAAAAAATCAAAAATCTTATGCGCAAACCTATAATTTTTGACGGACGCAATCAATATTGCGCCTTAAATCTTGAAGAAAAAGGATTTGAATACCACCACATAGGAAATGCTAAATAAAACACCTAAGTATTAAAAATTCGATCTCCGGCATCACCCATTCCCGGCACAATATAACCTTTTTCATTCAAATGATCATCTATTGCGGCGGTTATAATTTCAATATCAGGATAATGTTTTTGAATATTTTCTATACCCTCAGGAGCTGCAATTATACATATACATTTTATGTTCTGAACAGGTATCCCTTTACTTGTATAGAGTTCAATAGCGGCAAGCAGTGAGTTGCCCGTTGCAAGCATCGGATCTGTAATATAAATATAAAAATTTTCCGGATTAGGGGTTTCCATCGGAACCTTATTATAATACCAAACAGGTTTCAACGTCTTTTCATCCCTATACATTCCGATATGTCTTATGCATGCCTGCGGTAATATATCTATTGCTTCATCTGTAAATATTAATCCCGCTCTTAAAATCGGTGAAATAATCAAATTTATATTCGGATCAATCGTTTTTGCAGTAAATTCAGTTAACGGAGTTTTCACTCTGGTATCAACAAGCGGAAGATTTTTAGAGGCTTCATACAACAAACACCGAGTAATTTTTCTTGTTGCAATCCTTACATTTTGCGTATCCGTATCTTCAGCTCTCATTTTACAAAGATTTTGAAGTACCACAGGATTTGATATCAAACGAATTTTATCTCTGTTTATCATCTTTTTCCAACCTTTCCGCTTTATTTTTTTTATTTGGTAATTTCAAATTAATCTCATTAATCCAAGAATCTAAAGTATCCATATTATCTTTGATTTCACCATAATTAAGCGCATTATCAGAAGCAGGGTGAATACTTTCTGTCTCTGTTGCAAAAACAGACGCTCTTTGAGTTATTGAATCAATCTTTTCAAACATCTGGGATAAAAGTTCCAACGCAGCCCCTAAACGTTTTGGAGGCTGAACGGCGACAACTTTTTTAGATGCAATACTATCCTGTGTCGGCGGATACAATTCAAGAGACTTTGACCCTCCCAGCCCGTAGAATTCAACCGTCGCGATTACACCTTTAGGAAGCTTTATATTTTTCTCTGTAATAATAAATTTTACATATACGTCATTCCCAACAATTCTGATCCGGTCAATATATCCGATTTCAACTCCCATAAACTTTACAGGCGAACCAACAATCAAACCGTCAACATCAGGCAGAAATATTTGATAACTGGATTGTAATTTTGTATTTTTTATTCTGTAATTACGGATAGCAAAAACAGACAATGATAAAATAATAAGCCATATCGCCAATTCAATCCAGATAAAAATTCTCAAATTTTCTTTTTTGACCATGTCAATAATTATACATGGAATACATTTTTTTTGCTACTTGCTAAATTTTTTTTTCCATTATATTATTAATATATAGAAACGAAAAGAGGACAATTTTAAAATGATGGATCAAATAATAAGAGTTGCATGGGACTTAAACGATAGTACTGAAAACAGATATCAGCTTGTTTACGAGATTGCTGAACTTGCAAAAAAACTTGTCGATGAAAATCAGGCTAAAAAAGCTCGTGAAGAGTTTAGTTTTGAAGAAAACTTTGATACCGGTTACAAAAAAGAAAATCCGGTTGAACATGCAATTATGGTAAAAGCTTCAGAAGCTGATGATAACAGACTTGTTGGATAAATCAGCAAATCAAAAATTAAAAACAAAAAGATTAGAGCAGAATTTTGTCCGTTCTAATCTTTTTTGAAGAAAGGGATATGATGAAGGAAACTCTTGAATTTATAAACAAAAAAATCAACAATTTTAAACCGGAAATCGCACTTATTCTAGGCTCCGGACTGGGTGAACTTGCTGATGAATATTGTGATATAGCAATACCTTACAGTGATATCCCGAATTTTATAAAATCAACTGTAAAAGGCCACAAGGGAAGATTAGTTTTCGCTCAAATCAGCGGAAAAAAAGTCGTAATGATGCAGGGCAGAAACCATTTTTATGAAGGGCATACAATGCAGGAGATAACTTATCCGATTAAAGTTTTCAAGAAATTAGGAGTTAACACAATAATTCTTACAAATGCCGCAGGAGCAGTTAATGAGACCTTTCAGCCTGCAGATTTAATGCTTATCACAGATCACATAAACAGAATGGGTTCAAACCCTTTAATCGGGCCTAATGACGAAAATTTCGGAGAAAGATTTCCGGATATGAGCGAAGTTTATAATAAATCGTTAATATCTTTGGCTGAAAAATGCGGAGAAGAGTTGGGAATTGATTTGAAAAAAGGAGTTTATCTTGCAAATTCCGGCCCATCCTACGAAACACCTGCCGAAATCAGAATGATGAAACTAATGGGTGCAGATGCCGTCGGAATGTCAACTGTTCCGGAGGCAATAGTAGCAAATTACTGTAAAATGAACATTTTAGGCATCAGTTGTATCTCAAATTCGGCAAGCGGTGTCGGAAATTCAACAGTACTTTCGCATGAAGAAGTTATTGACGTTACAAACAAAGCAAAATTAAAATTCAAATCTTTAATATTAAAAGTTATCGAAAATTTGCACAATTAAAATTTTTGTAAATTTAAGTTAACTATACCACTTGAAATTTTTAAAAAATGAGTTATAATAAAAATATCGGGGCGGTAGCGTCAACTACCGTAACCTGTATAAGAGATCGAAGTAGTGCTTATCCTTTCGGGTAAGTGCTACTTTTTATTATGAATAGAATCAAAAAAATCATTATTAGAGTTAAATTGATATTTTCCATAAGGACCTCCTTTCTTTCGGAACTATCGACCGAAATCGAAGTATTAACTGTTGTGTCGATGTTCTCATGAAATACAGGCTTAGCCCCTTGATATTTTATTTTCAAAGTTCTTTTTATATTTTAATAGTAGTAAAAATACACATTTAAAAATCTCCTCCATATGTATGAGTTTTTGTAAATTTACATTAACTACAGCACTTGAAATTTTTAAAAAATGAGTTATAATAAAAATATCGGGGCGGTAGCTCGAACTACCGTAACCTGTATGTAGACTAAAGTGGCGTTTTATCTTTTAAGATAGGCGTCATTTTTTATTATGTACACATTCAAAAATCTCCTCCAAACGTATGAGTTTTTGTAAATATTTTTCAAAATTCATTAAAGTTTTTTTCACTTTTTACGATATATATAATGTAGGCATGTACAGAAGGACACGTTATATATGAATAAAGAAGAGAAAAACGGAGTTTCACTATTTACCCAATCAGATTTTTTGATAAATGAAGATCCTCTAGAAGAGATTTTTGCCCTGAACCTCGGAGACTTTATCGCCGAAAATCTTATATCAGAAGATTTAGCAAAAAAAATCGGGAAATCCGAAATAGAGAAAAAAGAAGGCATAAAAAAACAGCTTAAAGAACTTGTATCAATTTATTCTCTAAATAATACCCTCTGCGTTTTGACCTTTAATTCAAAAGAAGAACAGGCAATTTACACATCAATTGCTAAATCTATAGCGCAAATGGTTGAAGTTGAAGCATGCCACATATATCTTTCTTACGAATTCACAAAAAGCGAAAATGAAGAAAACGATATCATTTTAGCGGGTTCATCTTCCGGAAATTCTCCCCTGGCTTTGAATTATGATGACGATAACGCAATTTCAAAAGCTTTTAGTGAAAGAGAAATAAGAAAAGAAAACGGAATTCTTGCAATCCCGATGTACAGTAATATTCAAGTTGTGGGAATTATTGCACTTGAATATAAAAAAGAAGTTCAGGAGGAATTTGTTTCACTGGTTGAAAGTATCGGAAACCTGTTTGGAACATCTATTGCTTTACAAAAAAGTATAGATTGCGCAAATATTCTTTTTGAAGATGAGAATACTCACACCGAAGATTTTCAGCATTCCAGAGCCGAATTAACTGCATTAATAGGAGATTTATGCGATTTTCAACAGATTTTTGTCGAAAATCTTGCCAATGCGGTTGATGCCAAAGGTCAGTATAAAGTTTCACATTCTAAAAATACGGCCGAACTTGCGAGAAAGATTTGTAAAGAATTAAAATTAAACGAAAAAACAACAGATTTGATATACTATGCCGGTCTGTTACAAAATATCGGAAAAATTGCAATTCCGGAAAAAATGTTTGCAACCAACGGAAAGTTAACCCCTGAAGATTTGAAGAAAATTCAAGAACATTCAGACCTCGGAGTTCATTTGTTGATGAACATAAACTTCTTATCCGAAGTTGTTCCATATATTACATATCAAAAAGAACGCGTAGACGGTTCCGGAACTCCGGAAGGCTTGAAAGGACAGTCAATACCTTTAGGTTCAAGAATTATCGCGGCGGCTGATGCTTATTCCGCAATGACTTCCGACAGACCTTACCGAAAAGCTATGGAAAAATCTGAAGCTTTGAATATTATGAAATCTGAAGCCGGCAAAAAATGGGATGAAGTTGTAGTTCAGGCCCTTGAAAATTCAATATCTTAACTGCCGGATATTATTATTCCTGATATATTCGAATGTAGTTCCAATAAGATCTAAAAACCTTCTTCACGTAGTTTTTTGTTTCTTCATAAGGTATCTGCTCAACAAATTCATCAGTATCGTTATAATATAGAGAAGATTTCCAGAAATTTACCATTCCGATACCGCCATTATATGCGGCAACTGCTGAAACATCAAACCCTGACAACAGCGCTCTTAACTGTGCATAATAAATATTACCGAGTTTTATATTGTTATCAACAGAGAATAAATCCGAACTCAACCCTTCACTGCGTGAAACAATTTCCGAAGCTGTCGACGGCATAAGCTGCATAAGCCCGCTTGCCCCCGCAAGACTTTGCGCCAAAGGATCAAAATGACTTTCCTCTTTTATTATCGACAACATAAGAGGAGCATTATTTGCAAAAGGTGCCGCATATTTTGTGATTTCATTATTGTAATGAATAGGATATACAAGCCTCCATCTTAAATCATATTTATCTGGCTTATTTTTTAACTTTTCCATCGCATCCCTTGCTAAAATAACGGAACGTGTGTACTCACCTTTTTGATAATAAACCCAGCTTTTTATAAAATCATCATCACGGCACAGCTCATTTACAACTTCATAATCATTTAGTTCCACAAGTTTTACGATAAGATTTTTGTTCGCATATTTATAAGGATATACAACTGCCGTAGGATGAATTCTGCTTAATACCAGAGGATTGTTGTAATGATTAAGCTTCAAATAGGCTCTATAAGCATAATAACTGTCAGGATACTGCGAAATTACAGATTTATAGTATTTGCTGTAAACATCATAATTTTTAGTTTTTTCGTTAATCTTTCCGAGCCAGAACATTACAAATGGGGCATCTTTAGTTTCCGGATACTTATTCAAATAATCCTTTCCGATTTTTTCTGCCGCAGCATAATCGTGCGATTTAATCTTTGAAAAGAAAATATTTGAAAGAGCATCAGGCGCATATTTTCCTTGAGGGTATTTTAAATATAGAGAATTAAAACAGGCAAAACGCTCATTAGATTGTAGCGAATTGCATTTTAATTTCATAATGTAATCCGCACCCTTAGCAGGAGAAAGCCCCTCTAATTTCTTAACCGCATCTGTTTTGTCCGGCTGAATTTTTAAATATACATCAACAACCTCTTCAATGTCTTCAGGCAGAGAGTATTGCGAATAATTTTTCAAACCGTATTCAGTAAAATATCTCACCTGAGGATATTTATTCTGAGCATTAAAATTTTTAACCATCAAAGTCCAGCCCTCAGCCGGATCAACTTTTTGCAAAAGACTTGCCGTTTTTTCATAATCGGCAAACAAATAAGCAGTTTTTGCCATCAATAAATAATCATCTTTATTTATGTCACCGCCCATACTTTCCCACAACTTAACAGCATTAAAAGCATGACGGCCGGCAGGAGCAGTTTTTATATAATGTCTGAAACTTTTTTCGATGTAATTTCTGTCCGAAGCCGGAATATTTTGTTTTAATTCCCCGTTTTCACCTTTATATTTGTTATAAACAAGGACACCGGAGTAATATTGCGAAGCAATTGCATAATCAGTATTAGGCGCCTTTTTTATAATATTTTCAAAATATTTTCGAGCACAAGAAGGATCAACCTCCACAAGCTGTTCTGCGGCAAGATATTTTGCTCTTATATTCAAAGGATTGCGCTTATAATTATTAAATAAAAAACGATATTGCTTAATTGCGGATTTTTTATCCTCAAGCATTCTCGCACACTCACCTTGATGATAAATCGCAGCAGACTTTAAAGATGAAAAAAACGATATTTTTGAAAACAAATAATATGAATTCTGATAATTTCCGGCATTATAATCAGCCAGAGCCTCAGAATAAATTTTATCAGTTTTTTCAGGAGATTGATATAAAATTCCACCCGCACCAAGCAACAAAAGCCCGACAGTCAGACTCCCAATAGTTTTTTTATAATCCATCCTAAAATCTTTCATCATAACTATTGTATCAGAATATGATTATTATGGAAAGTTTTAAACAAAAAATTTACAACCGGATAAAATACTAAGCTTTTACATCAACTTTTTCTGTATTAGTATCAGTTTTTTCTGTTTTGTTCTTATTATCATTTTCCATTCCGGCGAATTTCAAGATAGGATGGATAAATGCATGACTGACCTGCGGGGCAAGGATTGCAAGCCCGACAACAGAACCAACAATTGAACCGAATTCAATAGCACCTTTAACCAGCGGGAAAAGTTCCGGCTTTTCTTTTTTTAATTCAGCCTTAAGCGTATCATCATACATATCTATAACTTTGCCGCTGCCCAGGTCTTTCTGAGAAGTAAGATTTCTATTATTCAAACTTTTTTCGGCCAAACTGCGATAGTGCTTATATTCTTTTGCACTTTTAAAATGTTTAAATGCATCTTCATTTTTGAATATATGATTTTTTGCCAGTGAGAAAAATCCCTTCTTAAAGACCGGAATAACAAGAGCCATATATGTAAGCAAACAGATAGCCTGATATAAAAATTCTTTTGTAGCCGCATATTTTTTAGTCTGAGGGTCAATATCTTTATCCGCCCAAATAAAAGCAGGACGGCCAATAGCCTTTAAACCTGTTTCAATAGTAACAGAAGCATTTGTATTCTGCGCAATATTTGCTAGGTTTGAACTTGTTAATATGTTTTTTACTGCACCTATCATACTCCACCTACCTTCATTGAAGTCTGAACTCTTGATAGAGTATTAAATGCCGTAAGATTCGGACGTTTATCATCATGAGCAAGAGGGGTCGTATAATTTTTAACCGCATCATCTTTCACTTGAATATTATTAACCGCGCCGGTGTCAAACTTTTGCGGTTCTACTGGATTTTTAACATCTTTTTTATCTTTTTGTATAAACTTCATAAACGGTTTAATAGCAACAGAACAAGCCGCAGGAATTACAAGCAGTGCAGCAGTACAAACTCCGATAAAAAGTAAGTTTTTCTGCGCCAGAGTACTTTGTTTTTTATCCTTAAATAATTTAGACATTTTACCGGCTAAAGTTGCAGTCGTCCAGTATGCAGGAATTGCAATCGCTTCCGTTAACCCTTCTCTAAGCGCTGTATATTTTTTAGTTTCGGGATCTTCAGTTTTATCCATCATAGTAAAAGTTGGACGGCAGATTCCCTTAACTGTAGCAATTGCCATTACAGCGTAAGCGGGGTTGTTATTCTTGCCTAATGAGAGGCAGATGTCTTTAAATTTACTTGCTAATGTCATGTTCTACACTACTTCTTCCTATTATTTTAAAATCAAACATAAAAAAAATTGCTAAATTCAGAGAAAAATATTTATAATTGTTAACATTTCTAAATTTTAAAACAAAAAATGAACAATTATTTTTGAAAAATCGTTATACTGATGTAAAGGATAAAATGAAATGAATAAAAAATGTTCAAAATATGAAGGACTTTTTATTTTTGCAGATGAAAAAACTCTAAATGAACATGTTCAAAATTGCGAAGAATGCAAAAAAGAACATGAAAAATTCGAAAGAGTTTCCGAGCTTCTGCAAGAAGTAAAACCTTTGTATAAAAAGAAAAAAACAAATATCAACCTTGCAATAAAAGCAGCATGTGCACTTGCAATAATATTTACAGGCACAATGTCATTTGACATTCTTGATGCAAAATACTCAATAGTTGATACATTCAAATACGGACAGGCAATAAGTATTGAAGATATTGGATTCCCGGTTGATTCATACGGATTGCTCATGGTGGATTAATGGATTTTAAAAAACTCGCAAAAGAAAATCGTCAGAACATAAATAATATAATTAAACTAATAACAAAAGAAGAAAATGAAGACCTGACACAAGAAGTGTTAATCAAAGTGTGGAAAAACCAAAAGAACTACGAAGAACGCGGAAGTGTCAAAGGCTGGATTTCGACTATTGCAAAAAATATTTCAAAAGATTACCTGAAATCATCAGCAAGAAAAGTTTCGATGAATTCCTCCTCGGACGATTTAACAATAAATTCAATTCAGGATAAAAATTCATCACCCGAAAATTTTTACACAAAACTTGAACGGCAAAAAATAATATCTAACGCGATAGAAAAACTTAAACCGAAATTAAAAGAGGTAATTTTACTCACTGAATTCGAAGGATACACCTACGAAGAATGTGCAAAAAAGTTAAAATGTCCTATAGGTACAATTAAATCGAGAATTTACAACGCAAAAAAAGAATTACTAATAGAATTAAAAGATTTACTTTAAAAAGAAAGGATTTTAGATGAAAAAAACACTGATTTTAGCAAGCCTGGCAGCACTTATCATGACACCTGCATTTGCGGCACAAAACACAGCTGCATCTCCGGTACCACAAGCAATTCAAGATAAAGCTCCGGCTGTAGAGCACAGAAAACCTTCACCTGAGGCAATTCAAAAACGCGCGGAATTTGAAAAACGCCTAAAACTTACCGACGAACAAAAAGCAAAAGCAAAAGAAATACGCCAGAAAGGGCACGAAGAATTAAAACCTATTATGGATAAAATTCAAGAAAAACGTCAGGAAATCAAAGCTGTTAAACTTTCAAGAATGGCTCAGCGTGCACAGGAAGAAAGAATTGCAGAACTTCGCAAAGAAATCATGGCTCTAAAACGTCATGCACACGAAATTAGAATGAAAAATATGCAGGAATTCGAAAGTATTTTAACAAAAAAACAACTTAAAGAATTGAATAAAATGAAAAAAGAAGGCCGCAAAAAATTTGATGCAGAATTCAAAAAACATCATCCGCAAGGCGGTCACGGCCCTGGCCCTAGACCATTCGGCCCTCCGGAACCTCCAATTGAATAAGAAACTTATAAATACCCTAAAGAGCCGGTTTAAAAACCGGCTCTTTTAATTGCAGGAAAATAAGTTGATTTCGTCATTGCGAGACAAAATTTTAACGAAAAACTCGCACCAAATTTTATATTTTGGTGCGAGTTTTTTATAGCCTTATTATACAATATTTTCCGGCACATTTCAAGTGGTCTTTTGTTGTTTTTTGTGGAATTTTTGAATTTTGAAAAGGTATATTTTAGTGAGTTTCAGGCCAACTCGCACCAAAATATAAATTATGGTGCGAAAATTTAAACGTCAGTTTATGACTGGAAAGGAAACAGGATGCTAGAATATAAAATTAAGGAAGGAAGAAATTTGAAAGAGGATAATATGATAAAAAATAGTAGTAGGGTAGACTTTAGTCTACCAGAAAAACTTGATTGCCAATTTGCCGGTCGTCGTAAAACTGCCTTCACTTTAGCCGAGGTTTTAATCACTCTCGGGATAATCGGTATTGTGGCGGCGATGACTTTACCTAATTTGATTTTCAGTTATCAAGAAAAACAGACTGTCAGCAAATTAAAAAAAATTTATTCAGCACTTTCTCAAGGCTATAACCTTTATATTCAGGAAAACGGAGGGCCGTTTGTGGCGGAATCTCAAGCCGCGGCAGCAGCTTCAGATTGTCAGGAGTTGAGAAATCTTATTACGATTATGAAAAAATCATTTAAAAAAGTGCATGATTGCAATAGCAGTTATGCTGTTTCTTGTTATTCCAGAAACTATTATAAAACGTTAACCGGTAATGATTATACTTACGGGTATGATGAAGGTGCAGCTAAAGGCAAATTTAGTTTTATGACAATGGATGGAATGACTGTAGGATTCAATTGGGATGGCTCATATAACCAAAACTTAATAATTGTTGACTTAAACGGCCCTGCAAAGCCAAATAGGGGAGGCTATGATGCATTTGCCTTTTATATCAACGGATATAAGATTATGCCTATGGATGTTAATTATGGCTCACGTCATTTAAATTTTTGTAAACCTACTGATGATAATACGGGATACGGCGCACTTATGAACGGCTGGGGATGCAGTTGGTATGTTCTTACAAACGAAAACCTGGATTATCAAAAATGCGTAAAAGGGCAATCCAAATATTGTGATAAAGAATATATAAATGATTAAATTTTTATGTTACAATTAACTTATGAATTTAGATAGCGCGATAGACAATCTTTTGTCACCAATAGCCGATAAAATTTCAGGGATAATTTTTTACTCCGTTAATATTAACGGGGTCGAAGTGCAATTGCTTATTGCGCTTTTAATGATTGCAGCGTTGTATTTTACCTTTAGAACGCGTTTTATCGGAATTTGGGGATTTAAGCATGCTATTAAACTCATTACGAAAAATTATGAACACAATGACACTATAAAAAAGAAAAAACGCGGGGAGGTTTCATCGTTTCAAGCTCTTACCGCAACGATTTCAGCATCTGCCGGAATCGGTAATGTTGCAGGTTCTGCCGCCGCGGTTTCAATCGGAGGCCCAGGGGTAATTTTCTGGATGGTCATTGCGGGATTTTTCTCTATGGCATTGAAATTCGCAGAAGTGCTTTTGGGAATTAAGTTCCGGCAGATTAACCCTGATGGAACGGTTGCCGGCGGCCCGATGTATTACATTCAAAACGGTTTAAAATATAACAAATATATAGGAAAATTTGCGCCTTATTTGTCTAAAATTTATGCGGTATGCTGTATTTTTGCAATGATTGGCGGATGGAATTTGTTCCAGATTAATGCAATGACAACCCAGATTACAGAAGTTACCGGAGGAGAAAACAGTTTCTTTGCTAATCAAAGCTGGCTTTTAGGGCTTATCGTTGCGGTAATAACTTATTTTACAATTATCGGCGGAATTAAGGCTATCGGAAAATTTACATCAAAAGTTACGCCTGTTATGTGCACTTTGTACGTTTCAACAGCTTTTATTGTCTGCCTTTTGAATATTCACCATGTTCCGGAAACCTTAAAAATTATTTTGACAGAAGCTTTCAAACCCCGTGCATTAGAGGGCGGAATGTTTGCCTGCATGCTATGGGGATTCAGGCGTGCAATGTTTGCGAACGAATCAGGACTTGGCACTGCTCCTATCGCTTTTTCTGCCGTTAAGACCAGCAAACCCGTTGCGCAGGCTTTTATTGCCATGCTCCAGCCGTTTGTTGATACGGTAATCGTGGGTTCTGCTACCGCTTTTGTTATTGTAGTAAGCGGAGTTTATCTAAATTCAAATGGACTTGCCGGAATTGAGTTGACCTCAAAAGCTTTCGGAAGTGTTTGTCCGTTCTTCCCGTTGCTTTTAACCTTTATGGCAAGCTGTTTTGTACTGTCCACAATGCTTTGCGGGTCATATTACGGTGTAAAAAGCTGGAATTTCTTGTTTGGAGAATCCACCATTATGACGAGGATTTTTCAAATTATTTATTGTATATTTATCGTAATCGGTTCGGCTATGAACTTTAAAAGTATTATAAATTTGTCTGATGCTTTTACGTTATTTTTAGCAGTTCCGAATTTAATAGCGGTATTTTTGTTATCAGATGTTATAATGAAAGAGTTAAAACGCTATTGTAAAAAATATAATGTAGGCCTATTCAAGGATAAGGATGAGGAGAAAAAATAATATGAAAAGAGAATGTCTTGAAATTGTACGTAACAAATGCGAAAACTGCATGGGATGTGCATTGGGAAAAACCAGAACTAATATGGTGTTTTCAGATGGAAATCCAATGAGTGCGAAAATCGTGCTTATTGGTGAAGCTCCGGGAGAAATGGAAGATGAATGCGGAAGACCGTTTGTTGGCCGTGCCGGACAACTTTTGAATAATTTTCTTGCTGAAGCCGGAATTTCAAGAGATGAAGATTTATATATTATAAATACTGTAAAATGCAGACCGCCGGAAAACAGAGTTCCGACAGATGAAGAAAAATCAGCTTGCCGCAAATTTTTAGAAGCGCAAATTGATATTATTAATCCGCGTGCTATCGTTCTTTGCGGTGCTACAGCATTGAAATCTTTTGTTGCAACTGACAAAAAGACAACTATTTCTAAATTGAGAGGTCAATGGATGAATATTACAGTTGATGGCAAAGAATATCCGGCTATGACAATTTTCCACCCGTCTTATCTTTTGAGAAATCATTCTATGGAAGATGGTTCTCCTAGAAGATTAATGCAGCAAGATTTGAGCGAAATTAAATCAAGATATCTTTCTGATGTGGAACATAGCGCTGACATTCTTTTTTCAACAGACTCTGAAAAAGAAATGGTAACTGTGTAATAAAATTTTTGTTTTACGAATTTTAGGCCGGATTAATCATAATCCGGCCTTTATGTTTATAATTATTTAATTTCTTTACTTTTAGCGGATAAAGCATTATAATTATAATATTATGGATTTAGATATCGATACATCAAAACTTGATTTTCTCAAGTCACATATCAAAAAAAAGCTTGAAGAGACTGAAACTCTTAAATACAAAGGAAGTGTGTCAAAACTTTTGGGATTAACGGTTGAGGTTAAATTACCGGGTCTTAAGATTGGCGATTTATGTTATATTCAAGCAAATAATGGAGAATTAAAGCCTGCGGAAGTTCAAGCATTTAAAGGTGAAGTTGCCCAGCTTTTGCTGTTGATGGACGGTAACGGTATCGGACAAGGTTCGCTTGTAACCAGTACATTTAAACCGATTTCAATACCTGTCGGGGATTTCCTTCTCGGGCGTTTGATTAACCCTATGGGAGAACCGATTGACGGCAAGCCGCTTGATTCAACAGGTGCAATGTGGAGATCAATTGAGGGGCCGCCGCCGGGGCCGTTTGAACGTCCGATTATTACGGAGCAGTTTTCAACCGGAGTAAGGGCGATTGATTCTTGTATGACAATGGGCTGCGGTCAGCGTTTGGGGCTGTTTGCGGGTTCCGGGGTTGGTAAAAGTACGCTTCTTGGTATGATTGCGAGAAATTCCGATGCTGATGTTAACGTTGTTGCGTTGATTGGAGAACGAGGCCGTGAGGTTAAGGAGTTCGTCGAAGATTCACTGGGCGAAGAGGGTATGAAAAAATCCGTTCTGGTTTGTTCGACCGGAGACCAGCCGCCTCTAATACGTCAAAAAGCACTTTTGACGGCAACTGCGGTTTGCGAATATTTCAGAGATCAAGGGAAAAAAGTTTTTCTCATGACAGATACCGTAACCCGTTGTGCGATGGCAGGGCGCGAAGTTGGCTTGTCACTAGGTGAACCGCCTACAATGAAAGGGTATCCGCCATCTATTTTCTCTTGGCTTCAAAAAGTTCTGGAACGTGCCGGAAACAGTCCGCGCGGGTCAATTACGGCTTTGTATACGGTTTTGATGGAAGGTGACGATATTTCAGACCCGATTGTGGATATCGTGCGTGGTATTGTTGACGGGCATATTTTCTTGTCAAGAAAAGTTGCGGAATCCAACCATTATCCGGCAATTGATGTATTGGGAAGTATTTCAAGGTTGATGTCTGCGATTGCTGCGCCTGAGCATAAGGCGGCGGCAGCTAAGATGAGAAAAATTCTTTCTATGTACCGCGAAAACAAGGACTTGATTGATGTCGGAATGTATCAGCCGGGCTCAAACCCGAAACTTGATATTGCAATCCAGATGATTCCGCAGGTTAACGCGTTTTTACAGCAGAGAACTTCCGATATCGTGAGTATGGACACTACTGTCAGCACACTTGTTGACATGATGAAAGATGTTGATATTTAATTCCATCATTACAATGTAAACACGACAATCAAGTTTTAGTTGAGGGAAAGTCTCCACAAAGAAATGTAAATTTTATATCTGAGAGGTTGAAATTTACACAAAATAGGTTATAATATGTATAGATAGTTTTGATACGGTAAATCTTGCAACCGAGCCAACAGGCGACAAAGGGAAAGCTAAGTCCTTATAATCAAAACTATCTTTTTAATATTTTTCATATCGCTCGAGTTTAATTATGTGAAAAGATTTAATGAAATTTTCTTTTCTATTTTTTGTTGTTTTTATTACTAATTTATAATATTTTTCATTACATTTAAATAACATAACATCATAATTTGTTTTTGATTTAACTATTTTTGTGGGATTTTTTGCTATTAATGGAATTTTTAAATAATCTTCAAATTTAATATCCGAATGAGTAATAAGATTTTTGACTAAATTATCTATTGAAAATTTGAGGACATTATTTGAACTTTCAAGTACATTAACTGCATCTTTTGACAGTATTCCAATATTTATGCAGGTATTCATAACATCTTTTATTATGCATTTTCTTGCAAAATCTACTCTTTCTGAAGCAAGCATACCTGTTGTTTTGCTTTTTATATCTTCTGCAATCTTATAACCAGTATAATAAAACATTTCAAAATTGGTATATGTTTTTTTGTCAGAAATATTGTCCATATTTACAAGTTTAACATAAATATTTGTAACAGTATTTTAAAAACTATAAGATTTGATTTTTGCTTTACGTGAAAGATTTTTACTGGTAAAATAGAATTATGTTGAGTGAAAAATATCCATTTTTAATGAAATATTTTGCCGGCGGGATTAAAAGTACAACCCGCAATATTGCGCACTGCATACTTTTTTACGGGAATGATATTCAAGCTCAATATGATATAGCGCTCGAAATTTCACGGCTTTTGAATTGCAAAGAGGGCGGAAGTGAAGATTGTCAGTGTTTGAATTGCCGCTGGATTAGGGAAAACAAGCATCCTGCGGTTATTACGATTTCAAAATCAGACAACAAATCTTCTGATGATACAACAAAAACAGTTATTTCAGCATCTCAGGCAAAGTTTGTGAAAGACAGTCTTGCCGTGACGTCTGATTATCACAGAGTAATGATTTTTTGCGACAGGGATGAAAAAGGAAACCTTGCGGGGCTTAATCAGAAAGTTTTTCCCGAAACTGCCGCCAATGCCCTTTTGAAAACTTTCGAGGAACCGCCTGAAAATACAACGTTTTTCTTTTTAACAAAGGATAAATCCGATATGCTCGCGACGATTGTTTCACGCGCGCAATGTTTTTTTGTTCCGTCAAATCCGCAGGTCAACGCCTCATTTGATCTGGTTAAGCCGGCGGTAGAGAATTATTTTTCTCTTGAACGCGATCAGGTTTTGGACTTGAACGACAGACTGTATGCTCTTACCAAAGATAATGACACGCTGGACATTTTGACAGAGTTTGAAAACTATGTGCTCGCAGTTATTGAGAGTAATTTTTCGAACAAACTTTTACAAGCAAAACTTATAGAAGATTTAAACAAAATAGAAAAGGCCCAGAGAGAAATTCGGCTTGGCATGAACCCTCAAACGGTCATTGAAACCCTTTCGTTTGAACTTATCCTATAAAAAAATGATTTAAAAAATTTCAATTCGGGTATCATATTAATATGTACGAGTACGAATCAGAAATTAATGATGCCGATTTGAAAAAAGTCGGGCTTGAATTAATGTTTATGACACCTGAAAAATCCTCAAGTGATGAAGGTGTCACGGCGGTTGAGCTTGCCAAAATGGTTGATTTGCCCGTCGAAACCGTGAAAAAGAAACTTGTAATATTAAAAGATTGTGAAATCGTTCGCGTAAAAGGGATTAACCCGAAATACTGGAAGTTTGATAACTATAAATTTCAAAGAATGGATGAAAACGACGAGGTTTATAAACTCCTCTGCTGTTTTGATGATGTAGATTTTGACAGATATTTTCAGTATTGATTTGATAGATGGCAAAAAGGCGAGGGGGTAGTTATGCACCTCACAATGACAAGCTAATAACGGCGAGATGAATTTCATCTCGCCGACTTAAAATATTCTTTTTAGTTTTTAATTCTTACCTTTGGAACGACTGACATTCCAGGAACGATTGTGTATTCGTCCGGATTGATTTCTTCGGTGAAAATTATTTTTACAGGAACTCTTTGTACGATTTTTACAAATGATCCAACTGCGTTTTCCGGCGGGAACAAGCTTGATTTTGCTCCGGAACTTCTCTGAATACTGTCAATTTCCCCTTTGAAGACTTTTTTAGGGTAAGTGTCAACTTTTATTTCTACCGGCTGACCTTTGTGCATGCCGTTAAGCTGATTTTCTTTGAAGTTTGCAACTATCCAAATGTTTTCCGGTACAATTACAAACAACGGAGTTCCAACACCTACGTACATACCTTTTTCGACCCTTCTTGATGCTACAGTTCCAGTTTGCGGAGCGTATATTTTTGTGTATGAAAGGTCAAGTTTTGCTTGATCAAGCGCCGCTTTAGCCTCTTTCAAGTCTGTATCTGCAACATTATTATTTCCTTGCGAAATAATATTTTCCTGAGCGGTTGTCAATCTTGCTTTTACTGCATCATATTTTGTCTGTGCATTATCAAGTGTTTGTTTTGAAACTGCGCCGGATTCGTAAAGTGCCGTATATCTTTCCAAATCTTTCTTTGCAACGGCAATTTCTGAATTTACCGCATCAAGATTTGCTTTTGCATTCGTTTGATTTTTTAATATTCTGTCGTATCTGGCTTGCGCCGCTTCGACTTTTACTTTGTAATCTTTATCATCAATTATTGCGACTAAATCGCCCTCTTTAACCGGATCATTATCGTTAATAAAAACTTTTTCAATGTGGCCGGAAACTTTTGGTGCTACTGAAACTGTCGTTGTTTCAACGTAAGCATCATCGGTTGATTGAAATTTTGAATTTTCATAAATCGCAAATCCGCCGCCCAAAAATATTGCAGCAAGAAGGGTTATACCAATCGCTCTTTTTACACCTTTGCGGTGTTCTTTTTTCTCGTTCTGTTCTTTTGTTAACTCTTTTGTTTCTTCACTCATGTTATTTTCCTCTTTTTGTATTTATGTCTATCTAATTATATTTGTAAATCTACGATTTCCTCAAGATTATGCCTGAATTTTGAAAGCGCACTGCGCAAAATTTCAATGTCTTCTTGCGGGAATTTATCCATGCAGGCCGTGAATATCGGTTTAATTTTCAAAATGCATTCATTCCAAATCTTCTCTCCGCTTTCTGTTACCTCCATCTTTTTCACAAGCCGGTTATTTTTTAAATCAACAAATCTCTTTATAAAACCTTTTTCTTCCAGAGAATTCAGAAGTCTGCCTGTGTTTGCGCGGTCTCTGAGGATTAACTTTGCAAGATCTCTTTGACAAATTTCCGGATGAGAAAGCAGGGTATCTAATATATAAAATTCATCAGACGAAATTTTTAATTCGAATTTTTCAAAAATCTGTGAACCAAGCGTTTTACAAAATTTTGCCGTCTGTTCAATTTCATAATATATTGTTTCTGTATAGTGTTTATGTGTTTCTATTGTCATTTTGTCCTTTAAAATTTTTATTCTTGTCAGTTGACAAATTTACATGTTGCATTTACAACATTATTATGCTAACATACTAATTAGAAAAAAGCAATAGATAAATAAGGAAGAAAAAATTGAAGAAGTCAATCTCGATAGCACTTTTAGCAAGTATTATGGTAATGAATTTTACCCCATGCCTTGCGCTTGCAAAATCAAACGATAATGAATTCAAATCGCCTGCACAGTTTAAAAGCATGGTGACAAAAAATAAAAAAGAAAATGATACTTACAAATATGAATATGTAAATTTAGATTGGTGGAAAAACTTTAATGACAGCAATTTAAATGATTATATATTAAAGGCTGTAATTAACAACTACGATTTAAAAATGGCCACAATAGCCACAAGAGAATATTATCAAAATGTTCGTGCTCAACTTGCAAGCGAATTACCGCAAATGACTGCAGGTTACGCGCCAAATTACGTAAAGCATCCCGGAACAACAGATTGGGGCGGATTTTTCGCACTGCCGGCTATTGTAAATTACGAGGCTGATATTTTCTTGAAAAACAGAGACAAAACAAAATCTGTGAAAAAATTGTACGAAGCTTCTTTATTTGACGAAAGAGCATCTTATATTTCGGTTGCATCGGCAGTCGGAACAACATATTTAAACCTCGTAAGTTTAGACAGAATGATTGAACTTCAAGAGGATATCGTTGAATTAAGAAAAGAAATTTACGATTTGATGCTCAAAAGAAACAAAGAAGGAATAACTTCTACATCAGATACCGTAAAAGCAAACAAGGCGCTTATTTCAGGCCAAACAGAGCTGATTGAATACAAAAAACAAAGACAACAGCTTGCTCATCAGCTTGCAGTTTTGATAGGTGAAAGTCCTGAAAATGCGTCAAATCTTGCGGTCACACCTTATGAAAGTATAAACTTCACCGGAGTAATTCCTGCTGAAATTTCGACGGAGGTTATTACGCAAAGACCGGATTACCTGAAAGCTGAAAAAATGGTGGAAAAAGCCGGAATTGATGTAAGAGTTGCGAAAAAAGAGTTTTTGCCTAGTTTTAATTTAACAGGCCTTGCACTTTTTAATGCTTCTCAATTCGGTTCATTGTTTTCAACAAAAGGGATGCTTGCATCTTTGGGCGGATCAGCTATGCTCCCGCTATTTAGGGGCGGAAGTCTGATTGCTAATTTGAAATTGAAAAAAGAGCAATACGAAAGAATTTTACAAAATTACTATAAAACAAACCTGACATCTATTCAGGAAGTCAACGACAGCCTTGTCGCAATAAAAAGAGACAAAGAAAAGCTTGATGCGACATTGGAACAGGCAAAACTTGAAAGAGCTGATTTTGGATACAGTCAGGATAAATTCAATCAGGGTATAATTTCGAAACTTGATTTAATTCAGGTTAAGGAAAATCTTATGGTGATAGATAAAGCCGTAGCCGGCCAGCAGGTTAACTGTTATGTAGATTACATAGGACTATATAAAGCTGCCGGAAGTAAAATTTAACCAAAATACATAAAACTCCAAAACTAATACTTATGAAATCACAATGGTAAAATTCGTATTTTACCATTTTTTTTATTTTATATAATTAGCATAAATTCAGATTTATCAAGATTGCCGTACCAGTCTTTTTTCTCAGGGTTTTGCACAAAGCCAAGTTTTTTATAGAAATATTTTGCACTCGGAACACTGTGAAGGGTTATTTTATCGGCCTTTGAATGTTCTATTACACCTTGAATAAGCCCTTTCCCTATATTTTTGTATTCTCTGTCATTTGAATAATAGGTATGCACAGGGTTCGTTTCAATCAAATTTATTTTTGCGCTGTTATCTTCTTTTGGTGTGTATTCAACTAATCCAAGAACCTTTGAAGGCTCCAGATTTTTAAAATTTTCTTTTTGCGTTGTAATTGCAAGTAATTTTTGAGGTGAATTAGTTATCTGCTTTGAATTTATATATTTTGCAAATTCATATAAATTTGTGGCATAAGAGTAGTCTCCCCAGTCATAGCTGAGTTCTTCAAGAGTTTTTACATCTCTTTTATCCAGCATGGAAAGTTCTACAAGAGAGGCTGATTTATCCTGAAATCTTGAACTATGCGGACATTTTTCCTTTATTCCTACTTTGTTTATATAACTCGCGGTAAAACTAATCATTCTATTTATATCCTTAACAACTATATAAAACTTGAACATAAGAAATTTTGCTAATGATTTTAAAAATTTTTAATATATAATAACAATATGAAAAAATTAATTTTGAAAATTTTAATATTTGCACTTGCAATATTTTTTGCGGGCTATCTAATCCCCGGTATAGCTGTAGATGGATTCACTACGGCAATGCTGGCGGCACTTGTAATCCTTGCTGTTAATATGTTTATCAAGCCGGTTGTAAAGTTTATAGCACTTCCTATAAACTTCTTAACGCTGGGGTTGTTTTCAATTGTGATTAACATAGCTTTGATGTACGCGGTCGTTTATTTTATGCCCGGTGTAAACGCAGAAGGCTTCCTGCCGACTCTTGAAATGGCCGGTGGTCTCGCAATTCTGAGCGCAATTCTGAACATGTTTCTGTAATTAATCCGCAGAATTTGCTCCAAACTCAATTAACATATCTTTTTTATGATATTATTTTATATGTAAGAAAGGATGTGCTAATTATGAAACAAATTATTATGTCAGGAATGCGCCCTACAGGCAAATTACATCTGGGGCACTATCTTGGAGTTATCCAAAATTGGGTTCAGCTTCAAGACCAGTATGAATGCTATTTCGAGGTTGCAGATTGGCATGCCTTAACTACAAAATATGATCAAACAAAAGACTTAAAACAAGATGTAAAAGATGTCGTAATAGATTGGCTTGCATCAGGTATTGATCCCGAAAAATCAACTATCTATGTTCAATCGCTTGTTCCGGAAACAGCAGAATTGAATATTTATCTCGGTATGATTACTCCGCAGGCATGGGTCGAAAAAGATCCGACATTAAAAGATATGGCAAGAATTCTAAGGAGCAAAGATTCAAATGCCCAGCAGATAAATTACGGACTTTTGGGCTATCCGGTCTTAATGTCAGCGGATATTTTAACCTTTAATGCTCATGCAGTTCCGGTAGGCGTCGATCAGGTTGCGCATATAGAAATCACAAGGGATATCGCAAAAAGATTTAATCACCTTTACAACACCGATTTTTTTAATGAAGCTAAGCCTATTTTAAATCACTGCTCGCTTATTTGCGGTCTTGACGGGCAAAAAATGGGCAAATCTTTCCATAACGATATCAAAATTTCTGATACAGAAGAAGTTACTTCCAAGAAAATAATGTCAGCAATCACGGATAAATCTCGTCTTAGAAAAGATGATCCGGGACATCCGGAAGATTGCGAAGTTGCCTTCAAATACTGGAAAATATTCGCGGATGAAGAAACCGTAAAAAATGTTGAATGCGAGTGCAAAGCCGGAAAACGCGGTTGTGCAGATTGTAAACGCCAGCTAGGGGCTTGCATTAACGAAAAATTAAAAGAAATTCGCGAAAAAAGACGCTACTATGAAGCAAATCCGCAAGAAGTTGACAGAATAATCGCCGAGGGTTCTCAAAAAGCCCGCATTAAGGCTCAAGAAGTCCTCTCAGAAGTCAAAAATATCATCGGAATGTACTAATCTTAAACACAAATTTATTATCATAAAAACAAAGGCTCGATATTTTTATCGGGCCTTTGTGTGAAAAATTTACAAAGTGAATGGTTATTAATCAGTAAAAATTTATTTATTAAATCTTTAATATAAGCTAAAATTAATAATCAAAATAATTTATCCGAAATATTTTTCAAAATCTGCAATGGCCTTTTCTGCGTTGGCAGTTGTTCCGACAGTCATAATATCATTCATTGCGCCAATTGTTGATGCGGAAATTCTTGCGTATTCACCTTCTGTCGGCATCCTGAAATTACTAATGCCTGCACGCAAATAAAGCTCTGCCATGTCAACAGCGTTACTGCCACTGATCGGTTGTGCTCCTGTTGTGCGCACAAAACCTAAGTTCTGAGCGGCTGTTGCATCTAATGCACTTGCATCAGCTTTTTTAGGCTGAACTAGTTCAACATTTTCCATTCCTGGAGCTGCAACATTTTTAGTTTTTTCTGTGTTTACCTTTTTAGGCGTTACTTTACCTGTGTTACCTGCATTTGGGAATCCAAATCTTGCAAAATCAAAGTCCATTTTCCATTCTCCTTGTGTATATTTTCACTTAGTATCAACATTTTAATTACTTTTTCCTAAAAAGCAATAAAAAGAACTTAAATTCCGTGTTACAATTTTAATATCCTTTTCTTTATCTATACTCTTTTAAATCTCTTACTCTTATATAAAGTATTTTTTTATATAAAAATTGCCTAAATCGTATATACAAAGTAGATATTTTGTTACATAAGTTTACAAATATTTAATTAAACAAACCGCAATCACCCAGCGTAATAACATTATGGCAAATTTTTAAAATATTCACTTGGATTTTTAAGCGCCTCAACAGAGCAAGATAATCCGTTTAATCCATCAGTTGAAGTTTTGCTGCAATAAGTATTTTCATCTTCTATACTATCCATACGGAAGTCATATCCTACTAAAGCACCTGTTTGATAATTTAATTTAAATAAAAACAAATCATACCCTAATAAATTAGGTGCTTTTTTACCGTTTGTGTCAACTCCTACTAACAAATTGTCTCCATGAGATTTATCTAAAAAAATTATTTTGCCGTCAGAAAGGATAAACATACCGTCATCAAACCACGAATGTAAATTATTTGCGACAGTTTTTTTATTGTAAGTTTTACTATAAAAAGAGTAAAACCAAGTATTGAACCCTCCGCGGCCCATACAAGAGCTATTTGACATTCCATTTGAGGCTATAATACAAGATTCAGAAACTGAAAAATATTTTTTTACAAGATCAGCACTTTTGATACCTGCAAGTGAATATGCTGTTGGAATTTCACCTTCTTCTTGGGCAATTCTTTGGATTGCTTGAGAAATTACCGAATAAGATTTTTTAAATGCCGTTTCGAGCTGTTTGTGTTGAATTTTATTAATAACAGCCGGCAACGTCATCGCCGCCACAACACCGATTATACCGAGAGTGATTAGAACTTCTGCTAGGGTAAACGCGGCTTTAATACTTACGCTCTCTCTTTGTTCTATTTCCATACTTTCAGCCTCCATATTTTCATTAATTATCCTTTAAATTCATGCACCATAATTTATATTTTGATGCATGTGGGCCTGAAACTCCCTAAAAAATACCTTCTTAAAATTCAAAAAATCATTAAAAAACGACAAAAGACCACTTGAAATGTGTCTGAAAATATTGTATAATAAGGCTATAAAAAACTCGCACCAAAATATAAAATTTGGTGCGTTTCTTTTACGTTAAAAATTTGTTTTTTACTTGTATAAAACCTTTTTTAATATTTCTGATGTGATTAAAAATGCGGCATCTGTTTGGCAGGTTTTAGCAAGAGAATTTAACATCATAAAATCGTGCATTGTTCCGTTAATTCTTACGCTTAAGACTTCCACCCCGGCCTTTTGAAGTTTTTTAGCGTAAGCTTCTCCTTCGTCCCGCAAAACATCATTTTCCGCTGTAATTATTAGGGCTGGCGGAAGATTTCTCAAAACTTCTATATCAGCTTTTAACGGCGAAATATAATAATTATTTCTTAAGTTTTTGTCAGGAACGTATGCATCCCAAAACCATTCCATAGCTTTTTTACTCAGCCAAGGGCCGTTTTTGAACTCGGAGTATGAATTACTATCCATTGAGGCATCTGTCACCGGATAAAGCAAAACTTGAAATTTTACTTTTAAACGACCGCCTTCTTTTGCTTTTATTGCCAAAACTGCAGCCATATTTCCGCCGGCACTGTCCCCTGCCAGAACTATTTTTTCAGGATTAATATTGAATTCCTCAGGATTGTTTGATATATAGTCTAGAAGTGCATATCCCTGGTTTATTGCAGTCGGATATGAGGCTTCCGGTGACAACGGATAATCTAAAAATATAACGGAAGCTTTTACATCACATGCCAGCCTTTTGATAAGTTTGTCATGGGTATGTTTCCCGCCTAATATCCAGCCGCCGCCATGGAAATACAGAATTGCAGGAAGTTTTTCTCTATTGTCTTTAGGACGTATTATTCTCAAATTAATAGTTCCAAGTGTATCTGTATGGATTGATTTATCAACCAATTCAACGTCATATTCTTCATCTGTCTGATATTCTGTTTGGAGATTATCAAGAAATTTTCTGGCATCTTTATATGAAAGTTCATATAAAGGTGTAGTTGCAATCTTTTCAAGCTTATTTATAAATTCTGCTGCCGGTGCGGAAAGGTTTATTTTTTCAGGCATGTTTCCTCCTATTTTTATATACGCATGATTTAAGAGTTTTACTCTTGATAAAATTCTCCAACTGTTGAAAATTTTTATTATTTTTCTACTACATTTGGAGGAGATTTATATAATATGTCAAAGTTTTGGAAAATATTTGCCGTCTAAAATTATATAGATATGAAAATTATATTTTTCATATCTCCTCCCCAAGTCTGGTAGCCGTTCTTTGATTAGAATGGCTTTTTTTTATTTCGTTCAAAATTTTTACAAAAAAACGGAAGTTTAATCTTCCGTTTTTAATAATATTTAAAAAATATTTTATCTAATTCATCGGTATAATCAATTTTTGCCCGATTGAAAGTTTGTTAGGATTTGTAATTTTGTTTGCGTTCATAACCTTAATTCTGTTTTCTCTGGTTTCTGAACCATAAAATCTTACAAGGATTGCTCCCATTGTATCTCCGCTTTGGACAGTATATGTTTCGTTTGTTTTTGAAACTGCTGCTTTAGAAGCATCTTCTGCCGGAACGGAAGCCGGAATAAGATCAACTTTTACTTTCTCACTGCTGATTTTATCCGCTTTCGGGGTTAATGCTTTGGATTCTATACTGCGTGCAGAAAAACCTATAATAGTCGTTAACAATAACATTGATACGACTCCTGCAACAAATCCTATTCCTAAATAAACACCTGGTGATTTCTCACTCTTTTGATTAACTTTAAAATTCTGCCATAGTATATCCAATTCTTTTTCTTTATTTGATCTGATATACGTTTTTGGTGTATTTTTGTCGTACACTTCATGTCTATAATTTGACAGAGCCTCTAACACAGCCATTTTTTCTTTTGACAAATTTGATCTTCTTAAAGTTGAACTTTTCATATAATAATGTAACATCCTAATCTATAAATTGTTCCAAGGACAATATATCATGATAAAAATTTGATTTCAAGCATGTTTGTTAATAATTTGTCACAATCTACATTATTTAGCGGATTAAAACGTATTGTATATGCGTTAAAATAAGATAGGGCAAGTTCTATTAAAATGAGGGGTGAGAGTCATGGTTAAAAATTTTTCTGCAGAAAGGGAGGAATATTTTCCTCAAAATGATGAGATTTCAATGTCGATTGCTCAGAACTGGACACAGCAAGCATTGGAATGCTATTCGTTGAATTGCGACTGTGCAAAATGTTCTATTTCTAAAGGTAATTATTCTTTTGTGTGTCAGATGCCAAAAGTTGTTGATGCTCTTATTGCAAACAAGGTTCCTGTGTTGAAAATTGTTAAATCTTAACTTCAAAAACTTTTCAAATTATTTAAGCAACTCCTTTTTAAAAGCTATCGGCGGATTTATTCCGCCTTTATTTTTGAATTAATTTACAAAAAAAGAACTAGCATTAATATTTCTAATAATACTAGCCCTTAAATTTAAACGATAATTGGCTTTAAAGGAGGATGGGGCTTAATTAGCCTCGCCCTTATTTTTATTATAACACTTTTATTGTAAATTTCAAGTATTTTATTGTAAAATTAAATTATGTTAAAAAAGATTTTGATTTTTATTTTAATAAATTTTTTATTTACATTCCCTGCAAATGCTGTTGTCAAGCGGTGTTCAGTTGAAGAGGCTGTTAATCTGGCGTTGAAGAATAACCTTGCTCTTCAAGCTAAAAAAAAGGAGCTTGAAATTGTTAAGCAAGATATACAAATTGCAAATCAGCTTAAAAATCCGCAATTTCAGTCAAATTTTCTGATTGGGAAAGTAACAGAGGGTAATTCCAGCCAATTCGGGATTGCTGTTCCGGTTGAAGTTTCAAAAAGGGGTGTTCGTAAACGTGCTGCACTGGCTCAATATGACATTGTAGAAAATGAGGTTCGTGCAAAGGAGCATGAAATTAAAATTGATGTAATGAGGGCTTATTTCGAGGTTCTTTATCATAAATCAATGGTGCATATTATGCAGGATAGAGAAAATGTTTTCAAAGATATGTATGATATAGCAAAAGAAAAGGCACAAAAATCTCCGGTTTATAAAGTTGACATGCTTCAAGCTGATATAAGATACAAAAAGCAGCTTGTTGTTTTGAATAAGGAAAAATCCCAGCTTTTGAATGCTCAGTTTCATCTGAATGAAGTTATGAACATGAGAGATACTTCTGATATGTATGATACCCAGGAGCTTTATATTCTAGGAGATCCCGCAATATTGAATATTACCCTTCCTGATTATAAGGTTATTGAAGACACAGCTTTAAAATACAGTTATGCAATTAGAATTGCCGAAAATTCTATTGTTAAAAGTCAGGCAGATTTAAAAGTTGCACGTCATAAGGTTATTCCTGATGCGGCGGTTGCCGCGGGTTATGCATTTCAAAGGAGCACGCATATCGGAGGTGCATTTGTAGGAGCTTATATGGATCTTCCGCTTTTTACAACATACAGGGCTGATGTTAATCGGGCAAAAGTTGTTGTTGAAAAATCTTCGCTTGATAAAGAATCTTTTGAAAATAAACTAAAAATGACGCTTAAACAAGAATACAATGAGTTTAAATATTCAAAGGAAAATATTGGATATTACAAAGAGATTTTAAAAGAATCAGAAGAAATTTTGAAGATGTCGACTAATCGTTACAGGCATGGCGAAACTCAATTCCTGAACTTGATGGCCATTGAACATCAGAGACAGGAACTTTTAATGGAATATATTTCAGCAGTTCTTGTTTATTATGATGCATATTTGGATTTAATGTATAATATGGGGCATGATATTTTATTGGAGGAGGAAATACTTTGACGAAAATTCTTGTTGTTGACGATTCTCCAAACTGGGTAAAATATCACACCTTTGCACTTAATGAATTATTTAATGAACAGGTTGAGATTCTTCAGGCATATAGCGCAAAAGAAGGTGTTGAAAAACTTTTGTATAACATTGACAACCCTTTTGATATTATATTAACTGATATGCAGATGGAGCCGGATTTTTTACCAATGTTTGCCGGTGAATGGTTTATAAAACAAATTCAATATTTTAAGGAGTATAAAAACACAAAAATTTGTATAATTTCAGCGGCTGAAAATATAAAATCTATTGCAGAAAAATACGGTGTAAGTTTTATCCGAAAATCCTCCTGCCGTCAGGATGGCGCTTATGATATTATAAAAAATTTCATCTGCTGATCGGACGCGGAGAACATTTTTCTTGGAATTTTTCGCATCTTTTTTGTTCATAATTCCAACAGTAACCTTTATCAAGGCAGGAATCTATATTATAAATTTTTTCACCGCTGCATCTGCCTGAATCAGAACAGGTGTCAATATCTATTGCATGTTTTACGGTTAAACTTCCCATTGTCATTGCTATCCACAAAAGAAAAACTGATCCTAATACCGCTTTTTTAGTTTCAGAAATGTTTTTGAATACAAAAATCCAGCATGCCGGCACCATTATTATAGATAAAATCAAGTATAATACATTTTCAAAATCCGGAGAGCTTCCTACAAGATACATTAATGGCGCAAGCATAATAAGAACAATTATCATAATCGAAATACAAACTATGATACCTATAATACCAAGTATTAACAAAAATAATGTATATAAAGCGGGTTTCATTATTTTGGCGCAGGCGTTATAATTCATGTTGACTTTTTTCCATATTACATAATTGAAACATATCATCAATAATACATAAAATATGAGACGAAACAGTGATATAAAGCTATCATTTGAAAAGGCAGAAGTGATAAATCCTGTCACAAACAGTCCAAGAAGAAACATATTCACCAATATTGTAAGTAATATTTTTACAATTAAAATTAATTTATCCAGACTTTTCTTATTCATATTTGTATTATAAATGATATTTTATTAAAAATATTAATAATATTTCCGGTTTTTATATTTTAATAAGAAATGATGTTTTTAAGGATTTTTATTAAACCATTCTAATTTCATCATGTCTTGGAGCAATTTTTCACAATCGGCATCAGGATTATTTTGGCCTAATTCCCGCCCGATTTGGTTCTGTTCGTAATCATAGTTATTATTATATATCGCATCATTTACCGATATACCTTTGAAAAGGATTTCTTTATAAAAGTCTCCTATTTCCCTTACCGCACCGGCGGCTTTGGCTGCTTGAACACCTAACTCACCTCTTTGTGCGGCTTTGCAGTTAGCAAGACGATGAAAGTATTCTGGAGCACCCTCATGATATTTTTCTTTGTTGAGCTGTACCATTGTTGCGTAACTTGTTACAAAATCATTATATGTATAAAAAGATTCTTCTCCGATTTTTACTAAATCAATAAGATAATTTTTTGTTAAATATGGCTGAGATATGCTTGAAATAGCTATAAGTTTTCGGATTACCGAACCGGCATATTGCAAAGAAGAATATAGCTGATACAAAATATTTTCGGCCTGTTCAAGTTCTCCGACACAATTCGGGCATGCTTCGATGTTTGAATTATTTTTACCTTCATTTTGACCTGAAGTATTGTTACTACTATTGCTATTGTTATTTGGAATAGAAGAAGTTTCGTTCTTTTTTTTGCTATTTGTATTGTTTGAAGAATTATCATTTTGAGAGGTGTTTTCAGTTTTATCCTCAACAACTTCAACCGTGCATTTACAATTCGGGTGCGGACGTTGCGGGACTTCTTCGTCAAAATCGTATTCTGTTCCATCCAGGGCTTTACATTCTTCGCATGTGTTTTCTCCATTTTCACTGTGCCAGACATATTTTACATTAGAAATTCCGCCTTTTAAAACAAAATCAGAAATTTCTTCACTTTCTTTTTCTGCATCCTCCGGCATTTCATTTTCTATTAAAGTATTGTACTTATAAAGGGCTTTCCCAAGGTCGTCAACTTCATTGTAGCTGTTAGATATTTTTATTTTATCTTCTTCGCTAAAGGCGGGATTTGAGTGATTTTTCATCAAGTTTTTTTGTATTGATTCAAGATTGTTGAATATTTCGTCAATATTTTCACCGTTTTTCAAAAAATTTAAAATTGTAGACTTGAATTTTGGCATAAGATTTCCTTTCAAATTTTATAGTACCATTCTTACTATAAATTTTTTCTCCACCTCCCGCAAGTCCCCAAAAATGTGTACGTATTTTTAGGGACAACAAAAAAGCCGTCGAAGTGACGGCTTTTTCAAAAATATATTTTTTCTAATTTATTTTGTTTCTGACGAATTCATTAGATTTTGAAGGATTGTGTAAGATGCATCCCATCCGGTTGTTCCGCCTGTAGCTTTATATTTAGCTAAATCTTTAGATCTTTGTAATTTCAGTTTTGCCTGTTCTTTTTTAAATTTGGCAAGTTTTTTGGAATTTGAATTTCTTTCTTTTATTGTCGGTTCAATATATGCAACAAAATTTTTGTATTCTTTGCATCCATATCCGGCTGTAACTTTTGACGGATAATTGTAAGAAAGATAATCATAAATATTCATTGTTCTTTTTATGTTAGCAGGAGTTCCGCTGATTGCTTCCATTACGCTTCCATCCATTTTGCCGAGAACAACAATCATTGCAAGCGGATTGTATCCGGCAGCAATCATTAAGTCACACCCGGTTACATCAGCATTCATTTGTTGTTTTGTTGACATTGAAGTTTTAGAAAGTGTATTTGCAAGTGCAGCCGCATTCTGCAAGTTTTCAGATGTTACGTTTCCGGCGATTGCAGTTGTAAGATTTGCAAATGCTTTATTTTTTGTTGCAGAAGAGTTAATAACTGCTCCAAATTCTTGAGCAATTACAGCGGCAACTTCATTGTCGTTTCCGGTGTAATTCAAATCTTGTTTATTAATGTATAAAACGTTAGTTGTAGCTATATCAGCATTGCTTGCCGCTGTTTCTGTAACTTTAAATGTTACGGTCGGCAAATTGTTTTTACTGATAATCTGCTTTCCAACGGTTTCAACTCTATCTGATGGAACATAAGTATTCGTCTTAGTGGTAGTTGTGGTTGCGGCGTTTGCATTCAATACAAATGATGCCATTAGAAAAAGTGAACACAAAACTTTTTTCATAATCAATTCCTTTCTTTTCATTATTCCTAATCAGTAAATCTATATTTTATTAATGCAATGATAGCATAAAAACCATCACGCCATGTAATTTTTTTCCCTTCCGAAAATTCTCTTCCATAATATGAAATCGGAAGTTCGTATAATCTTGCGCCTTTTTTCAGAATTTTCGCAGTAATTTCAGGCTCAAAATCAAATCTGTCCGATTTTATTTCAATATCTTTAATAATGTCACTTCTGAAAGCTTTATAACAGGTTTCCATATCGGTAAGAGTTGACCCGTATAAAATATTTGTCAAAAATGATAAAAATTTATTACCTAAAAGATGATGAAACATAAACGATCTTGAAGGTTTGCATCCTGTAAGCCTTGAACCGTAACATACATCTGCCCTGTCATTTATAATAAGCTGAATCATTGGCTCATAATCAATAGGATCATACTCCAAATCCGCATCCTGAATTATTATAATGTCACCAGTTGCCTCTTTAAATCCGTCTCTTAACGCAGCACCTTTGCCTTGATTTACATCATGATACAAAACTTTATACGGATAATTCTTATAAAGTTCTTTTGTTCCGTCAGTTGAACAATCATCAATTAAAATAATTTCTTTTTCAAGTCCGCAAAACTTTGCCTGTTCGACTTTCTTAATAATCTTATCCAGTGTATTAATCTCATTAAATACCGGAATTAAGATAGTAATTTTATTCATTTAACTCTCCAAATATATTCATTCATTTATACGTTTGTAAAAATTATAATAATATTGTACAATAAAAATGTGTAGATGTAAAAACAGGAAAATTCATGAAAACGCTGGAAGAAAAAATAGAAAAAGGAAGAGATATTTTACAAAAGGGATTTGTATCACTTGAAGATCAACAATATCAGAAAGCACTGGAATCATTCAAAAAAGCCGAAAAAACTTTTAAAGGAAAGGATTTAACAAAATATTATTGCGTTTCTCTTGCGCTCATCGCATTGTGTGAATACATGATTGATAAAAAATCTTATAACAAAGCTCTTTCTCTTTTAGAGGATGTAAAAAATCTTGCACAGCTTTCAAAAGAAAAAACGGCCTCTCTTTTCTACCATTACTGCCTGGCAGGAATATATTTCGGCGAAAACAACCGAGAACTTGCAAATCTTCATTACAATAATGCAAAAGATATAGCCATTATAGAAGATGAATTTCAAATAGTCGGCTACATCATAACTAGAATTAAACAAATAAAGAATAATCTTGATTTTAATCTTCCGACAGCCAGTGATCCGTTGATTTCTCTTGTAAAAATAGGACGCTCGATTACAGCTCAAACCGATATTGATGTGCTTTTAAAAGTAATTGCGGAAGAAACTAAAATTGCAATTCAAGCAGATAGATGTACAGTGTTTATGTACGACAAAGAGAAAAACGAAATCTGGTCAAAAGTTGCGCTCGGAATGGATAGTCAGGAAATTCGCTTTCCGGCTAATAAAGGCCTTGCCGGATATGTTGTTCAAAGCGGCGAAAGTATTAATATTGCAGATGCCTATTCAGATTCCAGATTTAACAAAGACGTAGATTTAAAAACCGGCTATAAAACAAAAACTATTCTTTGCATGCCGATAAAAAACAATAATCAGGAAATCATAGGCGCATTTCAAGTTTTGAATAAAAAAAACGGAACATTTACAAAAAGTGATGAAGATTTGCTCGTTGCAATCGGAGGAAGTGCAAGTATTGCAATAGAAAATGCCCAATTATTTGAACAGCAGAAAGAACTTTATAAAGAACAAAAAATCCTTTTTGAAAGCTTTATAGATACCCTTGCAACCTCAATCGATGCAAGAGATAAGATTACAGCAGGTCACTCAAGCCGTGTAAAATTGTATTCCATGCTAATCGCAGATGAACTTGAACTTCCGCAAAACGAAAAAGAATTGATTGAAAAAGCCGCAACTCTTCACGATATAGGCAAAATAGGAATTCGCGACAGCGTCTTGCAAAAAGAAGGAAAATTAACCGATGAAGAGTACAAACATATTCAAGAACATGCAAAAATTACACATGATATCTTAGATAAAATTCATACATCAAAGAATTTCAAAAAAATAACGGATATAGCATGCTCTCACCATGAAAAATATGACGGAACAGGTTATTACAGACATCTAAAAGGGGAAGAAATCCCGTACGGAGGAAGAATTCTCGCTGTTGCAGATGTGTTCGATGCAATTACATCAAAACGCCACTACCGTGATAGAATGCCTATCGGAAATGTTATAAACATACTTTTGAAAGATTCCGGCACGCATTTTGATAAAAATATTGTTGACACATTCCTAAAAATAAGTTTAGATAAAATTATAAACGTATTCTTGACAGAAAATTATCATAATTTTACAGAAGAAGATAAAGAAATTTTCCAAAAATATACTCTGATCGATATCTTCAATTTCATTAATAATGAAGATAAAACGGGGGATGAAAAAAATCTTATAGAATTGTTTAATAATTATTATTCAGGGAATATAAAATAGAAGAGGGCAATTTTTATTATAATGAAAAACAAATTTTTAAACGCAATGGTTATATTCACAACTCTATCAGCAGTCAGTCCTGCTTTTGGAGAGAGTTTCTATGACCACATAAAATTTGTAAATCCAATACCTCAGCCAAATATAAACGTAAATTACGAAACAAGAACTTCAATGCCGCCTCAAAAAGTTTCTTTAACAAAAAACAATATTCAAAACCAATTTGCAATAGCATTTGACCGGTTTAAACAATGTAACGTAAAAGCGTCATATAATGACTATAAAATTTTGATAGAAACTATGCAGCCTAATGATTATGCATACATGGTAATCACGGAAAAAATGGCCGCAATTGGTTTCTTCGACTTATCTGATCTTTCCGCATCAAAAATCGAAAATAAAGATTATTCAACATTTCTTGTAGATGACATTCAAAAATTCTATTTTCCGATAAAAAAATTAAAGAAAAATGATGAAATTTATCTTGCCGAAATTTTCTCAAATATTACATATAATGATCAGAGTAAAGAAGCCACGGCCGAATTAATAAAAAATACGGATTTATTGACAAAATCGGATTACGCAAATTATATAGCAGCTCTCGGATATTTAAAATCGAACGATATCTTGTCGGCATCTAAATACATAAATCAAGCAATCGCAATGAATAATGAGAATTTGAACTACAAAAAGTTAAAAGCTGAAATTCTTGTTCAGGGCAAAAATCCTAAAGATGCGCTTGAAATTGTAAATTATCTAAAAAAACAAAATATGTATTCAATGGAATTTAGCCGCAAAATTAACGCCACGGAACAATATATTCTTTATAAAGCCGCTAAAAAAGATGCAGAGAAAAATTATCATCTGGGCTATTACTACTATTTTGAAAAAGAATACGCAAAATCAATAAGAGCTCTTCAAAATGCGTCAATGAATAAAAAGAAAACTCCGAAAGAAGTTTATTCATTGTTATCAAGAGTTTATTTCGACACACGGGATTTTGAAAAAGCTCTTGATAATGCCCAAAAAGCCCGAAAACTTGACGGCTCAAATTCGATGGCCTTAGAGGTTTTGGGAGACTTAGCCGCAAGGGAAAAAGATTACAAAAATGCGCTTAAATTTTATAAAGATGCTTCAGACAAAGACAAAAAAAATCCGGACGCAATGGTAAAAACTGCGCAAATTTATCAAAAAACAGGCGCTGAAAAGAAAGCTCTTGAAATTTACACAAAAATTTTGAAAGCTTATACAAATTGCTATATTGCATACTATGAAGTTGCGCTTTATGACAAATCAAAAGAAAAAGATTATCTAAAAAAAGCCGTTGCCATAAACCGTGATTTTAAAGACGGCTGGATTGATTTGGCACGCATTGAGATCGGTTTAAAAAATTATAATAATGCAAAAGAATATCTTAGTATAGCTAATTATATTGACGAAAACGATTTTAGATATTATTATTATCAAGGATTAATTTTTAAGGCTGAAGGATTTAAAGATGATGCAAAATATAATTTTAAAAAGAGTCTGCTTATAAATCCTGATTATGCACCCGCAAAAGAGGAACTTAGTATATGAAAAAGAATATTCTAATAGTTGAAGATCATGAATTGACACGTTTTGGACTAAAAACGACGTTCGAAAATGTTGATTATATTGAAACTATATACGAAGCAGAATCTGCGGAAAAGGCACTTGAAATTTTTAATAACAACCATATTGACATAATAATTATGGATTTAGGTTTGCCGAATATGAACGGAATTCAGGCAACCCAAAAAATCAGACAATCAAACAAGGATGTGAAAATTATTATACTTACATCTCACAATGAAGAAAAAGAGGTTTTAAACAGCTTGAAAGCGGGGGCAAATTCATATTGCTCCAAAGAAATCAACCCTCAAAGGCTGGTTCAGGTTGTGCAGTCAGTAGCTGACGGTGCGGCATGGTTTGACCCAAGTATTGCAAATATTGTATTAAAGGCAACTACCAATTCATCAGTAATAGATACAGATACAGCCAAAAAAGATTACGATTTAACCGCAAGAGAATCCCAAATTTTAAAACTTATGACCGAAGGTTACAGTAATATGGAAATAGCACAATTGCTGGTTATAAGTATAAACACGACAAAAGCGCATGTTGCAAGCATTTTGCAAAAACTTGAAGTTGACGATAGATTGCAGGCAGCATTGAAAGCTTTGAAAAATAAAATTGTTTAATTAAAAAAAGAATAGATGATAAATATACACTACTTAAAGGAGAAACAGATGATTGATTATACTAAGGAAGAATTAGTTGAATTATTGCAAAAGCACCCCGAAAAATTTAATGAATGGAAAATTGATCAGGAAGAAGTGGATCTTTCTGAAGTTGATTTTTCAGGTATCGTACTCAATGAAATTGACTTTTCTGATGTCGATTTAAATTCAAGTTCTTTTGCAGATTGTAATTTATCATTTGTTAATTTTACAAATGCGGATTTAACATCTGTTGACTTTACGAGAGCACATATACTGGAATGCGATTTTACCGACAGCTTGTTAAGCGGTGCAGATTGCAGTTATGCTCAGATGACATATTGTAATTTTTCAGATGCTGATATGGCTGGATGTATATTTTCGGAAACAGACTTGTCAAATTCCGATTTAACGACAGCTTCAAACCTTCATGCCTGCCGCTACGATGAAGATACAATCTGGCCGGATCAAGAATATATGCCGGAAGATTTCGATGCAGCTTATACAAGAGATTTATCTTCTTTGCAAGACGAAGAAGACTCTTCAATGAGCGATTATTAACTTGTTACGTCGCTTGCGCTTTGTCGTAATGACGAAATTTTGACGCAAAAAAACGCACCAAATTTTATATTTTGGTGCGAGTTTTTTATAGCCTTATTATACAATATTTTTAGACACTTTTCAAGTAGTTGTTTGTCGTTTTTTGATGATTTTTTGAATTTTAAGAAGGTATGTTTTAGTGGATTTCAGGCCTATTCGCATCAAAATATAAATTATGGTGCATGAATTTAAAGAGTAGTTTAAATCTGAAAAGGAGGATAATATGATAGAGGAACAGAAGGCAAGAGGACAAGAGGGCAAGCAAGAAACGTCATTAAATACCCTCGCCCCTTGTGGGAGAGGGCAGGGTGAGGGGTCAAAATCGTTACATAAAACCCTCTCCCGAATTTGTAAGTTCGCATACTGCTCACTAACAAATTCAACCCTCTCACAAAGAGAGAGGGTAAAACATGCGTTCACATTGGCTGAGGTTCTAATCACCCTAGGGATAATCGGGATTGTTGCGGCGATGACGCTGCCTTCTTTAGTTCAAAAATACAAAGAAAAACAGAGAGTAACCCAGCTTAAAAAAGCTTATTCCGTCCTTAATCAGGCGTTTTTAATGGCGGTTAATGATTATGGTACACCTGACGAATGGGGGCTTACAGTAACAAATACCGGTGAAGTTGATGAAGAAGGGAACGCCATTCTTGATTATAGTGGGTCTGAAAAAATAGCTTATATATTAAAAAAATATATTAATTCTAAAACAATGGAACCTGAAGAAACTATTGGGTATGTCCGTTCTCTTGACGGAAGAAAGGCTTTTTGGCCATGGAAAGTAGAAAACCGTACTTCATTTATTAAAATCACCGACAGTACAATACTTGCAAACGGATGGGTTAGCTCTCCGGCCTGTGTTGCTGGTGTAGAGAAAGATTCTTGTGGAGATTGTTGGATTGTAATTCCGTCAAAAAACATGAAAATTGGAGTAGAGGTATTTAATTTTAGGATTACTAAAAAGGGATTTGTCCCGGCTGGATATAAAGGTGATCTTGTTTCTTTTTATACCTATTGCGATCCTAAAAACACTTCTATTAGTGCTGATGGTCAAGGCCGCGGCTGTGCGGCATGGGTTTTATACAACGGCAACATGGACTATCTCCACTGTCACGAAAAACTAGACTGGGATGAAGCCAGCTCTTGTAAATAAAAAATATATTGGGCAGAAGATGAGACTGTTTTGAATTGGTCTCAGCCTTAAAGAGTTTTGCCATATTTTTTAGTGCTATTTTTATGATTGAGTCAGTTTTAATCAACAGAGAAGATTTCTTTCAAATCTTCCATTGTCAAGGATTTTGTAATGTTCCTATCAACTGAAATTACGCTGTCAACAAGGTTTCTCTTAATTGTTTTAAGTTTTTGAATTTTTTCTTCAACTGTATTTTTTGTGATAAGTCTGTAAACGAATACTTTTTTAGTCTGTCCGATACGATAAGCTCTGTCGGTTGCCTGATCTTCAACCGCCGGATTCCACCATGGGTCATAATGGATTACATAATCCGCACCGGTTAAGTTCAAACCGGTTCCGCCGGCTTTCAAGCTGATTAAGAATATCGGAATTTTTGTGCTTGAATTAAATCTTTCAACGGCGCCCTGTCGGTCTTTTGTTTTACCTGTCAAGTATTCATACTCAATGCCTTCTCTTTCAAGCCAAGCTTTAATAATGTCAAGCATATCGACAAATTGGCTGAACAGAAGAATTCTGTGGCCTTCTGAGATTATTTCTTCCAACATTGATTTTAATTTTTCAAACTTGCCGGATTTCATAATGTGTTTAACATTTTCTTTGTCATAAAGTCTCGGGTGACAGCAAATCTGACGCAATCTGAGAAGGGCGGAGAAGATTGATAGTCTGCTCTTTTCAAGACCTTTTTCTTCAATAGATTTAAAGAGTTCTTCTTTCGTACTGTCAAGAACTTGCAGATAGAAATCTCTCTGGTCATCGTCAAGTTCGCAGTATGCAATGTTTTCAACCTTATCCGGCAAATCTTTGGCAACGTCGCGTTTCATACGGCGCAGGATGAACGGATAAATCTGGAGTTTCAAACGTTTTTCAACTGTTTTATCTTGACGTTCCATAATCGGATTAACGTATCTGTAGTTAAATTCCGCAATATTGAACAAAAATCCCGGCATAAGAAAATCGAAAACTGACCACAATTCTTCCAATTTGTTTTCAATTGGAGTTCCGGAAAGGGCGAGTTTATGATCCGCATTGAGTTCTTTAACTGCTTGAGCAGTTTGTGATGTTGCGTTTTTAATGTTTTGGGATTCGTCAAGAATTACGTATCTGAAATTGTATTCTTTAAGTTTTTTAATATCGCGTCTGACAAGCGCATAGCTTGTGATTACGACATCATAGTTCGGAATTTCTTTGAATAAAGCTTTTCTTTCAGCTCCGGCAAGTTTTAAGCAGCTTAATGTTGGCGCAAACTTCTGGATTTCGTTTTCCCAGTTGAAAACAACTGTTGTCGGCGCAATGACAAGGGTTGGCATTTGGCCGTCCTCTTCTTTTGCTTTTTGAAGTACTGAAAGAGCTTGAAGGGTTTTACCAAGCCCCATATCATCTGCCAAAATTCCGTTAAGCCCGTATTTATACATAAACCAGAGCCAGCCAAAACCTTTGAGCTGGTATTCTCTGAATTCGGCGTTAATTCCATCAGGCAGTTTTAAATCTTCAGATGTCGAGAATGTAGACATTTGAGCCCAGAAGGTTTCAAAATCTTTGCTCAAAACGAGTTCTACATCTAAGTTTTTAAGTTCATTGATTAAGCCGGCACGGTAAGTTTTAACGGTGTATCTGTTATCCGGAGTTCTGTATACGTCAAACGAGTTGAATGCTCTCATCATTGCGTAAATATTTTGCGCCGGATATTCGACAAAGCCCAAACTCCTTATTCTGCTGTACTTTTCACCGTTTTGAATTGTTTCATAAATTTCGTCAAAATCGATAATTTCTTCACCAATTCTTCCGTAAATTGAGATTTCAAAGCTGTCGTGAGAATCTTGTGAAAAGTCGATTTTTGCACACATTTTAAACGGTTCATCCATAAGCTTGAAGAATGTCATATCGTCTTTTTCTTCAAACCTCCAGCCTTCTCCGGCCTGTTTTATATAGTAATTGTAAAAATCTATCGCGTTTTCTTTTTCCAGAGCAAGGTTATTAGTCTGCATCGGAACAAAACGGCAGGCAAGGAGCATATTATAGGCTTCGTGCTCATGTTTAATATTTCGTTTAACCCAGTAAATCATATCATCTTTTTTGATTGTCAGATATGTAGTTTTGTCGTTTGTTTTGGAATACGGAACTTTCACTCCGTCATATTCAAACTCTAAAGATGCTTTAAGCGACTGGTCATAATCAATCCCCATTGTTACAACGTTAATCGGCGGCCTTTCTTCAAGCATAAGTTTGCTGATACTTTCGGAAACCTCAACGTCCATAACCTCTTGAAGTTTTGGCAAATCTTCATAGATAAATTTTCCGCCCTCTGATTCTTTTAAATCTGTAAAGGTACTTTTTGTAAGGTTTTGCGGGATAGCGTTAACTGCAACATTTGTCGGAAAAATTATATTTTTATATCTGCCCCATTTCAAATGTCTTGAAAAATATCTGACCTCTTCGAACGGGTAAACATCATCGCTATCAGGTCTTTTCCATTCTAAATACAATTGAAGTGCGCCGGCTTGCATTGCGCTTACCTGAAGCACAAGTTTCCACTCTTCCGTTGTGAATTTTAAGCGGTCTTTTGTTTTTTCATCCAATACTTCATCGGCCTTTGAAAGCAAAGCAAACATCGGTGCGAATTTTGTAATCGGAATATCGTACCAGCCGGCTTTTTTGTCCTGCCTTGCAATTTTTAAAATCTGCTGGAAAATTCCAACCTCTACCATTTGAGAAGGGTTTAATTCAAAAGAAGAATCCTGTTTTTGCGCTTCAATTAATGCTCTTAAAATAGGTTCAATTTGACGGACTACTTTGCCGGTTTCTCTTGAACGAACTAAAATAGAGAAAAAGTTCGCTTTTCTTTTTGAATTAAAGTGAAAAATGTAGTTCCCTGCCGGTTCAAAATCCAATGTTGTATTTTCATCCGGAAAATTGCTTTCTATTCCGTATTTTGTCTCCAGCCAATCTTCGTAAGCGTGCTCGTCGATTGCTTTAAGTGCAACCGAAACCGCGTGCTTGCACCACATTTCTTTTAAAGGACAGTTGCATCTGGCTTCAACCTTGTTTTTCTTGAAAATCAAGTCTGTGTTGTAATGATCCTGAAAATTCCCTTTGACTTTTGCCATGTAAAAGTTTTTTTCAGGATAAGAATCAAATACCATATCTTTTAGATGATATTCGTAACCTCTGCGCCAGCTTCCCGGTGATGCATTATCTTTAATAAATTTGTAATTGAATTTAAATTTCTCAACGCCCATCTATTTTGAATAGAATCTTTCTTCCCTAAGGGTACAATTGCGGATACGGATTTAAAAAATCTGTAAGCCCTTATTAATAACTGTGAACATTATTACATGGATAATTTAAAAAAGCAATAGTGATATTGAAAAATTTATATACGAGTTTAGGAAGTGCAAGAGGGCAGGCCGGTATCATAAAAGTCGCTAAGACGTTAAGACGTTGAGACGCTAAGGAGTTACGTAAGATACCCTCGCCCCTTGTGGGAGAGGGCTAGGGTGAGGGGTTAAATAAAAGATGCTAAGACATTAAGACGTTAAGGAGATATGTCATGCTGAACTTGTTTCAGCATCTCATAATACTGAGATTCCGAAACACGGAGGTCAATCCGACGTTCAGGATGACATGAAATCGTCATTGCGAGTGAAGCGCGGCAATCTTGTTAAAGTAAGTAAGTTAGTAGGTAAGGAAGTTAGGCTGATTACGTAAATTGTTTTTTCATGCTAATATTAACTAATGAAGAATAAGTTGGCTCAATTTTTAATGTTTGTCCCGCTTGTTATCGGGATTTTTTTGAGGATTAAATTTTATCTTGTTAATCGTCCGTTCTGGCATGATGAATGTTCACTGGCGGTGAATATTATAAATTCAGGTTTTGGTGATTATTTGGTTGGGCCTTTGCCTTATTTTCAATCGGCGCCGCCGGTGTTTATGGTGTTGTCGAAGCTTATGTATTTAATCCATCCGGCGGCGCCGGAATTAATGCTCAGATTTATTCCGCTTTTGGCCGGAATTCTTTCTGTCCCTGTGTTTTTTGTTTTATCAAAAAGAATTTTAAAAAATAACATCCTGATTTTTATTGCCAATCTTTTGTTTGCAATAAATTGTCAGCTTATATATTACGCGCAGGAATTTAAACAATATTCTTTAGATGTTTTGGCGGTGATTTTATGCCTGCTGATTTTTGAAAAATTAAGATTTAACCATCTTAATTTGAAGAAGAAAATTGTATTTTCTTCTTCAATTGCTTTTCTCTCAGTAATTTCGCTGCCTGCAATGTTTGTGCTGGGTGCGTATGTTGTGCTGGAGATTTTTGAAATTCCGCGCGATAGGCTTTTGAAATCTTCATTGTATTTGATTCCGGCTGCGGTTGTGAATTTGTTGTATTACTTGTTTATTCTTGCACCTTCAAAAGTTATAATGATGCAGACTTTTTCAGATATGTGGAGTAAAGGCTTTTTGTCGTTAAATATTTTTCAGGATTTATCTGTGTTTAAGATGAATTTTTTATATTTCTTTTCGCCTTGCAAAATGGTGCTGTTCGGAATGATTTTGTTCGTATCCGGAGTTGTTGTGCTTATCAAAAGACGTGAGCGGCTTGATAAAATGCTGCTTTTGACGGTTTTGTTTTCGCTATTGGCAGCTTTTGCACATATTTATCCATTTAAGGAAAGAGTTTCGCTGTATTTAATTCCGCTGTTTTTATTGATAATTCTTTCGGCTTTTTGTGTAAAGATGCAGGCGCGAAAGGTTTATTTGTCCATAATGATTTTTATGGCACTTTTATTTTTTGGCGGCTATAATTTGGATTATCTCAAATCGTTTGGGCGGGAGAATTTGTTCGAGCGTGAAAATCCTTCTATATTAATGGAATACTTGAAAAACAACTACAAATATGGTGAATACGTTGTTTATAATGACGCATCAGATTCTGAATTTTTATTTTACGGCAGGCATTATGGATTGATTACTCCGGAACTTAAGACTGCTAAAATACAATTATCATCGTATGGTGAAGAATGGTATAAATCAGTTCTTTCAAACTTGCCAAAAGGTAACATTTACTGGTTCTATTACCCTTATGATTACGTAACAAAACCGGTTGTTTCATTTCTAAAAGATTGGGCAAGAAAAAATGGTGAAATATTGCTGGAAAAAGAATATGGCAGATCTTATCTTTTGCATTTAAAGTTGTAAAAGCCAGCTATGAACCAGATAAGCATAAATAATTCCAAATGCTGCGCCTGCAATAACTTCAACTGGAGTGTGGCCGAGAAGTTCTTTTAATTTTTCGCCCATGGCTGCGGTGTTGTGCTTGTAAAAATCGTCCATCATTCTGTTTAAACAAGCGGCTGTTTTTCCTGCATTTCGGCGAATTCCGGCGGCATCGTACATTGTGACAAGCGCATAACTTGCGGCTATTGCGAAATATAAAGATTCAAACCCCGCGATTAGCCCGACAGTAATTGAAAGTCCTACAACACCTGCAGAATGTGAACTAGGCATTCCGCCTGTTGTTGAAAATATTTTGAAATTAATTTTTCTGTTTTTTAACGTGAAAATGATGAATTTTAATATTTGAGCAAAAAACGCTGACGTCAGCCCAATTCCTATAACTTCGTAACCATTGCCGGTTATACTTCTTAAAAATTCTATCATTAATACCTGCTCTCTTTTTAATTGTCTTTATGTTCCGCTATTATATCACAAAATTATTGAGCATAGCAAATTGTTCACATGTTAAGAAATGTTTCAGTCAAAACTGTATGTAACAAAATGTAAAGATGAATTTTAAAATGGCTGAAATCCAGATATAATGCCTCATAGGATAGGATAGGATAGGATAGGGCGGGGCGGTGTCAAGTTTTTCGGGGGGATGCCGTCACTTCTTTTGTTACTGATAACGAAAGGAGAAATTCATGTCAGATTGGGTAATTCGCTCAGGGCAAACATTATCAAGTATTGCTCAGGAAAATGGTGTGTCTGTAGATACGTTGTTAAAATTAAATCCGCAGATAAAAAATCCAAATTCTATTATGGCCGGTGCCTCGTTAAAAATTTCAGAGGATCCGGCTCCGGCCAGGAAAACAGAGGCGCCTATAAGGGGGGCTCAGCTTGAAAGAACAACTTCAAATGAGCAGCAGGGCGGCAAATATTCGGCAAAGGATATTGCAATTGGAGCTGCAGTTGGCGGTGCGGCTTGGAAATTAGGTCAGGAAGCCTATGGTATTGCAAAACAATCGGCAAAAGCAACAGGAAAAGCAGTAGTTAAAGTTGCAAAAAAAGTTCCGGGCAAAGTGACAAATATTGCTAAAAATACTGCAGCTAAAGCAAAAGGTATGGTTACGTCCATGAAGACGACCGGAAAAAATTTAGCAAGCAAAGCTTCAGCTAAATATCATCAAGTTGTTCAAGCCGGCAAAAATAAAGTTGCAGCCGCAAAAACTTCAGCGAAAAATCTTTACGGCAAAACTAAAGTTGTAGCAAAGAATATAAAAGGTAAAGTTACAGCACACGGTACGAATGCGTTAAATAAAGCCAAATCAATGGCCGCTGCCACGAAAGCTAAAGGCGCAAGTGCATTAAATAAAGCTAAAACCGGCGTCAGAAATGCCGCCGTAACCGCAAGAGGCAAAGCAAGCGGTTTGATGTCTAAAGGTAAAGTTGTTGTAAAAAATACAGCAGGCAAAGTGACATCTTTTGGTAAAAATGCAATTAATAAAGCAAAATCAATGGTATCTAATTTAAAAACAAAAGGTGTAAACGGTTTGAATAAAGCTAAAAATATTGCACATAATGGAACTGCTGGCGTAAGAAATGCGGCGAATAATGTAGCCTCAAAAGGTAAAAACTTAGCAAAAACTGCAAGAGGCAAAGCAAGCGGTTTGATGTCTAAAGGTAAAGTTGTTGTAAAAAATACAGCAGGCAAAGTTACCAGTATGGGTAAGTCTGTTGCTCCGGCTGCAAAAAATATGGCAAAATCTTGTGTAAAAGCATTAAGAGCCGCAAAACCGGCATTAAAAGCAATTGGTAAAGTCGGAAAACCGGTAGCTGCTGTTGTTGCAGGTTTAGATGTTTTGGATGCTTATGAACAGGGCGGAGCAAAAGCCGCTAAGAAACAGGCCATTATATCAGGAAGCAGTATAGCCGGAGCCGCCGCTGGCGCCGCCGCCGGAGCCGCTGTAGGAAGTGTTATTCCGGTTGTCGGTACCGCAATCGGAGGTATTGTAGGCGGTATTGTAGGCTGGTGGGGTGCTGAAAAAGCTGCCAAAGCTATTGTTTAATATACAACGTAATAGTATGAACTTGAAAAAGGAGATTAAAAACATGACAACAAAAGATGAAATTATTGAAATCACAGCAAATGACGGTAAAGTTACAGAATGCGAATTGTTTGATATGGTCGGGCTGCATGGTAAATTTTATGCATTGCTTGTAGAAGCCGGTCATATGGATGATGAAGAGCCGGAATTATTTATTATGAGGTATCGAGAAGTTGGCGCAGATGTATTTTTTGAAGCAATTGAGGATGAAGATGAATTCAAAGAAGTTTCTGAATATGTCGAAAGCTTACCTGATGCTAATGAAGAATAAAAACTGAATTAATTGAATAAACGCCCTAAAGTAAAACTTTAGGGCGTTTAATTTGTAAACAACACTAAAATTAGCATGTTATTAAGAAATGTAAAGATGAATTTTAGAATAGCTAAAATCCAGATATAATGCCTCATAGGATAGGATAGGATAGGATGGGGCGGGGCGGTGGCAATACTTTCGGCCGGATTGTTTTTATAAAAGAGTAAGCACACTTAAAAAAATGAGAGTATGAAAATTCAAAAAGGAGGACTATTATGGGTTTACAATTTAATGCTTCAGCACCGGCAAAACAGGTTAATTGTGATGGACAGGTTAAGCAAAATGCAGGCGCGGAAAATCAGGTCCGGACCGTAGATGTTACCGGAAAAACAATTGATGTTGACGGTAAAGTTATTGAGTATGCCGGTAAAGTAGATATTTCGGATGCATCAATTTTTAAATATGACAAATATGAAAACGGTGTATTTATAGGTTCGCAAACCTATGCTGCTAAACAAACAGTTGAGGGTAATGCTCCTAAAAATGACGGAACAATAGAATACGATAAAACTGTTCATTTTACAGATAAAACGGTTGACCAGGATGGAAATGTTAAATATGAAGGCAAAGTAAATACTTTTAATATTAAAGGTTAGCAGTTACCGGAATATTTAATTGTGTACTAAGCGTGCTCATCAATTTTGATGAGCACGCTTTATTACTGTTTAACCCCTCACACGAATTTGTAAGTTCGCACTCTGCTCACTAACAAATTCACCCTTTCACCACTATGCTTCGTTACGGGAAGCTGGGTCACAAGGCTCACTACGTTGCGCCTGTTCCCTTTGCTCCACAAGGGGCGAGGGTATACTCACTTACTCACTTACTTAAATATTAAGAAATGTAAAAATAAGTTTAAAAACCTGAAAATCCTTGCTATAATTGCTCTATGCTATGCTATGCTATGCTATGGGGCAGGTGTAGCAACTTTTTCGGCCTATTCTACTTTAAAAATATGTAGGCAGTAAAAATTTTAAAGTAGAAAGGAAGAAAATTATGACAGTAGAAATGAGACCATTTACTAAAAACGGTGAAGAGTTTGTATTGGTGAAAACAACTGGTACAAGAAGATGTGATGATATTAAGCGAATACTTGATCGCACAACGCCTGGAGGTGGTTATCGCGCAGATTGTGATGTCGATGTTTTGGAATTGAAAAAAGTTAACAAAGATGGAACATTGGAAACCGTTCAGAAAAAATTAGTTGAAAAACCGACTGTTGATACAAGAAAAGAGTTGGTTAAGGACAATTATGTAGAAAAACGTATAACAAAGGAAAACTTGAAAACAGGTGAAAAGTCTGTAGTTGAAAATGTAAGAAGACATCTACCTTATACAGATAATCTGCAAAATGTAAAAGTTGAAGTTCCTGAAAAAGTAAATATAGATTATTCTAAAAAAGGCTCAACTTGGTATGGATTTAAAAAGGTGGATGAAGTAAGAAGCATGTTTCTTGATTTAACTGAAAAGGCTAAACCTGGCAGTTTAAGGGTAGATAAGGAAATTCTTTCTAACACTGCAAAACGATTGTTAAAAAGAGGACTTAGATAGTTTGGAAATTTAATGATGTTTGAGGCGCCAGCGCAAATGCGCTGGCGCCTTCGTTTCAAAATCTATGCCTGTTCGTGATTTATGTTTAATTGGTAGACTAAAGTCTACCCTACAAGCTACGTCCGTACGCAATTTCGCTCTCCCACAAGGGGCGAGGGAATCTTACGTAACTCCTTAGCGTCTTAACGTCTTAGTATCTTAGTTTCTTTTATGATACCGGTCTGCTATCTTGACCTCCGGCCCTCTGTTATTTATTCCCTTTTGATTTAATTGAATTCAAGATTTGCTCAAAAATTTCAGATTTAAGGTTGGCGTTTTCAAGTATTTTAAAGCATTGGTCAATCAGGTTATTCAAATCTTCTCTTGATTTCTCAAGTCCATAAAGTGCGGTGTAGGTAAGCTTTCCGGCGGCTTTATCTTTGCCTAAAGTTTTCCCCATTTCTTCAAAAGTTGAGGTTTCGTCTAAAATATCGTCGCAAATCTGGAAGGCAACCCCTAAATTCTGTGCAAAATCTTCCGCCATTTGGAGTTTGTCGTCTGCGCCCGCTATAATTGCGCCGGTTTTCATGGAAAGCTTAAACAAATCGGCGGTTTTGTGGGTGTGAATGTAATTTAGAGTTTTGGCAAATTTTTCATGCGAAGTTTGAACCCCGTTAGAAAGCGCTTTTTCGCTTTCAATATCAACGACTTGACCTGCGATAACCCCGTAAGCGCCGCCGTATTCAAAAAATTCATTCAAAATTTTTAAAACCGTTGCGGCTGAAAGATTTTTGGAATGTTTTGTTATTATTTGCGGTGCAAAAGTTAAAAGCGCATCGCCCGCAAGGGTTGCGATTGCATCCCCGAAAACCTTGTGATTTGTGGGTTTTCCGCGTCTGTAATCGTCGTTATCCATACAAGGCAGATCGTCATGGATAAGGGTTTGGGCATGAAGCATCTCAATTGCGCAGGCTGTCGGGATTGCATCTTGAATATTTCCGCCCAGCATCCGGCATGTTTCAAGACACATTATAGGGCGTAATCTTTTGCCCGGAAGGGTTACGGTGTATTTCATTGATTTGAAAACATCTTGCGGATATTGTATTTCGATATATTCATCCAGTTTTTTATTCACAAGTTCAATGTAATCGTTCAATTTGTATTCTGCCATATTATTCCTCGTCTGTGTTAATTTTGTCTAATTCATCATAAAGCTTTTGTTTTAAGGTGTTTCTAGAACTCTGGCGTTTTCTTGCGCCGATTTTTGCTATTTCTTTATTCTGAACAATTTTTTTTGAAGTTTCAAGTTTTTTCCCTTCGTATTTTATGCGTTCTTTGTAATCTTTTGCCTCTTCTACAAATTCCAGATAGCTTGAATATCTTGTCTCGTGAATTTTTTCAAGATTATCCAAGACCGCACAGCCGTCCTCTTTGATGTGAAGGCAGTCCGCATATTTGCAATGCTCTCTCAAGTCAAGCATTTCCTCAAAAAGCAAATCGACATTCTGCGGAAGTATAAAGTCAAAACGAACGTTGCTAAAGCCCGGAGTGTCAACAATTCTTGATGTTTCATCAATGTTTATGATTTCGCAATGTCTTGTGGTGTGAGTTCCGCGCTGCGTTTTTTCGCTTACGTTTTTTGTTCTCAATTTTAAATCCGGATTGATTGCGTTTATGAGACTTGATTTCCCGACCCCTGAATTTCCGCACAAAACCGAGGTTTTATCTTTTAGAACTTTTTGAAACGCTTTTATGCCGTTGTGCTCGGTCGCTGAGGTGAACACAATTTCGTATCCGAGCGGTTTATAAATATCCTCTATTTCGGCGCGCAGGTGTTTTTCGTACTTCAAATCGTCTTTGTTAAAACACAAAACAGCCGGAATTTTGTAATATTTTGCAAGCGCAATGTATCTGTTCAGTTGGTGGAAATCCAAATCCGGCTGTTTGAGGGCTGAAACTATAATAATTCTGTCAATATTTGCAACACTCGGACGTGCAATATAGTTTTTGCGCGGAATTATTGAGGTTATGACTCCGTTTGAAAATTCCACAAAATCTCCGACAAGTATGCGTTCTTTGCGCTTTTTTAAAACCTCGCGGATTTTGCACTCGATTTTTTCCGTGCCGGTGTCCACATAGTAAAAATCAGAATGAATTTTATAAATCTGACCTTCTGCCATATTACTTTTCTTCCTTCTGATAAGCCCAAGCGGAGTGGTTGTGAATGCTTTCCATTGCTTCGCATTCTACTTCAAAACTGTCTACGATATCGTTGTTTCTGAGTTTTAGGACGACTTCTCTTAAAACATCTTCTACAAAACGCGGATTGTCCCAGGCTTTTTCTGTCACAAATTTTTCATCTTCTCTTTTTAAAAGCGGATAAACAGGGCAGGAGGCGCAAGATTCAATCATATCAATCAAATCTTCTATCCAGATGTGTTTATCCTCATCATAAGAAACTTTTACGCTAATCAGTGCGCGCTGATTATGAGCGCCATTATCCGAAATTTCCTTAGAACAAGGGCAAAGCGTTGTAACGGGAACTTTTACGCCCAGTATGAATTTGTAATTCCCTTCATTAATTTCCCCTTCAAATGAGCAATCATAGCCCATAAAGGATTTGTTTTTTGTTACTGGCGCAATTTTATCCACAAAATATTTGAATTTGAATTGCAAATATCCGCTTTTTGCGTCAAGATTTTTCACAATCTGTTCTAAGCAGCCTTTTATATCTACTCCCAGAAGGTCTTTGTTTCGCCATTCGTTTAGAACTTCGACAAATCTTGACATGTGTGTACCTTTGTAATCTCGCGGCAGTGACACGCAAACCTTTGCTTTTGCTGAAACAATCTGGTTTGACTGGTTTTTCCTTTGGATTGTCAAAGGCAGGTCAAGGTGGTTTATCCCGACTTTTTGTATGTCAACATTTCTTGTATCTTTTGTGTTTTGAATATCTTTCATCTTTTTATCCTTATTAAAAAAAATTCTAGCACAAAAGTTTGTTAAATTTTGTTAACATTATCTTATGAAATTAGCAATTTTTTTATTCGCCGTGACTTTATATAAATATAAAGCTCTCTCTTCTTATTTAAACGGATAGGCCTTGAATACAAACAAGGTCTTTTTTTTATGTTATAATCAGGATTATGAATTACATTTTTTATTTTCTGATAGTATCGTCGATAATATTCGGGGCTGTGAACGGAAAGCTGGATGATGTTGTAAATGCTATCCTTACCGGAGCAGAAACATCTGTAAAAGTTGCGTTTTCTCTTATTGGAATAATGGCATTCTGGCTCGGAATGATGAAATTAGCAGAAAAAACAGGGGTTGTGGAATTTATTTCAAAGTTGATAAAACCTGTTACGAGGCGCTTATTTAGCGATATAGATGAAAATTCACCGGCGATAGGTGATATTGCAATGAGTTTTTCCGCAAATGCTCTGGGGCTTACTAATGCGGCAACTCCTATCGGAATCAGAGCAATGGAGGAATTGCAGAAGGAAAATCGCTATAAGAAATCCGCTACAAATTCAATGTGTATGTTTTTAGGGATGAATACCGCCGGTTTTCAGCTTATTCCCGCAACTGTAATTGCAGTTTTAATCGGTGCCGGATATAAAAATCCGACAGAAATAATAGCGCCTACATTTGTCGTTACGTTAACAGCTTTTATCAGTGCAATTTTTATTGCTAAGTTTTTTGAAAAAATATGGCCTTCTCAAAAAATATTACGCAAAAATGCCATAAAAGAAGCTCAGAGTAAGCAAAAAATAATAAAAAGCGAGGGTGCGTAATGTTTCAGCATATTATGAATTTAATCTCGTTATGGGCTTTGCCATTTATTATTATTTTGATATTAACTCTTGCTTTGTTCAAGAAAATTCCTCTTTACGAAGTTTTTACAGAGGGGGCAAAAGACGGGTTCAGGGTTTCTGTTAACATTATCCCTTATCTTGTGGCAATAATGGTTGGAATTTCAATGTTCAGAGCTTCAGGCGCAATAGAAGTTCTGGCGGGGTTATTCAGCAGTGCTTTGGATAAGTTTAATGTGCCGGTTGATGTTTTTCCATTGATGATTGTGCGTTCAATGTCAGGGTCTGCGGCGCTCGGTGTGTTTTCCGATATAGTACATAATTCCGGCGCAGACAGCTATGCGGCAAAACTTGCGGCGGTAATGGTCGGCAGCAGCGAAACAACTTTTTATGTGTTGGCTGTTTATTTTGGTGCTGTTGGAATTTCAAAGTACAGATATGCTGTGTGGGTTGGAATTCTTGCAGATATTATAGGAATTTTTGCGGCTATATTTGTCTGCAAATTAATGTTTTTATAATACAATTTAAGTAGGATGTTTTATATGGAAAAAGTTACGATAAGAAGAATGACAAAAGACGATGTTGAAAATATCATGAAAGTTGAAGAATCTGCCTATGGCGAACACCATTGGTCAAAAGATTCCTTTATGTCCGAACTTTCAAATGATTTGGCAAAGTATTTCGTGCTTTATAATGAAGAAAATGTTCTATGCGGATATGCCGGATGCTGGCAGATATTTGAAGAGGCTCATATTACTAATATTGCAGTGTCTCCGGATTACAGGCGCAGACATTATGCTGAAGCTTTGTTAAAAAAGATTATTGATGCGTGTTATGAAAACATGGTAAAATATTTGACATTAGAGGTGAGAGTAAGTAACAGTGCAGCGATAAGTTTGTATGAAAAATACGGGTTTAAATCGCTGGGAACACGTAAAGCGTATTATCAAAATAATAATGAAGATGCCTTAATAATGTGGACAGAAAATATATTTTACGATAAATTTAAGAATATATATGATAAAAATATGAAACTTCTGGGAGAGAAAATAATAATCAATGAGTAATGATTCAGTGCAAAGGGTTAAAGTTGAAAGCAAAAGTAACAATGGTATAAAGTTTGGGATTTGCACAATGGTATTGATGCTGTTTTGCTGTTTTTTACTTGTTATTTGTACTTTTATACAGTTAAATATTACGCATTTTATTATTCCTGAGGGGTTGTTTTCCGGTGAAAAAATAGGGATTGTTGATTTTTTATACACCTATAAATTTATTCCTCAAGTTCCTATAGTACTTTTTATAGGTGCTCTTTTGGGTCGTAAATACGGAATAGCCTGTGTTGTTCTGTATATTCTTGCTGGATTGTTTTTTATTCCCATTTTTGCTCTGGGCGGGGGATTAAAATATATTGGTGAATACGGATTTGGTTATATTCTTGCATATATTCCTGCTGTATTTTTTGCAGGGTCAATCTTGCGAAGCGGATTTTCAAATCGAAACATGCTCCATGCCGCAATTGTCGGTGTTTTAACAATTCATTTAGTCGGTATTCTATACATGTTTATGATTTCGCTGATAAGAAATGAAACTTGGGCTTTTATGCAAAGCTGGATAGTTGCGCAAAGCGGAATGAAGATAATTTATGATTTAATCTTTAGTTTCTTCGCTTTGTTCGCTGCAAAATATGCCAGACTTCTAATCTGGGCATATATTTAGTTTTTCATTGCTTGTTTTATATTATCCTGAATGCTTATTACTTTCTTTAGTTCATCTAAAAATTCTTTTCTGTATAAAAAGCCTAAATGCGAACCGTTGCTGATTAAAATAGTTTTGTCGAGAGTTAGCTGCTTAAGTTTTTTTAGTTGGGAAGTGTTTACAAAATAGTCATCAACAGATTGATAAATTTTATAGTTATTCGCATTTCTCAGATAATCTTGAAGTGATAAAAGACTTGTGTCTCTGCCCAAATCCTCCAGTGAATTAAAGCCGCTTGCCGGCAGAAGATATTCTTCCGCATATTTTGTGTAAGTTAAATTATTAAGGGTTGTATAGATATCGGATTTTTTATTTTTTGGTGCATTTTCTAAAGTAAAAACAAGGTCGGAAAGCTTCTGATGCATTACAAATGAGGTTATAACCTTTGCTTCTTCATTTGAAAACGGCAGAGTTTCAAGATTTGTAAGGTATTTTTCTTTGTTATTATATAATTGCATAATTTTGGCGGCAGTGAGAGCTGCTTTTTCCTTTAATTTATCGGAATTATAGTAACAGTTCTCACAATTTTTATCTATTTGCCGTATTGCATATACAAGGTTAACAGGCGGGCTGATTGCAATATAGTTTGTTATGTTAAGGGTGTTGTCTTTGTATTCGGAATTCGCAAGAAACATTGCTCCAACCGCGCCAAAAGATGTTCCTATCACGGTTTTTTCGCTAAAATCTCTGTCATATTTGTTTTTCAAATATTCAATTTCTTTTTGTGCTGCAAGTTTAATTTGTTCAACGTCCCTGTTCGGGTTGCCCGGTACGTAATCTTCCGGCATGCTTTTTGCAAATTCCCAGTTGAAATGATTTCCTTGAATTAACACGGAATAGCCTTCATCATAGAAAATTTTAGCAAAAATTGTTGAGTGGTGTGACATGCTTCCTTCTCCAATGGAGGGGAAAATTATTGCAAGCGGTGCATTTTTATCTTTTTGAAGAATATACCTGAATTTGTATGGCGCTCTGTCAGGATAAATATTTACAGACGCACATTTAATCTGATTGTTAAAACATCTGTTCCAGATGGAAAGTTCATTCCAAATAGATTTATAAATCTCCGGAAAGTCAAATAGGGCGGTTCTCATGGCGTCAATCATCGGGGTTTGCGGATTGTAGTCAAAAATTACGAGATCGGCCATAAGTTTTGAATTGCTTTTATCATAACTTTTCAAAATAACGTTTTCAACATTGTTTCCGGCATTTGCGATATCACTAATGGAAAGAGCACCGTCTTCAACTTTTTTTATGCCTGCTAAATCCTCGCTGTTTTGTATTGTTGCGGTAATTTCATTGTCAGAGTTTTCCTTAACGAGTTCAAGTTCCTCTTCAAGCTCTTTGTTTTGCTGCTCAATTACTTCCGCTCGGTCGAGGTTTGAATTTTTAATATATCTGTCGGCACCGTAGAATTTTCTGGCAATTTCGTACGGGTCGGCGAAAGAGTCTTCAACAAGCTTTGCGGCGGATTGAATGTCGGTTGTTTTATTTACTAATAAACCGGCTTTAACCATTGCAATAACAGGGGTTCCGATGTAACAAGAGGGGTTTAGTCCTGCATCAAGAATTTTTCCGAAAATTCCTCTGGGTGTAGTTGAAGAAATTCCCGGCAACACAAGATAAGGCCCGCTTTTTATGTGACAGCTTGCAAGTGCTTGATCCATGTCCTCCTTTACCGGAGTCATATTGAATAGTTTGTCCGCAGGATCGTAAAGCCCGCCGAGTCCTATCGTTGAGTTTGTCAAAAATCTCAAAAATTCCTTGCCTGAATTTTTAAAATCTCTTTGAATAAGACAACTTGTCACTCTTATCGGAAATTCAATGTTATTGCAGGCGCATTTTATTCTGTCCATGCCATATTGCGGCATGATAGATGCCCAGAGTTTGTGAACCGGTTTTAGTGCATACTTGTTCATTTTGAGGTTAAAATTGAACATTTTGCGGTTGAATGTCTCAAACTTATCCCGCCCGTTGTATTCATAAGAATAATCCGGATGGAGCGTGTATTCTCTGATGTCCTCTGTTACAAAACATTCCCCGGCAAGTGTGAAAGAAAAAAGTATAAATAATGTGATAAATAATTTTGAAAAGTTTTTCATGTATAGTAAATCCCCTTTGAATAAATATCTTTGTTTTAAATAATGTATTTAGCGTGAGAAAAAATCATTATACGGGTATGTAATTTATAAGGGGAATTTTGAGCGCAGGAAGTTTTAAATATTAAAGATTGTTAAGAAAAAAATAGCCTCAAACCCGCTGATATCAAGAAGTATATAATAAAGTATATACTTTTGTAACAAAATTATTAAAGTTTTGCAATTTTATGACGATAAAAACGTTAATAGTAATAGAGAAGTATAACGTGCGCTTTTACCCGAGAGCGCAGAAAGGACTGTTATGTGTGCGATAGAATTTGACCCTAAGTATCGAGTAAAACAAGAACAATGGAACACTTTTACTGAAGAACAAAAGAAAATGGCTGTGGATAATTACAATAAAAAGATGGCAGCCAGTGAAGCATTAGCTGGTAAAGCTGATGCCGTTGTTGCAGATGCGGCGAAAAGTCAAGATGTATCTACTGCTCTGACGAAAGGTGCTCAGCCGCCGGCAGCAGAAACCGTAGCAAAAGGAACAGCCGTTGAAGTTCGATCAACACAGAATTTAACACCTGCTGAAAGAGCAACTATGGCGCCGGCTCCTAATAAAACGGGAATCCCTCTGGAAGAAAATGATGAACTTCAAGAGCAGAAAATAAAACAATATGATAACGAATTCAGAGAATATTATAAGAAAAATCCAGAACAGGCAGAAAGAGATATTGCCCGTGTAGTTTATGCAAAAGAAACTGATGCAATTGCAGAACAGTTGAAGGCAAAAACGCATAATGCAAAAGGCGAGCCGGTTAATACCGCAGAGGCTATGGCCATAAGACAACGTTATATGCTGACAAGAGCAACTGAAAAAGAAACGGGAGATTTTAATAAAACACTTAATGATAATATTAAATATTTTTCAACAAATGAAGATGCAACAAGGAAAAAATTCAACGAATACTTTACAAGGCAAAATCACGTTGATGTTTGGAGAGAAAATGTTTCAATGGCGGAATTTGTAGACGGCAAAAATACTGCAAAGTATGAAAAAATGCGTCAGTCACAAAATCCAAAATATACAGATAAAGATATTGCCAAACAGAAACAACAAGATCTTACAAAGTTTGTTGCATACATTGCAGAACGTGAAACCTTGATGCAGAGAGTTCCAATTTCAGACGATGTAGCACATGAAATGGCTATTGATGTTGTCGCAGATAAAACAGAAAACTCAATTACAGCAATTACTGCAAAATATGCACCTGAAATAAAAGTATTGGAAAAAACTGATCCGGCTAAAGCCAAAGAGCTTAAAAACCAGATGAAAGATGAAATAAGTGCTAAATCTTTGAATTTAAAATCTCAATACTGGCAGGATTTGGATAAATTATGCGATATAAATGCTGCGTCAAAACTTGATATTGAAATTGCAAAAGAACGAGTCGACAGTAGAACGCTCTATTGGGATAAACCAAATAAAAAACTCGGCGACAATGATGTTGTTCTTTCAAAGAAACTGAAAAAAGAAGTAATGGCACAGCCTGAGTTATATTGCCGCGAACCAAAAGCCGGTGAAAAAGCTGATTTTACAGTGAATGGTAAAAGCTATATTTTTGATAGCGATAAAACAAAAGAATATCGTCTCGGCGTTTCAAACAGATATGAAGTTGATAATAAAGATGAGCGAGATGCCGTAAATCAGGCGGATTATAACCTTTCCGTAAAAGAACGTGACTGGGGTGCAGAGAAAAAACATAACCAGTTATTGGATTTGGAAAAGAAATATCCTCAGCTGACTTCAGAAGATGAAAGTGTAAAGAAAAAATTCTTAAAAGATCATCCGGATGTTGCGACCCAATATCAATGGGCAACAAAACCGGTAAAATCAAAAGATAGAAAACGTGAAAAAGAATGGGCCAAAGCTGTTGGTTTAGACTATGAAAAAGATAAAACCGGAGCAAAACGGCTCGGTCATGTTGCCAAAACTACACTGAAAGGTGCAGGGGCAGGAGCTGTATCAGGAGCCGCATCAGCAATGATTGCAGAAGCTTATGCAACTACAAAAGTTGTAAATGAAAAATATTTCCAAATGGTTCAAATTGCCGGAACTGTAGGCTACAGCGGAGTAAAAGCATATACGGCAACCGGAACAACAACATATCATGCTGAAGGTGATCAAGCTTTCCACGTAGAAGGCGATCAGGATTATACGGGTAAAGTATTGGTGTCCGGAGATCAGGAATACTCTCAGCAAGTAACAGTTGATGGATATACAGATTACTCAACAAGCGTTAATATTGATCAAGAAGTACCATATAGCGGTAAAGTCGTTATTAACGATACAATCCATGTAGATGGTGTTGTTGATTGGACAGGAACAGGAACGGCAGACTTTACTTATGATAAATATGATAATGGCGTATATATAGGATCAGCAACAACCTCAAAAGGTGTAACTGTCAGCGGTCAAACTCCATATCAACAAGATGTTATGTATACAAAAACAGTTGATGTAAATGGAACTACACGTTTTCAGGCAACAGTTCCTGTTGAGGGGCAAGCCTATTTTAAAAAGACTGTAGATGCAAAAGGCGTAGTTCATTTTGAAAAAGTTGCTGAATATCATGGAACAGTACATTATAGTAAAGATGGAACAGTACATTTTTCACAAGATGGTACAACTACATACACTCATAATGGTGAAGTTGAATATGATGGTACCGTTGATTATAAGGATGAAAAAGCAGCAGAAGGTACAACGCGCGGACGTCACCGTTTCGATTGGGGTGCTGTAAAAGATGCGGCTTTGTATGGAGCAGCAATAGGCGGAGCAACAGGTTTAGTAACCGGTCTTGCTACAATGGGTAAAGTTCGTGATTACGGCGGCGGCCCTGGTACAGCTTCCAGAGAACTTGTCGGTCAAAACTTTATGAACGATAAGCCTCCGGTACCGCCAACGCCACCAACGCCACCAACGCCACCAACGCCACCAACGCCACCAACGCCACCGACACCACCAACGCCACCAACACCGTCGCCAAGTCCGGAACCATGTCCTGCAATCGCAGAAGATACATCGAAAACAGAAGATGTTCCGCCAATGAACTTACGCGGTAAGAACTTAAGTGATGCAGTCATGAAGATCTGGAATGTAGACCCGAAAGACAGGTATGCAGCCATAGGTGTTATTAAGAAACTTCATAATATTACAAACCGAAAAGCAAATGAAGGTATCAGTCTTTTGACATTATATGATGAAATTACATTACCTAACGGTAAGGTATACAAACGTAATCCGAATATTACTCGTAAGGACATCATTAATAACACACGTACCGCAGAAAACTGGGGCGGTGATAGAAAAGGTAAAAAAGTTACAGTAAAACAAGATGGCGGAAAAGCTTACCTTGAATGTAACGGTAAAATCCTTGGAGTCTTTAAAACATATGCAGAAGCTGTAAAGTATGCCAATGATTACAATAAAAAGAATAAAATAAATGTACCAGATCAAAAAAAATAAAACAGTCCAAAGCGGGACTAAAATAACAGTCCCGCTTTTTTATAATAAATGTTTGTAACATTTTGTTAACCATGCTTAAAAAACAGTAAATTTTTCTAAAAATAAGCCGTTATAGAATATATAGTGTAAAATGTGCAACGATTGCGAGAATGTTATGATGAAAAAAGAAAAGAAAACTAAACAGAATTTATCAAAGCTAGGATGTGTAGCTTTGATATCATTGATGTTCACGGGAACGGCCTATGCTTCTAACATAACCGATGCAAACGGCAACGCAATTAATAAGCATCCGGGAACTGGAGCTTATGAGATTACGCCGGAGGCAATCATTAATGGTATGGGCGGTAAGGATATCGGATTCAGAAAGTTTCAGGACTTACACCTTGATAAGGGAGATGTTATGAACTTCTTGTTCCAGTGGTATAGACTAACCGGCGGTGATCCAGGACTTGATGAGCAGGGTGATATTTCAACTTTTGTAAACTTGATTCAAAATCAAGCTCAAATTAATGGTATTGTTAATGCTTTAACAAAAATAAATGGTGATATAAAATCAGATGGCAATTTGGTATTTATTTCGCCGAATGGATTTGTAGTTGGAGCTTCCGGTGTTTTGAACGTCGGAAATTTATCCGTATTAACTCCTGATGCTAATAATGCTTCATTTAAGAATTTATGGGACGGCATTAAAACAGGCGGTGCCGGATTAAGTCAAGCTAATATAACTTATGCTGAAACAAATCCTAATTTGTCATTTAATGCGGCTGATTTCGCCGGTGGTCAGGGTGTTATTACCGTAAACGGCGGAGTTCTTGCCCGTGGCAATGTAGAATTAGACGGCAGCACAATTACTGTTGGTAAAAAAGACGGACAAGGTTATGGAACTATCCTTGCCGGTGTAAATGATAATACTAAATTTGGAGGCGGAGCAAATGCAGCTTCAAATAATTGGGATACTGCTAAAGGTCAAGCTGATGCACTTTTCAATGCATTAGTTAACACTGATACAATAATGAATGCCAATACTCTTGCAGGTTCAAACGGTGAAATAAAAATTATTTCAAGTCAGGGTGTAGATATTAAAGCCGACGGTACAGTCGGAAATGTTTCCGGATATAACGGTAAAACAACAATAACAAATAACGGTGCAGACGGCGTAAAAGTTGCCGGCAGATTATTGAATGCCAACGGTAACATGACAATTGATAATAACAATGGCGCTGTAAATGTATCCGGCCTTGCTCAAAACAAAGGAACAATGGATATTGATAACAGCGGTACAGGAATTCTGGTTGCATCAAGCGGTCAGGTAATTAATGACGGTACAATGAATATTACAAACCACGGCAGTAATGGATTTACTGTAGATGGTGAAGTAACAAACGATACAGGTGTTGCAACACTAACGAATAATGCCGGTAAATTTTCTGTTGCCGGAACGGTAACATCTAAAGGTACAGCCCTAAATATGACAAATAACGGTGCCGACGGTCTTGAAGTAACCGGACTTGTTGATAATGTTAATGGTGCTGCAACAATTATCAATACAAATGGCTTGCTGAATGTTAAAAATGGCGGCCGTGTTCGTAATACTGGCAGAAGCTTGAAAATGTTAAATTCAACAGGTTCAGGATTTACTGTAGCCGGAGAAGTTGATAACGAAGCCGGAACTGTTAACCTTGAAAACCAGACCGGAACATTCCTTGTTTCAGGTACGGTTTTGAATAAAGGTACAAGCTTAACAATGTTGAATTCCGGTAACGGCGGAATGGATATTACAGGACTTGTAGATAACGAAAACGGCCCTGCGACTATTACAAATACAAATGGTTTGTTATATGTCGAAAATGGCGGTAAAGTTCTAAATAATGGTGCAAGCTTGAAAATGTTAAATTCAACAGGTACAGGATTTACCGTAGCCGGAGAAGTTGATAACGAAGCCGGAACTGTTAACCTTGAAAACCAGACCGGAACATTCCTTGTTTCAGGTACGGTTTTGAATAAAGGTACAAGCTTAACAATGTTGAATTCCGGAAATGGCGGAATGGATATTACAGGTATAGGATTTGTTCATAATGAAAACGGCCCTGCGACTATTACAAATACAAATGGTTTGTTATATGTCGAAAATGGCGGTCATGTTTTGAATAAAGGTAATAGCCTTACAATGACAAATTCTGGAACTGGCATGAAGATTGCCGGAACTGTTGAAAACCAGCGCGGTTCAGTTCTTCTTGATAACCAGAATGGAATTTTAAATGTAACTTCAACCGGCAGAGTTTTGGGTAATAGAAGCAGTAATTCAATGGAAATCAAAAATACAGGTTCAGAATTACTTATTGATGATGGTGGTATTGTTGAAAATATTAATACTTTGACAATGTCTAATACCGGTGCAAATGGTTTGAATATCAATGGAGCTGTTACAAACCAAGGCAACACAACTATTACAAACAGTAAAACCGGTACTGCAGGTTTAAATATTGGTACTACCGGAAGAGTTACAAATAAAGGTAATAAAATTGACACTTATAACTACGCTTCCGGCGGTACCAATGTTAGAGGTAAAATAACGACTACTGATAGTGGTAAGGTTAATATTACAAACTCAGATTCTAATACAACTATCGGTGATAATTCTTCTAACGATTTTTATATTGATGCAGATGGCAACGTAACAATAACTAACACTAATGGTAATGTTTTGAACGGCAATACAACTTTATTAAATAATAAAGGCAAAACATTAATCAGAACAACAAAGGATTCTAACGCAAGTTTGACAATCACTGCTAATAACGGTGCAATCGGTGAAGAAGTCGGCCCTTGTGACGGCGGAATTTGCACAGGCGTTGGTCCTTCAGAAAGAGATTTGACAAAATCAATTAACACAAATATTGATGGTGTAATTACAGCAACATCAACAAAAGGAACAAAAAAATCATTAATTAATATGGCAAGTTTGGATAACGACATGCACGTTGACAAAATTCACGCAGACGGCCGTGTAATCCTTCTTGCAGATAATGCAGATTTAGCTAAAAAAGGAACTGTTCCATACAGTGTCGTAAACAGATCAAAAGATAGAACTGGTGCAACACCTAATATTAAAGGAAGCGGTATTTCTATTATCGCAAGCGGTGATATCGGAGAATCAGGCAAAGCCTTGACCTTCATCCAAACCGGTGCAAAAGTTGACGTTGCACACGAAGATGATGATGCAAATCAACCGCACGATTTGATAATGGATAGCAACGGTAATCTTGCTCCTATCCATACCGGTGACGGCGTAGAAATGCTTGCAATCGGTGATATCAACGCTAAAGGTCTTGATGATGCAGATGGTACAAAAAATGATACAAACATTTGTACAATTGCATCAAGAACAGGAACTGTTAATCTTGAACTTTCAGGAAATTCATATATCAGAGATATTACGGCTCAAGATGAAGTAAATGTTGTTAACCGTGGTACAGAACTCTATATCGAAAATCTTGGCGGTGCGCCTTCAAGATATGCCAAAACAGGTGATTACTACGGCGGATATGAAGGAATTGTTCCTGAAAAAGCTAATTTGAAAGTCCTTGATTTAGGTACAATAGCAAATCCAAACAAAGTTCCAAACTCAACACTTGTTGTTAAAAACGGAACAATTAACGGCAGAGGCTCAACAAGCCATCCGGCAATGGATCAAGACGTTACAGTTACAGCAGATAACGCATATATCGGCGGCTACTACTTCAATATGGGTAAACACAGAATGCCTGGATTGACTTCGGTAACTAAAGATGATAGAACAAATACACTTACACCAATCGGTGATAAACCGGTATCAATCAGAGGCCGTGCGGTTAGACCGGAAGATGTTACAGCAATCGGCAGAGACCCTGAAGAACGTATTTACTACTATGGTAAAGAAGATGGCGATCCGGATGATGCATCAGGAAGCGGCCAAAGAGATGATCCAACCTTCAATAAAGAAGACGAAGACGGTGATGATTTAGTTGTTCCGGAACCAACAAAAGATACAACACCAACGAAGCCGACAGTTCCGACTACACCACCTGGTGATGATGACGACGATGATAAACCGACACAGCCTACAACACCGGATGTGATGGAAGAGGCAAGAAAAAACATCAGACAAAGAGTTGTTGAAGAAAACTTCGACGCAATAGATAAAAGACAATATATGAGATTTGATATCGATAATTCTGACAACAGTGTCGTATTCCAATCTTCACCGGAAGTCGAATCGGTAGTCAACATCTCAAGAGGCGGTGTATCACTTGCTCACAACAAAAAATTAAAAGTCGGAGATGTGGTTCCGGTACATTTGAAATACGGTGACATCGAAATTGATGCAGACGTAAAAATTGTATCAGCAACAGACAAAAGAGCCGGAGCAGAATTCATTAACCTTGATGAAGCAACTCAAACAAAACTTCTATACTTAAGCTTGATAGAAGAAGGCAAAACAATCAAAATGGATCCAAATGTTACAGCTCAAAACGGATACGGTATCAAGAATGTATCTTTCCAACAGGAAGAAGCAAATTCACTGGGTGACTAATAAAATCCATAAATAATAAAAACACCTCTCAAATCTTGAGGGGTGTTTTTTTGTTTTAGAACTAATCTAAAAGTCTTTTTATAGCTGAAATATCATTTCACCATAATTTTCTTCTTCTTTATCTTTTTCTTGTTTTGAATTACTATTGCCAAAACGATGGATTGAAGGAATATTTTTATTAAATTTCAACAGACCGGAATCAATACTTTCTCCTATAGGCTTTACATCCACCGGTGTAATGCTTTTAGGGTAAAATCTTAAAAGTACATTTTGGCTTATTGTTCTGGATAAAAGATTTTTTGAAAAAAGTTTTATTTTTTCAAGATGTTCAATTGCTTCCGAATAATTTTCAGCCTGAAAACGGCCCGAATTATCTGATAATCTGAGATTATAAACTCCGCTCCACATAACGAGATCATTCACATTATCAAGAAGAACAACATCTATTCTTAAAACATTATCCTGCGCAATATCAAACGAACTTGATACGTTCAAACTTTCCCAAACATCTTTCTTAACCTTGCCGTTCAATCCTTCGCTAACAGCGGAAATAATCAATACAGAACGGGCATTCATTGCATTTGCCAATAACTTCATTGCAGAATAATCAATCCGTCTTGTTGTTTTATACTGAGATAATGCGGTATTTAATGTTGATTTGAGTGTTGAATTTGAGCTAAGTTTTGCATTCAATACAAACAATTCAGGGGAATGAACTTTATTTGAAGAATTGAATATGTTTATAATATCATTTGCAAAAATTTCATCTACATTGTTAAAATTATAATAATTTTCCCGGGAGTCGATTGCTGATACAGGCAAAACTACAACTTCAAATCCTGCTGCAAAAACTTTTGAAGAAAGCAGTACCAACAGTATTGAAATTAATAAAAATAATTTTCTCATATTTTGATTATAACACATATTCATTCAATTAATGTATTGTAAAAAAAAATAAATAGTATAAACTATTAGAACAGAATAAAATCATAAGGAAAAACTATGGATTATGAAAATTTAATGGAAAAAGCCATAGAAGCCTCGAAAAATTCATATTCGCCTTACTCAAATTGTGCGGTAGGGGCTTGTGTTTTAACGGAAAATGAGAAGTTTTATACCGGTTGTAACTTTGAAAATTCAAGTTTCGGACTTACTATTTGTGCCGAAAGAAATGCAGTAGGAAGTGCAATCGCTGATGGAGAAAAAAAAATTAAAGCAATAGCTATTTATTCTCCTAAAATGGAAGTTTGTACTCCCTGCGGGGCTTGCCGTCAGGTATTGAGCGAATTTCAATCTAGTGAAGGGTGTGATGTTATTACACTTAAAAATAATGAATTGAAAATTTTTAAGCTTAATGAGCTTTTGCCGGAAGGTTTTGTTTTATAAAAATGTACATTTTTGAATTGATTTTTAAATATATTAATAAAAAGAAATCATTCTCAAAAGACTTTGACCCGCTGAACTCCCAAGAAAAGAACGATGACGAGAGCGAGTTCTGCGAACATATTTTTATGCCGATAGACTCTACCGGAGATATTCTTGCTTGTTCAAAATGCGGACTTGTGGTTAATAAAAAAGATTTAAAAAAGAAAAATATTTTCAAGTTCAAATAATTATTTCCCGATTTTAGCCTGCATCCCAAACTTTATCAAGGAATTCAATGTACCTTGAGGGAATTTCGAAATAATTTCGGCAAACATCGCATCTTTTCCGATTACGTATGAAGGTTTCGGATGTTTAAGGCTGTCAATTTTTTTAATTTTTTCGACAACAGCATTAACATTGAGTCCTTTTGTGCCGTTTTTGCGAGCATTTTTGACAAGATATTTCATTTGAGTTTCATAATTTTGCGGACATTTTTCAATGGTTTCTTTATTTAAATCAATAGATTTTTCCCATAACGGTGTTGCAATTACGCCAGGTTTCACTGAAATTATTTTTATATCCCTATCGAATTCCAGAGTCATAGAATTGAATAAAATATCAAGAGCTCTTTTGCTTGCACAATAAGGAGAAACAAACGGGAAAATCCCAAAACTTGCCATAGAACTTATATTGATAATCTTTCCGCCTTCAAGTTTATCCAGCAAATTTTGAGTAAAAAGCAAATGAGAAAATGTATTAACATTAAACTGGGCCCTGATTTTGTCAATATTGATATTCTCGACTGCTCCTGCCACAACACATCCGGCAGCATTAATGAGAGTGTCAATATTTTGACAATTTTGAGAGATAAATTCCGCAGCCTGAACAATACTTTCATCATCTTCCATATTAATGTAAAACGGAACAATATTTGAAGATGACTTTTGAAGCTCTTCTAATTTTTCTAGATTTCTATAACCGGCAAAAACCCTGTTATTTTTTGAAAATTCAATAGCAAGTGCTTTCCCAATTCCGGATGTTGCTCCGGTGATAACGTAAGTTTTCAAAATTTCACCTCACAAATATAATATATGATAATATAATAGAACAAAAACGATTAAATATTTTGCTAATGGATATGTTAATCCGGAATATATTCAAATATGTCTTGTATCCTGCAATCCAGAGCATAGCAAAGTTTATTTATCGTTTCCAATTCTATTGTTTTTGTTTTGTCGTGATAAATTCTAAACACGGTAACATGGTTAAGCCCGCCAATTCTCGCAACTTCTGCCATATTCATCCGCCTTATTCCCATCATAGTAGATAATTTATTTTTAATCATAAGATGAGTTTATCATTATTTATTAGTGTTTGTACTAAATAGTACATGTTGCAAATTATATTATACATGTATATAATAATATAGTAATATCATTTAATGTTAATATGGAGGTATATAATGAAAAAGGTTGCATTTACTTTGGCAGAAGTCTTTTTATTACACTTTGCTAGTCGCCGTAAAACTTCGTTTACTTTGGTAGAAGCCTTTTTATTACACTTTGCCGGTCGCCGTAAAATCGCCTTTACTATTGTCACTGATGGCTGGAATCAGTGATGATTATCCTTGGTAAAATGTTTGCAGAACATAAATTGCTAAAGTAATCTAAACATCCTGTTTCTCTGAAATTACCGAATAATATACAATTTTATAAAGAAAATTATGAGGGGACTTATAAGGGTACTTGATTTTTATTTTTTACGGAGCATAATAGAAGTGTCGAGGGAGTTTCCTTGATATGAAAATTAAATAACGCGGGATGGAGCAGTCTGGTAGCTCGTCAGGCTCATAAGACTCATTTTAGATTTACTTCCTTGCTTGATATAATAAGTGTTATTGGTATTTATAGAATACTTAATTTTTGATGTAAATTGTAGGGAAGACCTACAATAATTATAGGTCTATTTTCCCCCTCAACTTATTATCTTTTATGCACCCCAATCGTCTTTTTGCGGTAACATTTCTTCCGGTATCTCTTTTTCGTTACTGCTGAATATTCGCTTGAAACGCTTATTTTGTGCTTGCGCAACTTCTTCTAAATGATGAGGCAGGACATGTGTATAAGTATCTAAAGTAATGCCGATACAACTATGACCTAACCAAGCCGATACTTTTTTAATATCGATTTTATCTTCAAATAAAGATGTCGCACATGAATGTCTGAATGAATGTATTTTGTGATGCGCAATTCCCGCTTCTTCTAAGCGTTTATTTACAAACGCTCTAAAGGTAGTATCACAGATAAAATATCCGTCATCGCGAGCAAACACAAGGTCTAAATCTCTATGGTACTTCTCTCTAAGTTTTAACTTATTTTCTGCCTGCAAACTTCTAACTCGGCGGAGTATTTTCTCAACAGGCTCCGACATTGATATTGTGCGGTTTGAAGTTTTTGTTTTAGTTGAATCTATAATTTCTTTTTTATACTTGTATTTCGCATTTTTATCATTATCAGGCACCGCCTGTAACTGTTGGCTAATCCTAATTTCTCGTTTCTCAAAATTAACCTTAGACCATTGCAAGCCCAATGCTTCGCCTAATCTCGTGCCAATGCAAAGGAAGAACACTATAAGCATATCCCATTGAGTGCCTTGTTCACAGCAATATTTCACAAGTTTATCATAATCTTCTGGGCATAATATCTGCGTTTCTTTTTTCGTACATTTTGGATATTTTGCTCGCAAATTCGGATTTTCTTTTAATATCCCTATATCACAAGCGCATTCAAGCATTCGATTTACAACTGCTCTGATATTCTTAACTGTTTTCGGGTCAAGAGTTCCGCCTCTGCCGTTACTTTTCTTTGAGCATTCTTTGTAAAATAATGTCAGTCCGTGTGTGGTTAGTTCTTTTAAAGATTTATTTCCTATGGCTTGCAGTTGTGGGCGGTCGGTATTTTTTCCGCTTAGTTTTTCTTCAAAAAGCTTGTCCATACCAACATTTCCCAGTAACGATTTTTGGCTTTCAGTGTTTTGTTCAATGGAGCTAACCCTGATGTACCCGACTTTTTGACCTTTGATTGTAGTCCTTTTCATAACAAAGTCTCCTTTTTACTTATTTGTAGGATAACGAGTGTTTGAAGTAAAGACTTCACCACTGAACTGACTGAAAAATCAAATTCTAAGTCTATTCAGGGAGTTTTAAATACCAAATTTTCGCCTGTTTAGAGTGTACTCTAACAAGTGATAAAACTTAATCAAGTTTGATTAAGTAACGGTTATTTAAAACTCCCAAGATAAAGCGCAAGTTACTTCAGAAATATCAGCTCACTACACCTACGAAGAGGAACTACAGCTCTAACTGTTTCTTATCTTGTTGAGTCGGTGATGTCTTTTTCATCATCCTTCTACTAACAACTGAACCTTTGTTTTCGTAACCATGGCATCTGGTTCTACTGCCGGGGCGTTTTCAGTTCGCTAACGTCGAAAAGCATACTGTAACTTACAACCTCATGATACTAAATTTTTAAGCGGTTGTCAAATTAAAACCTCTGAAAAAGCCTATAAATATTGACTTTTGTTATACAATAAATTTTTTAATAGGTCGGACATCCGCTCTAAATCAGCATTCTAAAAATTTGCAATTATGAAGAAATATTAAATGCTATACAAAATTTTTGCCTGTCCCCTACTAATCTCTCCCCTAATCTCGTAATAAAAATTCGGTTTGATAATAGTTCAAACTTTGTCATGATAAACTTTTCGAGATAATCACGCACTAAATATATAAAACTTTTACCTTTTCCTTACCAATCGTTATTTTTCTCACTTGCTAAAATTTTTGTTTGAATATAACTCAAACTTTGTCATGATAATAAGGTCAATGTAATCATCGGGGTATCTGTATAATTTATTACTTCCTATGCTTCTGTATATAAGATATTTAATATTAAACTTGTTCTTTTTTGTTTTTCTTTTCCCCCGCCGGTGCAAAATTATTTAAATTGTTTTCGCCAATCCTCAATCATTTGTTCTGTTTTTAATCTTTCAGCTCTTTCTTGTGGGGTTTCATTTTTGGTTTGTAAATACTTTAATAACAAATCTAATATAAAATTTAAGAAAAAATATCCTATGATACATATAATAAAACCAATTATCAGCATTCCAATAAAAGTTCCATAAAGACAATAAATTAGTCCTACTATTAAAAGACCTATAAACATTCCTTCTGGTGATATTATAAATACTGGCATTATTCCCCTCGCTATGGATACATTCTTTTGTATCTTATATAATTTTCAAATTCTTCCTCAAAATCTACGGCTCTGAAATAGTCTTCTTTTTCTTGTTTAGTCATATCTTTTGTCATATCAACAACACAAGCACCATTTTCCAAATACCCACACCTCCTGTTGTAGAGGAACCGCAGGGCGTACCATCTTTAGGTGACGGTGGGTTTAAAAGTTTTGCAAGTTGCAACTCTTTACTATTTTTTACAATGGAGTCGGGATTACTATGCCACAATGAGTATTCATTGTATTTGTTAAATATTAATTGGTCAAAATTAATCCAAAATTCATTAGGCATTTTTATATTGGTGCCATTTCCACTTGTATAGGTATATCCATTTCTACAAGCTAATTCTCTATTATATAAATTTCCTTTTCGTGTATAAATAACATCACATTTTAAATTCTTACCTTGTTGTTGCATTTTTATGCTATATCTATCGCCATTTTTGAAAACTTGTACAGGTAAATTACTATCAAGTTCGTAATTTCTTGTCAAAGTTATTTGATATGGTACAAATTGTGTCTTTTTTTTACCCCAAAAATTCTCGTATTCTTCTTCTCGCAAAATTTTTACTGTAACTCGGCTACCTTTTGCACCTTTAAGCTTGGCTCTGATTTCTTCTAAAGATAAATTTTCGGTAGAAACCCCATCTATTTCTGTAATTATATCTCCGCCCCACAATCCATTTATTCCCATATTGCTGTTTGGCATAACTTTTTCGATTAATATTTGGTTATTTACCTTTTGCAATACAATACCTAAGCCTGCATTAGGAATGTCGTTAGCTTTAACAATTAACGCTGTACTTAAACATATAAATAAACTAATATAAAACTTTTTCATAATATTTGTACCTTTGTATTTTTTTTTAACACAACGAGAAACGATTGCAAGCTTTATCTTTTGCAATATTTTTTAATTATGCATTTATCACATTTTGGCGTTGCTGTACAAACTTCGCCATAACCCTTTGAACAATAATTCCATAAGAGGTAATCCATTTTTACTTGGCTGATTCCGATTACTTGCGCCAGTTCTTGAAATTCATCTATAATCTTGTAATCATTTTTTGCAGTTACTAAATTTAATCTTTCTGCCGACGCAATTCTTTTAATATGTACATCGGGTTTGATAATATCCATACCCACATTCCGCAAGTATTCGCACACAAGAGCAACCCCTGCATACTTTAATTTGTAGGTACTTTTACTATCGGCAAGTAATTTGATAATGTTAGACGGCGTACTGTGCGTTATAAATTTTTCAAGACTTCCAAAATCTTGTTCAATTTTTTCAAAAGTTTCAATATTTGCTTTTAATGACCGCATTTGGTTTTTAGTCGTATAAGGGTTATGACATTTTATAGCTGTAATCTCATTGATTAAATCTTCTGCCGATTTTTCTTTTAGTTTCTGGCAGTCAAAGTTGTAAAATATCTCATTAAGTCTTGGCTGATTATCTTTAATCTTTTTCCAAGATACCAATGCGCTAAGTTGCGCATAAATAAAGCCTTTTAAATGTTCTTCAGAACTAAAACTTTTACCATTCTTGCGTGCATTTACCGTTTCTAAAATAGTTAAATCAATACCTTGCACTTTATCTTTCAGGTATTCCTCAAGAATATTGAACATTTGAACATAATCTTTTTTTGAATATTGTATCATATAACCACCTTTATAATACTTTTGTTAGGTAGGTATTATTTATAAGGTAATCTTACCATAAAAAGGCTAAAATAGTATTGTGAATTTCTAAAATATACAAAACTTATAAATTACAAGGTTATTTAGTTATTATTTGTACGGTATTTTTGAATAAATAATAAGGAATAATAACTATGTTTCTTTATGATGACAAGGAATTTTTAGGAAAGAAAATTAAACAGCTTAGGGTAAATGCTAAATTATCGCAGGCGGAATTATCCGAAAAAATTGGTATGACTGAAAAGAATTTAAGCAATATTGAAAGAGGATTACAAGTTCCTGCTTTGAATAGTTTTTTAAAAATGCTTGATGTATTAAATATTTCTTTATCAGAGTTTGGGGTATCGACTAAAGAAACTGAAAACAAAAATAGAGATGAACTAATAAAAGAAATTTACTTAGCAACACCTAATGAAATTGAAGCATACTTAAAAATTATAAAAACTATTAAAGATATAAAGTAGGGTAACTTTATACCTCACCGCCCTAAAATATTTCATCATTCGCCGAGAAATGCTCTCATCTAAAATTTTTACCAGCGGGGTTTTTCAAACCGAGAAAAATCTCACAGCCGAAAACTTATATCTTCTACCACGAAACCTCATCACACAATGAGAGGGGCTATATGGGGTGGTTAATCTATGTAAGAAGATGTAACTGCAATTCCTTTAAACTCTTCTCGCAATTCATTTAACTTTTTTATAGCTTCTGTATTTGTGGGATTTTGCTGAATAAATAATTCAAGATACTTTATAGAAAATTGTTTTAATAATATTATTGACTGATTAGTTAAATTAGGAGCTCCAATACATAACATTTCCCAAAAAGGAGAATTATATGGATTCTCATAGTATGGTATATTTTTAACATTGCTTAAATCTATATTGTAGCTTTCTAAGAATTTTACAATATCCTCCCATAAAGTACTATTAAATTTAGCTATATCATTTAACATATTAGATAAATTTTCTATATTATTTTGCAACTCATCGAATATCTGAATACATTTCTTATTAACATCTATTTCCATTTTGAAATCTTCAGGAGCTTGATGTTTATACTTATTCAAGAATTCAATATTCTGCCAAAACTCGTTAATTTGCAATAATATTGATTTTAAAACTTGTTCATCTAACTCAAAATTGTTGTTAATAAATTTTGCTTCATGAACTTTTTTCATATTTTTAAGTTTATTAACTGTATATTCTTGAATATCATTTGTTTCAACATGATGTTCATGACAAAGTAATATTAAATTATCATAATGACGTCTTTCTTCATCAGTCTGGTTTGGATTGTATCTTTCTCCACCTTCTTCCGCCGCCTCAATATGACAAACCTCTCCAATTAATTGGTTTTTATCGTTAATAATTTTGTTTTTACAGCCCGGGAATGCGCAACAATTCCCAGATTTTGCAAATAGGGCTCTTAATGTATCTAGTTTTGGAGCTTTTCTTGTCATAATAACCTCTTGTTTATTTAATTGTAACACAAATATTGGTAGCTTGTCGGCGCATAAGACGCTTTTTAGTTTTACTTCCTTGCTTGATATAATAAGTGTTATTGGTATTTATAGAAATTAGGTATTAATTGGTCAGTAATGGCTTTTAGTCTTGTTAGATTTTTTAAATTGATTGTTACCTGTCCTTTTAAAAACATAAGAGGATAAGTTACGATTTTGGCAATTTGAGATTTAACCTGTTCTATAAACCTTTCATCAGTTTGCATTCCTCTTATCCAAATATAATATTGACCATGTGAAACTTGTGAATTTATATTATAATCACTGTAAATAAGGTCTCTAAGTCCGACATCTAAGCCATATAGTTTAGGTAGTTCTGAATACATTTTTTCCATATCCATAAAGAATGGCTTTCTTATGCGCTTATTAGTTCTATAGAATTTATCTACTGTATTAAAATTATCAAGAGTGACCTCGTATTTTTTTAATTTTAATTGTTCTAAAACATACTCTTGATTTTGTTTTGATAAATGTTTATTAAAAATTTCTTCGTGATAATTTATAGCTTCTTGTAAATTTAAGTTTAATGGATTACCAGTATCAATATCTTTTTTCCAATTTTTAACAAGTATAAATGTATTTTTTAATTCCATTAATTCACTATCAGAAATATATTCTTGTTGTTTGTCTAAATGGGTGGTTAGATAGCAAAATAGGACGACTGTTTCAATTGAACTTCTTAAAATTATTAGAATTTCATGTGTTGTTTGAGCTGATAACAATGCATTTATACATTCTAAATTGGAAATGATTTTTCTTAAAAGTATTGTACGCGGTTCTCCAATTTGATACCCTATTTCTTGATAAACATTGAAACAAGCTTCTATTAAATTATGTAGGTTAAGAACTTTTACATATTGCATAAGATTATTCTAATACAAAAAAACTTCGCTCCGCACCGTTCCTACAAACATACCTACAATAATTGTAGGTATAAATTATTTTTAACTAAAAAATCGGGGTACTTGATTTTTATTTTTTACGGAGCATAATAGAAGTGTCGAGGGAGTTTCCTTGATATGAAAATTTAATATCGCGGGATGGAGCAGTCTGGTAGCTCGTCGGGCTCATAACCCGAAGGTCGTTGGTTCAAATCCAGCTCCCGCAACCAATTGATAGAAGAGAGTTTCAGGGTTTTTGGAACTCTCTTTTTTATGTTAAAATATAGGCATTGTCACTAAATTGTCACTAAAGCGAGGAATATGATGTTTGATTTGAATTTAATAAGCGTAATTACTACTATAGAAAACTTTTTTAAAGATTATCAAACTTTAGTAGGTGTCATTTTAACAATAATAGCTATGATATATGTGGATAATCAAAACAAAAAGCGTTGGCAAAATGATTTTATTTACAAACAACAGCTTGAAATTATTCTTGAATTTACAACACTATATTTAGAAGAAAGTAATAAATTGTTGGCATGTTTTAAAAATATCAAGCGTTTCATAATTTCATTAAAAGACTCCAAACAAACTTTTTGTGGTTTACCACTATCAAATAAAGGGTTAAATCATTTTACAAATCTTATCGACAACAATGAAACTTTAATAACATTACTGAGAAAATCGAAAGTTTATATTAATGATTTTGACAATTTAAAGGAATTAGATTGGGATTTTGTTAATAAATTTTTAAATCAAACGAATATATTTTATAGTAGATTTCATGACAAAATTTTGAACAATCATATAAATATGGCTCCACCTAATAATGTTGGTATAAAAGAAAATTTATATTGTCTTAATAAAAGTATGGCTTATTTTATACAAGATTTAAAATTTATTATAAACCCTTTTATTTTAAGTTATGGTTATATATTTAATGAGATAGAAGAAGGAATAGACCCAAACGAAATACTCAATCAAAAAATCGACTATAATGTTCTTGATAAAGCAAATCTTTTATTAGATAAATGTATTGCTGAAATTGAAAAGACACAAAATATAATAAAAAAATGGCTTAAAAATAAATAATTATCTACAACAGCTCATCAATCTTAACCTCACTTGTTGCATAAACCTCTGGCATTAGATGTGCGTATGTATTCATTGTTATTTCAAAGGACGCGTGTCCCATTTGTTTTTGAATGTATTTAATATTTACATCTTTTGCAATTAATAAACTAGCATAAGTATGTCTTAAATCATGAAATCTTATCCTTGAAACACCTGCGCCATCAAGGACTTTATTAAATCTACGTTTAACCATATTATCGGCATCAATGAATTTCCCATTCTCTTGTGCGAATACAAGATTTAATTCATTTTGTTTTGAAGAATTTTTCAATTCTTTTAGAACTTCTATAACCATTTTAGGAACTTTAATTTCCCTGCTTGAATTTTGCGTTTTAGGAGTTATAAATTGACCTTTATATAATGTCTTATTCACTTTCAAGGTAGATTTTACAAAATTAACACAATCCCAAGTTAGAGCTAAAATTTCACCTCTCCTCATACCTGAATATATTGCAGTTAACAACAATGGATAAAAATCAGAATAATATATTTTTGCATAATCCAAAATAAGGTTTATTTCATCTTCTGATAAAAAATTCATCTCATCTTTTACAATCTTCAACTTTTTTACTCTTAGCACTGGATTAAAGATTATATAGTCATTTTCAATAGCCCAATTAAATACTGTTCCCATTGTTGTTAAAATATTGTTAATTGTTTTAGGTGATAGCCCTTCTTTTTGTTTCTGCTTAACAAAATGACTGATGATTATAGTATTTATATCAACCAACTTTATATCTTTAAAAAATTTGCTAATATGAAGTTTATAATGGTCTTTGTAACTTCTGACGGTTGAAGGTTTTAAATTAACCTCTGCATAGAGGGTAATAAATTTTTCTACAATGTCTTTAAACTTAATATTTTTGTCTTGCGCAGTATTTCCACCTTTATTAGCCTTTTGCATATCTTCTGATTGTGCCTTTTCGGCATCGGGCTTTGTTTTAAAGCCCGATTTTTGATGTCTTTTGCCGAAAATATCATAAAAGTCATAACTCCAACTTGCAGATTTTGTTCCGTTTTTATTTGTATGGTATGATGCTAACATAAAAGTAAAATTACTGTAAGATTAATGAACTTAACCAAACATATTAACATTAAGTAAACTTTAAGTTCTCTTAAATAATTTTATATATAAAAGAACCTAAAGTATTATTCCTGTTTAAACTGGATAGCTGAAAATAGATAAATTATTTCTTTAATTATTGTGTTGTTGCTCTTTTAAATCGGGATAAAGACCGAGCAGAAGTTTTGTGATGAAAATATTTATGTTTTTCTTAACGACAGGTCTTGTAACCATTAGTTCAGTTGAGATTTCTTTAAGAGTATATCCCTTCTTAACAAGTATGAAAAAATCTTTTTCTCTATCAGTCAGCTTTATACCTTCTTTAATTTCACAAGTAAGTTTATCTGTTAACTTAATATCGTATTTGATTAACATATCTTCAATCTCATCAAAAGACAAATCAATTATTGACTTAATCTCTGATTCTGATTTATGTTTAATCATCTTTAAAGCTGTTTCAATATTGATGTCAGTCAAAAATAACCAATCCTTGAAATATTCAATATAATAATCGTTTGTTTCCACTTTATCTTTTAATCCTGTTTTCATCAAGTTTTTTAATTATCCAATCTGCATATTTTTTAGCCAATTCTTCAAAAGAGTTTCTATTTACAAGTGTAGAAATATTTGTAATCATAAATATTTCTTCTAAAGTATCTTGCCCGATATTTGAAATACCTGCACCAATGTGAAATTTAGGGATTGCAAATTCGTTCATATCAAGATTGAAATATAGATTTAATCGTTTTCCATTCTTTGTATCATACCCAAGGACATTTATATTATTGTCAAAAGGAATTGTAGGTTTAACATCTATTTGAGTTGCTACAGCTTTTTTAAAGTTTCGCCATAAGTCATATTGAATATTCTCTAATGCGACTTGTACTCTTTGAGCATCTTCAATGCTTTCAGCAGTATTAAAAATTCGTTCTTCTGTTCTCATATAATTTTCCTCTTTTTTTAATTATATTAACAACCCTGAAATGCGTCAAATAAAAGGATTTCAACCTAAATATTTCTTAATTGCAGGTATAATAAACTGGTTAATTGTTTTGGCTGAATTGACATAGAAATCATTATAAAAATGTTCTTCTGCAAATACTTCTTCTATTTCAGAGTTGTATGTAATATAAATTTTTCTATCTTTATCATAAGTAATACGAGCCTCTTGATTTTTGTCGTTAGCAATTTCTATATGCCAATAATAATTTTGTAATCTAAATGCAGGTTCAATAGAGTTCTGAATTACATAAGAATTATTTATTAATTGTTCCTTAAGTTTACTTCTAAAACCCTTCATTATTTTCTCTTTAGCAACATCTAAAGAATTTGAGATATTTTGAGCATTTTCAAAGTTTTCTAAATTTTCTAAAAGTAGTTCTGATATTTCCATTATTGAATCCTCTGTCTGTCCTAAAAATTGTTGAATTGCAACCTTAAATTGTTGCAAAATTATCTTAATTGGAATTCTTTCGCCAGTGGCTCTATGGTAGGTACATTCATCAAGCCAGTTTAAAATATGTTTAGACCAAGAAATACATTTTATTTTATCTTTAGATAAATACCCAATACTTACATCTGAAGGATATTCACCGTATTTGGTTAAATAATAAATTGGGTTGTCATTTACGCTATGACAGTAATCGCAAACTTGATTTTCTTGGTCTTTAGCGTTTATTTTAACCTCAATCGGTATAGTGAAAGCGTTATTATTTTTATCAACCACATTAATACAAATATCAATACGTCTTAAATCTTCAATAACTCTTTCGCGTTCTATTGATATGTTTTTAAAGTCTTTCGGATTGAGTTCCAAAACGTGTTCTAAAAATAAATCAAGATAAAGTCTATTCAAGTAGTGTTGCCCTTTGGGATTTATAAGTTCGCATAGTAATCTGCAAAGATATACTTCTCTAGTGGTAACACCTATAATATTGAAGATATTAAAATTTTTGCCAGTTTCTTCGGCAAAAATTTTATGTTTCAAAGATATGTTTTGAGCTTGTTTTAGTAAGTATTTTAAAGACATGTTAAAAACCTCTTTTATACATTGCGTGAAGAAATACGAACAAAACCAAACAAACCACCACGATACTCATAAGTTTCTATCCGATTTTTACAGCGAAGGGTAAAACATTTTCCACCACAACTCATTAATGTAGTAGGTTCTATTACACTTATAGTTTCAAGTTTTGTCCCGCTTACATCGTATATTGTGGCATTTGAACCTTTTATAATGACACTTCCGACATTTACACTTTCTTCTTTTACATTATTAGGAGTTGATTTGCCTCCATTTAAAAATAAGCCAGCTCCTAAAAATAAAACAATTCCAAGGATAAATTTAATTTCTTCTAAATGTTCTGAAATCCAATTTAGTGCAACAACACCTATAACTAAAAAAGCTAAAGTTTTATAAACTTTTTTATTAGTTAACACTCCACTAATATAGGTGATAAATGCGATAATAATAAATAGGATTATGATGCCAATAATTTTTAAAGCTGACCACAACAAATCTACATGTTCGTTTATAAAAGTCCAAGTGTTTATAACTGTTTTGCCTGACAATGCCAATAAAGCTACCACTATTGCTACAATTACAAGAAAGCACACACACGCTAACAACACAACTAACTTTTCTTCTCTTGTAGTTTGAATTTTTACAGGTACTATTCTAGTCTCACAATACTTGCACTTTCTTGCTGATTTTGTTAATTCTTTACCACAATTAGGACACAGTCTTTTTTCATCATCCATAGCAATATTCCCTTTGGTTGATTAAAATTTAGCATAAGTAAAGTTATAAAGCAATATATTTTCACCTAACTATTAAAATATAATATTATTTGTAATAAAAATCTTTTCTTGCTCAATTTTTTAAATCTTATATACATTGTAACATTACTAAGAGGGCAAGTATGTTAGTAGATAAAAATAAACCTTTTTATAATGTTACTCAAGTTTCTGAAATTTTGCAAATCAGTGCCGATAGACTGCGTACTTATGATGAAGAAAAGCTCGTTGTACCTACAAGACAGGCTAAAGGTAATAAACGCTTATATTCCGAATTAGATGTTGAATGGCTAAAAGATGTCAGAGCAATCATTGCTAAAGAGCGTATGAACATTTATTCTTTTAAGCTGGGTCTGAATACTGTGATTCGGAATATGGAATCAAAGTATTGGGATTAACATTATCAAAGACAATGTCCGCCTTACAGTTGTATATATATTTTGCGTTTTCCGCCCATTGAGGATTCTCTACTATGAATCTCATATTTGGATTTTTTATCTTCAACTCATACAAACTAGAATACCAACTTTTTGATATGTCATTATTAAAAAAGTTTTCTAATTGTTCAGTTAAAGATATCCCAGTCCCTTTCTGTGCACAGTTAGCTAATTGTCCACCATAGTTAGAAGTTGCATTTGCAAGCCTACCAAAACCAGAAAAAGAACCCGTAACTATATTTTCATTACTATCATAAGCAACTGTTTCATTATCATTAGATGATGAATTTTCTTGTACCTCGTTAGTTTCAACATTATCAGCGATGTTGTTATCAGATGTTTCATTTGTTGTGGTAGATGGTACAATTAAAGCTAGTAAAATAATAAAGCCGTAAAAAATAGCTATACCTTTAAGTATGGGTTTCCATTTTATTTTTGTTTGCTGCTTTGCTGGCGAGTCTTTACTCTCAAGATACTCTCCGCAGTGTTTGCATTTTATTGCCATACTTTTGATTTCTTCACCACAGAAAGGACAGCGTTTGGTATCAGCCATAATTTTACTCCGTGATTAGGTTTCCATTAGCGTCTTTGAATTTACCAGATAAAATCATGATGAAGTCAACAAGTCCCCAAATATATCCGACCCAAATAAATGCTAGTGCGATTTGTAACCACGCAATACCGTAGTGACCTGTATAAAACCTGTGAGTACCTACAAAAAGGCTAAAGAAGCATAACAATGCGGTGGATGTTTTAGTAGGCTTCTTGCTTAATTTATTACCATCACCATCTTTGTAGCAACCATGTAATATCATTATACCATCAACTAACCACCATATACCTAATCCGCCAAAGGTTAACAACTGGGCAATTCCTATCCCGATTTTTTTATTGTAAAAACTATGAGCACCAAATAGCCCTAAAAAACTGCATAACAATAACGTTTTTACCCAAGATTTTCCAACTCCATCGGCAAGTACTTCTCCACAGTGTGTACATTTGTTTGTACTTGCTGGGATAATCTCTCCGCAAAATGGACAAGTTCTTGTTCTTGAGACTTCGCTTTTAGTGTCTTCTGCAATAAATTCACCACAATGTTTACACTTAATAGCAGTCGCCATGATTTCACCACCGCAAAATGGGCACTTTTTCATTTCTTCGGACATATTCACTTCCTTTCATTCTTAATAGAACACTTTTCTACTTCCGCAAATATATTACCACAAAAATAAAAAAGTTGTCTATGTAGACAATGTTTTTGATAAATAACATTGTCTATTTATTAGTGTTAATGGAGTTCACTTTTACGGAAAATACTTTAAAAGAGGTTGTCATGAGTGCAGAAAAAGAATTAGGTAAAAAGATTAAAGAGCTTAGAAAGCAAATGGGATATACGCAAGAACGACTTGCTGAACTTGTAGAAATTGATGCAAAAAATCTCTCTAAAATTGAAAACGGTGCACATTCACCGAGTTTCAAAACACTTAAAAAACTATCCAAAGTCCTTGACTTTAGCTTAAGTGATGTAGATAACCTACATCACGTAGAGCCCCTGTCAAAACATCTGTACTATCAGAAATCCCTAAAAATATTAAATAGTGCAAACTCACCCAAAGAGTTACAAGATTACTATAACATATTGAAAGCCACTCACGGTATAATTAATAATAAATAGTAGCAAAGTATTAAATATATCTCTCTGTTTTAACTTTATACAGTGCCTGTTGTTTTCCTTTGTTCCCAACATACTCTGTTGTGCGTAGTTTCTTTATCATGCCAGTTTTAAGTAGTTGTTTTATATACCAGTAGGCTTGTGCCGTAGTTAAACCCATAGTTTTTTCCATGAAATCTCTTGAAAAACATTTTTTCTGTCGTATAATTGAAAGTACAGTAGCGGTAGATGTACGTTGATACTTGTTTTCATAATTCCAAACACGTTCAATGTGGACTCCCGCAACCATCTCACTGGAAGTATCAAACGCAGATACTTCCAGTTTTTTAGTCTTTTTATGGTTTTCCAAAGACGTCCAATATAATTTGACAGGACTGTTGCGAAAGGGCGGTTAAAATGCAAAAATACCCCACAAACCACTAACTGTTTGAAAATTATCAGTCGGAACTATTCCAAATTTCGCAATTCAATTGTCTTGAAAAGTCTTTGAACTGTCCGAATTTGTCCTATCGATGGAGAGTTGCCTAAAACCATAATATAGCCGAAGTTTAGACGATGTTTATATCTTGGGCGGTTAAAATGCGAAATTTGGAATAGGACTTTTGAAATTTTAGTAGGAAAATTTCCCGAAAAAGTCGGAAGGTATATTTAAAAATTTTTATGTTATAGTTTAAAAATGAAAGAGATGTATTATACAAAAATTTATAATATTCCTGAAGAAATTAGTGGATTGGGGTGTGGAACTCATTTCATAGGTTTTTGTCTTTTTCTGGCTTTAATTATTTGTGCAATACCAAGCATATTAATTGATGATACTTGGATTAAAGATATTTTAGAGCTTCTTACGTCATCCGGTATATTAATAACATTAGCTTGGGCATTTATTTTAATTATTTGTCCTATTTATTTTTTTATAAGATTTATAATGGAATTCATTAGGTACAAAAAGGCTAAACAAAAATTTTATTCTATACCTAATATTGAATATATACAGCTAAACAGTAACGAAATATTTTTCAAAAATACTTGTCCAAATAATGATTTTACAATTGAAAAACAAGATATTGTGCACGTTATTTTAGATGGGAAAGTTAAGTCTGCTACATACTTAAAGGCTACACGCACTCCTGATGTTGTAACTTATGTTGAAAATCTCACCTTAACAATTGAGACGGCAACTGAAAGCTATACTATACATCCACAAATTATATCAAAGCACATACCTAAAGAAGAACTTGTTATTGATGAAATTGAATTATTAAAGCGACAAATAGCTTTTTATAAAAATTATTTTGATAATATTGATGTAATGTTTGATTTTGAAGGTACAGATACAATGAGTGAAGCAATAAGCATGGTAAAAGCTTACAAACTTGAAAATGAAACAAGTAAAAAATCTACTAATTATTTTGATATCATATATAAAATTGTTTTAGTTGTACTATTATTATACTTTATTTATGACATGTTTTTTGTACTGAAATAGTTGCTAATAAGCTAAATTTTTATTATTTTTTAAAGTTATTATCCTAGCTATTCCAAAATTCGCATTTGAAGTGTACCTCTTTCGCATTTAAAGTGTTCTTTTACGTCCAAAACGGGGTACATTTTTGAGTAATTTGGTCGGAAGCAAAACCCATAACGTCATCCTGAATTTATTTCAGGGTCTTGTATACGATAGCCGTATAATCCCACTATTACAAGATGCTGAAACGAGTTCAGCATGACAAAAAAGGGTAGGAAATCTCAATTCCAAATTACTTATATTACTCTTTTTCTACTCACTTAATTTTTCGCAAGTAATAATATTAAAATATTTTTGATTAAAGTGTATTAATTTAATTAGAATGTTGATTTTTTAGGTTTTCAATAAACTTCAACAATTTATTACATGGACCTTCAGGGTGGATTTCAAATTCATGCATGGGATTTAACCATTCAAGCAAAACATTTTTTGTACTTAAATCATAAGATGTTTTTTGATTTTCATCTCCGTTTTTTAATATATCAACAAACATATCGTAAGACCGAGATTCGTAATATTTATCATCTTTTTTGACTATTGCAGGATTGTCAGTTCTTGGTAAACCAACTCTTACTAAAAATAAATCTTCTTTCGGTTCTAAAGCTTCTACAGCACCGTGAATAAATTGGTCTTGATATGTGGAATTAAGAAAATCTCTATCAGCAACAAACCATTCTTTGGTTTTTTCCGGATTTAACCTAATGATTTTACATTTCATTTTGAACGATATAGCATTTGTATTTGTATTATCAACTTTTGATATATTCATAAGATTCTCCTTATTCTATTATAAAATCTATGAAAATTATTTTTGTTAATTTTATAAAAATTGTTACATCAATAATTATACTCTAAAAAAACTGTAAGAAACGTTTAACCTAGAAGGTGCAATTCTTTACCTAGCAATACTCAAACTCCCTGTTCAAAATCATCAAATCGATTGTCTTTTTATAATAATTACTAAATTATAAAAATCTTTCCTGCATTTTTTCTAAAAACAATTTAGCTGCCGGTGAAAATAACTGATACTTTTTCCATACAACATCCAATCCTGATTCTAATTTGGGACTTAGCGGTCTAAAACAGAGTTCACTTTCACTCGAAATATCAACAAGTTTATCGAGTGTTATTGCATATCCTACACCTTTTTTTACCATAACTGCCGCATTATAAACGAGATTAAATGTTGCAACAGTATTCATATTTTCGTATTCGCCCCTAAACCATTCTATAAATTCATTTTTAGAAGATGTTTTTCTCGTTGCTTGTCTAGAATTCAAAAGGGGCAAACCTTTTAAATCTTCAAGCTTTATACATTTCTTTTTTGCTAAAGGGCTGTCTTTTCTCATAACAACGCCCCAAATATCTTTTTCCGGCAATGTCAGATGGTCATATTTTAATAAATCTACCGGTTGAATTAGAATTCCAAAATCCAACAGTCCTTTATCAAGTTTTTCGGTTACATCTTCAGCATTTCCTGATTGAATGTGAAATTTAATATTAGGATAATCTGTTTGAATTTCTTTAATAATTTCAGCGATATATTTCATAGAATCAGTTTCACCACTGCCTATATAAATATCTCCGGAAATAGTATCACCAATTGATTGAAATTCAGCTTCTGTTTTTTTAACCATATCAACAATTTCCTGTGCTCGTTTTCTTAAAATCATTCCCTCAGGTGTTAATATTATATTGTGTTTTCCTCTTATAAATAGTTTCTGTTTTAACTCTTTTTCAAGGTCTTGTAATTGTCTTGTCAATGTGGGTTGAGTCAAATGCAAAGAGTTTGCGGCTCCCGTAATAGAGCCTTCTCTTGCGACAGCTAAAAAATACTTTAAAACACGAATTTCCATATAAAAATAATCGCATAAAGCATCTATGCCTGTCAAGCATTTTAAACTATGTAATATAAGTATTTGCTATTTTAAGAGATATTGTAAATAATAAATGTATGTGTCCTTACTTAAATAAAATTTTTACGAAGCGAGGAGGTAATGTAATGTTTAAAATATTATTATCGATAGGATTATCAGCATTATTCATTATAGGAGGTGTTAATATGGCAAATGCACAAGAGAATTGGGATAAAACATTCCCAAAATCAGAGAAGGTAAATATTGAAAAAATAAATTTTAAAAACAGATATGGAATAAATCTTGTTGGAGATTTATATATCCCTAAAAATATTAAGGGTAAACTTCCGGCAATTGCTGTTTCAGGGCCGTTTGGAGCTGTAAAAGAACAGGCCTCAGGTTTATATGCTCAAACTATGGCAGAACATGGATTTGTTACACTTGCCTTTGATCCTTCATATACAGGTGAAAGCGGCGGTGAGCCGAGAAATGTCGCAAGCCCCGATATAAATACGGAAGATTTTTCGGCCGCTGTTGATTATTTAAGCAATATTGAAGATGTTAACCCTGATGAAATTGGAATTATAGGCATTTGCGGCTTTGGTGGTTTTGGAATAAATGCAGCGGCAATGGATACAAGAATTAAGGCTGCTGCTGCAATAACAATGTATGATATGACAAGAGTTTCAGCTTACGGCTATAACGATTCAATGGATGAAAATGCAAGATATGAATTAAAACAAACTCTAAATAAACAAAGAACCGAAGATTTTAAAAACGGCACTTTCAAACCTGCTTCAGGTTTGCCTGAAAAATTAACAGGCGATGAACCGCAATTTATAAAAGATTATTGGAATTACTATAAAACGAAACGAGGTTTCCACGCCCGTTCAATCAATTCAAACGGTCATTGGAATATGACATCAAGTTTATCTTTAATCAATATGCCGATTTTGCAATTCAGTAATGAAATTAGAAACGCTGTTTTAGTAGTCCACGGTGAAAACGCTCACAGCAGATATTTTGGTGAGGATGCCTTCAAAAAACTAAAAGGGGATAACAAAGAACTTTTAATTATTAAAGGTGCAAATCACACAGATTTATACGATAATTTAGAAAAAATACCGTTTGATAAGTTGGAAACATTTTTTAAGAATAACTTAGGAGAATAAAAATGAGCAAAAAAGTATTGATTATTTCAACAAGTTTGAGAAACAACGCGAATTCAGAAATCTTAGCGCATGAAACCGAACGCGGGGCAAAAGATGCTGGTCATGATGTTGAATTTGTAACATTGAAAGACAAAACAATTAATTTTTGCAAAGGCTGTCTTGCCTGTCAGAAAATCGGACATTGTGTAATAAATGATGATGCGAATGCAATTACAGAAAAGATGAAGGAGGCAGATGTTATTGTTTGGGCAACCCCTGTTTATTATTACGAAATGGCAGGACAGATGAAAACAATGATAGACAGAGCAAATTCGCTATTTGCAACAGGTCACCAATTTAAAGAAATTTACCTGATTGCAACAGCGGCAGATGGTTCACAAGGTGTTGCTCAAACTGTGATTAACGGCTTAAACGGTTGGATTGCCTGCTTTAGCGGAGTTAAACTTTGCGGATATGTTGAAGGTGCAGGGTTAGAGGGCGCAAACGAAGCTAAGGACAACAAAAATCTAATGGAAGAAGCATACAATATGGGTAAAAACATTTAAGAGGATAAGTAATGAAAAAGTTATTAATTTTGGCACTATTAGTATCTTTTGCAACTTTGAATACCGCAAGCGCAATTGAAAATAAGAAAGGAACAGTTCCTATGAAAAAAATAACACAAACTGCAGGAAGAACACAGCTCGGAAGTTTTGCTCCGGATTTTGCGCATTTTAATGACGATATTTTATTCGGTGAAAACTGGAATAATCAAGATATTGATACAAAAACAAGAAGTATTATAACTGTTACAGCATTGATTTCGCAAGGAATAACAGACAATTCTTTGATACATCATCTTCAAAATGCAAAAAATAACGGAGTAAGTAAAGATGAAATTGCTGCAATTATTACTAATACTGCGTTTTATGCAGGGTGGCCAAAAGCCTGGGCTGCATTTAATCTGGCAAAAGGTATTTGGACAGAAGATACTCAAAACTTAAGCGAAAAAGATAAATACGCTCAAACTATTATGTTCCCGATAGGCGAACCTAATAACGCTTATGCTAAATACTTCATCGGTCAAAGCTATATTGCGCCGATTTCAATGACACAGGTAAAAATGTTTAACGTAACATTTGAACCGAGATGCCGCAACAACTGGCACATTCACCATGCAAAACAAGGCGGCGGTCAGATGTTAATCGCAATCGGCGGCAGAGGATATTATCAAGAATGGGGCAAAGACCCGATTGAAATGAATCCGGGTGATGTAGTAAATATTCCAGCAAATGTTAAACACTGGCATGGTGCAGCTCCTAACAGGTGGTTTTCGCATATCGCCGTAGAAATAGACGGAGTGGAAACTTCAAACGAATGGCTAGAAGCTGTATCAGATGAAGAATATAACAAATTAAAATAATTAAAATAATAAACAAAATTTAAACAAAAAGCGGAGATAATTCTCCGCTTAATTTTAACGAATAAATTTAAATATTTTAATTGCATTTTTTACTTTTATTCCAGCCTAACTTATTCGGACAGTGCAAATAATCCATATTTTCATTGTAAAGTACCCAGGCCGTACAGCCCATACCGTTTGCATTTTCACCAATGCAGTTTTTCGCAAATGAATGGTTTGCGTCAAATTCGTCAGGAGTACCATTTGGAATAATCCCATATTTTGTTATATAAAAACTGAAAAAATCGCGTCCAAATACGTTTGGATTTGTCGGACCATTTACATCAACATAAAGAAAAGCGCAAACATTACTTAAATTTTTTGAAGTGCCGCGAACGGAACTACAGTCAGGACTAATTAAATTCATTGCGACCATACTTCCGTCAGAAAGTGTAAATGTTACTTGCCCCCAGCCGGTTGGATTGTATAAATTTGCCCACAAATTTCCGTTTAAAAATTTAATACCTTTATTATAAAAACATTTTCCTTCCAATTCACAATTTTTCATAACATTTAAGTATGGAACCAAATTTTTTGATAGTAATGGCCCGGAAACAACAGGGTTAGAACTTAACCCCCAATAGTCAGGAGTGCCATTATTATCTATACTCATCAAAAAAGCTTGTGACATAATGCTTTCAAACTTTTTAAGCTTGCTAACAATTGTCTTTTCTTTATAGTTGGAAATTAATGCGGGTAGCGTCATCGCCGCAACAATGCCGATGATACCGAGGGTAATAAGAACCTCTGCGAGGGTAAAAGCCTTTGTCATTGCGAGCTGAACGGAGTGAACGTGGCAATCCCGCTTTTCTGGTAGACTAAAGTCTACCCTACTATTTACCTTCTGTTCTTCTAATATATTCATACTTTAGCCTCCTTTAAAGCTTAAACTACTCTTTAAATTCATGCACCATAATTTATATTTTGGTGCATGTCGGCCTGAAACTCACTAAAACATACCTTCTTAAATTTCAAAAAATCATCAAAAAACGACAAACGAACACTTGAAATGTGTCTAAAAATATTGTATAATAAGGCTATAAAAAACTCGCACCAAAATATAAAATTTGGTGCGTTTTTTTATTGTGAAATAAATGATTTAGCGCATTCTAATTCTTTTTCTTTAGCCATTTTCGGATTTTTGAATTTTTCAGATAGCACGTAATCAAAAATTTCTTGAAATTTTGCAGAAGGTTTCAGACCGAGTTGAATTAAGTCATCTCCGGAAATTTCAAGTTTTATGTCTTTCAAGTTGTTCAGATAGTGTAATATGATTTTTTTATCTTGTAAAATTCCATATAGCAGGATGGTTTCCGGAGCACAAGGTGTAAACGCTTTATAAATTTCAAGGTCGGTTTTGAATTCTGAATTTTGCAAATTTTTCAAATCGTCAAGTATTTTTTGCTCCCCGCGGGTTAGCGCAAGTCGCGACAAATCTTTCAAACGTCCGGCAAAGATTAGCCATTGATGTTTTAAAGGGAGTGATGCAGGTGGCAAATTATCACAAAACGCTACTGGTGGAAGGGTTCCTGTCACAAGCTTGTAAATCCCCTCATTAATAAAAATTTTGAATGTGTTTTCTAGCGTCTCAAACGGGATATTTTTTGCGTTAAAAGTATCCATAAGCTCTTTTTTGACCCGTTTATAACACATGTCATAGTTTATGTTTGACAAATATTCTTCCTGCAGTTGTCTGGTTGTATCATCAAGCTCAAAACCGAAACGCATTCTGAATTTCAGCGCTCTGATAATTCTTGTGGGATCGTCAATGAAACTTTTTTTGTGCAAAACTTTTAATTTTTTATTTTTTAAATCCTCAATTCCACCGGTAAAATCAATAATTTCTCCGGTTGAAAGAGATTTATAAAGCGAATTTATTGTAAAATCGCGGCGTTTGACATCTTTACAAAGACTGACTGCAATGTTTTGGACTTGCGGAAGATGGCCTTTTTTAGGGTAAATTTCTTCTCTGGTAGATGCTATATCATATTCGCGGCCGTCAATGAGAACTCTTACGGTTCCGAAGGGTTCATTGATTTGCAAGATTTCCAGTCCTGAATTTTTCGCGAAATCTATGGCGTTTCCTTCATAGACTAAATCAATATCCAGACTTTCAAATCCTAAAAGTTCGTCCCTCACGATTCCGCCGACGTAATATAATTTGTGCGATTTATCATTTATTTTGATGATGTCCATATTGCGTATTTTAGCATAAAATGGTAAAATAGATAAACCGTTAATTTTTATGACTAGAAGTCAGAGATGATGAGGCAAAAATGTTACAATTACAAGAAGCGTCAAGAGCAATAAATTCAGCATTTAACAATAGTTTTATAAAAAAACTTTCGCTATATCTTCACGATTGTGTGAGGGAAGAAGTGAAAAGTTCTACTTTCAGAAACTTGAAGGGTGACAAGGATAACAAGTGGATTTTTTTGAAAGGAAAAGAAGAAGAACTTTTCACAAAAGGACTTGAATATTTGCCACTCGATGGCAGTGACAGCAAACTTACAGAGCTTATGCTTCAATCTGAAATGAGCCAGAAGGATAAATATTTGATTTACGGTTATTTGTTTTTGGTCGGAAAAAGTTCAAAGAAAAAACAGAATGAATTTTTGACTCCGCTTTTATATATGCCGTGCCATCTCGAAAGAAACGGGGTAAATATCAATTGCATTCCTCAGGAAGAAATTTTGTCGCTGAATACCGGCGCTCTTACGGCTTTAATGAATAAAAACGACGACGATGATGAAGTCGAACAGCTTTTGACGGGATTGTTGGAGGTAGTTCCGGATTTGCCGATAACGCAGGAAAAGCTCGATATTTTTACTACAACTTTAAAATCAATAATTCCGGATATAAATATTACGCTCTATCACAGTGATGATGTTAATGAAGATAACATTTCCAAAGTTTCTGAAAAAGAGCTTGCGAAAGAGTTCTATTCTGCAAAAATTACGGGTGAAAATGTCGAGGATATTATTGAGGAAGAGGAAGAAAATAAGTCAAAACCAGTACAAAAATTAGAAAAAATTCACCTCACAAGTCAGTGTGCAATAATTTTGACAAAGCGTCCTAGTGTAACCGCCGGAGTTTTGCATGAATTAACTCAGATTGCCGAAAAGCCTTCAGGAATTTACCGCGAAACGGCTTTGAGCGTGATTAATGAAGAATTTAACCAGTCAAAAGATAAATCGGTTATTATTCCCGATATGAAAGAGATTAAGGATTTTTATCCCGTAACTCCGCTTTCTTTGAGTGATAGTCAGGAGAAAGTTATTAAAAATATCGAGAATAACAAATTTGTTGCGGTTCAAGGGCCTCCGGGAACCGGTAAATCGCAGACAATTGTAAATCTCGTTGCGCATTTGATTGCAAACGGCAAAACTGTTCTTGTCGCTTCCCGTATGGATAAGGCGGTGGACGTTGTTGCCGACAGGTTGAACGATTTGGGCGCACCGTTTTTGGCGCTGAGAGCCGGACGGTTGAATTATCAAAAACAACTCAGCTATCAGCTTCAAGAATTGCTTTCCGGAAAAGTCGACATTGACACAGATTTTGACGACAGTATACTTGTTGACGTTAAGGACATGAAAAATCATCTCGATCTTTTGAAATCTTACGAAGATAAATCCGAAAAAATTATTAAACTTGAAAATAGCTGGTATAATTTGGATAAATCAGCGCGTGAGCAAGAACAAATCTTAGGAAAGCCGCAATTTATCAAGTCTTTGCTAAAACAGATTGAGATAGATGCGCTTAATGTAATTGTCAAAACGCTTGAAAGTAATATGGAAAAAACAGGATTTTTGACGACAATTGCGAATTTTACCAGTATAAATCAGTTGAAAAAAATATTAAAATTGAAAAATTTTGACGTTAATTTTGAAAATCTTACACGTCTGAAATCTGAGTTGGAAATGGCGCAATGTCTTTACAATGTGCGAAAATGTGAAAATGAAATCCAAAAAATCGGAAATCTTCACCTTTTAAGCGAGCAAATGAGAACTTTGAAGAAAAAGCAAAAAACTCTTGCGACAAATATTTTAAAAGGTCAGCGCAGAGAGTCTTTGAAGGAACTTTTACGCGATCAGGTTAAAAAACAGCGCCTGAAAGTTCATTCAAAATCGCTTGTTGAACGCCGCCAGAATATTCAAAACAGAATTCTTGAAAATGAGGATTTTAAGCCGCTTTTGGAAGCTTTTCCTTGCTGGTGTGTAACAACTTACGCCGTGTCAGGGTCATTACCTCTGAAACCGGGCATGTTTGATGTTGCAATTATTGATGAGGCCTCTCAGTGTGATATTGCAAGTTGTTTCCCGATACTTTACAGGGCAAAACGCGCCGTAATCGTCGGGGATGACAAGCAGCTCCCGCATCTTTCATTCCTCGAAAAAGCAAAAGAGCAGTCTTTCCTTTCTCAGTATGGAATTCCTGATAAATATCAGTTGATGTGGAGATTTAGATCAAACTCAATGTTTGACCTTGCGGATTACTATTCAATGAATTCCGTGATGCTGGATGAACATTTCAGAAGCCTTCCGCCGATTATTAATTTTTCAAGTGATGAATTTTACTCAGGTAGAATTCGTGCAATGAGAAAAGACCGGCCGGAAGAGCGTGCGATGGAAATCATTGAAGTTCCGGATGGAAAAGTTGATTTTGATGCGACAAGAAATCTTCCGGAAGTTGAAGCTCTGGTTAAAAAATTGTATGAAATTGTCGTAGAAGATGAAAGAAAAAATCCGGACAATCCGGTTTCTATCGGTATAATTTCGCCTTTCCGTGCTCAGGTTGAGCAGTTGAAAGTTTCCGTTGCAAAAGTTCTATCCGATCATATGATGAAAAAACATCAGATTGAAATCGGTACGGCTCATACTTTCCAAGGGGATGAGAGAGATATTATTCTGATTTCTTGGGCTTTTGCGGATAATAGTTTCCCGCAGAGTATCACTTTCTTGCAGAAACCTAATCTTTTCAACGTTGCGGTTACAAGGGCCAGATTTAAAAATATCAACTTTGTTTCAAGAAATCCTAAAGAGCTTCCGGACGGGCTTTTCAGAGATTACGTAAATTATATTTATGAATATCAAAACAAGCAGCAGGCTATTCAAAACAACGAAATTGATGAAAATTTATACAAAAATTTCCTTGAAAAAGAGATTGCAAACGATATAAGAACTCTAGAACATAAAGTTAGGGCAGGTGTTGATATTGCCGGATTGAGTGCGGATTTGCTTGTGGATGACAAGTTTGTAATAGAGGTTGACGGTGTTGAAGATAATATTAAATCTCCGGTATCAAACATGAAAAAGCAATCTATTCTAGAGCGCTCTGGATTTGTCGTGAAGCGTATCACCTATAGAGAATGGCAGTATTCAAGCAAAGCTTGTCTTGATAGAGTGTTAGTTTAAATAAAGTGAGGTGCAATGAAAAAGATTATTTTAAGTTTTGGGTTGGGTCTGCTCGCCTTTAGTGCACTGCTAAATCCGGTATGTGCTTTTGAACATCTGGATTTTGGCGACGGATTTATTTCCGATAACGCTAATATTATTTCTGACGAGCACGAAAGAGTGATAAATAAGTTTCTCTGGGAGCTTCACAACCGAACGACAGCGGATATCGCGGTTGTAACGGTTAATTCTCTTCAAGGGCAGACGGTTGAAAATACGGCACTGCAAATCGGCCGAACTTTTAAGGTCGGGGCAAAAGGTGTAAATAACGGCGTTGTTCTTCTTGTTGCACCAAATGAGAGAAAGGCAAGAATTGAGGTTGGTTACGGTCTGGAAACTGTTCTTCCGAATAGTTATACCCGCATCGTAATGGATAAATTTATGATACCTTATTTTAAATCCGGTGATTATAGCAACGGTATCTACAACGGTTCTGCAAGACTTGCACGAACAATAGCAACTTCTTACGGAGTAACATTGAACACTATGTCAGAAAAGCCCAAAGCTCCATCTTCCGGCACTTCAGACTCCCCGAAAAGTACAAAGCCTGCATGTGATGAGTATCCAGGGTGGGCATGGTTTTTGATGCTTTTTGGTGCAGCAATGGGTAGAAACAAAATCGGAGGCCGAGGCCACTTTGGAGGCGGCGGAGGTTTTGGCGGTTCCTGCGGGGCTTCCGGAAGCTGGTAGTAGTTTTTAAGTAATTATAAGGATTAATATTATGAGAGAATTAGATGAATTTATTGCTGAATTAAAACAAAGTTTTGGTGAAAGATTGTTGAGTGTGGTTGTTTTCGGCTCTAATGCCAATCGTGAAAAGGATTTGGTAAAATCAAATGTTGATTTGATGCTGATTTTTGACAAATTTTCAGGTGAAGATTTGCAGAGAATTTCGCCTTTAGCAAAAAAATGGATTAAGGCTAAAAATCCTTATCCTATTATGATGGGGCTTGAAGAGTTTTACTCCTCAAAAGACGTTTACGCGCTTGAATATTCTGATATAAAATGGAATTACGAAATTATTTATGGTCAAGATTATATCACAAATCTTCCTATTATGGCTGGTGATCTGCGTTTTCAAGCCGAAAGAGAAGTTAAAGCGCTATTGATGAAACTTCGCGGTTTTTATCTTCAATATGGAAACAATTCAAAATCTTTGCGCGAGGCTCTTTTACGCACAATAAAATCTGTTCTGGTTGTATTCAGGGCAATTCTGCGCTTAAGAGGAGTTCAGCCGTCTGTATACAAAAAAGATTTGATTTATCAGATTTCAGAAGTGTTTAATATTGATGTAGATATTTATCAAATTCTTCTTGCAGAAAAAGAAAAACGCACTCATATTAAGTCTTGCGACTTGAGAAAAATCTATCTAAAAACTGTTAATCATTTAGCTTCATTATTGCTTGTTATTGATAAAATGTAAATCAAAAAGGATTAGAATTTATTTCATTCATAAAAAAAAGGGGCTGGTTTTCACAGCCCTTTCCATTATGGAAGATATTATTTTGAAAGATCTTTTAAAACAATTGTTGCATTTTGTCCGCCAAATCCAAATGAATTTGAAAGTGCAACATGAATATCTGCTTTTCTTGCTTTGTTTGGAACGTAATCCAAATCAGCAACTTTTTCATCCTGACATTCAAGATTGATTGTCGGAGGAACGATATTGTTGTTAATAGCCTTTACACAGGCAATACATTCAATAGCGCCTGTTGCGCCGAGGCAATGTCCATGCATGCTCTTTGTTGAGCTTACAAGTAAATCCGGATTTTGAGTCTTATCGCCAAATACCTTTGCAACGGCAAGAGATTCTGCTACATCACCCAAACCGGTACTTGTACCGTGTGTATTGATGTATTGAACATCTGTAGGTTTCATTCCTGCATCTTTTATCGCAAATTCCATTGACTTAATTGCGCCGGCACCATCCGGAGCAGGAGCTACAACATCATAAGCATCAGCTGTCTGGCCATATCCTGCAATTTCTGCATAGATATGAGCACCGCGTTTTTTAGCATGTTCATATTCTTCCAAGATAAGAACTGCGGCACCTTCACTCATAACAAACCCATCGCGGTCTTTGTCATAAGGACGTGATGCTTTCTGCGGGTCATCATTGCGTTTTGAAAGTGTTCTGGCACTAGAAAATGCACCAACACCAACATCACATATTGTTGCTTCACATCCGCCGGCAACCATAATATCAGCATCTCCATACTGAATTGATCTGAAAGCATCACCTATAGAATGCGTTCCTGTTGCACAAGCTGAAACAACAACTTTATTAACACCTTTAAATCCGTATTTCATTGAAATTCTACCGGATGGCATGTTCACAATCATCATAGGGATTGTAAACGGTGAACATTTGTTAGGTCCTTTGTCTATAATACGTTTGTGGTTTTCTTCAAATGTTCTGAATCCGCCAGCTGCGGAGCTGACAATTACCCCTACTCTATATGGATCCAAATCTTTGATTTCTTCCAATTTTGCATCTTTTACTGCTTCATCGGCAGCTACAAGAGCAAATTGAATAAATCTATCCATTTTTTTAGCTTCTTTTGGTTCTATATAATCTTCGGGAGTGAAATCTTTTACTTCACCCGATATTTTAACAACATGCTTTTCAATATCTATACTTTCGGATGTGCTTATTCCGCTTTTACCCTCTACAAGACTGTTCCATAATTTATCAACACCGACTCCATACGGTGACACTGCTCCCAGCCCTGTAATTACAACTCTTCTTTTAGTCATCTTTTTACCTTATAAATATTACTTTTGATAAATAATGAGGGAGAAAATCTATATTCAATTTTCACCCTCACTTTAAATTTATAACACTGTTAAAAAAAGTGTTCAATACTCAACTATGAGTGTGAATCAATGTAAGCAACAGCGTCTTGAACAGTTTGAATTTTAGCTGCTTCATCATCAGGAATTTCGCAACCGAATTCTTCTTCAAAAGCCATTACTAATTCAACTGTATCTAATGAATCAGCACCCAAGTCAGCTGTAAAGCTTGCTTCAGGAGTTACTAATGATTCATCAACGCTTAATTGATCAACTACTACTTTTTTAACTTTTTCGAATGTACTCATCTTCTTTTTTCCTCATTAATTATTGTATTACAATATGTTTTCTTCTACATTATACTAACTTCAATTTTTTTTTGCAAGGTATTTACAAAAGCTTAAAAATTTTTATAATATTTCAACGGCTTTTTTATCCCGAAAACTTGTCATATTAATGATTAGCGTTTTGTTACATTTTTGTTAAGATTAATATCTTAGTGGAATTTTTGACTGCTTAACATTCGTATTTTTGTATCCAAAGTTTAAAAGCATTCTTTCTGTGCTTGTTTTAAAAATGTTTTCATTAAGTGTCGGGCCGATATTTACTGCTTTTACGGACTCTTTTGAATATGCAAATTCAATATATGGTACAAATAGACCGTTTTTCTCACAAATTTTTATCTGGCGTGCATTTTTACCAGCAAAATTATTAACTAAAACTATTCTGTATTCCTGTTCGTCTTTGAAATGCGGATTTTTGAAGAAAATGCTTACGATGCTTAAAATATCAATTATTTCAATTAATAAAGCTACAATTTTTGTATTGTCATGTTTTTGAATGTATTTTTTTGTATTCAACGCTCTTTCTATTTTGGAATTCCATTTGTTTAAGATAAAATTTATTATCTCAATTTGTTTTTTCTGGTCATAAATTATTGCGCCGTAAATTGGTGAATATTCATTTTTTATCATATTTTCGATAAGTAATTTCTTATCAAATCCTATGTTATAGCCTGTATAAACTTTATCCTTGGAATAATTATTCCAAAGTGTTAAGTTGTCCGGATTTGTCGAAAATGACACGGTATAATATTCATAATTATATGCAATATCATCACTCTGGCAGAAACATTTGTTTTTGAAACGTGCCTGAATTTTTTCTTTTAAAATCGGATTCAAGTTTGTGTTTTCTTCAAGAAGATTTAAGATAAGCTGATAGGAGTAGGTAACTTCTTCTTTATCATTAAGATAAAGGGCGTTGGAAAATCTGAGTTTGCCGCCTTCCAGCATAGCAAGAAGTTTAGCAGGTTTTGTATAATGAAAAATAAGCTCCTGCGGACAGTTTTCCAGCAAATTCTTCACATAAGGCACTTTTCCAAACAATTTATCAGCGTAAGACATTAGAAACCTCAAATATATCTATCTAATAAAATTATACCCTGTTTTAAATTAAATGCATCATTATTAAGCTTTTTTATGTTCTATATTTTCTCTGATAAGGAAAATAAACGGAATAATAAATATTGCCGCAATTGCAAAATACCGGAAGGTTTCGACATACCCCCACAGAGTTGCTTGCTGCTGAAGCATTCTGTAAATCTGCGCCTGAGCCATGTGAGTTGCTGTAGATATATCCGTAGTTTGCGCAAAATTTTGAATAAGCATGTTCAATTTATTCACGTAAACTTCATTTGTATCAACCAGATTTTTTGTAAGCATCATTTGGTGCATTTGTGAAAATCTTGAAATCATTGTTGTTGCAATAGATGTACCAATTGCAGCTCCGGTGTTTTTGAACAAATTCTGTACCCCTGAAGCATTTGTCTGCTGGTCATTTCTCAATGTAGCGCAGGCAACATTAGCCATGGGTATCATTGAAAGTATCATTCCAAGACCAAATACAAAGTTCGGCAATGCAATGTCAATAAGTGATATATTAGTATTGATTTGTCCGAACATTAATCCGCCAATACTCAATATTATTAATCCGGAAATGATAATCGGACGGGCGCCTATTATAGGCATCAAAATTCCGAATATAACTGATGCAAGTAAACAACCAACTCCACGCGGAACCATTGAAATTCCGCTTAAAAACGATGTATATCCCATTAAAGATTGCAGCATTGAAGGCAAAATTGCAGCCGAGGACATCATTACCCCCATTAAAATAACCTGACCTGCTGTACCAACTACAAAGTTATGGTTTTTGAGAATAGATAAATCAATCAGAGCATTTCCGGTTTTTCTCTTTTTTAATTGAATTCCGATAAAAGCAAAGAATGACAGCATTGAAATTGTAAATAATTTGCAAATCCATTCTGCGTTAAACCAGTCTGCATCATTACCTTTATCAAGTACAATCTGCAATGTCAAAAGCCAGAGCGCGAGGAATGCAAAGCCCGAAAAATCCATTGATACATTCTTCTGTTTCCTTGAATACGGCGGTTCTTCGACAAGTTTTTGAACAAGATATAACGCTAAAATTCCGAACGGAATATTTATGAAATAAATAAACGGCCATGACCAGTTTTCCGTAATCCATCCGCCGAGTGCTGGCCCCATAATAGGCGCCATTACAACTCCAAGACCAAAGATTGCCATAGCAGAAGACAATTTTTCCTTAGGAAATATTTCAAAAATCATCGCTTGCGCAATCGGCATAATTCCGCCGCCGCCAATACCTTGAAGAATTCTTGAAAATAACATCATCGGCATTGAATTCGCAAGCCCGCACAAAATAGATGCGATTGTGAAAACGGTGATACTTAACAAAAAATACTGTTTGCGCCCGATAAGCTTACTCAAAAAGTCAACGGCCGGAATGGTTATACCGCTTGCAACAAGGTAGCTCGTAATAATCCAGGTGGATTCATTGTGACTGATAGAAAAAGTTCCCGCCATGTATGGAAGTGCTACGTTTGAGATGGTTTCATCCAGCGCAAACATAAATATCGAAAGCATAAGCGGTATCATTGTTATCCAAGGATTTATTTTAAATTTCCATTCTTTTTCAGTATTAATAGCTTCAGACATTTTTCTCTCTTTTATGTTGTATTTGTATCATGTAGATTTTTCTACAATAAATATTAGAGCATAAAACATTTTTTTATGCAAGCCAAATTATTTAAAATCAATGTCAAAATTTTCGTATGCATCTTTTCTAATATCGTGAAGCATGTCAATAAGTATACGGATTTTGTCCATATTAAGTCTTTCATGAAGAGCATCTATGTGACGGTCAATTTCTTTGCTGACTTTTTTGTAAACATTCAATCCTTCAGGGGTTATAGAAAGCTTCATAATCAGCTTAGTGCCGTGTTTTGCTGGTGTTCTTTTTATGAACCCTTTTTCTTCTAAAGCCATCAAAAATCTTCCGGTGTGTGCTCTGCCCTTAAGTATCATCTTTGCAAGTTCGATTTGGATTATATCCGGATATATGCTGAGACAATCAAGAATAACGAATTCATCATGAGTTATCGGAAAATTTTTCTGTTTGAAAAGACTTGTGCTGGCTTCGTGCACTACTCTTGAGGTTAACTCCAATTCGTATGGAAGACTTTTTGTATAATGTTCAACCATTTATTAAAATCCCTTTATTTAACGATTTTATGTGCTAAAATTTTTTTTGCAATCAAATATAAAAAAGGGTTAAGCATGATTTATTTTTCAGAATACAGTTCTCCTGCGGGAATTTTGTGCATGGAAAGCAGCGGGAGTGAACTTACCGCACTTTATTTTAAAGAAAATGCACAGATTAAAAGTTCCAAATCTTTAATATTAAAAGACGATTTGTCGTTGTTTATGTTGATACGAGAATGGCTGGACAGATATTTTGCGGGAGAAAATTCGCCGATTGAAGGACTGCCTTTGAACTTAGAGGGATCTGATTTTAGGAAACTGGTGTGGAAATATTTGCTGGAAATTCCTTATGGAGAGGTTGTTACTTATGGTGAACTTGCAAAAAGAGTTGCAAAAGATCTTAATAAAGAAAAAATGTCCTCAAGAGCAATAGGAAATGCCGTTAAAAATAATCCGATAGCAATAATTATCCCGTGCCATAGAGTAGTTTCAAAAGCTGGAATAGGCGGTTATAATGCAGGTGTTGAAAGGAAAATTCTACTGCTAAGACTTGAAAAAATTGCCAAAAATAATTTTAACAAAATATTTTAATTTAATAAAAAACGCACCAAATTTTATATTTTGGTGCGAGTTTTCTATAGCCTTATTATACAATATTTTTAGACACTTTTCAAGTGGTGTTTTTGATTTTTTAGGGAATTTTTTGAATTTTGAAAGGGTATGTTTTAGTGGATTTCAGGCCCACATGCACCAAAATATAAAATTTGGTGCGTTTTTTATTAAATTAAAATATTTTGTTAAAATTATTTTTGGCAATTTTTTCAAGTCTTAGCAGTAGAATTTTCCTTTCAACACCTGCATTATAACCGCCTATTCCAGCTTT
>JAGAVG010000049.1 GCA_017942035.1 bacterium | reverse complement strand
TAGTAGTAGTAGTAGTTTGCGCGCTGTGAATGGCAAATTCTTTTTTTTTAGATGTTTTATAAAAGCATTAATAAAAAATAAAGGATTTTGAGCATGCTTCCGGTAAGTTATGATTTAAAAAATAAAGAACCGCATTTTAAAGGTAATCCGGCAATAAATTTAGCATCGTATCTTGATGAGCGAGTTTTATTAGGGAAAGCGGTATTAGATATTGTGGCATTTGATACTCCGCAGATTATTATGGCAAATAATCCGCAAGAGCGGCGTGAAAAGTTCAATAAAGTTTCTTTCAGCTTTGCATTAGGTTATCTTTCACCGCTTGTGACTCTTCCTTTGACAAACAGATTAGGGATGAAACATATTGCAAAATTAACAAAATCGTTTAAATCTAAAGATGCCAGTCTTATTCGTATATCAAATAAGTATTTAGTTAATGCAGAAGAAACACGAAAGGGTGTAGAAAAACTTTCAAAAGATTTAAAGACGGATTATTCATCAATATTAAAAACTGTTGGCGGAGATTATGAGAAATTAAGGAAAAAGTTAATAAATGCGAAAAATGCGGTGTTGTCGTTTGATTTGTTTTTTACGACGGCATCAATAGGCAGTATTGGTTTTTTCAATAATTGGCAAACTAAAAAGAAAACGAAACAGGACGGGTATTCCGCAGAATTCAACATGGCGGATAAAAATATTGTTGAGAAACGAGCTGAAAGTTTTAAGAAGAAAGAGCCTTTAAGAAAAGCTATATGGCTTACAATGTTAGCAGCATTAACGGCATTTCCTCTATTGCTTAAAAAAGGTTTAACTTCACAAAATGCAAGTTCATTTAATAATTACATTAAGAAAATTTCGCCTAAGTTCGATTATATTGATGGAATATTCATAAGCCGATTACCGTTTTTTATGAGTGCAGTAGGATTTTATTCAGGATTAATACTTGCTTCGCGAAATAAAACAGAATTAAAAGATACCACAATAAGAAATTCGGTTTCCGCAGCGGGGTATTTTGGCGGTGATATTTTAATCGGAAGTGTTTTAGGCCGGCTTTCGGACAAATTCTTGAAAACTAATTTAATGAAAACGGATATTGAAAAATCGTTGTTAAATAAATTAATTCCTCCAACAAAGCCATTAAGGGAGCTGGAAGGTAAGAATAAAGCTATAGGAGCTGCCTTGTATTGGTTAAATCTTGCGATGCTAAGTGCCAGCCTGGGATTTGGAGTACCTTATCTGATAAATAAAATGATTAAAAATGATGTTAAACAGAGTATAGATGAACATACTGCTACAAGAAAATTAGTAAGTATAGAAGATTTTGGTAAAAAAGCGGCTAAATAATTGATTTTAATTTAAAATTTAATAGCAAAAAATATTTTTACGGGTTTTTAAAATATTATGGATGTTTCATTTGAAGGAATAAATAATTTATATATAGGCAGAAAATGTTATTCAAAATCTGGTCATTATATGACTCCTCGCGGTAATACAAAATTCGGACCAACAGATTATACCGAAGTTTTAATAAAATGTGATTTGACAGATGACAATAATGGTAAGCACTTAACTGCATTTAATGAGATGCTTTCAAAATGCCGTCCTTGCTATCAAGTTAATTGTATTGACCATAATAATCCATCTCAAATAAAACTTTTAATGAAACGTTTTCAAGTGCCGGATGGAACCGGTGTAGAAAATTCGACTTTCGATATAAACGATTATGAAATAATGCTTGATGAAAAGAAAGCGTTGCCGCTATTTTCATTCATGGCAAAGCTTACGCGTTATATTTCTTGTTCAAAAGAGTTTTCGCAGAATAGAAGAAATGTTGCAAAAGATGTTAACATTGCTATTCAAAATAAAGTCGTTGATTTTATTGAAAATATAATGCCTAATTTAAAAGAGTAATTTGGGTTTGAAGTGATTTGTAAAAGCAAATAAAACGCACCAAATTTTATATTTTGATGCGAGTTTTTTATAGCCTTATTATACAATATTTTCGGAGCATTTTCAAGTGGTCTTTTGTCGTTTTTTGTGAAATTTTTGAATTTTGAGAAGGTATTTTTTAGTGAGTTTCAGGCCAACTCGCATCAAAATATAAATTATGGTGCATGAATTTAAAGAATAGTTTAAGAAAATATGGAGGTCAATATGATAGAAGAACAGAGGATAAGAGGTCAGGAAGGCAGGCCAGTATCAGAAAAAACATGTCACCCTGAACTCGTTTCAGGGTCTCAGTATCAGGAGATGCTGAAACAAGTTCAGCATGACATGGTAAATAGTAGGGTAGACTTTAGTCTACCATTAATAACTGGATTGCCACGCTCACTTCGTTCGCTCGCAATGACGAAAGTTGCCTTTACTTTGGCCGAAGTTCTAATCACTCTCGGGATAATCGGGGTTGTTGCGGCGATGACCTTGCCGGCAGTGATAACCAAGACTCAAAATAAACAGCTTCATACAGCGTTTTTAAAGACTTATTCCGAATTAAATCAAATTTCGCAGAGGTTTATAGTTGATAATGGGGTGTCAATATCTGAGTATTTTGCTAATTATGGCTATGCATCATACAATAATAGTATTACTGCGATGTTTTCTAAATACTATAATGGGGATTCCGGTCGTTTAACTTCAGATGCTTTTGGTACGGATGATGGAACGGGAAATTACGTAGCTTTCTATGACATGCATAATTTAAACGGGAACAAATATTCTGGCGGTGTAAATACTCATGGTTCGAATTCTTCGTTTTTTTGTGATGCTTCAAGTTTTAAATCAACTCCGTCCGGAGCTTTATACCTTTTTGAGGATTTTCCGACACAAGGTAAAAACGGGCCGGTTATTTGTGTTGATATAAACGGTAAGAAAAAACCAAATCGTTACGGTGTGGATTATTTTATGTTTATATTCACTGTTGATGGTAAAGTGATACCGGTAGGTCAGCAGCATTCCGCAAATCCTGGTGTTTGTACAAATAGTAGTGGTATTTGCGCAAACTTTAACAATGTTGGAGCGGAATATTGCTCAAAAACTAGTTCAAATATTGCGTATAACACAAGCTGCGCATACTATGCTTTGACAAATACTCATCCGACAGAAGCCGGTAAAGATTACTGGAAAGATTTTCTGGGAGAAGTTTATAGCAGATAATATTGTTTTGATGTATAATGAAACAATATTATAAAAAAGGAGGGCGCATGGCCGGAATATTAAACATCCAGATTAAATCTTTGTACGCTGATAGGGAAACTAATTTAAAAAAGATTGAGTATTTTATCGAAAAGAATTCCGATAAAAAGCTTGATATGGTTATAATGCCTGAATTCTTTTCAACAAGCATCGGATATTTGGAATGTTTTGAGCCGGAAGATGGCGGGGAGACTATTAAATTTATTTCTTCGCTTGCGAAAAAATATAACACAAATATTATTGCCGGCTCAGTTGTGCGTCAGAAAGCAGACGGGCGTTTGTATAACACTTCTTTTGCTATAAATCGTGCTGGAGAAGTTGTGAAAACTTATGATAAAGTTCATCTTTTTAACTATATGGGTGGAACGGAAGGCCAGAGAATTACCGCAGGAAATGAAATTGCGGTCGTTGATTTTGATTTCGCAAGAGTTGGTATGACAATTTGTTTTGATATAAGATATCCTTTGTTTTTTAACAAACTTATAAAAGAAAATGTTGATATGATTGTTTTGCCAACCGCTTGGCTTATACCTGATGCGATTTATAATAATCCAGAAACTTTAAAATCTGCAAAGGATATGTGGCAGGCTATGTGCAGAACAAGGGCTTATGACAATCAGGTTTATTTTATTGTTTCAAATCAGACGAAAACTACAACAAAAGGCTTTTCGGGAATAGGGGAATCCATGATAATTTCTCCGGCGGCTGAAATTCTTCAAAATGCGCACGATGACGAGTGTGCAATATATTCTGATATCGATTTGGAAATTGTTGATTATTATCGAAAACTTTTCCCGGTTGCCGAACTAGATTAATTGTTATGAGATATTAAATTTTTCTAAAAAATTGTGAAAATAACTTTTTTCATGGGATAATTTTTTATATAGTTTGGGAAGAAGAGGAAAATTTAATGGAATATAGATTAAAAGATACTGTTTCAAAAGATGCATTTAAGTACGGTTTGATGCTTAAGAGGATTTTTCCGTATATAAAACCGGTTTTGCCGCGTGCAGTTATAAATTTAATTATTGCGATACCTTTAGGTTTGTTAGATGGTGTTGTAGCACTTGCTCTAAAACCGTATTTGGACTTGGTAATCAATGGTTCTCCGGAAGATACATGGTCTTTTATGGGATTTACGGTTCATACGCAGGCATGGCTGGCTGCAATAATTCCTTTTGGTATTGTTGCTTTTGCTATGTTTCAAGGTGTTTTGAAATATTTGAGTAACTATTTAACAGATTGGACAGGTAATAAAATTTCAAACAATTTGAAAGTTGATTTGTTTAAAAAGTTAACTATGCTGGATCCGCAGTTTTATGATGTAAATTCCTCAGGACTAGTGCTAACAAGATTCTTGTCAGATCCTGATGCCGCGTCAAAAAACATTATTGAAACTTTAAAATCATTTATTGCAACAATTTTTGGGGTTTTCGGTCTTGTTGCGGTTCTTTTGTATAATTCTTGGAAGCTTGCGTTGATTGGTTGTACAATTATGGCCATTGCAATTACTCCGGTTGTGTTTATTAGAAAGAAAATTAAATCAGTTTCTAATGCTGGCATGGTTGTCGGCGGAAACATGACAACGAATTTTAACGAAACTTTTGCCGGTAACAAAATTATGGCGGCTTATAATTTACAGCCAAACCAGAACGAAAAGTTTCAATCTCAAATTCACCAGCAGTTCGATTTGGCAATGTCTTTGACAAAACGTGTTGGCTGGATGTCTCCTATAATGTATTTTATATGCTCTATAGGTATTGCATGCGTTATGAAATACGGAAATAGTCTGATTTTGTCCGGAGAATTGTCAGCGGGAAGTTTTGCGTCGTTTGTAACTTCGCTTCTCCTTTTGTACAAGCCGACCAAAACTCTCGGAAACACCCTTACATCTTTGCAGGGTACATTTGTTGCGATGGGACGTGTGTTTGAACTGTTTGACCTTCAACCATACATTAGAAACCGCGAAGATGCCGTTGAATTGAAAGGTTTGGATAATTCAATTGAATTTAAGCATGTAAACTTTGAATACGAAAAAGATACACCGGTATTGAAAGATTTTAATTTGAAAGTTAATAAAAATGAAACTATTGCGCTCGTTGGAAATTCCGGCGGCGGCAAAAGTACGGTAGTAAGCTTAATTCCGCGATTCTATGATGTGAAATCAGGTTCTGTGGAATTTGATGGCGTTGATATAAGAAACTTTACGCTAAAATCTTTAAGAGACCAGATTTCTTTCGTATTCCAGGATAATTTTCTCTTCTCCGGCTCTATCAGAGATAACATTATGATGGGAAATGAGCATGCCTCTGATGCGGCATTGGATGAAGTTGTAAAAATGGCGCATCTTGATGAATTCATTTCAACGCTTGAAAAAGGTCTTGATACCTGGGTTGGAGAGAGAGGTACTTCACTATCAGGCGGGCAGAGACAGCGTGTTGCGATTGCAAGGGCGATGCTTAAAGACGCGCCTATCGTAATTCTAGACGAGGCAACTTCTGCACTTGACAACAAATCAGAAGCTATTGTTCAAAAAGCTTTGGACAATCTTATCAGAAACAAAACGGTATTCGTGATTGCGCACAGATTGTCTACAATCAAAAATGCCGATAGAATTGTTGTTGTAAATGAAGGTGAACTCGCTGAAATCGGCACTCATGAAGAGCTTTTGCAAATCCCTAACGGAATTTATAAAGGGCTTTATGAAATGCAGTTTAAAAATCAAGAAGAAATCGGAAGTGTTAAAACATGCTAAATTCAATAGTTGTAACAAAATGGCTTGAACCTTACGTCATACTCGAAACTTTTAAAAAATATTTTGATTGCGAGGACGTAACTTTTGACGGATTTTCTAAACAACAAGCAAAAACAAAACTTTTCAATGCGATTGAGAAGTCTCAAAAGTTTGCAGTAGGTTTGTATTTGAAAAACGTTAATAAGTTTTATATTTTAACACGTGATGAAAAATTAAATCTGACGGAGAAAATCCTTGAAAAAGAATTTCAAATTTCGCAAAACGACTATGAAAAGCTAGAAGATAGCGAACTTGCAATATCAAAAATAGATCTGGCAAAAGCTGAATTTAGTATTATTATAAAAAACTCTTGACGTAAGATTTTTTTTGTTTTACACTAAGAATGTTCGCAGAAGCCCCCGCGAGCGGTGCGGCTACTGTGAAAGCAAAGTCGGGATGTGGCAAGGACTCCGCGAGAAACGATTAAGTATCGTTTCGAGATGGAGGGTGCTGGTAGCGCCGCTAACAAGCTGCAACCGTTGAAAATGAAATAAAACTTATCGGGATGTAGCACTCTGCCGAGCAAAAACAATCCAGTGAATTGTTTTTGCGAGAGGGGTAGCGCACCCACTGAAAATGAAATTTTCAGTATGGTGTAATTGAAAATTGAATAAAAATATCGGGATGTAGCGCAGCTTGGTAGCGCACCTCGCTTGGGACGAGGGGGTCGCACGTTCAAATCGTGTCATCCCGACCATTTAAAAAAGACTCATATTGGTGGGTCTTTTTTTGTTGTATTAGGTCGGGCTGCCCCGATTACATCGTGACAATAGCCACGCCATTCTAAAAGAAGTGAAAAAAAGAATGGACGAGCAATTGCATTCGCTTCCGTAAGGCTCAATTTCATTTCGCCAACGGAGAGCCTATCATCCCGACCATTTAAAAATAAAGGACTTACAAATACTGTAAGTCCTTTATTTTTGTTTTTATTTTATTTTGCGACTAATTTTCGACTAATGCAATTCAAATCCGCTATTAAAAATTAACAAATTTTAAATAAGGGGTTGAAAAATTGCACCATTTTTGGTACAATGTAAATGTGGAATTAAAGGACTAAAATAATGATTGATAAAAAACATATAGGTTCAAATTTTGACAGCTTTCTTGAAGAAGAAGATATTCTTCAAGAGTCAGAGGCTGTTGTTTTAAAACGGGTTATAGCTTATGCTTTAGAAGAAAAAATGAAAGCTGACAAGATTTCAGTAAATCGTTTAGCAAGAGAACTTGAAACTTCAAGAACTGCTATTTGTCGTATTTTAGACCCTAATAATACATCAATAACTTTGAATACAATCGAAAAAGTCGCTAAATATCTTGGCAAAAAGATTGTTTTATCTTTTGCTTAGTTCTTTATACCGCTTAATGGCGACATCTAATTCTTTTTTAGGGGTTTCCTGTGTTTTCTTAATAAATGCGTGTAAAAGCACCATTGTATCGTCTTCGACATAGAAAATAACTCGTGCTATACCGTTAGATATGTTACAGCGAACTTCTTCCAAACCACCTGTACCATGAAGAACACGAGTTAATGGCATTCCGATTGGATAACCATATTGAACGGTTTTGATATCAAAGCCGATTGTACGCATATCTTCTTTTGGTAAGGTCTTCAACCATTCTCTAACAGGTTCATTACCCGAACTTGTTGCGTAAAAATGTACTTCCAATGCAGTTGTGCGTTCTGTCATGTATGTATTATAGCATAAACTTTGTCAAGTCTAGTTTGACAAAGTTTTACTAATTTAGTATTTCAGAAATAGACAATTTTAGATGTTTACTGTAATATAGTTTTGCAGGGTAAAGATAGCTCTTTTCTAACAGGAACAACTACAACATTATCAGAACTCGGGTTGGTTCCCGACTAGAAAGGGGGCTGGTATGGATAAATTCAATATTAGTTTATTACTAATTTTTATGATTTTATTTGTATTAAAAAACGGCTCTCACATTAAGTAAGAACCGTTCAGAACTCTAAGGGCTATTGGCAGGTCTGGAAAACCAGCCACCCTGTGTTTATATTATTCACTATGTTTTGAAATTTGTCAACCCCATTTTTGCAGTTTTGTACTAATTTTGCTTGAATATTAAGAAATGTAAAGATAAGTTTACAATGGCGAAAACCCTTGATATACTTGCTCTATGCTATGCTATGCTATGCTGTGGTGCGGTGCAGTCTGCCTTTAGCAATTTTTCGAAACTAAAATTGTTTATAAAAACATAGGGGATATTTAATCACAAAGACTTCTAAAATCGGTGATAACAAGGTTTTACACCGGATGGATAAATTTGTGAAAAATTAGAACTTAATGTTTACACGGGAAATGAAAAGGAGAAAAATTATGACACTACACGCACTTGAAGCAATGGATGGCAGACAAAGAGGACAACTTTTAAGGGATCAAAAAGGACGTTTTACTACGATTGCAGGCAGAAATGCTGATATCGACAAAGAAATTAGCGAGTATTACAAAAAGATTAATCATCTTAAAAAATTTACCAGTGAAAATCCGGATTTGAAGGTTTTGATTGATGACAAAAAGGCGGAAATCGCAAAATTAGAGAGCGAGCAGAGGTTGAATAATTTCAGCAGAAGAGGAATCAATGAACGTACAAAAGCTTACGAAGAAGCTATGAAAAAACAAGGAATGAAAGGTAAAGAATTAAAAGAACAAGTTGCAAGATATGAAGAAGGCTTGAAAGAAGAACGCAGAGTTCACTTTGATAAACTAAAAGGTCAAAATAATGCTAAAAATATTGTTGGCGAAGTTAAAATCGGTGAAAAAGCAAAAGAATCTAAGGGATTTTTCTCAAGAATAGGTGCAGCCTTAAAAGCTAATAAGGGTAAGATTGCCTTGGCTACGGCTGTTGTAGCAATCGGAGCAGGAGTTGTTGCAATGTGCAGCGGTAACAAATCAAATGAGGCTGATTTTGACGAAAGTAAGGTAACTCCACCGCAAGATACGGCTCCGAAAAAAGAACCTAAGCTTCCGGATGAAAAGCCGGCTGAGGAAGTTCCGGTTGTTGATACACCGGCCGAAGAAACAGAAGTAAGTCATGAAGTTAAGAAAGGTGAATGTTTCTGGAATATTGCAAAAGAAAATTTGATTAACAAATACAAAGCAGAACAGAAATCTAAAGGTGAGGCCGTTGATGAAAATTACAAACCGTCAAATGCTGAGATTTTAGAAGAAACAAACAGGCTGATGCGCAAAAATAAATATGATTATGATGATAAACATTACAATTCTGTACCGCCTTTACAAATCGGAGATAAAATTAGTTTAGCAGCTTAAAATATTAAAATTAAAGAAAGTTAGGGGCCGTTCCTTTCGGAACGGCCCCATTAATATTGTGCTTTTAAAGTTGACTTGAATTTGCTTTTATTGTACCCTTTATGAAGATAGATTTTACACAAGTTTAAGAGGATTAGGGAATTGGATTTTGTTACTTTAACCATAGAAGCTTTGAAGTTACTTGCGCATTTTGTTGGTAATTATGGGCTTGCAATCATTGTTTTGACTATTATCGTAAGGCTTGGAATGTGGCATTTGAACGTTTCTCAACAGCGTTCAATGAGAAAAATGCAGACTTTGCAGCCGAAATTAAAAGCTATTCAAGAGCGTTATAAAAATAACCCGCAGATGCAGCAGCAAAAGCTTATGGAATTTTATAAAGAAAATAAGTTTAACCCGATGGGTGGTTGTTTGCCTTTATTAATTCAAATGCCGATATTTATTTTGTTATACTCTGCTTTGATGAGCCCGCAGTTTATTCAAATTGCAGGAAATTCAAAATTTTTGTTCATTAACAGGCTTGATACAACTTTGCGTTCGTCTGCCGCAAAATCTTTTGACGGCCAGTTTTCAGCGTCTAAGACTGATAGATTTGCTTTGAATAAGTTTGCAAAAGTTTATCTTCCAAATGGCGAAGTGATAGAAAATGTTAAGGTCTCAAATCCGGCAAAAGCTTTGGAAATTCAAGGTGAATTCAAACCTGGCGAAAATATTGACTTTAAATTTAAAATTGATAACTTGAATTTGAATTTTGCTCAGCTTGAAAAACTTGAAAAAGCTGAAATTCAGGTTACTGATTTGACAAATAAAGAAGCTGAAAAAATAACCTTTAAGAAACAAAATGATTTGATGATAGCGTCAGTTCCAACGATTGTGGTTGCAAATTCTTTCCACTATGATATTTTAATTTTGATTGTATTGTTCGGATTAACGATGTTTTTATCACAAAAGGTTATGATGGCAACCGGTAAAAATCAGGAGCTTGATCCGGCACAGCAGGCTATGCAAAAATCAATGGGAACGTTCATGCCGTTGATGATTATCGGTACTTTCGTGATTATCCCTATTCCGGCCGGTGTTCTTTTGTATCTTGTGACCAGCAACATCATCCAGATTATTCAGACCGTTATTATTAACAAACAGATGGATATTGAGGAACAGGGGAAAAAAATAAAGGCCGGTGACGGTGAAAAGGTTCTGGAAGCTGAACTTGTTGATGATGGTACAGTGCCGCTGAAAGAAACTTTTGTGGATAAATTGAAGGGTTTCTTTAATAAAAATTAGTTTCAAAAATGTCAGAGCCCGAGGATTTAAAAAGGGCTCTGATTTTGTATATATAAAGGAAATAAGAAATGTTATTGTCAGATTTTGATTACGAGTTGCCGGAAGATTTGATTGCGCAGACTCCGGCCGATAAAAGAGAAAATTCAAAAATGCTTGTTTTGGATAGAGAAAATCATACGATTTCTCACAAACATTTTTATGATATTGTGGATTTGATTGATGAAAACACTCTCCTTGTGCTGAATAACACAAAAGTCCTTCCAGCAAGGCTTTATGGGTATAAAGATACTGGCGCAAAGATTGAAATTTTTCTTTTAAAAACTCCTGATGCCTCTAAAAAACATATCTGGGAAGTTTTGATCAAGCCTTCCAAAAGGGTTAAAGAAGATATGGTAATCAAGGTTTCTGATGAATTGTCCGTGAAAGTTTTGAAAAAAACGGAAGAGGACGGCAAATGGGTTGTGGAACTTTTGTTTGAAGGTGATGATGTGCTGGAGGTTTTGCACCGTAATGGAAACATTCCGCTTCCGCCATATATTGAACGAAAAATGACGGATGAAGAATTGAAAAAACTTGATTTTGAACGTTATCAAACGGTTTATGCAAAAGATGAGGGCTCAGTTGCCGCACCTACTGCGGGTTTGCATTTCACGGAAGATATTCTCAAACGACTTTCCGAAAAGGGGGTTGAAATCGCTTATGTTACGTTGAATGTCGGCTTGGGAACTTTCAGGCCGGTAAAATGTGAAAATATTCTTGAGCATAAAATGGATTCTGAAACTTTTGAAATATCTGAAGAAACCGCACAAAAGATTAACAAAGCGAAAAAAGACGGGCGCAAAATCGTTGCAGTCGGAACGACTACTGTCAGAACGCTTGAGACTGCTTATAAGCAGTTTGGAGAAATAAAGGCATGCCAGAGCCATTCCGAGTTGTTTATTTATCCGCCGTATGAATTCAAGGTTATAGACAGACTTATTACGAATTTTCACCTTCCGAAATCGACTCTTTTAATGCTTGTGAGTGCTTTAGCAGGTAAAGATTTTATTTTTAAAGCTTATCAGGAAGCTATTGAAAATCGTTACAGATTTTACAGCTACGGCGACTGCATGTTTATAATGTAGACAGCCGGCGGTTTTTAGCAGGTATTGAAAAATATTTTATAAGTTATAAAATGTATTCATAAATAAAAAATAATAGGAAATTTTATATATGGCAAAAATTGAATTTATAAATGAACTAAAGAGCTTTTTGAGTTCTTCTCTTGCGAAAAAGCTTTTTGCGTTTTTGAGTTTTACAATTATAATGACTGCAATCATTGCGTCTCAGAACTATTTTTTTCAAAATATTGTTGAAAACGGCGTGAGTAAAATGGATATCGTTGCTCAGAAAACCTTGACAGTTGTTGATGTTATGAGAACTGAGCAGCACAAAAAAGAGGTGGCGCAAAAGGTTGAGCCTATAATGGCTCCGGCTGAGGATGATTTTATCAAAGATAATCTTCAGATTTTGCAATCGTCTGTTATAAGAATTAGAAGCAAAGAGGCTTCAGAGGCTGTAAAAAGAGAAGAGTTGGGCATACTTTTTGACCTTTCAGATAACAGTAAAAAAGCTTTTATTATTGAATTTTTGCTAAAATCGGATGAACAAACTCTGAGAGAAGTTTTTGAAAAGGCAAATTTAACGCTGGCCAATATTTTGCGGGTTGGAATTACAGAAAAAGATTACGAAAAAGATAATATTGATAAAATTATTGTTGATCACCTTGTTTCCAATGTATCAAAACGTCAGGTATCTTTAATTAAAGCGATGCTGGAACAGGTAATTGTACCGAATTTGGTTGTTGATGATTTTGCAACTGAAATCGCCAGAAAAAATGTTCAAAATTCTGTAAAACCTTATGAATCAGTTTTCCAAAAAGGTGATAAAATCCTATTTAAAGGCGAACCCGTTACCCGCTTAAAACGTGATGCACTTCGTCAAGCCGGATATAATGTATATAAGCTTAATTTTCAAGGTTTATTAGCTGTTTATTTTGTTGTATGCCTTGCTGCGCTTTTGTTTATGGCATATATGAGATATTTCGAGAAAACATTTTATGAAAAAAATCATATTGCTATAATCGCGATTTTATCGCTGGTAATTGCCGGTATTGCCGCTGTAATTCCGGTTGGAACATCTCCATATATGCTTCCGATTCCGGCATTTTTGATTATTGTCTCTATTTTTGCAAGTCCGCGTTTGGCATTTATTGCCGCAACGCTGCTTTTATGCTTGATGACAATAGGATTTCAATATGATGTCCAATTCTTGTGTGCGTTTATTTTGTTGAATTTATTTGCGGCAGTTTCTATGACAAATATTCAATATTCAAGACGTGTAGAACTTTTGAAAGCAGGATTTCATATAGGAATAGCAGGATTCACTATTGTAACTTCTATTTATATGCTTGAAAAATGTTTGATAGATGTTAACAACATGCTTATTATTAATAATGTTTTGTATGTGTTTTTCAATGGCGTTGTAAGCTCAATTATTGCGCTCGGAACTCTTCCGTTATTTGAAAATTGGTCGCATATAACTACACCATACGGGCTTGCGGAACTTGCCGATCCTAACCAGCCATTGTTAAAAAGGTTGTTTAAAGATGCTCAGGGTACATATAACCATAGTTTGATGGTGTCAAGCCTTTGTGAGGCTGCGGCCGAAGCTATCGGGGCAGATCCTGTTCTTGCGCGTGTCGGTGCGTTATACCATGATATCGGAAAACTAAAACGTCCGATGTTTTTCGTTGAAAACCAGTCTTACATAGGAATTGGAAACCCTCATGATAATAACAATATTAACCCTCGTCTTAGTAAAATGATTATTACCGCACATACAAAAGACGGTGTGGATTTTGCTAAAGAATACGGACTTCCGCCGATTATAAACGATTTTATTCTTCAACACCATGGTGAGGGGCTTGCAAGCTATTTCTACAATCAGGCAATTTTAGAAGAAGGCGCCGAAAATGTAAAAGAAGAACAGTTCCGATACACCGGCCCGAAACCTAACAGAAAAGAAACTGCAATTTTGATGATTGCTGATGCCGTTGAAAGTGCGGTGCGCTCAATGAAAGCTCCTAGTTTGGAGGATATTGATGCGGTTATAGATAAGATTATTCTTGAAAGACTCAACGATACTCAGCTTTCTGACAGCCCTCTGACACTTAAAGATATAAAAATTATTGCTTCAACATTCAGTAAAATGCTCAGAGGTATGAGACATGAAAGAATTAAGTATCAGGAAAATGTTATGGAAGAATTGAAAAAAGAAAAAATCTTCCCTGCCCCGCTATTAGATGAGGCGCTAGAAAATAAAATCCATGAATTGGAAGAGGGCACGGTTAAAAATAATCAGGACAAAGATAACGGAGAGAAAAATGACAATTAATCCGTGTGTGAATATTTTCAGTGAAAATATTTTCCCCAAAAAAGAGCTGGATGAAAAATTTTTCATAGATAAAGCATCCTCAATTTTCAAATTCTATCTTTCAAAAAAAGAAGTTTATGAAAAATCCTGTTTGAATGGCTTTGATTTTGATACTGTTTCATTTGATTTTTTATATTGTGACGGTAATAAAACGCATGAAATTAATAGAGAATACCGCGATAAAGATTATGTCGCCGATGTTATAACCTTTGCGATTTTTGCAGATACCCCGGATGAAGAAAAATTTGTTTTTGACGGAGAAATCAACCTCGGAGAAGTCATTTTTGCGCTTGATAAAATTGAAGAAGAAGCCCTAAAAAAAGGAAAGTCGTTTGATGAAGAGTTAACGTTTTTGATAAGCCATGGAATTTTACATCTTTTAGGATTTGACCACCAGAGCATGGAGGATTATGATTATATTATAAGGCTTCAAAATGAGGCGCTCGAAAATCTAAAGCTGGAGGGATAATGTCGAAATATAAGGCTCAAGGAATTAATAATACATTCAAAAACGCCAGAAAAGGGGTAAGATTAGTACTGAAATCAGAGATGAACATAAGGGTTCACATGATTTGTGCAGTGTTTGTTCTGGTTTTCGCTATACTTTTAGGGTTAAGTATTACGAAAATCTGTATTCTTCTTTTGACGATTGCAATGGTTATATCTGCAGAAATGTTGAATTCAGCGATTGAATTTGCGCTGGATGCAGTGTTTCATAACCGTTACTCCAGAATGGTCGGGATGGCAAAGGATATTTCAGCCGGAGCAGTTATGTTCGTAACGTTTGTGGCTGTAATTATTGGCTGCTTTATTTTTGTTCCGCCGCTTGTTGCAATGTTTTAACAATACAATACCGCTCTGAAATTAATTTCAGAGCGGTTCAATTCTTTATTTTTTCCTTTTATCAAATTTAAGAACAATTTTTACAATATTAATTATTGCTCAATACAAGCTTCAATGTTGCAAGATTTTTGATAGAAAGCATAGTGTGTTTGTTATGCTGTTCTTCAGAGATGTTGAAAATTCTGATGATTCTTTGAATTTCTTCCAAATCTCTCCAAGATTCAATTCTATAAACATTTTTTATAGGGTCAGCAACAACACCCATCATTGTATTTAATTCTTGTTCTTTCATAAAATTTAAATCCTCTTTCCTGTATATTTATATAAAGGATTTTTTATTTTGAAAATTGCCTTTTTTAAATAAACAATCTTAATATTTGTTAATATTTAAATGGGTATAGTTGGCTGTAAATTATTGTCTCTAACAAGCAGCATTTGTCGCAACCTATGCCTAAAACTTATATGGATAACTTTTGGGGATTGTCCAACCGTTCCGTTCAATTATTCTGGTACACATCCATCCGCTGCAGTGGTGAGTATTAGTACTACTGCAGCCATAGGCTCCTGCATATCCTCCTAATTGCCAGTCTTCGTAATCCGCCCACGAACTAAGGATTGTTTTAATGCTATTATTTGACATAAAGAACGCAAAGAAGTCTTTTCCGCAAACCATCCCGCTTTTTCCTATTTTTTTAGCATCCGGATAGAAAAACCAAACATGCGCATGTATAGCAACACCGGAACCGTTGTTAAAAAATATACATCCGCTAGGATAATATAATTTATCCTTTGTGCCTGAAGTGCACTTATCAATTTTTAAAATTGTTAAATATTTGGATAAATACTTATTAATCCATTCAATTGTGCCATCTTGATCCGGAGAGGGGATTATATCCCAGTTTTCGACATCACCATTTTCGATAACAGACATTTTAACTGCCTGATTAATAATTGAGTAAAATTGTTTTAGCCTGCTTTCAATAACATGCCGCCTGTGGTTTTCAATCAGCGCCGGCATGGTCATCGCTGCAACAATACCGATTATCCCGAGAGTAATAAGAACTTCCGCCAAAGTAAACGCGGGTTTCGTCATTGCGAGCGAACGGAGTGAGCTTGGCAATCCAGTTATTAATGGTAGACTAAAGTCTACCCTACTATTTACTCCCTCGCCCCCTGTGGGAGAGGGTTTGGGTGAGGGGTTAACTAGCTTGTCCTCCTGTCCTCTTGCCTTCTGTTCCTCATTTATCATACTTTTATCCTCCGTATTTTCTTAAATTATCCTTTAAATTCATGCACCATAATTTATATTTTGGTGCGAGTTGGCCTGAAACTCACTAAAACATACCTTCTTAAAATTCAAAAAATCATCAAAAAACGACAAAACACCACTTGAAAATTGGTGGAAAATATTGTATAATAAGGCTATAAAAAACACGCACCAAAATATAAAATTTGGTGCGTGTTTTGCATATTACAATATTAAATAGTTACGAAATGTTAAAATAAAAATTTATACTTTATTTTTATGTAAAAAAGTTTTATAATTCAGAAATGAGCGCAATAAAGATAGTAGCACCGATAAAAAAGCCCGAGGATATTGAATTATTTTGTTCAAACACTTCTTGTCGGGAATATTATGTTTATTATAAAAAGTTTTTAAACAGCAATTTTGAGTACGTACAGGAATTCATAGACGCAGCAAAGAAATTTAACAGCAAGATATACATAAATTTAAAACACGATATCACGGAAGAAAACCTTCCTGAAATAAAAAAAATGTTGAAGTTTCTCAAAACTACGGACATTGACGGAATTTTTATAAACAGTTTTGCAATTCTTGAGGCTATAAAAATATTTAACCTGCCGTTTTCAGTGATGGTCGATTCTTATTTTGACATACACAATATATCGGGAATTGATTTTGTTAACAGTTTCCACAAAGTTTCTGGGATTGTGATTACTGAAGAAATATACATGAAAAATATTTCGAAGATAAAAAAATATTCAAAACTTCCGCTGGCAATTGACAGTGACAACCTTCCATGGTGTGCGGAGGATATTACCAAGCTTAACGCAATTGACCGCGTTATAATCAAGGGTAAATTTTCTTCTTCCGAAGAGATTCTGGAAGGGATAGAACTTGTTGAAAAAATATTGAAACGTCCGAAAATGTTTAAAAATCAAAAGCTTCCATTCAAACATGTGCGCAAAAGTATTTATCAAACAAATCATTTTTCGGGTGAAGTTGTTTCGGCGGAAGGTCAGGATTTTAAATTCCGCAAAAACATTGAAACTTTCGAATGGAATATTGTATCTTCACGTAAAAAATCCAACATTGATTTTTATAAGGCCGAAAAATACCGTATCAACCTTAGATTTTCGGAACTCAGTCACATTAAAGAACTTGACAAATATATAAAAAAATACGGTGTGAACCCTATTTATTCGATTGAATACGGCGAAATTCTATCCACAAACGACCTTGCAACCAGCAGTTTTAACGAAATAATAACCAAAGCTAAGAAATTTTGCGAAAAAAGAGGAATTCTTTTTCAGCTTTCTACTCCGAGAATACTGATAGAACGGGATTTTGACAGAGTTTACGAATATGAAAAAGATATTCTGTTGAAAAATCCGAAACCTTCCAGTTTAATAATAAATAATATCGGGTATTTCTGGAACGTAATTAATGATACGGATTTGGACGATGTTCCGATAGAAATAGGGCAGGGAATAAATTTGCTGAATAGCTTATCAATAAAATGTCTGCACAACCTTGCACCTTTAAATACTGTCGATTTCACCATGTTTTCTGATTTTGAGAATATTGCGCAAACAATCAAAAAAATTAGAAACGAAATTCCGAATAGAAAATACACGATAGGCGGGAATATTAGGGTGCCATCACTCGGTTTATGTCCGCTCAATAATGATAGCGCGGTGGTTTCGCGATTATCCTGCAATGCGCCGTGTCACAAGGGAGATTTTGCCCTGCATGATCCTTCGCTGAATAAAGTTTTTCCTTTCACATGTGATGGTTTTTGCCGGATGCACATGTTTGAAGACAGGATAAAAGAAGATTTTACTATTGTTGAAAAATTGTATAATGCAGGTGTAAACGAGTTTGTATTTGATTTTAGCGCCTTGAATGCAAAATTCATACCGGTGCTTCTGGACAAATTTTTCCTTGATGCTTAATTAACATTTAAAATTTATGGCGAATTTACTTGTAAATATAATTTGAGCATGCAATAATTTTGATATCGAGAGGCGTATTATGTCAAATATTTTAGCATATTTACTGGATGGAAAAATTTACATTAATTTAACAAACAAATGCACAAATGACTGCATTTTTTGCTTGAGAAAAGACAAAGATGATGTATGCGGACAAACTTTATGGCTAGAGGATGAAAATTCAACCGCTCAGGATGTTATTGAGCAGTTTATGGAGATTCTGAAACAAGTTCAGAATGACAAAAAAGAGGTTATTTTTTGCGGATACGGCGAACCTATGTTGAAATTTGAAGTTTTAAAAGAGGTTGCAAAATATATTAAAGAAAAATATCCGCAGACAAAAATCCGCGTAAACACAAACGGGCACGCTAATTTTGTATATAAAAGAAACCTTGTTCCGGAATTAAAAGGGCTTGTGGATGAATTTTCCGTAAGCTTGAACGGAGCGACAAAAGATGAATACGATTATTTTTCCAATCCAAAATTTCTTCAAGCATACGAAGAAACAAAAAAATTTATTCTGGAATGCTCTACATACGGAATCCCCGTAGTAGCAAGTGTTGTTGATGGATATAAAGGCAAACGTCTTAATATTAATGAGTGCGAAAGAATTGCTAATTCACTCGGCGCAAAACTGAGAGTTCGCGAGTGGATACAAAACGGATATTAATAAAGTCACACAAAAATTGACGGAAAGGATAAAAACATGAGTAATTTAGACAAAATCATGAAACCGAAATCAATTGCGGTTATTGGTGCTTCTACAAAAGAACACACCATCGGTTCAGACATCATGAAAAGACTACAGGAATACAAGTTTAACGGAAAAATTTATCCGGTAAACCCGAAAGGCGGAATTATTGAAGGCTTACAAGCTTACACTTCCGTAAACGAAATTCCGGGCGAAGTTGATTTAGCTATTATCGTTGTAAACGCTAAATTCGTACTAGCAACAATTGACCAGTGCCATGAAAAGGGCATTAAAGGTTTATGCATAATAACAGCAGGCTTCAAAGAAACAGGTAAGGAAGGTGCTGAAGCTGAAAAAGCTTTACTTGCTAAAGTTAGAGAATACGGCATGAGATGCGTCGGCCCTAACTGCTTAGGTGTTGTAAACACTCACCCTGACATTAGAATGGACGGATGTTTCGCTGAATCTTTGCCTGAACGCGGAAACATCGGATTTGTTTCTCAATCCGGTGCTTTAGGCGGCGGTATTTTGAATATTTTGAAAGACTTAAACTTAGGTTTTGCACAGTTTATTTCAATCGGTAATCAGGCTGATGTTAACGCTGAAACTGCCCTTGAATACTGGGAAAATGATGAAGACGTTGAACAAATTCTTCTTTATATGGAATCAATTCAAAACCCTGCTAACTTTAGAAAATTAGCATCAAGAATTTCTAAGAAAAAACCTGTTTTGGCATTGAAAGCCGGACGTTCAGCTGCCGGAGCTTCTGCCGCTTCTTCTCACACCGGCTCATTAGCAGGTGCTGATAAAGCTGCTAACGCTTTATTAAACCAATCAGGTGTAATCAGAGAATATTCACTTAAAAACTTATTCTCAACAGCTAAAGTTTTTGCAAACTGCCCTATCCCGAAAGGTGACAGAGTTGCTATTATTACAAACTCTGGCGGTCCCGGAATTATGGCAACCGACGCAGTTTGTGAATACGGTATGCAGATGGCAAAAATCACAGATGAGACAAAAGAAAAATTGAGAAGTTTCCTTCCTTCTGCCGCATCTGTTAAAAACCCTATCGATATGATTGCATCAGCTCCGATTGAACACTACAAACAAACTTTAGAAACAGTTATCGCTGATGAAAATGTTGATATGATTATGGTAATTTACTTGCCGTTCTTAGGTTTGAAAGATATTGACGTTGCTAAAGCCGTTATGGAAATTAAAGCTCAATATCCGCAAAAACCGGTTATCGGCGTATTTATGACAAAGAACGAATTCTTCACAAAACTTTCTGATATGGATGTTAACATGCCGTTCTTTATGTACGCAGAAGAAGCTGCAGACGGATTTAACAGACTTAACCAGCAGAGAAAATGGATGGAAAGACCGGTTGGAGAAATCAAATCTTTCAATGTTGACCGCGAAAGAGCTGAATCTATTATCAAAACATCACTTTCAGAAGGACGTGCTCAGTTGACTACAAGAGAAAGTATTGATGTTCTTGACGCTTACGGAATCAGAGTTTGTAAATCAGGATTTGCAACAAACGAGGAAGAAGTTGTTTCTATAGGTAATTCTATCGGATATCCGGTTGTTATGAAAATGACTTCTAAAACAACTTCTCACAAAACTGATGTTGGCGGTGTTAGAGTAAACATTCAATCAGAAGAACAGTTGAGAGCTGAATATCAAGACTTAATCGCTAAATTAACAGAAAAAGGCTTGATTGACGGTTTGGAAGGCGTAATCATTCAAGAAATGGTTAAAGGTAACAGAGAAATGGTTTGCGGTATCGCAACAGATCCTCAATACGGCCCGATGATGATGTTCGGTTTGGGCGGTGTGTTTATTGAAGTTATGAAAGACGTAACCTTCAGAATTGCTCCGTTAACAGACATCGACGCTAAAGAAATGATTAAATCAGTTAAAGCATACAAATTGTTAGAAGGTGCAAGAGGTACAACACCTGCTCAAATGGATCAGATTGAAGAAACATTGTTGAGATTGTCTCAACTTGTTAATGATTTCAAATTCATCGACGAATTGGATATCAACCCATTGTTGATTTCTGAAAAAACAGGTGAAGGTATCGCAGTAGACGGACGTATTAAAGTAAGACTTGAAGAAGCAAAAGAATTCTTCGGATGCTCTTGCGGATGTTCTCATACTGAATGCGCTTGCGGCAAATAGTTTGAAATTATAATTATGAAAGTCGGCGGGGAAATTTCCTCGCCGATTTTTTATTGCTAATAATTAACATGTACAATTTTGCTCTCCAATAAGGGGGCGCGGAAATAAAGAACATGTCATCCTGAACTCGTTTCAGGATCTCTTTACCCTCTCCCGAATTTGTAAGTTCGCATACTGCTCACTAACAAATTCAACCCTCTCACAAAGAGAGAGGGTAAGTAAATCCAAATAAATGCGCGATAAGCCTTGGTGCCCAAGTATCTTAGCGTCTTTTATTAAACTGGATTGCCGCGCTCACTACGTTCGCTCGCAATGACGAAATATCTTAGCGTCTTTGTAAAATCATTTTAAATACTAAAAACGGCCCGCCATATAACCGCAGACCGTTTACAAATTTATTTTGAAAGAATTTACTAGCTCAAAGCCATTAAAGCTTTTACAGAACGAGCGTTATCTTTTACATCATCCTCAACTTCACCTTCAACTGTATCAGATAAAATTTTCATTGCCATATCTTTGTTTTCCAATGATAACAATTCGTTAATTGTGCTCATTGCAACTACAGTAGAAAGATCGTTGATGCCTTTTCCTTTGTTAGAGATAACAACTTTCAGTGAATCTTCCATGTTCTTTCTTACAAGCGCACGAGAAGTCATTTCACGAACAACATCAATAGATGAATTTGTTCCGATTTCTTCAAGCATTGCAATAGAAGAAGGATCTTCATGCAATGAAAGCGCATCTATAATATTATTTAATTTTTTAGTCTTTTTTTCAATTTCTCTCATCTTTCACCTCTCCTATGCCGCAATTGCCGAATAATCAGCGATTGCATCATTCAACATTGTACCAAGCTCATCTACTGTTTTGTTTTTAGCCAATACTTTCGGATTGGTTGTTTCAAACATTGAATTCCATCTGGTAGAAATCGCACTACGAACTTCTGTCAAAGAAATATCTTTATTTAACATATTCCAAGTATTACTAAAACCTTCTTTCATTCTGTTTCCGAATGCAACAATTGATTCAATACCAGCTTGAATTTTTGAACCAAAATTCGAAATAGATCCAACTAACGCACTCATTGTCAATTTGTTTTTAGGTGCACATTCTTTTGCAGCTTTTGTTGCTGATTCAAATACGTCGGCCGACAAAACATTTCCTTTAAAAGAAGTTTGTTTGAACGGATTAGACTTGTTTGAAACAACAGTTTCATATTTTGTAGAATTAAAAAGTCTAGATTTGATATTCTCTCTAACACTTGAAATTTCCATAACATCATCCTTTCGCGTAACTATTTACATTATAAGAATATCATAGGCCTGAAAATAATAATCAATCAAATGGTGTATAAATTTCGTCAGTTCTAATGCATTTATATGATTTCGTGGTAAAATTTTGATATGGAATATAAAAATTTAGAAGAATTAATAGAAGTAATCAGGAGATTGAGAGCACCTGGCGGTTGTCCTTGGGATAGAGAACAGACCCACTCAAGCCTCAGACCAAATATGATTGAAGAAGCTTATGAAGCCGTGGACGCAATTGATGACAATGATATGGCACACCTTAGAGAAGAATTAGGGGACGTTTTATTGCAAGTGCTTCTCCACTCTCAAATTGCAAAAGAAGAAGGTGTTTTTGATATCGAAGATGTGGCGAAAGAACTTAAAGATAAACTTATTCACCGTCATCCGCATGTTTTTTCAAATGTAAAAGTAAATTCACCGGATGAGGTTATGAAAAACTGGGATATCTTAAAACAAGAAGAAAAAACACACCGAAAATCTGCAATGGATGGGATTTCTAAAGCGCAATCAGCTCTAATGAGCGCCCAGAAAATTAGTAAAAAAGCTGTTAAAACCGGATTTGAATGGCCAAATGAAGAAGAACTTTATAAATGTATCTTTTCTGAATTTGACGAATTTAAAGAGGCAAAAGCCAAAGGTGACAAAGAACACATGGAAGAAGAGTTCGGAGATATACTTTTTGCCGTCGTAAACCTTGCCCGCTGGAATAAAATTGACGCCGAACAAGCGCTTTTAAAATCTAATAAAAAATTCATGAAACGTTTTCGTAAAATGGAAGAATTAGCCCAAAAGCCGCTAAATGAATACTCGTTTGATGAATTTGACAGATTGTGGAAAACTGCTAAAAGCCAGTGTTAAGAGTACGGATTTTGTTATTGCAAGCGAACTAAACTTGTAAGAATAGGTGAATCTATGATTTGTCTATTTGCATTAAAATTTTAATTTTTTTTATAAAAAATGCACCAAATTTTATATTTTGGTGCGAGTTTTTTATAGCCTTATTATACAATATTTTCGGAAACTTTTCAAGTGGTCGTTTGTCATTTTTTGTGGAATTTTTGAATTTTAAGAAGGTATGTTTTAGTGAGTTTCAGACCTACTCGCACCAAAATATAAATTATGGTGCATGAATAAAGGATAATTTAAGAAAATATGGAGGACAAAAGTATGATAAATGAGGAACAGAAGGCAAGAGGACAGGAGGACAAGCTAGTTAACCCCTCACCCCAACCCTCTCCCACAAGGGGCGAGGGAGTAAATAGTAGGGTAGACTTTAGTCTACCATTAATAACTGGATTGCCACGCTCACTCCGTTCTCTCGCAATGAAGGAGAAAAATCCCACCACCACTGACGCGACTTTGACCCCTCATCCCAGCCCTCTCACCACTCCGCTTCGCTGCGGGAAGCAGGGTCACAAGGTTCACTGCGTTGCGCCTGTTCCCTTTGCTCCACAAGGGGCGAGGGAGAAGAAAGCCGCGTTTACTTTGGCGGAAGTTCTTATTACCCTCGGGATAATCGGGATTGTTGCGGCGATGACATTGCCGGCATTGGTTAGCAAATACAAGGAACAGGTCTTTGTTAACGCTGCTAAAAAGAATTATTCTACAATTTTAAACGCTCTCAATCTTTGGAATTCTGAAAATGGCACAATCGGTGATTACTCCGCGTTTTGGTTAAGCAATAACCAGAACGAATTAACAAAAGAATTCGCAAAATTAGTTAACGCCGTAAATGTTTGCACTAACTATAATGTAGGACGTTGTGGAGGAAGTTATCAGGTAAAATTTGCCCAAAAAACAAATAATGGGCAAGGTAAAACCTCAACAGAATCAACTTTCAATTTGAACAGAATAGTTCTTGCTGATGGAAGTTTTATTTCAATTCGGAGAGAAGTTCAAAATGGAAACTGCACACATGATTATTGGTCTTACGAAAAGGATGAAAACGGTAATTATATTCCCGATTCTTCAAGTCCAAACGGATTTAAAGGTGAATTAAAAAGCAGCAATAATTGCGGATTTATTTACTTCGACACTAACGGTTTAAAAGGCCCGAACCAAGTAGGAATAGATTGTTTTGGGGTTGGATTTATACCTGAACCAAATATAATAAATACAACACGAGGGAATTTGAGTTATGTTTTATCTCATAATAAATTGATAAAAACCGAAACGTATGAAATAGGGGATTATTAATTAGATAAAGGTTGGGGTATTTACTCAACCTTTATTTAATAACCTTAATATTTCGTAATATTTAAATCATTTTTGGCAATTTTTAGGGAAAGAAATACTTAGTATATACATAAGGAATATTTAAGATAGATATACATCAAATTGATTATTAATCAATAGGACAACTTCAAAACAATAGGATAACACGCTACAGGGAGGATCTTATGTCAATAGGAGCAGAGGATTACATCGACCAGCTGCTGGTGAAAAAATACGCAGAAGAAAAAGTTGACAATCATGAAAACATGGAATCAATGGTTGATCCGGACAAAATGATGGGTGCAATGAATGATTACGCAAGCATGTACCGTAACATGATGTCTTTGAAACAACGATTGAGCATTGCCTGTTATGCAATAAACGCAAGAACGGCAAGGTATACCAAGACACCGGCGCAAAATCAGTAAAAAAGTGTTAAGTTCCTGTTTTTCTGGTAATATTAAATTATTAAGGAAAATGAGGAACAAAGCGTGGGAAAAATTGTCTTAGCGTCAAATTCACCGAGAAGACGCAAAATTATGAAAGAACAGACAGACTATTATTTTGAAGTTAAGCCGTCTCCGTATGAGGAAAAGCATACGACGACGGTTTTTTCTTATGATTATATAGAAAATTTGGCTTATAACAAGGCATTTGCCGTTGTTGAGCTATTAAAAGGCGAAGATGTTCTTGTTGTTGGAGCTGATACGGTTGTGGTGCTGGGAGATGAAATATTAGGGAAACCTGCTGATAAAGAGGAAGCTTTAACTATGTTGAAAAAGCTTTCCGGAAAGACTCATAAGGTTGTAACTTCTATTGCTGTAATTAATTGCAAGGATTCTCACTGTGAAATTCAATCAACAACCAGCGAAGTTGAGTTTAGTAATTTGGATGACGAACAGATTCGTTTTTATATTGAAAAGTTTAAACCGTTTGATAAAGCCGGCTCGTATGGTATTCAAGAGCTTCCGGAAGGTTATATCAAGGAGTTTCGCGGAAGTTTGGAAAATATTATCGGGTTATGCCCAAAGACGTTGAAAAATTTAATTGAAAAATTTGATTTTTCTTAATTTTTATTGTGATAAAGCGCAAGTGACGCGGCAATCCAGTTTTCTGGTAGACTAAAGTCTACCCTACTATTTACTCCCTCGCCCCTTGTGGGAGAGGGTTTGGGTGAGGGGTTAAACAGAAGGTCAGGAGGCAAGAAGGCATGCTATTATCAGGATGTAAATTCTTCCTCACTTCCTTACCTACTAACTTATTTACTTTAACTGGATTGCCAAGTCCTCACTCCGTTCGGACTCGCAATGACACATACCCTTGCTCCTTGTGAATAGAGTAAATAGTAATAGAGTTCCGCATGAGGATTTAATTTTCCTCTGACCATTTTTTTGCGTCGAATTTCAGGTCTTTAACGTTCATTTTCAAGGATTTTAGATACGGGTCTAATTTTTTTAATATTTGAAATTTTTTCAATAAAAGTTCTTGAGCTGCAATATTATTTTTGCAGGCGATTATCATCGTTCCGCTGCTTGTAATGGAGTAAGGTTTGGAGTTTGCAGAAAGTTTCGGCCCGACAGCTTTTTCCCAGAACTTATACAGATTTGATCTTTTTATTGCTTTTTGCAAATCTTTGTTTTCGAGCATTTTTTCTATCAATGAGCCCGTATCGACGAAATCTGTATATAAAATTTTTTTCACTTTTTATTTACCCGAATTTTTGTGATAATATTAAGGAATGGATTATACTAATTTAAATGATATCATAAAATCCTCTAAAAACATATTAATTATTTCTCATGTAAACCCTGACGGCGATACTATCGGGTCGATGACGGGGCTTTATCATTCAATATTAGATAATTGCAAGAAAAAAGCTGATATGCTTGCGGTTTCAAAAATTCCTTCAATTTTTATGTTTTTACCGGGAGTAAATTTAATTAAACAGCTTGAGGATATTGATACGTCAAGAGTTTACGATTTAGTTATAAATGTTGATGTTGCTGCACCTGATAGGATTTGTGATGCCGGAATTTTATTTGAAAAAGCTAAAAATACGGTTAATATTGACCATCATAAAACGAATACAGGATATGCAGGAATCAATGTTATAAAAGGCGAGGCTTCATCTACCGGTGAAGTTTTGTTTGATATTTTCAAAAGCCTTGGATGGAGGATAAATCTTGATTGCGCAAGATGTTTGTATACCGCAATCTTAACCGATACCGGCTCATTTAGGTTTGATAATACTAAGCCGGAAACATTGCAGGCCGTTTCTGAACTTATAAAAATCGGAGTTTCGGTTACTGATACGTATAAAAATATTTACGAATCGAACAGTAAGAATTTGGTTCAATTTCAAGGGTATTGCCTTAGTAAAGCAAAATTTTTGAAAAATGATAAAATTGCATACACAACGGTTTATAAAAAAGATATGGAAAAATTTAATGCCAATGATGAATGCATGGAGGGGTTGACCGAAAAGTTAAGGGCAATCGTGACTACTGAAGTCGCTTTTGTTGCTAAAGAAACAAAGGCCGGATATACAAAATTCTCGATGCGTTCGAAAACTGTTGATGTAGCGGAGATTTGTTCTGTTTTTCAGGGCGGCGGACATAAGTTTGCCGCAGGTTGTACAATAAAAGCGCCGGTTGAAGAAGCGGTTCGAAGAATGCTTGACGAGATTTTAAAAAGAGAGATTTAGAAGTGCTGACATTTAGAGGGTTCATAAGAGGTATAAAAAGATTAATAATATCCGTAATTAAAAACGATTTTTACGGAATGGCGTCTGAGATGGGATTTATGATGGTACTTGGCATTTTTCCTTTTATGCTTTTATTAATGTCATTTTTCGGCTGGCTTGGAAATAAAGACTTAATGGGTCCGGTTTTAAGATTTCTCGCAACATTTATGCCCGAACAGGCTATGGATTTAATTATGACGGTGCTTTCTGAGGTTATGATATTCTCAAAAGGAAGATTGATAGCGATTATCGGTATATTCGTTACTATATTTCTTTCCACAAATATTATGGCAGTTATAATGAAAGGGTTGAATAGGGCATATAAAGTAGATGAAACCAGAAACTTTATATATACAAGGCTTCTCGCTTTTGTTATGTTGATAATCAATGTTCTGGTACTGTTTTTAGGAATAAATCTGATTGTATTCGGTAAGGTTCTGGTAAATTTATTTGTGACACATTTCAATATGAGTGCGAACATTGCATCTATGCTGTTAACTCTCAGATGGCCTGTTGCGTTTGCCGGTTTGTTTATTATGGCATTTTTGAGCTATTATATCCTGCCGGATTTGAAGGGTAACGAAAAATTCAAAATAAAATCTGCAATGTGGGGAACTTTATTCTTCTGTGCCTTCTGGCTTGTCGGCTCCTGGGGATTTTCCGTTTATGTAAACAATTTAAAAACTTATAATATGGTATATGGAACAATCGGAGCATTTGCAGTCTTGATGGTGTGGTTTTACTATACTTCAATTCTGATATTAATAGGTGCCGAGATTAACTCGCAGGTGTATAACCAGTTCAATCGCAAGGCACATCGAATACAAAACGATTTAGATGATTTGAAAGCCGGAAGGTATATTTCAAAACCGGACGAAGAATAGTATTTTTATTGACGATTGGATTAGATAGTTTAAATAATTTAAATTTCTTTTAAAATTTCTTCAGCCGCTTCTTTCGAGGAAACTCGTTCAGACAATAGATGTTTAACTTCTTCTAATTCTTCGATATTATTATTGCGGTAATCTGTATCAAACAAAAGTTTTTCAATGTTATGCGCAATATTTTCGACTGTTACATCATTTTGAAGAATTTCCGGCACAATAGATTTGTTTGTAATAATATTCGGCAAAGATACGCGCTTGATACACCTTACAAGCAAATATATCCAGTAAAATACCTGAGGCCCGCGGTATGCAATAATCATCGGGGTTTGATAAAGTGCCGCTTCAAGAGCAACGGTTCCGGAGGCTAAAATCAGGGCATCCGAAACACTCAAAAGTGCTTGATTGTCGCCTTTTATTATTTTAAAATCTGTTTCTTTCAAATATTTATGATAAACCTCATCCGATAAATTCGGAGCTTGAGATATGCAAAACTGGAGCTGAGGGTATTTTTTCTGCAAAAATTCAGCCGTTTTGATAAAAATTTTCATTAAAAATTTTAATTCAAACTTTCTTGAGCCTGGAAAAACAGATACAAGTTTTTTATTTTTATCCAATCCGTATTTTTCAAAAAAAACGTCTCTGTTAGCTTTTGGCAGTAATTGTGAAACTAGCGGATGGCCGCAATAATGTGACTTAATTCCGTATTTTTCATACATTTCCTTTTCAAAAGGAAAAATACATAAAACTTCATCAACATTTTTCTTTATTGTGTTAATCCGCCATTTCCTGCTAGCCCAGACCTGAGGCGGAATATAGTAAAATACTTTAATTCCGGCTTTTTTCAAAAATCCGGCAACTTTAAGGTTAAATGCTCCGTAATCTATTAACAGAACTGCATCCGGTTTGAATTCTTTCGTAATATAATCTACAACCCTGCGCCCGAGCATTATATGATTATAAATAATCGCCGGTGAAAGTCCGACAGCAGACATTTTTTCATGATCAGCAAAAAGTTTTACTCCTTCCGCTTTCAAATTCATTCCGCCAACAGCTTCTATTTGAATATCTTTATTTTGAGCTTTTAGCGCACGAACAACATGTGATGCGTGCATATCTCCGGAATATTCGCCGGTAATTATAAATAGTTTCTTCATAAAATTATACTGCCATTATTACAATATTGTTATCGTTTGCAAACTTTATAACTTCTTCTTGATTAACGATAATCGTTTCATTAGCTTCAACCGCAATCAATCCGGCTTTATATCTGTGCATTGTTTTTAATGTTCTAAGGCCAATTGCCGGAATGTCAAAACGTTTATCCTGAGCCGGTTTGGAAACTTTTACAATTACAGCTCCGCGTTTTGCAAATTTAGCGCCGCGTTTTATGCACTTATCAGTGCCTTCAATAGCCTCAACTGCCATTATCATTTTATCTTTAATAACTACAGACTGACCAACGTCAACTTTTCCCATCTCTTTAGCCAGCCAAAAGCCGTAATTCACATCTTCCAACTGTTCTTTTGTCGGTTTAATTTTTCCGAGAACTCCGGCCGGAATCATAAGATTTTTAATGAAAATTGTTTGATCAAGTACTGTTACTCCAAGCTTTTCAAATTCTCTTACAATCAACAGCATAACTTCATCATCATTAAGTCTTGCAGATTCTTTCAGAAGCTCAATTGCTCTTTTATCAAACTTATGCAGCTGTAAAAGTACGCGTTTATGAACTTTACCCAAAAATGTTAATTGTTTAATCTGTTCATCTTTGAATATCTGTTCAATCCTGTTTACTTCGCCCGGATGGCAGGAATAAACTTTTGAACAATATTTTTTTAACTCTTTTACATTATCTTTAGCAAGTGAAATACAAACAACTTCAAACCCGTTTTCTTTCGCGTATTGAGCCATTTTTACCGGTAAACATCCATCTCCGGCTATTAATCCCTGCTTATTTTCCAACATTAATGACACTTTTACTTCCTCTTTTTCAATTAACATATATTCAATAAATTTATTATATCACAAGTTATTTTAATGAATTAATTTCCTCAACCTGTTTTTCGTTTAATAAAACTGTTCGGCCTAAAATCTTTGTGTTAATGACGACCTGCGCGTAAGATTCTGCCAATTCAAGCTTCAAATATGCATCTTTGGCTGTTTTATCTCCGACAATGAATCCATGGTTTGCCATCAAAACAGCATTATATTTATCAAAATACAAAGCCGTTTTCTCAACAAGATCACGTGATGACGGAAGTCCGTATTGTGCAAGCGGAATTTGTCCGAAATAAAAAACATTTTCAGCCATAACCGGTTCATCAAGTGCAATGTTTGCGGCCGCAAATGAACTCAAATATGGTGAATGTACATGGAAAATATAATTCACATCTTCTCTTTTTTTGTAAAATTCAACATGGAGCATCTTTTCGCTGGAGGCTTTTTTATTGCCGTCAATGACATTTCCTGAAAAATCTATAAGTACAAAATCATCGTTACTTAAATATCCGTTTGCTGATCCGGAGGTTGTAATCAATATTTTATCCTCAAATCTTGCCGAAATATTTCCGGAAACTCCGGGAGTAAAATTCTTAATTCCGCAAAGATGTCCGTATTCTATCAATTCTTGTTTTAAATCGTTTAAATTTTTCATTATTCTATTCGTTCCCTATCCGGATCTTCAATCTCTATAACTTCGGCGTAATGTTTTACCGGTTTTATGTTAGATTTTTCACCAACCTCTACAAATTCATTCTGACGAGGAATTTCTTTAAGGGTCGGTTCACTGCTTGAAAGTCTGTCCGGATTTTTTATAACCATTTTTTTATACTCTAATGACGAATCTTTTGTATTCAATCCCATTGTCAGGTTGAAAAACGTTGCTTCCCTTATAAAATCGTATCCGAAATTAACTTTAAAATCGTCAGGTCCTAATGAAACAAGGAAGCCGTTTTCTTGCAGAAGTTTTCCGTTTGGAGCTTCTTTTAAGATATTTACAGAACAAGTCCATGCAAGTGCAAGGTATTTGTTAAGCCTTATTGCTTCTCTAAAATAAACATTGGCATGGCCGTATCTGTATGTATCATAACGTGTCAATGGAGTTTCATCATGATATGCAGATGCAAAATATCCGATATCCTGCATCCAGTATTTATATTGTGAATGGAGTCTCGGACCGACTCTTCCTATAAACTGTGTGTCTCCGGTTCCGTATATGGCTGCGGATCCTTGTAAAACTAAGCTTAAATCAAGCATTTTTAAGTTTTCTTTATCGGTATAATTGTATAAAGATTGTGCAATCTCAGCCATATATCTCAAACGTACTGTAGAATCTTTACCCTGAGGCAAATGTTCGTCTTTCAGGGTATATTTTGTATCTCCTATATAACCTGCGGAAACTCTGTTTTTGAATGTTGTGTTTAAGTTTTTCCCAAACGTATTTGGAATAACCGCTCCGTCAGTATATACGGCCTCAATAGAATATTTAGGCATTCTTGCACCTAAAAACCATTCGTCTAAAAATGCGTTTATACCATATTGCAAATATAATTTATCATCCAGATACTGTTTACCTTTTAATACAAAAATATCTTTAGATGAGCCATACATTAATGTTGTTAAATTGGTTGCACTTCTGTATTTTAAGGCTCCGCCGAAACCTATTTTATTTTTATAATTCAATAACGGCATAAGTTTCAAAGTTGCGCCGTTCGGTACATCCAACACATATCCCGGACCAACCCAGAAGCCCATAGGGTTTCTTGAACCGACTTCAGGATAATTTCCTTCAAAATAATCTCTGTCTTTGTTTGTATGTGCCTGAAATCCTCTGATATCAAAAAGGTGTCTTTTACCGTTATAAACTTCTATTTCATTTGCAGTAATAACGTTGTGGTTTCTTTTTGCATCTATCGTAATATCTTTAACTTTTACCTGAACGTTATTTTTTTGACCGGTAACATCTGTTAAAAATGATTTATCTTCATCAGAAATCAGCATTCTAGTATAATCAAAACCTGCAACCATAGCCGTTTTTAGTCTGAAAACATAATCTTCTGATGATTCCATATTTCCGTCAGTTAAAACGATTTCTTTATCATCCGAGGTTGCCTTTTTCGCATGTATTACAAATCTGTCGCCTGTGGTTGTAAGATTATCAATAAAAGAATTTTCTTCATTCATATTTATCTGAATGAAATCTCCGTAAATACTTTTTCCATCTTTTATAATTTCAACGTTGTCATAAGCTTTTAGGATATTTGATACGTTGTTATAAACTATTTTGTCAGCCTTTAAGGTTGTATTCTGTCCCGGAAAGGTTAAAACAGGTTTCCCGGTTGCCGTAACATCCATTGTTTTGTTGTTAAAATCAACATTTTCAGCATCAAGAATTGCATCTTTTGCAACTGCTTGTTCTTTTACACCGCCTATTAGGTTTGTATTTGTAACTGCTTCAGGCTCATTAATTTCAGAGTTTATTTTAACTTCATCGACCGGAGGGGTTGAATATAGCGTAACTTCATTGTCATCCTGTACGTTAATATGTTTGAAAGCTGCATTTTTGCGGTTATTTTCTTTTTCTAATTTTTCAGCCCTGTCAATATCTTTTTGTCTGAAATAATTTGTAGCCCTAATCCTGAATTGTTTAAATAGCGGCATTGTTTTATCGCCATAAGGTGGTTTTGGAGCATTTGGAATATATCCGTCAGCATTTGGAGTTCTGTTATCGCTATTGTTATTGACTTCTACGTCCATTGACGGAATTTGAGTAAGCGGAGATTCATAAAATTTTTCCTGAATGTTTAACTCGTCAGAAGGCGTATATGATTTTATGACACGCTGAGCTTGCACTGACGGCATGATTGATAGAATTATTGCGGTTATTAATATATGTTTTTTCAAGTAAATTTTCCTCTGTTATATAAATCTTAGCGGGTTGTTAGGTTTTCCGTTTATTCTAACCTCAAAATGACAATGCGGTCCGGTGCTATAGCCTGTTGAACCTTCTCGACCGATAGTTTGACCTTTAGAGACAGCTTGACCTTTTGAAACAAGAATTGAAGACATGTGAGCGTATAATGTTGTCGTTGGATTTCCGTTAACCGTTCCATGGTCAATAATAACAACTTTGCCATAGCCGCCGTACCAGCCGGAATAAATAACCCGTCCGGCGTTTGATGCGCGTATTGCTCCGCCGTTTGGGCCTCCTATATCAACTCCGGAATGAAATGTCTTACTCTTGAATATAGGATGAACTCTCCAGCCAAAAGGAGAAGTTATACTTCCGCCGATTGGTTTCAAAAATCCACCGGAAGCACCGTAAGAGACTTTTGTTTTGCCCTGGCTTCTTGCAATCATATTCTGAATATTGGCAGATTGTCTTGCAAGTTCACGTTCTGAACGTTCATAAGAGGCTCTGTCATTTTTCAGCTTGTTTATCATTGATTGGTTTTGAGCGATTGCCCCTTTGATTGATTGCTGTTGGGCATTAATATCTTTTATTGTGCTTGCAAGCGCAAGTTTTTTCTGGTAAATGCCGGTCTTTATTGAGGCAATACTTTCTGATTTAGCCTTAACTGCCATCATCCTTTTGTAATCTCTTTTTAAGATTATTTTTTCGAAATATACAACATCAAGCATACTGTTCAAATCTTTCGCTGAAAACAGAAGCTGAAACATTCCGCGCCGTTGAGCTTTATAAATGTGTCTTACTCTTGCCCGCATAGCTTTATTTGAGTTATTATATTCCGCAATTGCGCTTTGAAGTTGATTTTCTAAGCTGTTGAGCTGGCTTTCTAATGCGTTATATTGGGATTGCGATGCGTGAAGATTTGATCTTGTATGTTCAAGCTGTCGTTGATTTTTTACCAGTTTGCTTTTTTCCTGATTTTCACGCAATTTTAATGTTTTGATTTTTTGCTGTGTAACTTTTCTCTTATGTTCAATCTGATTTAAAGAGGCAGCCTGAGTTATTGGCGCTATTGATGTGAAAAACGCCGCTGTTATTAAAATTTTTATAAATGTTTTTTTTATAAATCCAATATTTATCATCTACACCTATCTAAATAATATCGGCAATAACATTAATCCAATAGTCCAGCATAAAAAAGTCAGGGCTATTATTCCTATAATAAGTTTTTGATTTTTTCTGAAAAATTCCATTAACTTCTCCCCATTCTTGATAACAATATAATACTATCAAAAAAAATAAAGTGCAATTATTATAAGAAGTTTGCAAAATTTTGTAAATTCAATTAAAATTAAGTTATGGATTTTGACTTTACAGAGAAGAATTTAGATTTAAAGGCTAAAATCAAGCAGGATGCCGGTAAAAATCAATTTCTGTTTGAAAACAATTTTAAGCAGATGGAGGAAATTTACCGTTTTTTAATATCAAAAGATAAATTATTGATGGTTTCTGGTTTTACCGGAACCGGAAAAAATACCATTGTTAACAAAGTTTTCGAGTATTTAAATCCGGAAACGATTGTGCTGGATTATACCAGTTTTGAAACAACAATACTTGATGATGTTTTATTATCATTCTTTGATGATTTTAAAAAACTCATTTCTCAAGGGATAATAGGTCAGCCTAAAACAAAATCCGAAAATTTTACGCAAAAAATTTCCGCGTATTTTCAATCAATGGACAAACCGGTGATTATAAGAATAAATTCCTGGCAAAATATATTAAAAGATGCAAAAGATGAAATTTTGAATTTTTTAGTTCATATTTCGCATTATGAAAATGTAAAAATCATTCTTATATCTCGAAAATTTAACATTGAAGATTTTGAAGGAAAATTTGCTTACAAAAAAATATCGGTGCTTGCTCTTGAAAAAAATCTATTTGAAAAATATTTGAAATCCGAAGATATAAAACTTATCGGGCCGATATCGGATGAACTTTACAGATATACGAAGGGGTATTATTTCTATACAACTTTAGCAATCAAAATAATGAAGCTAAAAAATATACCGCTTATTGATTTTATAGCCGGTTATACAAGGAGTATGCTCTCATTTGGAGATTTTATATTAAGAGAGGCTCTAGCTCTTGTAGATCCTGTAAGCGGGCATCTTTTCAGATTTTTGACGATAATAAGGCATCCGGTAAGTTTGGAACTTATTTATGCACTGAATTTGTATAATGAAGAGAAAATTATTTACTTTATTGAAAACCTGCTTATTGCAAAAATCGGAAATTCAATATATTTACCGGAATGCTACAAAGAAATTGCGCAAAATGCAATTCCCGATAATATTTTGATAAAAATTCACAAGGCCTGTTCGGAACTTTATAAAACCCAGCTTCCTCTGAAACCGTTAGAACGAAATATGATGATTTCAAGAACGACAATGAGAAACGAGATTGAGTATCATAACATGTTTGTTCCGCAAAAGCCGAAGATGGTCGAGCAAAAAAATATAGCCGGCGTTAAGTTTTCAACACCGGTTAAAGAAGATAAAACACAAGCTAATCAGCCGGAAGTGGTTGAGGATAAGAAAAATGTTTATCAGGTTTCGTTTATATTCGATCAGGGGGATTATTCGGCACTTGATAATATCGCGGATTCAATCGAAAATTTTGTTAAGAATTCCCATAAAAATTTACTGAATGAAGATGAAATTAAAGGTCTTTCGCTACGACAGATTGTTAATTTAATCCAAAAAGAGGAAAATAATTTCAACTATAAAAAAGCCGCCGCATTGTGTCAAAAATGTTTGACGATGAAAAAAGATGATGATTTTTACTCATTTTTGCCGACTATATATAAAAAGCTTGCCGGTTCTTATACAAAGCTTTCGCAATGGTTTGAGGCGCTGAAGTATTTTGAACTCGCGCTGGAATTTTGCGAATCAAGCGGCGATATTTTGAAAGCTGCGGAAATTAAATACGAAATGGCTGAGATTTATTACGCAACATTTAAGCATGATAAAGCGAAAAATCTGCTTACAGATATCCTTAATACAGAAGATATTTCTAATAATTTGCGAATAAAAGCCTACCTTGAACTTGCCGATATTGAAAAAAATTCCGGTTCGAAAAAATCGCCTTTGGAATATTACAATATTGCACTTTATTTTGTTGATGCGCAGACGGAAAAAGCAGTCTTGTCTGAACTTTACTATAAATTAGGCGTAATTTACGATGAAAAAGGCGAAATTAAAAAGGCTGTCGATTTTTATAAAAAATGTGTAAAAGTTGATAATAATTTTAAAAATAACCCGTATCTATCATCTGCGCTTTCAAATATTTCAAATATTTGCGACGAAAACGGACAAACTGCTCTTGCAATAAAATATTGTTTCGAAAGTCTTGAAATTGATGAAAGTGCAAAAAATTTGAACGGAATTTATATTTCCTCTTCAAAACTCGCATCATTGTATAGAAAATCCGATTTTGAAAAGAGTGTGAGCTATTATAAAAAAGCTATTTTGGCCGCAAATGAATTAAATGAACCTTTTTATATTGCGCAGTCAAATTTGGCTCTCGGAGATTATTTCTCAAATAAAAAACATATTAAACAGGCCTACGAATGCTACAAGCTGGCACTTGATATTGCCGTAAAGCACTTCAAACCGGATAATATCGCAAAAATCGAAATGCGAATTAACGACATAAAACTTCGTGTTGGCGAAATCGAATTTGAAAAATTGAAAGCTGAAATAAAATGATAGAAAAAAATAAGTTTGAAAATTACATAAAAGCATTTTTAGAACAGAACGCAAAAATAAATTTGATATCAAAAAACGATGAAAAATTTTTGTGGGAAAAACATATTTTTGACAGCCTGTCGATAGAAAATTTTTTCAATAAATACCCGTGTAAAAATAAAATCAAACTTCTTGATATTGGCACAGGCGGAGGATTTCCGTCACTCCCGATTGCAGTAAACTATCCTGATATTGAGGTTTATGCTCTTGACAGTATAAGGAAAAAAGTCAACGCAATCACAGAGATTTCTCAAAAATTGGAGTTAAAAAATTTTCACCCGATTTGCGACAGAGCAGAAAATCTTTTCATAAAATATAAAAAACATTTTGATATAATAACTTCACGCGCTGTTGCACCGCTTGAAACCATATTGAAATACGGACTTCCGATGTTGAAAGACGAGGGGTATTTTATCGCATATAAATCAATAAAAACAGACGAAGAAATCGCCGGCGCCTCAAAAGTTTTGAAAAAATTTAACGCAAAAGTGGCGGATATAATTCCGTATGAACTCCCGCTGGAAGTGAATTTTACAAGAAATTTGATTGTTGTTAGATTATGTAAATGAGGGATTTAGTGCGCCCGGGTTTGAATTTTCAGCCGTAGGGTAGACTTTAGTCTACCGGAAAAACTGGATTGACACGCTCATTTCGTTCGGTTTTAAATTCATTAAAATATTACAAAAACTTAACAATGCCGTGTCAAAAGGGCAATTGTTAAGTTATGTAAAAATAAGTTTAAAAACCTGAAAAACCTTGATATAATTGCTCTATGCTATGCTATGCTATGCTATGGGGGCGGTATAGCAATTTCTTCTGCCAATTTTACTTTACAGAATTATAGGTACTTATAACACGAGTGAAGTAAAAAACAGAGGAGATTATTATGAAGATTGAACAAAACCAAACCCTTTGGGGTATTGCAAAACAAAGTGTGCAAAAACAAACAGGTGAACAAAAAGTTACTAATCAACAAATTGTTGATGAAATGAAAAGCATTGCAAAACAAAATGGCTATGAGGATGGAGATTTTGAAAAGTGTTCAAAAGAAAAATTTTATGGTAAACTTGGCGATTTAAAAGTAAAAGGGCTTGAAGTTGAACATGCAGAAGACGGCAGTGAAGTTCCGGACGATGGAGTTGAAGATGGCGCAGTGCCGGAAGAATCAGGTGCTGTTCCGGAAGATGGAACGGAGGATGGTCAGGCGCTTAAATATACAACATTGGGAGGCGCTGCAACTGCCGGAACTAAGTTTGGATTGAAAATAGGTGAAGCAATAATAAGAGATAAGAATGTAAAGAACTTAACTAAAAAAGCTTCCGCTAAAGTTGCTGAGGGTTCTAAGAAAGCCGCAACTAAGTTAAAAGGTAAAGTCGATGCCGCAAAAGTTCAGCATGCAAGAAATGCTAAAGCTGCAAAAATTAAAGATGCACGTAATGCCGCTGTTACAGCTAAAAAGGTAAAGACTGATTTAAAAGCAGAAGAAGCAAAATTAAAAAGTTTAAAAGCTAATAAAGCTTCGGCCGCAAAGATTGCAGAACAAGAAAAAAGAGTAGCAAAAGCTAAAGCAAACAGCGCCAAGGCAACCGCAGCAATGAAGGCTAAGAGAAAGGCTGCAGGATTAAATCAGACAACAGGCCAACCGCTTAAAAGAAAGATTGTAAAAACACCAAAAGGTCAAGTTGCAAAAGCAGGTGCTAAAAAAGCGGCAAAAACAGCAACAAAGACTGCTGCTAAAACCGCTGCAAAGTCTACGGCAAAAACAACTGCGAAAGCCGCAGCAAAAGCAACCGGCAAAACTTTACTTAAGAAAATTCCGGGCGTCGGATTACTTGCGGGTATTGCATTTGCCGTTGACAGAGCCGCCCATGGTGATTACACAGGAGCAGCAATGGAAGTCGGATCAGGAGCAGCATCTTGCATTCCGGGAGTCGGAACTGCGTTATCAGTTGGAGTTGATGCATATATAATGGCCAGAGATATGAAAAAAGGTGCTTAATAATTTAAAATAAAATTTGCGCGGCAAAGATAAATCTTTGCCGCGTTTTTTTTATCCTGAAAAATTCTCTTTGCGTAAAAATTTATCTATGATATATTAACAATATGGTTAGATTGATTAATAAAGACAACATCTGGATATTGAAAAAGGGAATAGTTGCCTGGATGAATTTCCAAAGAAATCTTACGCATATTGTAGGTATTAATGAACCTTCTATGGAAAAATTTCCTTCCTGTATTTATGCGCTATGGCATACAAACCAGTGCTGTATATACGGTCTTAGAGATAGAAGCCGTGCAAGTATTATGATTAGCCAGTCTCTTGACGGTGAAATCATTACCGCAGGAACAGAAGCGATGGGGCTCAAAGTTGTAAGAGGGTCAAGCCAGAAAAAAGGTGCCGCAACTGCTACAATGCAATTGATTGAACGTTTGAATGACGGGGAAGATGCCGCACTTACTATCGACGGTCCGTCAGGACCTTTGCACAAGGTTAAAAACGGAGTTATAAAAATTGCGAAACTTTCAGGCAAGCCGATTATTCCGCTCACCTGGTATTGTCCGCAAAAATGTTTCTTAACACTACCTTCTTGGGATAAAATGAAGCTTCCTGTTTGGGATGCTAAAATTATAAATCTGTACGGTGAACCTATATATATTCCTAAAGACTTGCCGGATAACGAATACGAGCCTTACAAACAAAAAATAAAAGAAGCCCTTGAAGAGTTGGACAGAAGAGCTCCTGAAGAATATAAAAAAGCTAAAGAGCAAAAATTATGGGACAATCTAAAAAAATAAAAGTTGCCGGAATTCAGATGAATTCCAAAATCGCAGACATAAAAGCCAATTGTGAAAAAATTAAATCGTTAACAGACAATTTTGTTGAAGAAAATACCGATATAATTGTTTTCCCTGAGGTTTGGACTGTTGGTTGGTCTTGTGAAGATTTTAGAGCCTGTGCGGAAAATTTTAACGACAGCCATGCTGCAGCTACCCTTTCAAACATTGCAAAAAAACATAATTCTTTTGTTGTCGGCGGAAGTGTTATCGAAAAAACAGACGATAACAAATATTATAATACGTGTCCGGTTTTTGACAGAAACGGAAATTTAATTGCTAAATATTCCAAAAATCATCTGTTTTCATATTACGGAGATAACGAAGGTGATTACGTTGAGGTTGGAAATTCTCCAGTGATGGTAAATTTAGACGGGATAAATGTTGGGCTTACCATCTGTTATGACATAAGATTTCCGGAAATATACAGAGCATACAGAAAAGCCGGCGCCGATTTGCTTGTAAATTGTGCCGCCTGGGGGTTAAAAAAGCCTATTCCTTGGGAATGTATGACAAGATGCCGCGCAGTCGAAAATCAAACTTATATGATTGCACTCACTCAATCCGGTCCAATAAATGAAAACGACTGGAACATCGGCCACTCCAGAATTATAGACTACAAAGGCGAAACTTTATCGGAAATTAAAGATCAAAAAGAAGGCGCCATGACGGCAGTTTTAAATTTTGATGAGATGTACGATTTCAGAGATAAATGTACGGTCTTAAATGATATTAGAAAATCTTACGAGGTGAAATGTGTATAAAAATTTATTCAAAACGTTAATATTGACTTCTGCGATATTATTGAGTAACACGCTTAGCTGCTATGCGGAATCCATTCCAAAAACGCTTTCTAAATATCACGTAAATAAAAATACCCTTTCAATTTCAGTTAAAGATATTAAAAGCGGTAATACTGTTTATGAGTTAAATTCTAAACGCCCTCAAAATCCTGCATCAACATTGAAAATTGTAACTTACACGGCCGCTTTAGATAACCTCGGATGTGATTATGAATTCAAAACTTCGCTTTATAAAAGTATAAACAATGATTTGTATTTGAAATTAGGGGCTGATCCGTATCTGATGTCCAGAGATTTGAAAGATTTGTTTGCTGTTGCAAAAAATAAAAAAATACTTGAACCAAAAAATATTTATATTGATGAATCTATTTTTGATAAAAATGAATGGGGTGAAGGCTGGCAATGGGATGATGATTTGAACCCTTTGATGCCAAAGTTTAGTGCATATAATCTTGATAAAAATTCTTTAGGAATCGTAATTAATCCAACTCAAAATGGTGCTCCCGCTGAGATTTATACCGAAAACTTTTATCCGGTAACTTTTATGAATTTTACAAAAACCGGAAAAGATACCGATATAAAAATAACCAGAAATAACAGTATTGCTCCGGATATGCTTAAAATTGAAGGTACAATCGGGAAAAGAAAGACATTTTATATTCCTAACAACAATCCGCAGAGATATTTTAAGCTTAGATTGGAAGATGTAATTAGAGAAAGTAAAATTGAATATTACAAGGATTTGAAAAACCAGAAACTTCCGCAAAAAGGAATCTATCTTGTCTCTGAGATTACTCATCCTATCAAGGATGCAACGGAAGATGTTCTAAAAAATAGTAACAATTATGTGGCCGAAACAGTTTTTAAACTTGCCGGTGCTAATTTTTCGAAACAAACGGGGACTTTTGAAACCTCATCAAAAATGCTGGATAGTTATTTAGAAAAAATTGGGGTGGAAAAGGGTAATATTAGAATTACCGACGGTAGCGGTGTTTCAAAAAATAACCTTGTAACTTCGGATTTTATGACTGATTTTCTAGTTCAGCAGAGTAAGTACGGAAATTTTGAAGAGTATGTTAAACTTTTGCCAACTCCGGGAGAAGGTACTCTAAAAAACAGAATGTTGTATTTTCAAGATAAACTTCACGCTAAAACGGGAACTTTGTCTGATATCAGTGCAATTACCGGATATATCACAACAGAAAAAGGCAAAACCTACGCCTTTAATATTATGATAACAGACCCTGAAAACTCTTCGGCAGATAAAAAAGAAATCGAAGAATTTATTTTGAGAAGCATTTATACCACATATTAATTAGATAAATTCTACATAAATTTATTGATAGAATTTTTCTACATCAAATTTGTATTTTTCAATATCATCAAATGAAAAAATCTCGCGCATGTTTACATTCAGTGCTCTTGATATCTGAAAGAGCAGGCTCACGGTAATATCTCGTTTGCCTGTTTCTAGCATTGCAATGTGAGAGCGAGAAATATGTGCTTCTAATGACAATGTTTCTTGTGTAATATTTTTTTTATGTCGTAAGTTCCTGATATTTTTTCCTAGTTCTTCTCTAAATATATTGCGCATAAATATATTTTATGATATGTTATTATCAATAACTGTCGCTGTTAGCGACAAGGAGGAAATATGAAACAAGCATTCACTTTGGCTGAGGTCTTTTTATTACACTCTGTCAGGCGCCGTAGAACCGCGTTTACCTTGGCTGAGGTTTTAATCACACTCGGGATAATCGGTGTAGTTGCGGCGATAACATTGCCAGTGTTGATACAGAATCACAGGAAACATGTTGTTGAAACAAGACTCGCAAAGTTTTATACAACTATCAATCAAGCTATACAAATGTCTGAGACGGTCAATGGAGATAAAAAGTATTGGGATTATATAGGACGCAGCTTTGAAACAGGTGAGGATGGACTTCCCGACTATTCAAAATCACAAGCAATGGCTTGGTTTAATAAATATTTAAAACCTTATATGAAATTTGCTAAAGCTGAAAGTTTTAATAGTGGAAATTCAGAGGGGATGGTTGCTGTATATTTTTTAGATGGAAGTTTGTTAAATTTTAGCGTCCTTGGCTGGTATTTTTATCCATACGCAAAAGATTTTAAAAAGATTAGTCGCGAAAATGGAACCATCGTATATGATCCTACGATTTCAGGAACTAAATCATTTCCATTTCTCTTCTCTCCGGCAGATACGAGTGAAGCGAATAAACACCATTATAACAAAGGTTTAGAACCTTATATGTGGGATTGGGATGGTGATGTTGATACATTAAAAAACAATACCAATTATGGCTGCAGTAAAACAATGCCCAGATTTGCACGTTCATACTGTACCCCTCTTATTATGTTCAACGGCTGGAAAATACCGAAAGATTATCCGCTCAAGTTCTAGTTTTTTTCACAATATTTAGTTCAAATATATGATTGGAGAGTGTTTTGTCTTTGATATAATCCTTTCTCGAAAGGTTAATTATGCAAAAAACAATCAGAGAAGAATTAGAAGACAGAGAATACCGCGAACTTAGCGAGTTCGCGACCAAAAGCCGTGATAGTAAAGGACGTAAACAGAAAATTAAAGAATGCGATTTGAGAACAGCATTTCAACGTGATAGAGACAGGATATTGCATTCAAAAGCTTTTAGGCGTCTGAAACATAAGACACAGGTGTTTTTATCTCCTTTTGATGATCATTTCAGAACCCGTTTGACGCATACATTGGAGGTTTCTCAAATTGGCCGCACGATTGCTCGTTCACTTTTTATGAATGAAGATTTAGTGGAGGCAATTGCTCTGGGACATGATTTAGGCCATACACCGTTTGGACATTGCGGCGAAGGTGTTTTGAACGAACTTGTTGAGGGCGGATTTCATCATAATGTTCAAAGCGTGCGTGTTGTAGAAGTTTTAGAAAATTTAAATCTTTGTAAAGAAACTGTAGATGGAATTTTAACCCATACCTGGGGATTTAAGCCAAAAACTCCGGAGGGTGAAATTGTTCAGCTTGCCGATAAAATTGCATATATAAACCACGATATTGAAGATTCAATCAGGGCAGGTATTATTGCGGAAAGTGATTTGCCGAAAGATTGTATAAGATACTTTACTTCAAATCAAAGTGAGCGTCTGGACAAGATGATACACGAAATAATAAATAATTCAAAAGGTAAAAAGAAGATTTCAATGAGTGAAGAAGGCTGGTTTTATACTACAAAACTCCGCGAATGGATGTTTGAAAATGTATATATAGATTCACCGGCAAAACTTGAAGAGAAAAAGGCCAGAAGGGTTATTGAAGAATTATTTTATCTATATAAAGAAATGCTGAAACCTGTTTGCGCAGAAGAGAAAATTGAAAGAATAGTAACTGATTATATTTCAGGAATGACGGATAGATACGCCATTGAAAAGTTTAAAGAAAACTTTATTCCGAAAGGTTTGCAATTAGGCGCGAAAGAAGATTATCTTTTTAAACTTGCAAAAATATATTAATAAACTTTACCAATAAAAAAACTTGTTGTATAATTATACCTATGGAGAGAACTTTAGTAAAATTGCAGGGGCTGCCGGTTGACACCTTTACCTTTGAAGAGGCGCTCAAGTATGCCGCAGGGATATCAGGACAAATTGTAACAATAAATCCCGAAATGATTGCCTGCGCAAAAAAAAATCCTGATTTTAAAAGTATCATTGAAAATGCCGAACTAATTATTCCGGATGGTATCGGTGTTGAGATCGGATTGAAAATTTTAGGCAAACGGGTAAAACGCATGGCCGGAATTGAATTTGCCAGAGCTCTTCTTGCAGAATTTTCAAAAACCAGTCAGCCTGTCGCACTTGTCGGAGCTAAAGAAGAAATTATAACAAAGGCAAGAGAAAATTTAGAAAAAGAAATAAATGGTATAAATATTGTATACTCTCATAACGGATATTTTAAAGAGGACGAAATAATATTGAAAGAGTTAGCAAATTCAAATCCCCGTTATGTTCTTGTCGCTTTAGGTTCTCCGAAACAGGAGGAGTTTATTAATAAAGCTAAACAACTTATGCCTGATGCTTTGCTTATTGGAGTGGGCGGAAGTTTTGATGTTTGGTCCGGAGTTGTTGATAGAGCCCCTGAAATATATCAAAAAATGGGTGTAGAATGGTTGTATAGAACGGTAAAAGAACCAAAAAGGTTCAAGCGTATTTTTCCAACTCTGCCTTTATTTGTATTAAATGTATTAAAAGAAAAATTTATTGGAGTATAAATTTATGTTAAGTGATAATGAAGTATTAAGTTTGAAAAAACTGGCAAATGAGTCAAGAATTAATATTTTGAAAATGGTTTATAATGCTCAATCAGGCCATATCGGAGGATCTTTTTCTGCAGCAGATATAATGACAGTTCTTTACCATAAATGCATGAAACTTTGTCCAAAATGGAAAGACGATAAGAATTTTGAAAATAGAGATCGTTTTGTACTATCAAAAGGACATATATCTCCATTGTTATATTCGGTTTTAGCCCAGTGCGGGTATCTAAAATCAAAAGATTTAATGACATTTAGAAAGTTAGGCTCAACACTTCAAGGCCATCCATTTCCTTATTGCCCTGGAGTTGAGGTTGCAACAGGGTCATTGGGACAGGGACTTTCCATTGCCTGCGGCATTGCTCTTGCTTTAAAATTAGATAAAAATCCGTCAAATGTCTTTGTTTTGCTCGGAGATGGTGAAATGCAAGAGGGCAGTGTTTGGGAGGGTTTGATGAATGCCGCTCAAAATAATCTTGATAATATCGTTGCGATTATAGACAGAAATCGTCTCCAAATTGACGGATGTACCGAAAATATTAAAGGCCTCGATAATTTGGCAGAAAAACTCAATGCTTTTAATTGGAATACGATAGAGATTGACGGTCATGACATAAATGAAATTTATACATCAATTGAAACAGCTAAAAAATCTGATAAGCCGACTGCAATTATTGCAAATACTATAAAAGGCAAAGGGGTAAGTTTTATGGAAAATAATGCCGGCTGGCATGGTAAGGCTCCGAATTCTCAAGATTATGAGCTGGCTCTTAAAGAATTAGAGGAAAACTTTTCCGGTTAAAAGTTTCAATTTCTGAAAAACATGGCATATAAATATTATGAGGGAACTGAAATGTTTGGAAAAATAAAAAGATACGCTTTTTCAATGGCTGAAGTAATGATTGTATTTGCAATTACTACTGTGGTGGTCGCAGTCTCTGTAAAAATTATAAAGGCACAGTATGAATCTGCAAATAGATATTTATATTATTCAGCTTATAAAACCTTAAGGGATTTGACAAATGAGATTCATCTTGAAGTTAACACTGTAAATGCAGATGGGACAAAACTTGAAGAAGTTGATGATGAGGGTAATGTAATAGAAAATTATAGTCTGAAACCTTTGCCAAACAGTGATGCAGACAATTTGTGCACAAGAATAGCTGCAGTTGCAAACCTTGCAATCGGCGGAAATCGCTGTTCTGCTGGTGAAGGCAGCGGCTCTAGTCAGGCTGATATAGAAAATGCTGTCGCACAACCTGAAAAAGATTTATCCTTAATGATGCCGGATCTTACTTTGAGAAACGGAATGAAACTTTATAACGTTAAAAAAGCTAAAGATCATTCGCTTTTGAGTAATTTTGTTATATATAACATGGATGGTACACAAGATAATACTCGTACTCCACAGGCAAGAAGTGCTTATCTTGTATATGTAGATATTGATGGAAGCAGAAATTCAACAATTTTATGGGAAGATGTTTTTCCGTTTTATATAACTCTTAACGGTTATGTAATTCCTGCATACCCTGAAACTGCCGGTCAGGAAGGCGGAGCGAATAATATTGTTGATATGGCGGCAAGCGTTCAATACGAAGATGAGGATGCGGCAGGAAAGGTTGCCGAAAAATGGCTTGTAAAAAGCGTAACTTTCCAACAAGCTGCGTGCCGTGCAGGATTTGTAAACGGCTCTTATTGTGCCGCTTTTACAGTGGACGATACTTGTAAAAAATCAAGTACAAATTTTGCAGATTGTAAGGTTAAAGTTGTTGTCCCGTTGAAATTTTAGAAAGATTTATTATGATATATGACAAATTATGTAATATTGGTAAGTATCCAAATATAAAAAAAGAAGCTGTGGATTTTATAAAAAATCTTGATATATCAATTCCATCCGGCAGAGTTGAAATTGCAGAGGGAATTTATGCAAACATAGAAGAGTACTCTTTGAAGAATTTTGATGATACAAAAATGGAAGCTCATAAAGATTATATTGATATTCAAATTCTTTTAAAAGGTTATGAGCGTATTGATTTTACTGATGTTTCAGATTTAAAAATAAATATCCCTTACGATGAAAAGCGGGACATAATGTTCCTGTCAAATCCGGAAAAATATAATACAATATACCTGGATGGTGAGAATTTTGCGCTGATTTACCCGCATGAAGCCCACCGCCCGCAGATTAGCCCTGATGAAAAATGCAATGTCGTTAAAAAAGTTGTCGTTAAAATAAAAGTTGATTAACAAGGATGGCAAGTTAACCCCTCACCCCAGCCCTCTCCCACAAGGGGCGAGGGAGTAAATAGACCTCTTGCCCTCCAGAGTGCGAAAAACAATTGTAGGGTAGACTTTAGTCTACCAGAAAAACTGGATTGCCGCGCTCACTCCGTTCGCTCGCAATGACGCAAGTTGACAATACCCCCCTTGTTAAAGCGGCTTGCGCGCAGAGGGCGCAACGGTCAAGGCGGATGAGCCTTGCCGTGGAGACCCGTTTAACGCGCGCAAACAAGAATGGGGGGAAGAGAAGGGGGGATTATAGTAACAAGATTACCATGTCGCTTGCGCTCCTCGCAATGACGTTTACCCTCTGCTATGCCTTTTCAATCGTCCTATCTTTGTAGGACTTTATCTGATGCTTCGTCATTGCATAAAGGTTCGGATCAATGTATTTTTTCATAATCACATTTTCAACAAACATGTCAATAGGTTTTATAGCAAGACCTAGAGCAATAAAGCCGCCGATTGTTTTGCCCATTTTAGCCTTCATAATTTTTCCGGTTTCAAAATCTTTTAAAATTTCTTTTGCGGCATATTCAACATTATATTGTTTGTATTCCGGATTTTGAGCAAACTTCAGTTTGTACTTCTGGAATTTTTTGAACATAGAATTAGAAAATTCTTCAGGTTTTTCATCTTTAATCAAACTTTCCCTGATTTTGAACATGCGGTCAATTCCTTCAGTTGCAAAGGCATGAACTTTGTCTTTAGTTGAAAGTGCCATAGCTTCAGGGTGTTTTCTGTTCCAAATATAATTTGTAAAAATTTTGAGCGGATTTTTTGTTTTGGTATTCCTCAAATCTTCACTCATTTGATTGTCAAGAGAAGTAAAGAATTCATCTTTATATTTTGGAATATTATCCTGATATTTAGCAAGTTTTCTTCTCTGCATAAATCCAATAGAAAACTTAGAAATTTCCTCCTGAGTTTGGAAAGAAAGCCCGCTTTTACCGGTGCTTCCGGCAATTGATGCTATTTTCTGGCCGGTAATAACAGCCCCTGTAGGAAGAAGCACACTGGCAAGCAGCTGAAATATTGCCTGAGAAGTTCCGCGAGCTGTATCAGGGTTGTAGGAAGTTTTGTCGTTTTTGTATTTATCGTAAATATCGGCACCAAAATAAAGCATGGCCGGAAACCATAAAATCCAGCCTAATTTAGGCGCAATCTCACTGATTGCAGCTCCTAACTCGTTTGTATAAGCAAGTCCTCTTACCGGCCATTTATTCAATGGATCGTTATACTTTTTTTTGCTTTGTGTGCCGGAAGAAAGCTCAGGATTATTATTTTGTTCCTCAGTTTTGTTTTGTGCACAAAAACGTACATTCCTGCTATTACGCGCAGTGATAGGTTGTATCATTGCCAATGACTGTTTCCCTTTCTTAGAAATAAATTTGATTGTCTTATAATTACACTAAATATTTTCAGATAAATGTCAAAATCTTTATCCGGGTTAAATTATATTTAAGGCGTCATATTTATAAAAAAAGCCTCCATCTCTGGAAGCTCTTCTTATTTGCCGATGGCCAGAGTCGAACTGGCACGTGGGGTGAACCACACCAGATTTTGAGTCTGGCACGTCTACCAATTTCATCACATCGGCCTGCACTTCTATAATAACAGAAAAATTTTAAATTTCAAATATTATTTAAAAAAACTTTATATATACGCTGAAATCTTGCTTGCTGTTTGATTTTTATTATTAAAAAAGATGGATAAAATGTTTTGAAAGGGTAAATTATGAAGAGAAATATCAGTATAATTTTAATATTTTTGGCATGGGGCATGTGTTTTCCGGCATGGGGACTTTCATTTGAAGCCGGAATAACAAAAGAACAATACTTGACAGGTAATCGAGTTATAGATAAGGATAGCGGACAGCCTATTGCAGGTGCAGAAGTCTTGGTTCCGCAGAAAAATTACAAGGTTTATACAGATAAAAACGGCTATTTTTCATTGAATGCAAAGATGGATTCACCCACAATAGTTTCCGTTAAAAAGGATGGATATCGAGCTTTTTCAACAACACTTCTGCCTTATGACACAAACGAGGCCATTAGTCTTTCGCTAGTTAAAGAAAAATTAACAGATATTACACTGGAATGTGAATTATGCCATCTTGGAGATAATACATATTCGCCAAGTTCTGCAAATTCAAGTGATTTTAAAACAAAGGCTGCCGGTCCGTTCTATTCAAAAACATTTAAAATGGCGGCTGAAGCCTCTGCGCGTGCGAATTATCTAGTTATAGGGTCAATAATTGGAATTGATACATTAATGGCAAAAAAAATGGGCCAAAATCAGGTCGTTTCAGCTTATGCATCGCCGCCCGAAGTTTATTTTAACGGCAGAAAAATCGCAGAAATTCATCTGAATGGTGACAATCAGCGTATAAAAATTCCCTCTGATATTATAAGGAATAATTCAATGAATGAAGTTACGATAAAAACCGGCCATAACCTTTTCCAGATGGCTCGTTTGGACTATGACGATATTGAATTTATGAACTTGAGTATACAAAGTGAATAAATATTTAAACAAAACTCTTGACATTTAATTTTGTTCTTGCTAATATCGAAATCACGGAAGGATCAATAACTGGTTCGGAAGAATTAAGCCCCCATCGTCTAGAGGCCTAGGACACTTCCCTTTCACGGAGGCGACGGCGATTCGAATTCGCCTGGGGGTACCATTTTAAAGACGTCTTTAAGGCGTCTTTTTTAGTGCAAAGATAAGAAGTTTAAATAAAAATATAGCGGTCGAAAGACCGCTTTTTAATAGTTAGAACTAATATATAAATCAAAGTCCGTACGGATAATCATCTTTGAACTCCCATCCGTCGTGCATTAATATGCCTGTACACCATGCTGCATTTGTTTTACAGCGGTTTAAAAGTGTCTCTCTGGTATCTGTATATGGCCAACCTCGATAGTCGCAGAAATATCTTAGGGTGTTTCCACAGTGTCCTAATCTTTCATATGCCTCAGGACATATTAAAAATCTAAATACATCCCTTCCGCCTTGATTAGGTCTACTTTTTCCATTAACATCAAATCCCATATCAATACAAGACCCATTCCATATCCAAGCAGTTGATCCGTCAGCAAAATATACTGTAGTACTTGATACCTTTTGATTTCCATCTTCATCAATCTCACTTTTACCCTGCTCTATTTTTGTATACTTAATGTATGGAGCTAAGTATTTCATAAAAAAATTACTTGTAGATTCTCCATTTGCATTGTAGTCGTAAATCCCTTTTTCATCATATATTGTATGATCTTTATTCCATTCATAAGGTGAGCCGTTAGCGGCTTCAGATAGCAAAATCGCCTGACTCATAGAACTGTAGAATTTCTTTACTCTTGAAGCGTATTCAACTTTTCTGTAATGCTGAACCAGTGCCGGCAACGTCATCGCCGCCACAACACCGATTATCCCGAGAGTAATCAGAACTTCCGCCAAAGTAAAACCCTGTTTTACCCTCTCTCTTTGTGAGAGGGTTGAATTTGTTAGTGAGCAGAATGCGAACTTACAAATTCGGGAGAGGGTTTTATGTAACAATTTTGACCCCTCACCCTGCCCTGTCTTGAAATTGCTCCAAGCTCCACAGTCTCGGGCTTTTAGTCCTTGCGGACTTATCCGCCCTCGCTGTTCCGCTATCCGGACTCGCTTTGCTCCGTCCGTACGCAATTTCGCTCTCCCACAAGGGGAGAG
>JAGAVG010000048.1 GCA_017942035.1 bacterium | reverse complement strand
TCTGACTTTGTAGAAATGTTTGTTGGTGTTGGTGCAAGCCGTGTTAGAGATTTGTTTGAGCAGGCTAAAAAACACCAGCCTTGTATCATATTTATTGATGAAATTGATGCTGTCGGACGTCAGAGAGGTGCCGGTTTAGGCGGTGGTCATGATGAAAGAGAACAAACTCTTAACCAGTTGCTTGTTGAAATGGATGGGTTTGATGAAAATACAAACATTATTGTAATTGCAGCAACGAATAGGCCTGACATTTTGGATAATGCACTTTTGAGGCCGGGAAGATTTGACAGGCAGATTTATATAAATGCTCCTGATGTCAGAGGACGTGAAGAAATTTTGAAGGTTCATTCAAAAAATAAAAAACTAGACAGTGAAGTGGATTTGAAAGTGCTTGCAAAAAGAACTCCGGGATTTACCGGGGCTGATTTGCAGAACCTTTTGAATGAGGCGGCTCTGCTTGCTGCTCGCAACAATCAGGATAAGATTAAAATGGAAGATATCGACAATTCAATTGATAGAGTTATTGCCGGTGTTGAAAAGAAAAGCAAAGTTTTGACAGATGAAGATAAAGAGTTGACTTCTTACCATGAAGTTGGTCATGCTTTGATTGACAAGCTTTTACCTGATGCGAATGAACTCCATAAGGTTTCAATTATTCCGCGCGGAATGGCTCTGGGTGTTACCTGGACAAGACCGAAAGATGAAAATGTTCATGTAACAAAAGCGAAACTTCTTGCTAAGATTTCTGTTTCACTGGGCGGAAGAGCGGCGGAAGAGATTATCTATGGCGTGGATAAGATTTCAACCGGCGCTTCTCAGGATTTGATTAATGTAACAAATATTGCAAGAAAAATGGTTACGGCATGGGGCATGTCTGAAAAATTAGGAAATCTTGCTTACGGTAAAAATCAGGAAAATGTCTTTATGGGTCGTGATTTCGGACATCAGAGAGATTATTCCGAACAGGTTGCCTTTGAAATTGATCAGGAAATCAGAAAAATTGTTGACGAAAGATACGAACTTACTAAAAATCTTTTAAGAGAAAATCGTGACATGCTTGAAGCTATTTCAAAAGAACTTCTTGAAAAAGAAACTATCGACGATAAAGATTTTCAGGAAATAATGGACAGAGTAAAAGACGCAAGACAAGCGTAAATTTACAATTATAAAAAATAAAATCGAAAAGAAACTTCTTATAATCTAAGAGGTTTCTTTTTTTTTATTAAATAATATTTGCAAACGACAAAAAGTATTGATTAATAACATTAATCAACATTGGCAAAATCCATACAAGAATGGCAGCTCCGAGCACCGGCTTAAAAAGAAAGCTTAGTTGGAACACATTAACCTGCGGTGCAGTTTTTGAGATAACCCCCAGAATGATATCCTGTCCTAATGTCGCTAAAAGAACTGGGGACGCTATTTGAAGCCCCATATACAAAACATTTGATGTAAGTTGTATCAAATAATCCATATTAACGATTTGCGCAAGCGGCAGATGGGCCGAACCTATAGGAAAGATTACCATGCTTCTCATAAATGCATTAAACATCCAGTATATTCCGCCGAGTTCAATGAAGATAAGAACACCCATCAAAGAAAAGGATTTGCCTAAAATAGAAACTTGACTTGAGGTTGTAGGGTCTAATACCATTGCGGAGGACAATCCCATTTGCATGTTTATCATATCAGCACCTGCATCAACCGCAAGCAGTATTACTTGCACAATATATCCAATCATTGCTCCTACAACAAAGTTTAGAAGAATGCACAAAATAAATGATTCCTGCATAACTTGAGCAGTTGGGTGGTTTAAGGTAGTAAGTGCTATCGTAAGCATCAGGGCAAGCGAAATTTTCACCATTCCGGGTATTTCTTTCCTGTTAAACACTGGAGCAAATCTTATAAACCCTATCAGCCTTGCAAAAATAAATGTTCCTGCCGCAAGGTACGTGTTTAGATGTGGAAACAGCTTTGTTATTTCTGAAAGCATATATTCCATTTTTCACTACCTTCCTAAAATCTTGTTCGTCTCAACAAAATCAGGTTTTGGTATAGGAGTCGATCTATTCGGTAAATATTTCATCTTCTGCTGATTATCAATATATGGAGGTTTGCCCGGATTTTTCATCATTCCGTAAAAACTTCCTTTTTTGTCAAATTTATCCTGCATTTCTCCTTCAAACGGCGAAACTGAAAGATATTTACTATCCTGTGGGGCAAGCGCAAAACTGTCAACTTTAGTAACATAGTTGAATGCAATTGCCATTCCTTCGGTAAAAAAGCCTTTTAAAAGGTTGATAAAGCCCATTCCGCCGATAACAATAACAAGAAATACTCCGAGAATTTTCGGGGCGGCTGCGATTGTCTGCTCCTGAACCTGAGTTACGGCCTGCAAGATACCTACAACCAACCCGATTCCGGCCGCAACAAGTACGCAAGGCATCGAGATTGTAAGCATTATCAAAAATCCTCTGGCTAAATATTCAACTAATGTTTCCATATATTTTACCTCTTAATAATTTAATTGTAACTTGTTACCAATCCGTGAACTATCAATGCCCATCCGTCAACTGCAATAAATATCAACAGTTTGAAAGGCAATGAAATAATTGTCGGGGACAACATGAACATACCTAAGGCAAGCAGAATGTTTGCAACAACAAGGTCAAGAACGATAAATGGCACAAAGATTATAAAACCTATTTCGAACGCTGTTTTTAATTCGCTTATCATATAAGCCGGCGCAACCTGCCAAATTGTAACATCATCAGGGGTTTTCGGGGGAGTTTTATGGGAAAGCTCGACAAAAAATGCCAAATCGCTCTCTCTTGTTTGTCTCATCATGAATTCTTTGAGAGGTTTTGACCCCTCATCTATAGCCTGCACTATGTTGTGGTTTTTATTATAAGGTACGGAGCCCAATTCGTACATTTTTTGGAATGTGTTTCCCATGGTAAAAAATGTTAATATCATTGCAAGTCCGATAATTACAATTGATGGAGGAACCTGCTGTGTTCCCATTGCGGTTTTTAACATAGAAAATACGATTACAAATCTCAAAAAACTCGTCATACAACAAAAGACAAGCGGTAAAAGTGAAAATACCGACATGACTATTAACATTTGTATTACAGGGTTTATATCTTTTATAACTGAGTCCATTTCTTACCTTCTTTTATAAATCTAATTTTTTAGCAAAATTTCTAATTGCGGATTTTGAATTTGTATAATTGTCGTAATGTCTGATTTTTTCCGGAATATCTTCCTGATATTTTTCAGAGTATTCATTTTTCTGAGGAGAACATTCAAGTTTTGAGATTAAATTTGTTCTGTCAGTATCAGAGGCAACAAGAAACCTTTCGTTTCCTGCTTTTACAACAAAAAGCTGTTTGCGCGGAGAAAGACTTATTGAATCTTCGATTTTGAGGAATTTAGAGGAAGATTGGAAGTTTACAGATGTTTTTTTGTAGACAAACAGTGCCGCGAAGATTATTCCGAGCATTGCCGCTGTGTAAACTATGAAATTCAAAAGGTATCCGCCCATTTTGTATCTCCTTAGATATCTTCATCTTCTAATTCAAAATCGCTGTAGTCAAATTCTTCATCATCCCCGTTATCGTTGTCACCTGTCGGCATATCATCAAGCGGACTTTCATTTTCATCGTTGGATGAATCTGCAAAATCCCCACTATCGCCCAGCGGTGAAAAATCTTCATCTGACTCGTCATATTCACTTTCTTGAGATTGTGTAAGTGCTTGGGTTTTGCTTTTTGCTGCGATTTCTTCAATTTTTACGCCGTATTTATCATTAACAATTACAAGTGAACCGGTCGCAATCTTTTTATCTTCAACACTTAAAGTAATCTTATTATCATATATCGGCGTAATATCGACAACCTGACCGGTTTCGATTTTTTTCAAATCTCCGAGAGTAATTTTTACAGTATCAAATTGAGCGCTCATCTCAACTTCTATACTATCCCATAAATTATCTGCTCCCATTTTTTCTTCCTCCTCATCGTCTACAGGCAGAACCAAACTTAAATTCGGCTCTATCTTGAAGTCTTTTTCGTAATCTTTATAAATAACTTTTAACGTATCTTTTTTACTATTTTCAAACACTACAATATCATCGATATCTAAAGCTTTCAAATCAAATACCGAAAATTTCGTCGTGCCGATTTCTATATTAACTTTAACCGTATTTGCCATAAAATCCATTTCGCTGAATTTATCTTCCGCAGACTCAATAGCTTCCGGAGCTAAAAGCTCTTCCGGTATAGTTATAATGAATTTTCCACATCTGTCCATTTCCTCATTTTTCACAAGAAAAGTAAGATGTATAATGTCAAAATTAATTCTCTTGACAGTAGGTGGCGGTGGAGAAAGTATCGGCCTGATTTTATTAAACAAGGAATCATTAAAAGTCGTGATTATTTTTGCCTCCAGATCGGAAAGCTTGTTTATATTAAAACCTCTCTGACACCTTCCTAAAGCTCTGTATAATATTGCATCAACAGTACTTTCGGCAGCCCTAAAATAAATATCGCGGAATTTATCAATCATTATTTTTGTGACAAAATAAGATTCTTTTGCCATTAAAATATTGATATTTTTGCTCACACTGAGTAAAGATACCTTTAAACCGTCTACAAAAAAATTGTCAAAAGCTCCCTGAACATCTCCAGGAAACTTTGTATCAAACCAGTTGTAGGTTTTATATAGATATGTGTAATCATCTTGATTGATGTTTGTTGCTGCCATACTTAATCTATTCCAATTGTCTGATATGAGTTTTCCCCATATATACAATAATTTATTTAATGACAAACGGGCATCAATCAATGGGTTGATATATAATTTTTTTTAAGACAAAAGATGATAATATTTCATGTAATCGGCAAGAATTACAGAACTCGTCGCATTGGCCATATTAGCCTTAACTACCTGTTCTTTATCATTTTTTGCAAGTCCTTGAGACTGCTCTTCTTTGCCTTGCTCCTGGCGGGATTTATCTTCAACCTGAACTTCTTCCATATAATCTCTTATTGCCTGTTCAATTTCCTGAAGCTTTGCCTTATCTCCGGCATAAGATCCCGTAGATTGTACTCCTGCCTCATCAAGACTGTTCAATATATCATTCCATTCGTTATAATTTGTGATTGATGTACCTTGCGCCTGAGCAGCAGCCTGCGCTTTTTTTAAATCATCTTTATCTGTTATACCCTCTATTCTTTCGACCATCTTCACGCTCTCTTTCTGTAATTTTTAGTCCTTATATTCATAAAAAAATTTTAAATAGAAAGATTTCAGATTACAGAAAAAAATTTATATTTCTTAATATTGGTAAGAAAATATAACATAAAAATTATTATAAAAACGCACCAAATTTTATATTTTGATGCGAGTTTTTTATAGCCTTATTATACAATATTTTCGGACACTTTTCAAGTGGTCATTTTGATTTTTTAGGTGATTTTTTGAATTTTAAGAAGGTATTTTTTAGTGAGTTTCAGGTCAACTCGCATCAAAATATAAATTATGGTGCGAAAATTTAAAGGATAATTTAAGAAAAAAGGAGGCTGAAAGGATGAATATATTAGAATTAATTAGTAGGGTAGACTTTAGTCTACCATTAATAACTGGATTGTCACGCTCAATTCGTTCGCTCGTAATGACGAAGAAAAAAACTCCACTGCTGACGTGTTTGACCCCTCACCCTACCCTCTCCCACAAGGGGCGAGGGTATGAAAAGGTCGCGTTTACTTTGGCCGAGGTTCTAATCACTCTCGGGATAATCGGGGTTGTGGCGGCGATGACGTTGCCGGCGGTGATTCAGCATCATAAGGAAAAAGCTATTATAACAAAGTTAAAAAAGAATTATTCTACAATTCAGCAGGCTTATTTGATGGCGCTCAACGAAAAAGGCCCTATTGATACCTGGGGAATTACAACTGCGCATAGTGAAACTTCTAATATATTGTATCATTTAAAAGATTATTTAAAAATTTCAAAGTATTGTGGTTTAGGAAGCGGTTGTTGGTATTCAACTCCTATGTATGCTTTAAATGGTAGAATTTTTAATAGTGAACCTGATGATAGAGGATATTATTCAAAAGCGATTTTAGCTGATGGCAGTATGATTATGATGTATACCAGCAATGAAAAATCAGGATTTTACAGGGTAGATGTTAACGGCAAAAAGCCGCCAAATGCAATAGGAAAAGATATTTTTACATTTGAAATCAAAGAAAATAAGGTTGAACCCTGGGGGCTTGAGATGTATCCATTTGATGATTTTTGCAATCCGGCGGATGCTGGCAGCGCAGAGCAGGGGCGCGGATGTACCGCATGGCTGATTGTGCATGAAAATATGGATTATCTTCACTGCATTGGACTTTCATGGAACGGTAAGCATAGTTGCAAACAAAAATGATTGTTAAAAAAAATTTAAATGAAAAAGCGGCGCCTTATTTTAAGGCGCCGCCTTCCATAATATTCTCACCTAAAAACTATATTTTCCAACTGTTAAGGTAAATTTTCTGTTCTTCTGTTAATGTGTCGATTTCTATACCCATAGTTTTTAGTTTAAGTTCGGCAATTTTAACATCAACATCGTGAGGAAGTGTGTGGAGTTTCTTATCCAATTTGCCTCTGTTTTTAACAATGTATTCCATACCGAGAGCCTGGTTAGCGAATGACATATCCATAACGCTTGCCGGATGTCCTTCTGCGGCAGAAAGGTTAACTAATCTGCCTTCTGATAAAACATAAATTGATTTTCCGTTATTCAATTTATATTCTTCAAGTGAAGGTCTGATTTGTTTTATTTCGGTTGTGTAAGCTTTCAAATCTCCAACGTTAATTTCCCAGTCGAAATGGCCGGCATTTGCAACGAATGCACCGTCTTTCATTGAGAGAAGATGTTCAACATCAACAACGTGTTTGTCGCCGGTTACAGTCAAGAAAATATCACCTTCTTTTGCCGCTTTTGCAATTGGCATAACTCTGTAGCCTTCCATTGCAGCCTCAAGTGCTTTCAGCGGGTCAACTTCGCAGACAATAACATTTGCGCCCATTGCTTTTGCTCTGAGAGCACATCCTCTTCCGCACCAGCCGTAACCGGAAATTACAACAGTTTTGCCAGCAATAAGAATGTTTGCGGCTCTTAAAATACCGTCGATAGAGCTTTGACCAGTACCATATCTGTTATCATAAAGGTGTTTTGTTAAGCTTGTGTTAACTCCAACTGCCGGAAATCTTAATGTCCCTTCTTTTTCCATTGCTTGAAGTCTTATTATGCCGGTTGTTGTTTCCTCAGTTGAGCCGATAACTTTATCGGCAAGTTCCGGATGTTCAATATGAAGTGTTGAAACAAGGTCGCATCCGTCTTCAATGATTAAATCAGGTTTGTGGTTTATAGCTTCCTCAATGTGTGATTTATACTGTTCTACTGATTCTCCTGCAACTGCAAATACCGGAATATTATAATATTTTACAAGTGCGGCAGCTACATCATCCTGAGTTGATAAAGGATTTGATGCAACAAGTATTGCGTCAGCGCCGCCAGCTTGCATTGTAAGGCATAATGCGGCTGTTTCTTTGGTAACATGCGAGCATGCCGCCAATTTTAAACCTTTAAAAGGTTTTTCTTCTTCAAATCTTTTTTTGATTTGTCTAAGAACAGGCATATCTTTAAGTGCCCATTCAATATTGTTTTTGCCTTGTTCTGCAAGACTAATATCTTTGATATCACATTTCATTTCCGCAGCCAACATTCTTTTCTCCTTATGTTAGTATTGTTTGCATAATAATTGTATTTACTACACGAAATATTATAATTGAGCGTAATGTCAATATCAATAAAAATATGTTGATTATTAAAATAGATGTATTTATGTAAATTTTTATTAATATATTGTGCGCTTGTAGCAAAAAAAAATCTTTAGTTGAGTTATAAATTAATTAGTAAGGAGTATTGCAGGTGAAAGTTAGTTCAAGTTTGCAGCAATTGAAACAGGTTTCGTTCCGAGGTCATGACGTAGAAAGAAATGATAGAGGAAGGAATATTCATCAATTTTATTATCCCTATGATGAAAATAATTTTGATTGTGAATTAGAGGTATTTGAAGTAAAAACAACTTCGGAAGGTGATTTTGTTGTAAATCATAACCCCTTGAAAAACCAGAGCAGCGGTGAGCATTCAACAAAGATGCATCCCGGTGCAAATAGAGTTGATATAGCGTCTAGTTATCTAATATCTGATGATGAACCGTTTGCTTATCACTTCAAACTTACCGAAAAAAATACTCCGGAAAAGAAACAATATTGCAGAATAGATGCAGGAACCGTTGTAGATAATAGCTGGGAGGGAGCTAATAAGATTTATAATATTTCAATCCCGGGAGGTTCCAGAGTAACTAAGGGCGGTTCAATGCTGCTTACTATGGCTGACTTTCATAACCCGATGTGGGTGTATGACGATGATAACAATATTGTAGAAAATAAAAATGTAAAAAAGAGCTTTGATACCATTAAAACCTTTTCAAATAAGGTTGGCGGATCGCTTGCAGGTGTGGAAAAATCACTTGAAAAAGGCGAATTTGACCCGTATTCACGTATAATCATGACTCCTTTTCAATCAGGTGACAGTGTAACATCTCACGGCTATTGGATTACTAATGCAATGCAGATGGCTTTAGCACAGGGTAATTTGAATAATTACTCCTCATTAGTCAGAAAACTTTTTGCTAAAGGTAAAAACATAGTTTCTGATGCGGCTCTGGTTAATGAAGGTTTGGAGGGTGTTCATTTCAGGAAAGTTGCAAAATACGGTTTGGATTCGGAATTCGCCGGATGGTTTAGAATTCAGGCCCTTCAAGACGGTCCTCTTTCTTACGGAGTTTTCAGCAAAAATACTGATTTTATTTCAGCAAGAATTGTTAACCCTAAATATGAATATAAACTGAACGAAAACGGCACTTATGATATAAGCAAAAGCAAAAAATATAATGTCAAAAAACCTACGTATATACAGGTTTATGACAAACGTCTGGTTGATAAAGATAAGCTTGATCCTTCAAAACCTATTTTAGAATATGATTATAAAAATACGAAAAACAAGCTCGAGATAGGAACTTCGGATGATACAATAATTCCTTACAAATTTGAGATTAATCCTGAAACCGTTAACGATAACGTTAAGCGTTTGAATGAGTATAACAAGCTTGTCGGTAAAGAAAACAGTATTGATATAGAAAGTTATAAGGGTGCAAGATTTTTAACTCAAGCTGACAATTACAGTATTGACGGCCGTTTTGAAAGTGGTTTCGATACCTGGGATTCAAACTCCGATATTCCTCGTATTGATTATAGATATTCAAGCACTGATACAGAATCATTAAAAAATGTTCATCCGTCAATTAGAAACCACATAATGGCGAGAAAAGAACAAAGCCGTGCTATGGCAAGAGATTATGCCGTTACTGCCGGACAATATTGGACAGCATATACCCGTGATGTCATAACACGTGACATAGTAAGCAATTTTAAAGATGTCGATTTTAGCAATCCTAAATTGGTTTATAAAAAAGTTAATAAATTGATAGAGGCTGGTAAGCTTCCTCAAAACTTAAAGATGAAGATTGATGAAGATCTGGTTGCTAAAGTTTTGAACGGTAAATACAAAACAAATAATACTAAGGATACTAATCCTTACCGTGTACAAATTATCGGCAATATGATGAATTTGCCGCTGGATTCTATTGAATTCGGAGATGATATTGTCGGAACTTTTGCAACTTCATATATGAGCAAACGCGCAAGTTCAGATGATTATATCGGAGTATCAAGATATAAATTATGGGAAAACGGTGATCCTCATCTTACACCTGAAAATAGAGAACTTTATACAAAAATGAATAAAGTATATGAAAATCAGATGTATGATTTTGCAAGAGATGTTCTCTCAATTGTAGAAAAGAGAATTGGAGATGATGCAAAACTTCACGACGAATACGGCAACACAACAAAATTAGGTAAGGTTGTCCTTCCGATTTATGCAAAAGATATTGCAAAATTTGCGGTAATCAAAGGGTTGTATCCTCAAGCCCGCGTAGAATATGATTCAAAAACAGGAGAAATATCTTACGATTATAAAAAGTTAAAAGAAGTTTCACTCGGTGATGTCGGTGTATTTGCAAATTCAGAAAAAGATGAGGCCCGTGAGTTAATTACAAAATTAAAACAAGGTATTGCAAATATTCCTGAAAGTGACAAAGAAACTCTTGCTGCAGCTATCGTAAAAGGTATTAATCATTTGGATTACAATGCCTTTAGTTTGGCTGATGTAATTATAGACAAAACAAATGCCGGATTAGATTGGCGAATTGATGCGGCAAAAGACGTTGCCGATGTGGAAGCTTTGAGATCCGGCAGCACTGAATTTGAAGTTTTATGGAATGACGTTATAGGATTCTGGAAACAATTCGCCTCAAATGTTTTGAAGGAAAACAAAAATTCATACTTAGTCGCTGAGGTTACAAATGAAGAAGAACTTTATGACCGCGGCTGGGGCGGATTATCAAAACGTTTTTCTAACAAATCCGATATAATTTCAAAATTCATACGAGAAACCGGAATTACTGCGATTGCCGATTATAAATGGTTTTTCTCTTCTACAGCGCAAATTTTTGCAAAATCAGCAGAAGATGCAAGCAGTCAGAGTTATAAAGATATATTATCATTGGTATTCAATCAATGTGTTGGCGGCGGAAACTTCTTCCGTTCGGGTGATATAAAATCCATACTTTTTGCGTACAACTTTGTTGATAACCATGATAAACCAAGAATTTTAGACTCTCTTGCTACAGATAACGAACTTTTCTATACTGATTTGTTGGATAGAGATAACTGGTATAACCGTGAAAAAGCCTTCAGAATTTTGAACGACAAAATGATCGGCGATATTATTCCGCGCTACGATAATGAAGATCAGGAACGATATCAGGATAGAGTAAATAAATATATAACAGAACATGAAGATTTTGAACGCGTCAGCACTAAAGCTTGTGCTAGAGGCCGGACATTAAACAGCGGCTTTGGAAAAGCAATTGCTAAGCTTTACCCTGCTGATAAAAATTATGACAGAAATCAAGAGATTGTAAAAGCAATAAATCCGGCAATTTCAGATTTGGTTAAGGGTTCATATTTAGGAAAAAATATTAAAGCTGAAACTTTTGGCACAAAACCTTATGATATTTGTGTTGATTGTGTTATAGAACAGGCAAAATTTAAATATGGCTTGAAACTTTCTGCAGATGAAGAAAACAAACTTAAAGATGAAGCGTTTGAAAACATAATAAAACCGCAAGTTTCAAAATTGAAAGCTATAATGCAGGTGCTTGCGGGAATTCCTGGAATTCCGACCTTGTATTTTGGTGATGATATAGGGGCAAGCGGATATGACCAGAAAACAAAAAATATTCATCAGGATAACCGTTCACCAGTTCGCCGTGATTGGCTTGATAAATCAAGCGATAGATACAAAGAGTTTATAAAAGAAGCCCATTATGATATTGCAAAAATTATGGGATTAAGAGCAAAACCGGAATGCCACGCTATGAATGACGGTCATCCGTACATGCTTATGGAACATGAAGTCTATGCGACAAGCGATCCTGCACATAAAGGTTATCCGTCAAAAGTAAATGCTATTTTACGTCACGCAAAAGACGGCTCAATGACAGTTACAATGTTTAACCTGCGCGGAGCAAAGCATGACGACGATAGTTATTTGAGTGTCGAAGAAGATTATAAGCCGGTTCCGGTAAAACTTGATAAATTATACCTGAATGAAGGCGGCTCTATTATGCACGGTATTAAAGGCGGTGTTCGCGAAGGTCTGAGATTTGTTAATGCTGAAAATGAGAATGATGTATATTATGTCAGAGAATCTCATAACGGCCAAAACCATTACCTTGTAAGGCATGTAAACGGACACGATGTTCCGATTGAGATTAATGGTACAACCTTAAATCTTTATTATGTTCCGGATAACAACAAGGCTAATTTGTCATTTACAGGTAGAAAATCACTTTATAATCCGCAGTATCGCTTTATCTCAAAAAATTCAAACCCGTATAAAGCAAAAGATACGGTAAATATGGGACAATCTCTTGCGGTTACATCTCGATAAAAAGATACTTTATTCACTAATCTTAATATTTTAAGTAAAAGTTATGAATTTGTTTTATAATTTTATAAGACTTGGAATATATAAGGGGAATAAAGAAAGAGGTAATTATGCCATTAAGATACGATGCGGGCGAAGTTATTACAGCAATGGTTACTCCATTCAACAGCTCTCGTGAGATAGATTATAATAAGGCCGAAAATCTTGCAAGATATCTGTCTTCTAACGGCAGTGACGCAATTCTTGTTGCCGGTACTACCGGTGAAGGTCCTACATTAACTCATGAAGAAGAAATAGAACTTTTGAGTACTGTAAGACGCGCCGTTGCGGGAAAAACAAGAGTTATAATGAATGCCGGCTCAAATTCAACAGAAACAGCTATGAGAACAGCTAAATTAGCCGAAAAAGAAGATGTAGACGCGCTTTTGTCAGTTGTTCCATATTATAACAAGCCTAATCAGAAAGGAATGTACGAACATTTTGCCGCAATTGCAAAAAGCACAAAGCTTCCGATAATTTTGTACAATATTCCTTCACGTACAGGGGTTAATATGGCGCCTGAAACCGTTGCGAAACTTGCAAAAGATTATCAAAATATTGTTGCAGTAAAACAAAGTTTTGGTGATATGGATGCGGTTACTGAGATGAAAATCCTTTGCCCTGAAGATTTTGCAATATATTCAGGTGACGACAGCTTAACTCTTCCGATGATGTCATTAGGCGCCAGAGGAGTAATTTCCGTTGCTTCGCATATATTTGGTAACGAAGTTAAGTCTATGATTAGAAATTACAAGTCCGGAGAACTTTATGCGGCTGTAAATATGCATAAAAAACTTTATCCGGCATTCAGAAAGCTTTTTATGGCTCCAAACCCAATTCCTGTAAAAGCTGCGCTGGCTCATAAAGGCATAATCGAAGATTATGTCAGACGTCCGCTGGTTGAACTCGGTGAGGGTGAAAAAGAAGAGTTGTTTAAAGTCTTGGACAGCATTAAAAACGATTAGCTACTTGGCTAAGTGTTTCAAGTTGTATTTAAGATAATATTGTTTAGTAGAATACAAGAGGAATAAAAAGTGAAAAACAAAATTTTAATGTTTTGGATGATTGTTGCAATAGCGATTGCTTCAACTATTGTAATTTTTCTGAAACCGACCAAATTGGGTCTTGATCTTGTAGGCGGTTCGCGTCTTACATTGCAGGCTGAAACTACAAAAGAGATTGCAAAAATTACTCCTGAAGTTATGGGACGTCTGCAATTTGCGATTGAAAGCAGAATTAACAAGCTTGGAGTTGCCGAAACCGTTGTACAGCAAGCCGGAGAAGATAAATTAATTGTAGAAATTCCGGCTGTTACAGATTTAAAAGAGGCAAAAGCTTTCTTGGGCGAAACCGCTCAGCTTGAGTTTAAAAAACCGGGTGTGTCTAAAGATGGTGAAGAAATTTGGCTTGATACAGGTTTAACCGGAAAAGACTTGTCAAAATCAACTCTTTCAACCGATAATGCCGGACAATGGGTTGTCGGATTGGAATTTAACGGTGAGGGAGCTAAAAAGTTTGCTGAACTTACAAAATCCCTTGTCGGAAAGCAGATGGCTATTTTCTTCGATGGCGAACTTCAATCAGCACCTAGAGTAAACGAAGCTATCTATGGCGGTCATGCTCAGATTTCGGGTGGAGAAAGCGGATTCGAATATTCAGAAGCTCAGAGAATGGTTAACCTTTTGAATGCAGGCGCATTGCCTGTTCCGGCTAAAATTATTGAAGAAAACACGGTTGGTCCTACTTTAGGTGCCGATAGTATTGCAAAATCAAAAGTTGCCGGCATGATTGGCTTGGGACTTGTAATGTTGTTTATGATTATGTATTACAGAGTTCCGGGTGTAATCGCTGACATTGCTTTGGTTATATACAGCTTGATTTTATTTGCTTTGTTCAAAGCAATTCCTGTTACATTGACACTTGCAGGTATTGCAGGTTTCATTCTTTCAATCGGTATGGCGGTTGACGCTAACATTTTGATTTTTGAAAGAACAAAAGAAGAATTGAGAGCCGGAAGAAACTTATTTACCGCTATTAATTCAGGATTTGACAGAGCGTTCACAAGTATCTTTGATTCAAATATGACAACGATTATAACTTGTGTAATTTTGTATTTCCTTGGAACAAGTATCGTAAAAGGATTTGCTCTAACACTTGCATTGGGTGTTATGGTATCAATGTTCAGTGCAATTACTATTACTAAAAACTTTATGCACTTAGTTTTCGGTACCGGCGAATTAAAATACCCTGCAATGTTCGGATTGAGTAAAAACGAAATTGGCACATCTTATAAAGCAACTGAAACAAAACGTGAAAAAGCGCGCTTTGGTATATTGGATTAATAATGGAAAGGTAGATAATAATGGCAGATGTATTAGAAAATAAAAGGGTTCATGTTGTAAAATACAGAATTATCTGGATGATTTTGTCAGCATGTTTGTTGTTGCCGGGAATCGGAGCAATGATTTATTCATCAATTCATTATGACAATCATGCACCTTTGAAAGTTGGTATTGATTATACCGGCGGATCAATTTTGCAATATGGAGTGAAGGAAAAGGTTAATAACGATAAACTCGGTGTAATTAGAGAAGATCTTCATAATGCCGGGGTGGAAAATCCTTACCTTCAGATTTTGAATGTTGAACCGACAGAACAGAATAAACAAATTCATTCAATAATTTCAATAAGAACAAAATTTATTGGAGAAAGCGGTGATGCGGTTGATAACGTAACAACAACCTTGCAAAAACAATTCAGTGACGCTGAATTAATCCAGGTAAGCTCTGTCGGCCCGACTTTAGGTAAAGAGTTGTTTAAAAATTCTTTAATTGCCTTGAGTCTGGCATTGCTTGGAATTGTTGCATATTTGTCAATAAGGTTTAGATTTGATTATGCAATGGCCGCGATTTTCGGGCTTTTGCATGACGCAATCTTTGTAATCGGCGCATTCTCAATCCTTGGACTTTTGTACAACGTACAAATTGATGGATTGTTTATTACCGCAATTTTGACAGTAATCGGATTTTCTGTTCACGATACAATCGTTGTGTTTGATAGGATTAGAGAAAACTTAAGATATTACTCAAAGAAAATGTCATTTGGCGAAATTGTTGATGCTTCTGTAAATCAAACAATTGCAAGAAGTATTAATACTTCTTTAACCACATTGATTACTTTGCTTGCGCTGTACTTCTTTGGTGGAGTAACGACAAGAGATTTTGTTCTTGCAATGATTTTGGGTATCCTAATCGGAACTTATTCAAGTATATTCTTCTGTTCGATGCTTGTTGACTTCTGGAACGATAAACAAAATACAGCCAAACAGTTGGCATAAGTTTAAAAATAAAAATAGAGCGGCAGGATTTATGTCCTGCCGTTTTTTGTTACTTTATCCCCTCTCCCCTTGTGGGAGAGGGATAGGGTGAGGGGTCAAATAAAAGGCGCTAAGATGCTAAGACGTTAAGGAGTTACGCAAGCCCTCTCTCTTTGTGAGAGGGCAGAATTTCAACATAAGGCAATGCCGAATGTTAGAAATTCGGGAGAGGGTTTTTAATAAAGTTTTCATGTCACCCTGAACTCGTTTCAGGGTCTACATAATAAAAGGCGCTAAGATACTACGACGTTAAGACGCTAAGGAGTTACGCCATTGCGAGTGAAGTATGGCATAACCACCCTTGTTAAAGTAAATAGTAGGGTAGACTTTAGTCTACCATTAATAACAGGATTGCCGCGCTCGTTACACTCGCTCGCAATGACACTTACTTACTTACTTACTTACTTAC
>JAGAVG010000047.1 GCA_017942035.1 bacterium | reverse complement strand
TGTGGGCCTGAAACTCACTAAAACATACCCTTTCAAAATTCAAAAAATTCGCAAAAAATGACAAAATACCACTTGAAATGTGTCTAAAAATATTGTATAATAAGGCTATAAAAAACTCGCATCAAAATATAAAATTTGGTGCGTTTTTTTGTTGAATATTATAAAAAAATATTTATGTTATACTAAAAGAGTAAAGACAAAAGGAGAGGTGTCCGAGTGGTTTAAGGTGCGGATCTCGAAAGTCTGTGTGAGGTAACACTTACCGTGGGTTCGAATCCCACCCTCTCCGTTTTTAAGTCCACAAACTGAGAATCAGTGCAGATACAAAATTGAAAAACCGCCCTGTGTGGGCGGTTTTTGCTATGCTTATTTTTTAAGAGAATTTTTCTCATCATATTTTCGCAAATTTTTAAACTTTTCCTACCCAAATTCTCTTTTTCATTTTTTCGAGGTGCAGATACGATACTAAAATTTTTCAATATACCAGTTTGAATTTCCATGATGATTAAAATTCCATTGCAAACCAAAATAAAATTCGGATTCTAATTCAGCTTCGCATATAGGCTTATAAAAATTCTTTGAAACTTTTGTTTTTTTGAAACTATCATAAGCCTGTTGTATTTCTTTTGAAAACTTTTCTTTAAACTTTACGTAGGATAATTCTAAAACCTCTTTGGTTAATTTATTTTTAATTTTCATCATCATCCTCATCAATGACTTTAATATTTTCTAGAGGAGTATAGTATTTCTCAATTATTGGAAAAACGAAAAGATTCAGTAATTGTATTAGCTTGGGGTAACAAATCTATACCTTCAGAATGGATAAAGATTATAAATTCTCAAAGGGAAAATAAAAATATTGAAATTATTACATCAACAAAAAACGGAACAAAGACACAAATTAGACATCCTGGAAATCAAGGTTGGAGTCGACTGGGCGGTTTTAAGAATACAGCTAAATTAATAAATATAAGAAATACAAATTTAACGTTAGATGATCTGTAAAATTGCCTGCGTCCGAATTTGACAGAATCTTAAGTTAAGCTAAAAAGAAAAAGGAAACTTATAATGAACAAAGAAAAAATTTTTAAAAACATTCAAAATATTAAACCTTATAAATTCGACATCTCAGATAGTTTTGACTTGTATTTTGGACAAAGTAAAAATAACAAAAATAATTGTCGCATAGATGTTAAAGGCTTTGCATATTACAATTGCGAAAATCCAAAAGCAAAATCCGATTGTTACAGATATTATCTTGAACTGGAAATAAACAATTCCAATAAAACTCTTGTTGTTTTAATGCTTAACCCGTCAAATACATTTCCAGAAATGAACGGCAAAAAATCTACAGTCGACGGAACTGTTAAAAATGCAATAAGAATTGCCTACAAAGCAGGATACTCAAAAGTTATTATTTTAAATTCTTTCAACTATATAGACGGAAACAGCTTAACTGCAATAAAATCAGCGAGCCAAACTTCAAATGACATTAATGCAAAAATAATATCAAATGTATTAACCGAGCATAAAGATTTAATGATAGCTTGGGGTACAAAAGTTCGTCAAAAAGATAAAAATATTATTTTAAGCAGCATTTGGGATAAAATTACAGATTTAAAAATATATGCATACGCTTGGAATGAAAATTCAAATTGTCCTTACCACCCTGCAACCAGAGTGAATAAGAAAAACAACTATCCGTTAACTAAATTCTTAACCGGCAAGACCAATCTACAGGAACTGGCTGTAATAAAACAAAAGGATAAATTTGAGTTGATAATTAAAAATAAATATTAAATTATAACAATTAAATTTTTGTAAAAGGGGTTGAAAAAAAACAAAAATATGTAATAATATAAATGTACTCTGGCTCTAAAGAGAAAGGGCATAAGCCTGCTAGACAGGTTCCCGTAGTACAAAAGCAAGTAAGTGTATGTATTTACATACACTTTTTTATGTTTAAATTATATTATAACTTAATTTGCACCAAAATCTAATTTTTTAATATGTTTTAAATATTTCATTTTTAAATTTCGAGGGGTGCCAAAAAATAAACTCTCCGACTTCGTTAAACATTTATTACAGATTAATTTATTTTCAATTAAAGACAATGTACAAATAAAATCAGCGACTTGGAATAATCTATATTCATAAGGTGATACAGTACGATAATCAAACTTATCATGAAACCAAGATGAAAAAACTGATACCAAAATATTGGCTAACTGGTTTTGACCATTATCATAATAGATTATTATATTATCAAATTTTTGAAAATAATTTAGGTTATCTTTAATAAATAATGAAAGCTGTTTAGATATACTATTATTTATATCTATTGAATTTTTATGTTTTTTCTCAACTACAATATTTTTGTATTTTATGCCAACTTTTCTTGTAAAATGAAAAAATGTATTAAATATCTTTAATCTGTCATCTTTTGATATAATTTTATAAACTTCTTCCCGCCTAATAAGAGGTGCAGTATGTATAGCTTTTAAGTTTATATTTAAATTATCCAAATAAAAATCCAAATTTTTAACTTGTTCACTGATTGAATTTTCTTGTTCATGAATAATTAATGTAACAATATAATATGGTGAAGTATGATTATACTCACCAAAATCACCTGACTCATCTACAAAAATGCTTAATTCTCTCACGTTACTTCCTTAATTAAAAATGGCGAGGAGTGCCCTCGCCTTAGGTGGACCCAGAGTATAATACCCAGCCCATACTTTTATTATAACTTATGTCTTTAAAAATGTCAATCCTAAAACCCAACACAATTCTGCAATTCTTTAGACTTTTTAATCTTAACTTCATCTTCAAGCATTTTGGAAAGTTCGTACAAGTCTGTTATACACAAAAAATCTGCTTTCTTTTTGACTGTTGCAAAATCACCGGCAGTTAAACCTTTAATATTCAAATTCGCATTTTTTATTCCGAAAAAATGTCCCATTGCTAAATTCGTCTGCTCTGATGTCATAAAATCAAATTTAATCTTAAATGTAAATCGTCTTAAACTTGCCTCGTCCAACGTATCCAACAAATTTGTCGTACATACAAACGGATACTCGTGAGATTCCATCCAAGTCAGCATTTCATTTACTTGAGAAACCTCCCAGTTTCGCACCGCATTATTCCTGTTTTGCAAAAACGAATCAGCTTCATCAAAAATCAACATAGCTTTCTTTGATTTTGCCTCCTCAAATGCTTCAGCAATATTTTGCTCTGTTTCACCAACATACTTGGACATCAAATCACTTGCCCGTTTCAAGATAACATCAATCCCGAGTTCTTTTGCCAAATATCTTGCATACAAACTTTTTCCAGTTCCGGGTTCACCATAAAGGCACAATGAAAAGTTCAGTTTGCCGCAAGATTTAATCTTTGATGTCAAGTCGCTTATATCCAAATCTGTATTAATAAGTTTTTCACTATATTCTTTCATTTCAAACTCTTTCTTCTTTTTAACGTTTTTCTTTTTAGTAACTACTTTTGCGACATTCTCAACAAAAATTTCAAAATCATCTTGGCTGCCGTTAATCAATTTTGTAGTTTTGACCGCATTAGAAATCAATGACGGCGGAATGTCATAATTTTTGTTCAGTTCAACAAGTTTTTCTTTATTCACTTTTAACTTATTTTTCCGTACAACTTTTTTCCAAATATTCAATCTGATATCATCGGTCAATTTTTCAAACTCGATAGTATAAGTCATTCGCCGCAAAAATGCAGGATCGACCGTATAAATATTGTTCGTCGTCCAGAAAATCGGAACAGGAGTTTCTTCTAATAGTGTGTTTAAATAAGCCTTTGAAGCACTACCAAATTCTGTGAAGCCTCTATTCATAACATCTTCAGCTTCATCAAAAAGTATGCAGGAGTTGTTAGTTTTTGCAAGAATAGTCTGTTTTGAAGCCAAATCGCTTAACCTGTCTTTTCTTGAAGCTTCTTTGTCCATAAATTCTGCCGATACCGAATACATATCTACCTTAGCTTTGTTTGCAAGAAGTTTTGCAAGCTGCGTTTTGCCTGTTCCGACTGAACCATACAAAAGAATATTTATACCTTTAGCTTGAGTTTGAACAGCTAAAGTTAAAATATTAAAGGCAATATCCCGTTCTTTTTCTATATGTTCAAAATCTTTCCAACAAAGTTCAGACTTTTGATTTTTGCCCAAAAGTATGTTTTTTATCTGGGTTTCGGTTTCAACATCAGGATCAGAAAAAACTTGAATTATTTTTTGCGTCAGATAGATTTTATCATCATTTATCCCACGCTTTATAAATATTCCTTTTCTTAATAAATTCTTACGGTATTATGGTATAACCCAACTTTTTAGCCTCAAGCATTGTGTTCCAAATATTTCAAATTCATTAAAAGATGCATCAAAAAATTCACCTATTTTACCTATTAAAGGGGTTACAGTTTTAAGAACATAATATTTTAAAAATCCGTATTCAATAAAATCTAAAGAATATAAGTTGGACATAATTTTTAGTCGTTTTTCAATTTCTGACTGCTTGTATTTCAATGATTTTAATTTATTCATTAAAATCGCTCTTAAGCTTTCTTTAAAACTCAATTCTTTTTTATAATTACGTGTTTTTGAATATTTAGGATATTTTGTGTTTTCCAAATTCAAAACTTGTATTATTTGTGAATAAAATGTTTCAAATTTCCATTTATCTAGCTCTATAAAATCAATAAAATTTAATAAGTAAAAACAGAGCATAAATTTTTCATATTTTGTAATTATTGTACAACCATCAAGATAATCTTGTTTTTGTGACCATTCAGCTAACCATGAGTTTGTATATTCATCTAATTCCGGCATTTTACATATCCTTTCTTACATACATTATAAGCAAGAACTATGTCACTTCCGGACAGATTGTTCAAGTCGTTTGATACAAATGTTTAATAAAATTTTGTATATTATATTTTATTAAAGTATAATGATAATAAGAATATGGATCCAATATCAATTATCAGTAGAATTTCAATATTTCTTGGGAAGTTGGTGTTAAATAAAACAGTAACAAAATCTCTTGATGAAATTTGGACACGTTTAAAAAATCCAGAATATGCAAAATATAAAAATTGTTTTACCCCCCCCTTTTGTAAATGCCTTTACCACCACACTGAACATTTTTTATGATACAAATACTTCACCATATCCTATTTCTGAAGACCTATATATTAAGTTCTCTGAACTTGATGATATTGCACTCGGAGTTATATTCCAAGATATAAATGTAATTGATATACCATTTAATAATAATGATATTTACAATATTCTGACAGAAAAGTTAAAATTATATATTAAGTTTAATGGGTATGAACTAGATGAAAGTTTTTATGATCTATGGAAAAGCATATTTATAAAAGAATATGAACGTAGTTTTAAAACATTCTTTGCTTCGGACAATTCATTTTGTAAAGATGCGATCGTTGATATGTTTTCAATTTCATTAGAATCTTTTAATGCTATAATTCATAATCAAGAAATTATTAATCAGAATCTAAAAAATTCAACAAATGAAATAATAACTAATGTATCAAATGTTTCAAACCAAATTCAATCATTACAAAGTACTTTATTATCAAATTTTGGAAATAAAGAAATAGATGAAGATAACGAATTAAAGAAAATTCAGGGTTTGATTGACAAATATAAATATGAAGATGGTATAGCATATATTGAATTAAATAAAGATGATAACTGGCAAAATAAATCTAAAGAATTTAAAGCTAAAATATACAATAAACTTGGTGTATGTTATGAGAATCTTAACGAGAATATTAATGCAAAACAGGCATTTAAGTTTTCTTACGAATTAGATTCCAAAAATGATAATCCATTATTTAATCTGGCTCATATGGCACTAGATGAAAATGATAATGAATCATACGATGAGTATCTTAAAAAATTTAATAATAAAAATTCAGATCTTTATTATAGATTAGTATTTTTGAAATATTTATGTATAACTCAAAAATTTGACGTTGCAAAAAGCTATTTGGAAACAAATTTAAAAGAAGCTGAAGATTATTTATTTTTAAAAGCTCTTTTAGATTTAAAAAATCCTAAAAAAATAAGTTCCAAACAAGCTGAAAAAAATCTAAAAGAGTATATTAATAAATCCAAACAAGATAATATAATTGCAAAATATAATCTTGTTAATTGTCAGTTTATAAATTTATTCAATAAATCAAAATTATATTTTGTTTTTGATATAAACACCGAGGGAATATTAAAAATTATACCCAATACGCTTCAAATAAAAGTAAAACAGACATTTTTTAATCTTTTACAAAATTTAGAAGATGTTCTAAATGGTTTAAATAAAACGTATAAAAATCATGAATACTTAATTACAACTATTAAAATAAAAATATACTTGATTAAATATTTAATAAACAAATTTGAACAAGATAAAGTTAATATTAAAGAAATTAATGATGTTATAATTAAAAATAAAAATTCTGATGATAGTGTTCTTCTTGAAACCTTATATTTAAACATTCTTTGTAATCAATATTCTAAAGCTCATGAAATTTATACCTTATTAAAAGAAGAAACTAAAAAATTAAGTAAAAATAATTATATAATTATTTTATTTGGTGAACAAAAATATAAAGAAGTACTTGAACAAATAAATGAATTTAATGAATTAAATGAACAATTTAAAATTATATCAATTTACAAAGAATATGGATGGGAACAAACCGAACAATATATAAAAAACAGCTATCACAATTACAGTGATCAATTATTGCTTTTATGCATATGGTTATTCCATGATAATAATTACTACGATGATGAACTTAATTTATTAAAACAAATTTCCAACAACATTATAAAATTTCCCAACAAATATGATTGCAAGTTTGTATATAAAATTGCTCATGGTTTAGCTTTTTTTAATACTGAAATTGATATAAATAAACTACGAGAAAAATTAATTGAAAAATATTGGGCTAGAAATAAAAGTATAGAAAATTTTGATATAGGAATGCTTAATACAATTGATTTATTTAATAGAGGAATGTATTCTAAATGTTTAAGTAATTTAGAAATTTTGGAAAAATATGAACCAGAAAATGTAACAATAAAAAATCTTTATGCTCAAATTGATTCAATAAATTATAACACAGATACACTTATTGAAAATTATGAAAAGGGTATAAGAGAAGACTTTCTTTTACCGCTAATAGCACGAGCATATATAGTAAAAAAAGAATATACAAAAGCTGAAACTCTAATAAATTCATTAAAATATAAAGAAAAACATAAGCTACAATATTTCTATTTAAAAATCGAACTAGGAGTAGCAAAAAAAATAGAGGATACAAATATTATTGAAATTTTTGTTCAAGGTTTACAAGAATTTCCAGATGATTTAAAACTAAATCAAATATTATTTAGTTTTTTACTAAAAAGCCATACAGTGAATGAACAAACAAGAAATTTATTTCAACAATGTTCAAAAATATTAGAGAAAAATAAATTATTATGCTCATTCAAAATTGATATGGATAATCCTATTGAAAGTTTAAAACAAGCAATAGAAACATTTGAGCCGTATAAGAACTATGTCAAAAGAGAAAAATTTTTTGAAGATGGTCTTTCTAATTATGATAATTTTAAATATCCATTAGCCTTAACATCAGAATTATTTGGGACTAAACAAAGTGTTTTGTTTGCCAATTTTATCGAAGATAATAGGCAAATAATTGCATTAACACGACGTACAAATGATGAATATGAAAATGAAGTTAATATAATAAACAAGAATAAAAATATTATAATGGCACCTCAGTCTTTAATATTGTTAAAAGCCTTAGAATTAGATGATATCGTATTTACTAATTTAAAAATCAAAATTACAGCACAAACAAAAAATGAAATAAACTTTATTCTTAATGATATTACTGGAGATACTATCGAGAAGTTGATTAGAGATAAGGAAGGAAATCCTAATATAATATTTGTAAAAAACAAAATTTATAAATATAAAGAATATTTAAAAAATTGTTTAAATGCTTTAGACCAAGCAAATTTCAAATCACAATCAAAAAAAGCTTTAGCATTAATTGAAGCTTCTGAAAAACTCAATTCAAAAGATTTCTTATACGATGCAACTGTTGCGGTACAAAACGATTATTCTATTTGTTCTTCTGATGAAGTAACTCATATCTTAAGTAAAGAATTCAAATATAAAGATGTTTCTATAATAAGCATAATTAACTATCTTAAAGAAAATAATATTATTACTGCCCAAAAAGAAACTGAACTTAAATATAAACTCATTGAATTCAACTGTAAATATATACCATTAACAGCAAAAGAAATATATTGTATTACTGATTTAAAACTTGAAAAATTACAGAAAACTATTGATTATTTAGATGAAAAATTTGATAAGGAATCAGTAGCAGATGTATTATCTGAATATGTTTATATATTAAATCAAGATAATAATTTTTCTAACAGTAAAATTTTTGAAATAATTGATTTAATATTTGATAAGTGTAAAAAATTAAGCCAACATGAAGAAATAATTCAGTTATTTATGGAATATTTAATGAGGTATCACCACTTTTTAAGCAATTTAGTTCAAAAGTATATTGCTTGTAAATTTTGGGAAACAGTTTCAGATAAAGAGTATATTGTAGATTATTACAAGTATGTAATACGTATGCCATTAAATATAAAATTTAACGATAAAGATCAAAATATACAAGAAGTCAAACGTATAGTATTTAATGCCCCATCAGATATAAAACAAATACTTAATGTTTATGCTGAATTTATTATTAAATTCGCTATATTTAATAGTGTTTCATAAATCTTTAACTGAATATTCTGGTATATTTACAAATTTATTACTCTTCAATTTCCCCTTATGCAATGGGGTTTTTAAACGTTTATTATAAAAATCCAACATTGTTTCAGCATATCCAGTCGAGCCATTGTTTCGCTCCGTTGCACTCCTAACAATTTTATTTATCGAATATGTCCCTAACTTTTCTTTAAAAATATTTTCGTCTAGTTCATCTTCATATGCAACAACAAGTTTTGCAATACCTTTAAGCATATTTGCACCAAAAGAGTTAACTTCTCCTTCCCATGTTGCAATACATAACTTTAATGTTTGATCTAAAACCTGGTAGCCAAATGTCTTGTAAATATATTCCAATGCAGATATTGCACAAATTCCACCATGACATTTTGTTTTTGAGATTCGCATATTATAAGATTCAACTAATGCTTTTAATATTAATTGTTCTTCATTTCCGGCTTCTATATTTGCTACAAATATATCATAAGGAGTAAGAGGTTTTACGTACTTTTGCTGATTAGCAAAAATATTTGCTTCATGAGTGTATTCCAGATCATCATAAATCATACACCATACCGGAGTTTCATTGGATTGAGATTTTCTTGCCACAATCTCCATAGTATGTTGTCCGTTTATAACATAATTTATTCCGTCACGTCTGCTGACTTTTACCAGATTAATCTGATATAAATCGAAATTGTCCACCGCACGTTTTATATGTGCTTCTGACAAATTACGTTGATAATCCTGATTGGATACCAAATCTTTAATTGGAATAAGTTCAAAATGTACATTCGGTATAAATTCTTTGTAATCAATCATTATTTTCCTCCTATTATTTCAATAGCATCTACCATTGAAAATTTGACGACATTCATCCCTTTAATTTCTTCACCTTTAATTTTATAACTACCTTGCTTGTGCCAGGTTGGACATAATTTAACGAGATTATCTACAAAAGATTTACTGTATAATTCCATAGTATTTCTCGTACTATTGTATTTTGATATACAGTGAGCTCTCCTATCATTTTTGTTACCTGGAGAAATTCCCAAGGAGCAATCTTCCGGATTTACGAGTAATATTATGTATTCAGGATTGCCGATTGCAGATATCGTATCCTTATTAATTCTAACAACAGGTTTTCGTAGATTTATTGATACTGATGGGTTTAATGTTTTTCTATTTTCCATTTGTATTCTCCTCTATTTTTCTGTAATACCAAATATTGTATAGCCGTCAAATTTTCCGACTTGCATACGTTTTTTATGTTCACTGACAGGCAGCCCAAATTGGTTCTGCCATTCAGCAGGGAAAATCGGTCGTTTAGAAATTTTTGGTTTTCCATCTTCCATAACAGTTCGGATAAAAATTTCAGGCGATGTAAGGTCAAAAATAAATAAAAATTCGTCGTTACTTTTAATTAATTTTCCAAGTAATTTGTACCTGTAATTATTATTCCAATCTAACAATTCAGCGATTTTACCCCAAAATACACGACAAGTAATTTGTTTAGGTTTTCGTTTTGCTGTACACCACAAAAATGAATCTTTTTCTTCTCCGCTGCAAGGACGAACTGCGAGTTTTTTATCTTCAGAATTTACAAGTATTTGGACATAATCTACATTTGGAAACTTTTTTATACAAGCCATATTTAAATATACTTTATTCATATTAAATGTAATTGATGGCTCAAATAAATGTGCAAAATATTCTCCTCTTACTACTTGATATCCTTCATAATTGAAATCAAGTTGTTCGACCTCTTCTTTAGTGAATAAAACAGGTTGAATACAGTTTGTAAAATTTTGTTCATTGAAATCATTTGTCATCTTTATTTAACTCCATATCTGTTTTTAAAATTTTAATTTCGGAATTAACGTCATCTTCACTTGTAACCTGTAAATTATGCGTTTTATAAAGATTTCCTTCATCTTGCGACTTCCAATCATCTATATTTTCAATTTCTTTTATCTGAATTTGTTCATAGAAATTGTTTCCAAAATTCTGTTCCCAGCTATTTGGGTATGCTAAAATATCATTATTTTTTCCATATGTAAAGGGTTTTATATTTTCTAATACCGGTTTTGTGTCAATAATATCTTTTTTTTGAGATATAAATAATTCCGGTTCTGCTAAATCAAATATTATAAATTGTTCTTCTTGTTTTTGGTATTTAATCCCTCTCACTCTATATTTATATTTAGAATCCCAGCCTAACATTTCAAAAAAAGTGTTTGCATATGCCATCCCATGTATAACTCGCGAAATATAAACTCCGTTTTTAATTTTTGCCCATTGAACAATGTTTTTATTTGTTTGTGCTGATTTATATGGTCTTACTGCGAAAAGTTTTTTTACAGGATTTATAAGCATTTCTACATACTTTACATTTCCAAACTTTCTTATACAATCAGTGTTAAACGTAATTAAATGATTAGAAAAAGTTACACAAGTTTTTTGTGCTGTATCAAAAAATTGAGCCCTAGCAACTTCGAATTTTCTTAAATCAAAATCCCCTTTTTGTACTTGCACTTCAATTTCATTGTTTTGGGCTGCATTATTATATGCGCTTTTTGATGCATCTAAATAATTTTGTGCTGAAAAGCCTGACCATCTGATATTTATAGTAACAAAGCCTTGCAAAACGCCATTTTTAATAACTTTTAATTCAGGTAAAAATCCTTTGTGTTTATATTTTGCATTTCGTATTAATTTTTGAACAGCAATAAAATCATCTCTGGAAATAATACCTTCATGATGCTCTTTCATTCCGTACTGCGGTTTGTCTCCTTTATTTTTCTTTGATTTATGGTCTAAATAGCTTGGAGTCCAAGTTTTTCTAGATAATAAATCTCCGCATTCTCTTTCATTTTGAAGTATTTGTAATATAGAATTTGATGACCATTTTGTATTACCCTTCTTCGTTTTACGTTCATACTCTTCCAAAGTTTTTGCAATCTGTTCAGGAGTTGAGCCTGCAAGATACATATAGAAAATTAATTTTACAGTTTTTGCTTCCTCTGGATTAATTACAAGATTTTTGTTTTCATCTAAATCGTAACCCAGTAATGGAGAAACAAGATATAAGCCTCTATTAAATCTCATTTCAATGGAAGAATTCATAATATTACTTTTAATGTGCGATTCTTCCTGTGCTAAAGTTGCAAGAAATGAAATAGCCATCTCGCTTTTATCATCAATAGTGTTTATACCTTCGGATTCAAATATTATATTTACTGGAGATTTTAAATTTTTTAATTCTCTTATATATGCAATACAATCAACGGTATTTCTTGCAAAACGTGAAACACTTTTAGTAATGATTAAATCAATTTTTCCTGTTCTGCAATCTTCTATCATTCGGATAAACTCATCACGATGATTTAATGAAGTTCCAGAAATACCTTCATCAGCATAAATATCAACAAGTGTCCAATTTGGATTTTTATTAACTAAATCTGTATAATGATTTCTTTGTAATTCAAACGAAGAAGTCTGTTGGACATTATCTGTAGAAACCCGTGCGTAAACCGCAACCCTCAGCTTTATTGAATCATCATAAATTGAAGGTTGCGATTTTGCTGGTATCACAAATTGCTTATCATTATTATAACCTTTGTAACGTTCTCTGATTTTATTTTTTTCATCCATAAACAGATTATAATTACAGGAATATTAATAATCTATAAAATACTATTTTAAGACTTATAATCTGAGTTTATATTGAAATATTTCAAATCAGATAGTAAGTGTATATTAAAATTTTTATGTTTACAGTTATTACATTGTAGATTACTGCTATTACTTTTCTCATAAACGATAAAATCAAAATTTATTTGCAGATTTTCTAAAAGTTTTTCTAACGTTGAAAAACTTATAGACTCCGTTCCTCGTTCAATATTGCTGATGTGTGGAGTTGATAAATCACACATTTCAGCTAATTTTTCTTGAGTAAGATTTCTTTTTATCCTATAACTTTTGATTGATTGACCGAGTTGTTTGTAATTAATTCTCATAAGATTTCCTTTCATATCGTGTACCAAATTAAATCTTACCGAATTTTAAAACTGGCATTTTTATAAAATAAATTTCTTTGCAAATTCCCTGTTAATAGTTTTAGGGAATTAGAGTGAAAAAGTTCAATATATCTATTATATTGTTTCAATATTTTTTAACTTTCGCTGTAAATTTCTAAAAATACACTGTAAAATTAACATTAACAGGGAAAATATTCAGAGCCTTTTGCTCTGTGGACTAAGATATCCGTTTTTAAGTCCACAAACTGAGAATCAGTGCAGATACAAAATTGAAAAAACGCCCTGTATGGGCGGTTTTTGCTATGCTTATTTTTTAAGAGAATTTTTCTCATCATATTTTCGCAAATTTTTAAACTTTTCCTACCCAAATTCTCTTTTTCATTTTTTCGAGGTGCAGATACGATATTAAAGCAAAAGAGATTGATAATAATAAAATAGGGAATCTATTAAATATATTATTTTATGAATTTAAAGGTAAAACTTGGTCATATATAAAAACTTAATTTACAATAATAAAATTTCAAAAGAAGCTTTTTTAATTCTTATTAGAAAAACTGCAAGTCAAAATATTTATGCACAAGATTCTATGTATAAATTATTAAACAGCAAAGATCTTATCAAATTATACAAGTGGTTAATAAATATCCGGAAATTAATAAATCTGAATATAAAACAGGAGTTGTTCACAATACAGATTGGTTAAAAGATTTTACGGAACATATTCCCGATTATTTCATAACAAATGGAAATGTAGATGCATATAAAAAAATTAAAAATGCATACTTAAAAAATAGAAAAAATAAAAATAATTTAAAGCTAAATAAGTACTTATATCAAGATGAGCTTTTCTGGTATTACATTCAGGACAGCAAACAACCGTATTATAAGTCGCATTATTGCCGTTTGCATACACCGGCAAAATATGATCGTAAGTTTTTTCTTCTTCTCTTAGTGCTTTACCGCAATATGCACAAATATGACTTAATCTTTTTAGCTTTGCCCTATCAAACATTCAAACTCCTCATATTACTTTCCAATTGCCCAACGGAAACCTGCGGTTAACGCTATACCATTTCTGCCGCCATTTCTTATCATTGTTTGGAAAAATCCTGTAAATCTTTCGCCCCATCGTTTTTGAACACCAATACCATATTGAATATAAGGTTTTACACTCAAATCAGACAATGAAACATTATTTGCCATAAATCTCGTATCGTCAAGCAGGTTCCAAACCATTTGGACACCTAAATATGGTTGCCAACCATTTTTAAGGTTCCCGATGAATTTTATACCCGGTGCAATTTGAATAGCATGCAGGGGATCTGAATTCATTCTTACACCTGCTTTATTTGTGTAATCAAAAGTATTTACAAATGTGTATGACATTAAGTAGTTTGGTTGGATAATAAATTTTCCGTCTGCAAGTTCAAAATTATAACCTGTTTTACTGGCAATACCTGTTGCAAGCATTGTTAAATCTTCACTGCCAAACATTGTGCTTGCTTCTGCAATATTTGCACCGACATTGGCTGTTAAGCCTGTAAAGAAATTACCTTTATAAAAAGCTGTACTTGCACCTAAAGTGCCACCGTTTTGATAAATCCCCACACCATCATAAGTTTGATGAGAACCGGTATAGCCTGCATACAAAGAATATGTCATATCCCAACCGTGTTTAAGTTCTATTATTTCGCTGTCACCGCCAACCAGCGAACCGTAAGCAACGTTTCCGACTTTCGGCCCATTTTTAAGTCCTACATTTTCGAAAGTTGTAAATGGTCTGAACCATACACCTTTATTTTGTTCAGGAATTTGATTAGGGCTAAAGGTTATTATTCCGCCAGCTCCTGTACCTTGGTTTGCATACTTATTTGCCATTTTCATTGCTTGACGTTCTTTTTTCGTCATCAGCATCACCATATCCATATTTGAAAATGCTTGTTCATATATATTTAATTGAGACAAATAACTTCCAACTTGAGCGGCAACCGGAGCTGCAAGTACTGCCGGATTAAATCCGTTGCGTTTAAAGTTAAAATTACCCATTGAACCGTCATAATCCACAAGATATCTGCAAATTGGGGAATAGGTAATGTTTTTATTACCTGCGTAATTAATTGCTGCCATCAGAGTTGGATTTTTCGTAAAGTTAATTGAGGTATATCCGTCTTTAGCATCTGACAAAAGTCTTATTCCTGCAATGTTTAATGTTTGATTTCCTGTAACAGAAGCTGCGTTCAGACTATCCATACTTAATTTTGCCAAATCTGCATCAATAAACATATTAGAAGGGGCTGAAAGATTGATGTTTTCTAATACTATATTGTTCGCACTTCCATTACGCAAATCTAGTGCACCGCCGTTGAAATTAATAGAGTTTAATGCACCTTTTGACGGGTCATAAAGATATTTATCATTTGTATATTTTAAAACACCGCCATTTAAGTTATAAGAAACACCGTTATCTGCACCATCTCTTACAAGAACAGAGTTTACATCAGCTGTCACATTATCAAGATTTCCGCCAAAACCGATAAGATTACCGTTAAAATTTACGGTATTGGCTTTATCATTTGAGGTAATGTTATCTGTAATTATAATACTTTTTTGTGCGTTGATATTGAGTGCTGCATCTTTATCCAGATAAATTGCATTACTGTTATCACCGTTAGTTCCGCTAATTGTTACATCGTTTTTTGTGGCACTTATATTTAGTACTGTCCCTTTATTAAGTGTAATTGCGGCTTTATTATCAGAACCTGTCGCAACATTTTTTATATTTGCATCTTGCAAGGTTAATGTATTTTGATTATCTACAACAATTCCTGTTGTAGTAATTGAATGACCTTGACCTTTAACAGTAAGGTTTCCACCTGAAAGGGTGTTAAATTCTGCGGTATTGTCATCACCGGACAGCTGGTAAAGGTTTTCGCCTGTCATTGCATTTTTTATCGCAGTGCCTAAGTTTCCGACTTTTTTTGCAATTAAATCTCCTGAATTATAGTTAATAAAGTCAACACTTTCCGGAGTTTTAATAAGTTCCGTATTTTTAAAGTCAACAACTACATTGTCAATCAGATTTGTAAAATTATAAGTTTTATCTTCTGTTTGTTTTGTTACATCAAGCAATGCAAGATTTATGTTCCCCAAAATACTTGAATCATCAGATGTTTTAAATGTATCGCCAAAATCTATTTTTAAATTAACGTTATCACCCTCAGCAATTGTGACTTTATTAAAGTTCAAATCTTCTAATTTGCGGTTATTAAGGTCAATTGTCGTGTTATTTGCGGCTGTAAAGTTTTGAGAATTTGTAAACATTGTACCTTTATCTGAAAGTTTCAATGTTCCTTTTTGCAAGTTTACATTACCTAAAACTCCTGAAAGGTCTGCTTTTAAAGCTGTGTTGCCCGTTATGTTCAAATTAGAATCTAAATCGGAATTTATTTCTTGTTTTATTGAACCGCCTGTTATATTCAATGTATTTTTAATATTCGTAATACCTTGCAAATTATCAGCTTCTGTTGAAACATCACCGGTAATACTAATATTGCCGCCGTTTACAACTTGAGCAAGTGTTCCGCCTGTAAGTTCAAGTGTACCCTCATTATTAATGGAATTTGCTTTTAAACCGTCTGCATTTGTAATTAATGCAGTGTCACTGTTAATATTAATTTCGCTTTGGATAATGCTTTTGATGACGTTAGTTGTACCGTCATTAATATTCAAAATACCATTACCGGTAATCGTATCGAGAGTATTGTTATTAGTTAGGTTTAACTGACCGTTGTTTTCAATATCTGTTTCGTTATTTTCAAACTTTATTCCCATAACATTTGCAGTACCGTTGTTTGTGAGTGCTGTTTTGTAGTTTTTAACAGTTGCACCTTCTTTATTAGTACCATCAAAAATAAGTTCATAATTTTTTGCAACAGTTATGCCGTCATTTTGGTTGAGCAAGTCGCCGGACAGAGTTGCTCCATTATTTAGGAACACTCTTTTTATAAGATTTTCTCCGCCTGTTACACCAATATCGGTATTTCCGAGCGTAATCATATCATCATTTATTGAGTAATTCTCAGCAGAAATTTCACCTCTAATATATTCGCTTAAGCCGCCTGTATGATTTTGAGATAAAACATTTAAATAACCATCAGCGCCTTTTGTGAATGTATATTTCATACCATTTGTAAGAACTGTAAGTTCGCCATTCTCATTTCCGTCAACTTGAAAATTAGTACCGTTAGTATATCCCGTTACATAATTTATGTAATCTTCAAAAGAACCGTTATTATCTATGTCTTTTGTTATATTTATTGTGGTTAGGTTTAGTGTAGCACTGTTGTCCTTGCTTGCTAAATCAATTTTGTCACTTTCACCGTTTGACATATCGACATCAATTTTTAAATTTCCGCTGCCTTTAAGTGCTCCTCCGATTGAAAGAGTTTGATTTGTACCTTTTGAGTCTCTCATATCAAGAGTTTTACCGTCTAAATCTAAGTTTCCGGCAATTTCTACTCTATCATTAACGATATTTACGTTCTTATCTTGAAGAACGGTTGTACCATTACCTTGAATATTCTTCGTCAAATCACCCTGCATATAGAATATGCCGTTATTAGTTACGGATTTATTCAGGCCATCAAATGAACTTGTAAGTGTTCCATTTTCAGTTATGGTAACATCCTGATTAATAATTGCATTGTTTATGATATTCCCGCTAATTTTTGTTTGGCTGTTATCAGAACCGTTGATGTTATTAAATAAAGTTCCATTATCTGTTAATTCCAATGTGCCGTTGTTTAGGATATCATTTGTTATATGAAGATTGTTAATCGCACTTGTTAGAGCTCCTGTTTCAGCAATAGTCAAATTATTTTGGGTAATTGAAGCATTATTTGTAACATTTCCCATGATTTCAAGTGTTCCCGAACCTGCAATAACCGAATTATTGGTTCTCCCTAAGGCCTGAACCTTACCTTCGTTTGTAATTCCGTCTGAAATGTTTGTGTTAGAAACTTTCAAAACAGCATTTGATAAAACATTTAATTTGTCTTGAGTAATATCAGCTATTTTGGTTTCACCTCTGCTAATGGTTGTAGTACCCTTACCCACAATATTTTTAATATCATTTGTACCGTTTAAATTTAATAAAGCATTGTTTTCAATATCGGTAGTGTTATTTTGGAATTTAATATCATTTATGTTCAATTTGCCGTTATTTATAATCGCAATTTTGAAGTTTTCGATTGATGCGCCGGCTTTGTGCGAACCGTCAAGATCAAAAGTCGCGTCTTGCGTAATTGTTATACCGTCGTTTTGATTAACATCACCTTTTGCAGAGATTTTTGAACCATTATTAAGATTTACAGTCCAATGTTTGTTTTTAGGTGAATATCCAGCAATACCTGTTGTTACAGATACAAGTTCAGTATCCATAAGAACATTATAAGCATCAACACTTGTTATAATAGAATTTGAACCGTTTATGTAATCATCAAGATTTAGCGGGTTTTCTTTTATATTAACATTTAAATTCCCTTTGTCCCCAAGTGTAAATTCATACAGATTAAGTCTGTCTAAAGTTCTATATGTAGCGTTACTTCCTGTTTTTCCTTTTATTTGATAAGTAATACCGTTGTTTGCATTACCATCAACATAAGTAAGAGCATTTTTATATTCCCCTCGGTCATCTTCCGAGATATCACCTGAGTTTGTAATTTTAATATTCGTAAGATTTAAGACTGCGTTATTAGAAGTATTGGTAATATTTATTTTATCACTGTTATTTTTGTCCTTACCTACTGCAACATCAATTTTTAAATCTCCGATTCCTTGAAGTCCGCCAACATTTATGGTTGAAAATTCTTTGTCCTGCATATCAAGAGCAGCTCCGTTCATGTCAAGCATACCCTCAATAGTACTGTCATCTGCTGCTTTTACAATACTGTCTTGCAAAACAGTTGTACCATTCCCTAAGATAGTACCTGATAAATCTCCTAAAAGTTCAAAAGTACCTTTATTTGTAAATTGACCGCCAATATTCTTAAGTTCACTTGTAAGTTTTGCATTATAATCAATTTCCAGTTCCTGATCAATTAATGCTTCATTACGAACAGAATCGCCGACAATAACAGTTTTTCCGCCATCTTCAATCGTATTATAGTTTATGCCTCCTAATAAATTCAGCGTACCCCAATTTGAAATAGGTTTTCCCCCTGAACTTATAATGGTATCAGCATAAGTATCCAATATAGAGTTAGGGCCAATCATAAGATAGTTCGAAACTTCCAAAACACTTTTATTTGTAGCATATACAGAGCTATTTATAGTAATATCTTTTTGTTGAATTTTTTCCTGCTCTTTTCCTATAAAAGTATAACCGGTTAATGACATAGGATCATCAGTTACTAAAGTCATTGTACCGTTGCCGGAATATCCGCCGCTGATATTACCGCCTCTTATAAAATAAATTTCTCCATCATTTACAGTTTCATCTACAACATATTTTTCTCCAACGTGAGTTGTAAATTTATTACCTTCTTTTATAGTAAGTTTGCCTTGATGAATAGCGCTGTTATTGGTTACGTTACCGTTAAGTTCAACTTCTCCGCCTCCGTGGATGTTAATATTAATATCACCATTACCTTGAAATTGGACTAAACCGTCGTTGTTAACAGTATTGGTTTTTGTAAAAATATTGTCAAAGCCAGTGATAAGTGTTCCATCCTTATGGTTATTAAATTGATTTACAGAGGTTGTTCCGTCATTTTGAAATTTACCATAGTTTTCAACCGTAGTATCCTCAAAATACCCGCCTTCTTTAACCTCTATATTAGATTTGGAGTCATTTATAAATGTAGGTTTTATATCACCATAAACGTTTGGACGAAAATATCCGCCATCTTCTAAATATAAATTCCCATCAATATTTTCCCCAAAAACAACGGATAGCGTACCACCGTCTTTAACATAAACAGAACCTTCGTTGTTTAATATTTCGATATGGGCATATCCGCTAAGTCCATTAGATTTACCAAGAATTTGAAAAGATGAATCATTGTTCACTTCTTCTGCTCTTAAACTGCCATAGTTTTTAAAATATGACATACTGGAATGACCCGAAGTATTGATTTCATTAGCGTTTATGTCTCCATAGTTTTGAAATTCATAGTCGTTGTTGATTACGGAATCGTTAATTGTTCCATAGTTATAAAACACTTTAGAATTATTAATTACAGAATCTTTTATTAAGCCTTCATTAGAATCCTTTTCTCCGTTATAAAAAGTTCCGTCATTATCTATATTTGACCGAACTATTTCACCGTTATTATAGAGATATGCTAAACTGTTATTATCTATCAGGTAATTTTTAATAATTCCACCATTATTTTCATTATGGAATCTGGCATCTGTGTTTAAAACTATTGAAGATTGTTGATTATCGTTTGAAAATTCTCCATAGTTATAAAATGATAATTTACCGGTAACATTAAACAAGCTATTTTTAATTATTCCATAATTATTGCCTTTATCAGCACTAATATAATTTTTAGGTCTGAAATCAATTTTTCCGATATTAAGACCGTCAATAATACCATAGTTTTTGTCAATGTAGTTAACAGTACCTTTATTATAAAGAATAGGTTTGTTATTGTCATCATTAGCTATATAGATATCAATTAAAGCACCTTCATTATTTAATGTTGTAAAACCGTCACCTGCTGAAAGCTGTAATATATATCCTGAGGTTTGTTTATTTTCAGGTAATTCTTTTCCTGCCTGATCCGTAATATGACTTTTATCATTTATTAAAACAGAATCTTGCCCGTTGACTCTAACTAAGCTCATGTCCCCTGAATTATAAATAACATTTCCGCTTCCTTCTGCCTCAAGATAATGGACAGAAGGGCGATAGTCATCTCTATCAATATCTGCATCAAATGTATTTATAAAGATAGCACCGCCTTTTACCGAAACATTGTCGTTAATTATGCCTTTTGTCGGGGTTGGTGATACCGCATCAACTTGAATCTGATTTGAATTTATAAAATATGAAATATAGTGCTCTTTAGTAGGGTAAGTAGAGTTGTAATCCAACACATTGAATATATTTTCATAAGTAAGTGTTGATAAATCGTTAAGATTTAGTTTTCCGTTTGTAGTTCTTGATAAAGTTGGAGTTCCGTCATATCCTGTTAGGTTGATAGTTCCGCCATTCAAATCAATATCGCCAAAATTAATAAAGCCTGCGTTCATACCTTTGTAAGCAATATCACCTTTAACATCACTTTTTCTTAATGTAATATCTTGTGAAGTATTCGGGTTAACTTTTAAATTTGAATAATTAACAACCGTAGCCCTTCCCATTACATTAAAAAAGTCTCTTGAGGAGGAGACTCCGCCAAAAGATGTATTTGTAGCATCGATTATCGGAAGCACAAGAAGAGAGGAGTCATGCAGTTTATAATCCAGTTGGTTCATTATCTTGTTTGCATAAGCACCTTGGTAAGGTTCAAGCTCAACAAGTCCAGCACTGACAAACATATCTAAAATATCCAGCCCAAAGTCTTCTATAAAATGTTCTACAATATGCTCTGCCAACAATCCTCCGAGTCCGGCATAAGAAGGCATTGAAGTTACACTTAATAAAGTTGCAAACAATAATAAACTAACAATAAATTTCTTCTTATTCATTTCCAACTTCCTTATATTTTGACAATATGTAACACATATCATCAAATTCTAAAACCTTGTAATTTTAGAAAATTTATCCAGCCTTGTAATAGAAATTGTAGCATAAAAATTTTAAAAGATTAGTCGGGCTAGAGGTAGTTTGTAAACGCAAATAAAATACACCAAATTTTATATTTTGGTGCGAGTTTTTTATAGCCTTATTATACAATATTTTCAGACACATTTCAAGTGGTCTTTTGTCGTTTTTTGATGATTTTTTGAATTTTAAGAAGGTATGTTTTAGTGAGTTTCAGGCCTATTCGCATCAAAATATAAATTATGGTGCGAAAATTTAAACATCAGTTTATGGCTGGAAAGGAGACAGGATGCTAAAATATAGAATTATGGAAGGCAAAAATTTAAAAGAGGATAATATGATAAAAAATAGTAGTAGGGTTGACTTTAGTCTACCGGAAACAAATGGATTGCCGCGCTCACTCCGTTCGGTCTTGAATTTGCTCCAAGCTCCACAGACTCGGGCTTTTAGTCCTAGTGGACTTATCCGCCCTCGCTGTTTCGCTATCCGGACTCGCTTATGCTCCGTCCGTCCGCAATTTCGCTCCCACAAGGGGCGAGGGAAAAGAGCTGCTTTTACCCTTGCCGAGGTTTTGATTACCCTCGGGATAATCGGTGTTGTAGCAGCGATGACGATTGCTTCGCTTGTTACAAAATTTCAGCACAAGGCTGAGGTTTCTGCTTTGAAAAAAGCTTACTCCGCTCTAAGTCAAGCCTATCTTCAAGTTACAAATGAGTACGGTCAAATGCCTGGTGAACTCTGTTTAACAAATGATTCTCAATGTTTGGGTGATCTTTTTGAAAATAAATTTAAATATCTTTCTCGTACTTTATGGGTTCCAAATTCAGGTGTAGCTCAGGGGTGTTGGGAAAGCAACGATATTTCAATGGGAAGTGAGTCCCACTATTGCACAGTTACAGAAGATGGTATAGTTTATGATTTTGATATGGAATTTGGTTCTGGTGTAAACAATAAGGATAGGGAAGCAATTGTAAGTATTGACATTAATGGTGCCAAAAAACCGAATATCTGGGGACGCGACAGATATATGTTAATAATGTCTAAAAGCCGCGGTGTTATCGCTCCTTCTCGTGATGAAAAAATTAACCCTGGTGAGCCTTTCTGTAATAAAGGAAAAGGCGGCTTTTATAACAATAAATATTGTGCTTATCAATATTTATTTGAAGAATAGCAAATTGATTAATTAGCCCTTCTTTTTTGTGATTGTTTATTTAAAATAAAATATTAATAAATATTAAGTATTTCTTGTGTATATGTTATAGATATATTTTAATGGGTATACATGTAATATAACCATTTTCTTTTTCTTTATTTTCTCCTACACACACACTAACCTTTTACCAAATATGAGATTGGCCGCTGAATAACAAGCGGCTATTTTTCTTATGTAAACTTTTAAATTTTGCGTATTTACTGTATAATTCCTTGTATGAGACTTGAGGAATTAAAACTGACAGATTATAGGAACTGCCGTAACATTGAACTTGACATGAAATCGAGCAAGATTTTGATAATCGGGAAAAATGCGCAGGGCAAGACAAATATTCTGGAAAGCATATATTTTCTTTCATGTTTAAAAAGTCCGAGGACGTCAAACAATATTGAGCTGATAAATTTTGATGCGGAAAAATTGGAGATATTTTCTAATATCGTAAAATCATCCACCGAAATTGAGCTGGATTATTCATATACGCGCGATAAAACACGTGAGTTATGCATTAATAAAGTAAAAACGCGCCCTAAGGATTTTAAACAAGTTCTAAAAACGGTGCTTTTTTCGACATCTGACCTTGCTCTTTTACGAGGCAACCCTTCTGATAGGAGGGATTGGCTTGATAGAGCGATTTCTCAAGTGTATCCGGCTTATGATGACAGGCTTTCAAAGTATGACAAAATCAGGGTGCAGAAAAATAATTTTTTGAAAGATAATTACGGGCAAATTGACGAAACTTTGCTTGAAGTTTTCAATGAACAGCTCGTTATTACAGGAGCTAATATAATTTTTTTGAGGAAGAAGTTTTTAAGAGAAATTGAAGTTTTAGCAAAAGAAAAACACTACAATATAAGCAGTTCAGAGAAGTTGGAAATCAAATATGACTGTTCGTTTCTGGATGATGAGGAAGAAATAGAAGATATAGCCCAACGTTTTAAACAATCGCTTGAAGAAAGGAAAGTTGAAGAAATAAGGCGTGGTCAATGCTGTGCGGGCCCACATAGAGATGACATAATTTTTACGATAAATGGCAGTGATGCTTCCAAATTTGCATCTCAAGGACAGCAAAGGACAATAGTTCTTGCTTTAAAGCTTTCTGAATTAGATATAATCACTTCAAAGACCGGCGATGAACCGATTTTACTGTTAGATGATGTTCTGGCCGAACTTGACGACATGCGTCAAAACTACCTTTTAAAGGCTATTAGATCCGAAATTCAGACAATTATAACATCTGTAGACACACTTCTTTTTGATGAAAAGTTTCTCGAAAACGTGAAAATATACAAAATCGAAAATGGCAGACTCAGTCTGAATTAAAAATATTAGATTTCAAGAGGGTATTTGCTGATTTCTTCAAGATAATTTTCCAGCGCGATGTATCCTTTGTAAATTTCGTTTGAAATGCTTGCATATCTTGTTGCATCAATATATTTAAGCTCTTTTACTCTTATTTCTAAAATCTCATCAGAGTCTTTACGTAATTTTTCATCTTCAGAGAACGACCACTTCTGCAAAAGTCCGAGTTCTTCATACATTTGCTTTACGGTTGTAAATTCAAGGGTGTTGAAGTCATATTTATTAAGCAAAGCTTTTTCAGTATTTGTAATTCTGCTCATTACGGCTTGAAATTTAAATACTCTTTTTATGATAATGTAATTGTTTGCTATTTTTTTGTGAGAATACGGAATAACATTCTTTGCAAGCAGTGCTGCAAAAGATCTGGATGTAAAAGTTCCATCTTCTTTTGAAAATGCACTTCTTGAAGTTATATCAAAGTTTGATTTTCTTAAAACAACGGTGTCTTCCAACTTTTCTTACCCCCATTTACATTTTCATGATATGACAAGCAAAAAATTGTGTCATGTAATTTGTCAAATTTTTTACATGAATTAACATAAAAAAGATACCGGATGAATGGTATCTTTTTTATTAAGTAAATTTTATTTTCTTAAAATTAATCTTCAAATTGCTGCATTAATTCAAATGGTTTTTCTGCAACTTTGAGGGTTTCTTCGTCAATGATTCCTCTTTTTAATTCAGAGAAGGTAGCTTTTCTTGAATTAAACTTTTTCTTTAAAAATTCATAAGAAATTTTCGGGTCACATTTATCACCGCAGGTAAACAAATCAACTGCCGCATATCCTAATTCCGGCCATGTATGGATTGCAAGGTGGCTTTCTGATATGATTACTACCCCGGAAACTCCATACGGATTAAACATGTGAAAACATTTTTGAACAATAGTTGCACCGCATTCAAGTGCTGCATCAACCATATATTTTTCAATCTTGTCAATACTGTTTAATGTGTTTGGATCACATTCAAAAAATTCTGCCAGGACATGTTGTCCTAAGTGGATTTCTTTTTTGCCGTTTTCACGGATTGCGTTAAAAGGTGAAGTTACTGCCAATTCATGTGCCTCCTATAAATGTATATTTTCTACTACAAAAGTTTTGCAATTATATATTACAATAAAAATCAAAAAGTTTGTATTTTTTACACTTAAAAAAATTATTTTTACATTTTTTTACAACTAAAACCCTCTAAAGTAATGTAATATTGACAATATTTTATTTTTTAAAATATTAAGAAATGTTTCATAAATCCTTTATTATTGTTTTTGTTGTTTATAAAATGGACTTATGAACAAAATATTGATAATAGATGATGACTTAGCAATAAATGAATTAATAAAAGTTAATCTGGAATTGTCCGGATATGAAGTAATACAGGCCTATGACGGAGTTAAAGGGTTTGCATTGTGTAAACAGGAAATGCCGGCGGTTGTGGTGCTTGATGTTATGATGCCGGAGGTTGATGGTTTTACAACCGCTCAGCGTATCAGAAAAAATGAGGAAACAAAGGATATTCCGATATTAATGCTGACAGCATTGTCTCAAATTACAGATAAGGTTAAAGGGTTTGATATCGGGGTAGATGATTACCTTGTAAAGCCGTTTGAAATGGATGAATTGTCGGTAAGAATAAGAGCGCTTTTGAAACGTTCCGGACAAATTCCTAAATCTGCATCCACACGGGAAATTTTAACACTGGGCGAAATTACTCTTTTGCCGGAATTGTATTCCGTAAAAATCGGCGAAAAACAGGCCAAATTAACCCCGATTGAATTTGATATTTTTAATCTTTTGTTTCAAAATCATGGGAATATGGTTACGACATCCCAGCTTTTGAAGGATATTTGGGGCTATTCGCCGGATGACGATATTGAAACAATAAGAGTTCATATAAAACATTTGAGAACAAAGCTCGGAAAGATTTCTGAAGGAAAAAAATATATCGAAACTATTTATGGGGGCGGCTATAAGCTGAATTTATGAGAGAATTTGATTTGTACATAGTACCGACACCTATCGGGAATCTGGGTGATATAACTCAAAGGGCGCTGGAAATCTTATCATCAGTCGATGTGATTGCGTGTGAAGATATCAGAGTTACTCAAAAACTTCTAAATCAATTTAACATCGGAACAAAATGTGTTTCCTATCATAAGTTTAATGAAAAAGAGCGGCTTTCCATGTTTGTGAACTTGCTGGAGGAAGGTAAAAAAATTGCATTGGTTTCAGATGCAGGAACTCCTCTTTTTTGCGACCCGGGCGCGGTTTTAGTTAAAGAACTAAGGGAAAAAGGGTTTAAAATTACGGCTTTGGCGGGTGCTAATGCTGTTGCAACATTTTTGTCTCAAGTTGCAAGAGAGGGTGAAGATTTCTTCTTTGCCGGTTTTTTGCCGCGTATAAAAGGGCAGATTGAAGCTTTGCTTGAGCGTTATAAAAACACTGATATCGTTTTTTATGAATCTCCTAACCGCATAATGAATACGCTTAATCTCATTAAAGAATTCAATCCGTCATGTCGTGTTGCTGTAGGGCGCGAGTTGACGAAAGTTTTTGAAGAAGTTGTGGAGGGCAGTGCCGCTGAGGTTATCGAATATTTTCAGAATAACGTCTTAAAAGGTGAAATCGTCGGGATTGTTTTTAGAACCCCTGATATTGCTGAAAATATTGACATTGAAAGCAAAATACAGATTTTGAAAAAGAAAAATTTTAGCTCAAAAGATATTTCGGTTATCCTTTCTTCGCTTTACAATATCTCGAAAAATGATGTGTATAAAAAGTCAAGTTGTGATTAGTTTTAGAATTGTAATTTGAAATGTTAAATTTTTGTTTCCTTTTTTGAAAATTTATGATATAATATTTTTGGAAGAGTATATAAACTTTTAAGGACAATATTTCTTGAAATCGTTAAGTAAGATAGGTTTAGCTATTATAACCGCTGCAATGCTGGTATCCACGCCGATAAAGGCATGGGCGCTCGGCGATTTTTGGAATGAAGAATTTTCGGAAGTTGTTCAGGCTCCTTCCGCAACCCAGTTTGGCGAAGACAGCCAAAATTATTATACAACAGACACATATTCTCAGAGTGCGGAAGTTTCCAATAGTGCCGAAAAAAGAAAGATTAAAGATGTTCAAATTCTTGGTACAAACACTGTTGACCCAGCCATAATAATGCAAAAAATGAACCTTCAAAGAGGCGGCGAATACGATCGAGACCTTTTGCAAATGGATTTGAAGGCGATTTATCAATTGGGTTTCTTTACTGACAGCATGAAAGCTATTCCTGTTCCGAATGAAGATGGTACTGTTACAATAAAAATTATGCTTCAGGAAAATGCTCCTATAACTGATTTTACGGTAGAAGGAAATACTGTTGTTACGACAGAAGAAATAATGAATATTTTAATGCCAATGCGCGGCAAGCCTCAGAATATCGGAGAATTAAACGAGGCTATTGCGCAAATTCAAGATTTATATACCTCAAAAGGTTATGTACTTTCCAGAGTAGATTCAGTTAATGATGATCCGGACGGAACGGTTAATATTACGATAAAAGAAGGTATTGTCGATAAAATTATGATTGCCGGCAACGAAAAAACAAAGGATTTTGTTATCGAACGTAATATTTTGACAGAACCCGGATCAGTGTATAATGAAAATATTTTAAAAGAAGATTTGGTCAGACTTTACGCAACTCAGGCATTTAAAGATGTTACAAGAGAAATTGAACCGAGCCTTGATGTTGAAGATGCTTACGACATCACAATAAAAGTTGAAGAGCAGAGAACGGCAAGCGTTTCAATCGGCGGCGGTATCGACTCCGTAACCGGTGTGTTCGGATCTTTGGGGATTTCGGATAACAATTTCCGCGGAATGAATCAGCGCCTATCTTTGAACGGATTAGCCGGTACCGGTGTAATTCTTAATGACGCTTCAATCAAGAGAAGAATGAATTTGCAGGCTGAATTGAGTTTCTATGAACCTCATTTTCTTAATGCTGATACCTCTTTAATGAGTAAAATTTTCTATCGTGATTTCGGATCTTATCAAGTTCCTCTGGCTATTGAAAGACGTATCGGAGGCGAAGTTACGCTTGCTCACAGATTTGAAAAAAGCAGAAATTTCACCTCTTCACTTTCTCTTGGTGTTGAAAATATCAGCGTAAAAGAAGGTGATTATAACAAAATTTTCTCACTGTATAATGCAAGCCATGTACCGATTTCAGAGCGTGCAAAACAGTTAGAAGGCGGATTGTTCTTATCGCTCAGTCCTTCTTTAATTTACGATACCAGAAACAGTGCGACAGTTACAAGAAAGGGAACTCTTGCTAACTTAAGATTTGATGAAGAATTTGGACTGAACGGATTTGACAAAACTCACGGTAAATTAACCGGTATGGTTAAACAATATATTCCGGTTGGTAAGAAATCATCTTTGTCATTTACAGCTAAGGGCGGCGGAAAAATTCATGGTGATAATATGCCTGAAGTTATGGCTTATCGCTTAGGCGGCCCTTATACAGTAAGAGGTTATAAGATGAGCGGAATCGGTACCGGTGATGCGTTTATTATGGGATCAGCCGAATTTGCTACTCCTATACCATTCTTGGATAGAACTAAAATTAACTTCCTGAATAATTTAAGGTTTACAGTTTGGGCTGATGCCGGTAAAATCTTTAACGGAACAATTACAAATGTTGTGTATGACCGTCCGGAATACGGTATATCAGTTGGTGTCGGCTTGAAAGTATATGTTCCGGGTATGGGTCCTCTGTCTATTGACTATGGTCTTCCGCTTACTCGTACCGGCAGAAACGGAAGTGATTGCGGATACTTTACATTCGGCGTTGGTGATATGATTTACTAAGTTTATAAATAGGAGGTATTATGAAAAAAACAGCTTTAAAAACATTAGCATTAACAGCAGGTATAATTTTGGCATTTGCAGGAAAGGCTAATGCCGCAGCTATTGGCTATATTGATTATGGAAAGGTTCAGGAAAATTATCCGCTTGCTCAGCAGGCAATCAAAGAAATTGATGCTAAAAGTCTTGAACTTCAACAGTATATGGTTGATAAAGAAAAACAATACAAAGCTTTAGATACACCGTTGAAAAAACAGAATTTTGAAGATATGACAGCCAGAGAATTTAAAGCAAAACAAGAAGCACTTGCAAAATTAAAAATGCAAAAAGACGAACTTGTTTATAACAAAATTCAAGCTGCAACAAGACAGGTGCTTGTTGAACAAAAACTTGATGCTATCCTTGACTACAGAGTAATTTTTGTAGGCGGCGTTGATGTTAGCGATCAAGTTATCCAAAAATTAAAATTGATGAAATAGTATTGGAGACAATATGAAATATTCTCAGGATGGAACACAATATCATATTGGTTTAAAAGCCGGTGATGTAGGTAAATACGTCATCTTGCCGGGGGATCCGAAACGTTGCGAAAAAATTGCGGCATATTTTGATGATGCTAAGTTAGTTGCAGATAAGCGTGAATACACAACCTACACCGGCTATTTAAACGGAGAAAAAGTCAGCGTTACTTCAACCGGTATCGGCGGGCCTTCCGCATCTATTGCGTTGGAAGAACTTACAAATGTCGGTGCAGAAACTTTTATAAGAGTTGGAACCTGCGGCGGAATTGACGTTGATGTAAAAGGCGGTGATATTGTTATTGCAACCGGTGCAATTCGTATGGAGGGCACTTCCAGGGAGTATGCTCCGCTTGAATTTCCGGCGGTTGCTAATTTTGAGATAGTTAATGCCTTAAATGAAGCGGCCAAAAATTTGAATTGTAATTCTCATACCGGTATTGTTCAGTGCAAAGATTCTTTCTATGGCCAGCATAATCCTGAGTTGATGCCGGTGAATTACGAACTTCAAAACAAATGGGAAGCATGGAAAAAGCTTGGCTGTCTAGCCTCAGAAATGGAATCTGCGGCGCTTTTTGTTGCCGGTAGTTACAGAAAAGTTAAGGTTGGCTCCGTATTTTTAGCCGTTGCAAATCAGGAAAGAGAAAAGTTAAATCTTGATAATCCTGTTGTTCATGATACGGATATGGCAATAAAAGTAGGGATTGAAGCAATAAAAATTCTTATGAGGAATAACAAATAATGTCAAAAAAAATGAAATATATAATAAAAAGCTGTCCGTCTGATGACACGCAGGCTTTACAAAATCTTTTAAACGAGATGTCAATGAATGGCTGGGAATTATACAGCATGACCGAAGTTGAAGCCGATGATAAACTTATGTTCAATTGTATATTTATGATTGAAGAGGACATGTCAAAAGATTCTGACAGCAGTGATATTATGAGTTGGGGAACTGTTCGAAATCCTATTGAGAAGATGCTTTCCCCTGAAATGACGCCGTATGAAAAATGTATTGAATTGATTGACAAAATAAAAGATCAAAAAAAGAAGATTGCCCGTATAAAATCAGCGATTGATGTTGAAGATCCGGCATCAGTCGGCAGAAAAGAATATAATGATAAAATTTCTTCAAGCTTAAAAGAGTTTGAGAATTTGAAAAAAGAACTCGCAAACATGTCAAATTCAAATGTTTTGTATGACAGATTGGGTGTTGATGATTTATGCTTGAAGGTGAGTGAAGAGCTTATTCCGATTATTGATACCGATAGCGAAGAATCAGAAAATTTATTTCCGGAGCTTGTCAAAATGCGTTATAATGCAGTTGATGAGTACGGTTATATAATACCGCCGTTAAGAATTCTCGATTCTGAGATTTTGGGTGCTTATGAATTTGAAATTGATGTAAGAGGTGTTGAGGTCTTTAAATCAACTGTTTATCCGACTCATGAGATGTTTTTTGCTGATGAATTGCATTTTGATAAAAAAATGAAAGACGCAATATATGATGTAGACAGTATTACAGGACGTGAAATTGTATGGGTTGACAAAAACTGTACAAAAGATTACTGGGTAAATGGGATGTCTGCAGTTCAATATATTACGAGGGCTATTAATTTTATTTCTGTAAGATATGCAGATGAACTATTTGATTACAATACTCTTTTAAAATATTGTGAAATTGTGGAAAACAGCAATCCGTTTTTGATTGAAAATCTTGTTCCTGATACGATATCTTTTGCAGATTTAAGATATATTCTGACGAGTTTGATAACCGAAAGGGTTTCGATAAAAGATATTACATTTATTTTTTCAAAACTGAACGATTTTGCTGATGATTCGACGAGAGAGGATTTACTGAATAAAATCAGACTTTCCCTGTCGCGTTCAATATGTTCAAAATATACAGATGAAACAAATACGCTTACAGCTTTGGAACTTTCGGATAAAACACTTGAAAAAGTCCTTCCATCAATAGATGAATCTGGTGCTATAGTAAAAATTGATGCCTCTTTTGCCGAAAGACTTGCCAAAAAGTTTGTAAAAATTCTTGATGAAAATGAACTGGCGCTTCCTATACTTATTGTACCAATGGAGTATAGACAGATTTTGTTTAATTTGCTTGTGCATTTTGTAAATGATATCACAGTTCTTGCAAGAGAAGAAATTGGTTCAAATTGTAAATTGGAAATTGTAGAAGAAATTTAATTAATTCTACAGTATACGATATTACCGTGAAATGTAGTGATAAAGAGACAGAATATTTTTGAAGATTAATATTTTGCCGGTGAGGGATTAGAGATTATGTTGAATAAGATTAAGGAAGACCTTATTGCAGAGATAGACAGACGTTTAAATGATAAAATTATAGAAGCAACAAATGCAAAGCTGCTAAAAAAATTGATTGAGGGTTCTGATAATGCGGAAGAGGCTATTGCCATTGCAGAATTAGGAACAACTTACAAAAGAACGGGCTTTCACTTTGATAAAAGACTTGAGAAAAAAGGAAACACAATAAAGTATTTTAAAAAGAACGAATATTTAAGTTTTTCTGATGGTAAAGGCGGAGTTATTCACAAGCTTATTATCGGAGATAATTATGATGCCTTATTAAACCTGTTAATAGAATATCGCGGAAGAATTGATGTTATTTATATTGATCCTCCTTATGGTAAAGATAAAATGGGGCAGTTTGCTCAGACAAATTATGATAATGAACTCACAAGAGATAATTTACTTTCAATGTTATATCCGCGTCTGATTTTGGCAAAACAGCTATTGTCAAATGAGGGGGTAATTTTTTGCAGTATTGATGACAGAAATCAAGCTTACGTTAAATGTTTATTTGATGAAGTCTTTGATGAATCAAAATTCTTATTTAATCTTCCAAGAATAACCAAAAAAGGCGGGAAATCGACACAGACGATTGCCAAAAACAATGATTATATTCTAGCATATACAAAATCTGATGATATAAAATTTGCCCTTGAAGAAAAATCCGACGAAAGTTTGGATAAATATGAATTTGAAGATGAATTTGTTTCCACAAGAGGCAAATATAAACTTACACAGACATTGGATTATAATTCATTACAATATAATACTTCTATGGATTATGAAATAGAAATTGACGGAAAGAAATTTTATCCGGGCGGCAGTAAAGAGATAATGGAACAAAGACATGCCGGACAGCATGGAGTTACCGACTGGGTTTGGAGATGGTCAAAAAGTGCTGTGGAATGGGGCCTGAAAGAAAAAATGTTTGTCATAAAAAATGACAGAATATACACGAAATCCTATTTGAAATGCCGCAAAAAGAACGGCAAAAACGAGATTGAATATATTGATGCGACGCGTAAAGCATATACAACATTATCATATTTAGACGATAACAAATATTCAAACGATAATGCAAAAAAAGAATTAGACAAAATTTTTGATAATGGAAACTTAATCTTTAAAAATCCTAAAGGTTCTGTTTTAGTAAGCGAGCTTGTAAAAATGGTATGCGATAAAGAAGACGGAATAATTTTGGATTTCTTCGCCGGCTCAGGAACAACAGGACATTCCGTATTAGAATTAAATAAGGATGGCGGTACAAGACAATTTATTCTCTGCACATTAAATGAAATTACCGATGTAAATCCAAATGGAGTCGCTTATGATGTAACAACAAAAAGATTAAAAAGAATTATGACCGGTTCCTGTTATGATAATAGCAAAAACTTCGATTTTGCACGAAAAAATATGGAGCCTTACGGCGGTACTCTTGATGTTTACGAAATAGGAGAAGTAGCTAATTTCGAAAATACAAAAGGTAAAACAGCTTTTGATGTTATTGATGAAACTCTTTATGGAAAAGAAAAATTTAAGACGTTAAAAGAAAAAATTGAATGGGTATGTGAAAATTTTGACAGAACACAAAAAATTCTGGAAAAACCGGTTAATTCAACGGAGGTCGTCTAATGTTAAAAGAGGTTATAGACCTTCAACAAAATGCCGTTAATCATTTGTTAGAATTAATAAAATTAGACAAAAAAGACGAAATTACCTTTAAAGCGCCGACAGGAAGCGGTAAAACCTACATGATGGCTGACTTTATGAATAGGGTAATATCAGAAAATCCCGATGTTATATTTTTAGTATCAACGTTGTCTAAGGGTAATCTTGCAAAACAAAATTACGATAAATTTATACAGTACGCTCAAAATGGGGACTTCCCGAATCTGAATGCCTATCTTATAAATACTGAAATAGCAGATGAAGAAAGTCTGTTTATTCCAACGCAATATAATGTCTACATCCTGCCCCGAGATTTATATAAAAAAGACGGCCGTTTGATGAGCGGGCCTATGAATAATTTTTTAGAAACCATAACAAGCGCTCTGTATGGGGAAAACAAAAAAATATATCTGATTAAAGACGAATGTCATATTGCAACCTCAAATCTGGATTCAATTTCCGAAAGTTACTTCACAAAAACAATTAATTTTTCAGCAACCCCAAATTTAAAAAGAGGACAGACTCCGGATGTAGAAATTACTGAATCTGATGCGGTTGATGCAAAATTAATAAAACATGTTGAAGAAGGTGACGAAAATGATACTGTTTCAGATGCCCTTAACAAATTCGAAGAAATAAAAGAACAGTATAGGAATTTATTGGGTGTAAATCCTTGTTTAATTATCCAAATTTCAAATAAAGATAAGGCCGAAGAAGAACTGAAAAACAATATCTTTCCTGCTCTGGCTGAACATCAAGGCTTAAAATGGATGGTTATTGTCGATAATAAAGGAAAAAATACCGGCTCAGATACGAATGATGTGTTTAAGGCTAAAAAATTACCTGTGTCAAAATGGAAAGATTATGCAAAAGAAAATTCTTCTACCATTGACGTTATTATTTTCAAAATGGTTATTTCAGAAGGCTGGGATATTCCAAGAGCTTGCATGTTGTATCAGGTAAGAGATGTAAAAAGTAAGCAGCTGGATGAACAAGTTATGGGCAGAGTTAGAAGAAATCCGAGGTTACTGGATTTTGAAAACTTGTCAGAAGATGCCCAAAAACTTGCAACAACTGCATGGGTCTGGGGAATTTACGATAAAGATAAAGAGAAAAGTTATACTGTCAAATTGTTTGATGAACCTACGGATATAACGAACAAAATTAAAGTCAAAACTACCCGCTTAAAATTATTAACAGAAAAAGTTGATTTTAACCTTAATGAATTTATAGAAAGCCAAAAAGTAAGCCCTTACAATTATTCTAATATTTTTAATATGTATCGGAATTTGAATAAAAGCGATGATAATATAAAGAAAATGTGTTATGAATACGCCGATACTGTTGATAAATGGTTCAAATTTAACTATAACATTGAAGCTGTAAATAAAGAATATAATAATTATACCTGTGATTACAGCAAAAGTATGGAAATAGTAAAAGATGAACAAGGTAATGAAAAATTAACGTCATTCCCTGTAAAATCTTATTATATTGACAATGGTAATTACCAAAATATTTCTGATTGGGTTTGGAAAAACCGTAACGGTAATGATAAATTTTCGTTTGATAGCGATGCGGAAAGAGAATGGGCCAGCAAATTAAAAGATTTGTCTTCTTCTATTAAAAAAACAGTCTGCGGGAAAGATAATCCGCAAGCAGGTTATAAGAATATTTTCGGCGAAATTCAGCCTGACAAAATTAACCCTGTTGAAAAATTTTTATGGGGTAAAAATTTTCCGGCAAATTCCGAAATAAAATATGAATATTATTTGAACGGAATACATTCCTCATATCCCGATTTTATAATGCTGGATAATTTTGACAGAATACATATATTTGAAGTAAAAAGCGTTGATAAATCAAATAATGCTGCTATGTCTTTTGATAATGAAGAATATGAAAAGAAAATTACAGAATTAGGCAAATGTTATACCGCCGCTTCAAAATTAACCGGACATATATTTTATATTCCTATTAGAAAAGATGGTATTTGGCATATAAAAATGTATAAAGACGGTCAAGAGTATCCAAATATGACGGAAGAATCGTTTAAAACTTTTGTTAAAAATCCATAACATACTAGCAAAAAAAAATTTGTTCATGTATTAATATAATATGAGAATTTTAGGAATTAAAGACTATTCATATAAAAACCCGGCTTTTGAACGCCGTTTGCGAAAAGATGAAGAGCAGGATTACAAAAACACAATCCATGCCGCTCAAAAACAATTGGGTTTGCATAACGTTGCAATGATTGTTCATGGTTCTGCATTTCCATCTGACGGTTTTGATTCAGGAATCGGATCGCCTTACGGAATGCCGTCAAAAAAGTTTTTGAAATTCCTTGATTTGCACGGCTTTAATAATGTTCAATTAGGTCCTCCGGGTGAGATTTCTAAAAGTAAAATTTCGCCGTATGAAAGTGGAGTTTTTGCCAAAAATAAATTATTTATTGATTTAGAGGCCCTAACCGGAGATGAATATGCCAATATTTTGAGTGATGAGACATATAGCAGGGTTTTAGAAAAAAATCCGGCTGACGGTAAAACAAATTACAATTATTCAAAATTTTATGATGCATTTGATAATTATGATATAGCACTTTCAGAGGCTTATGAAAATTTCAAAAAGAAAGTTGATGCCGGTGATTTAAACGCAAGAAAAATGGCCGCTGATTTTAATCTGTTTAGAATGAAAAACTCAGAATGGCTTGTAAAAGACGGAATCTTCAAAGTTCTTACAAAAATGTACGGCACAGATGATTTTGAAAAATGGGAAAATCCACTGGATAAAGACTTGCCAAAGCTTGTAGCAAAAGGTAATAAAGAAGCACTTGAGCGATTTGATAGAATTTTAACACGTTCAGATGATGAAATTTTAAAAAACAGTTTTATTCAATTTATTGCGGATAAACAGATAAAAGAGCATGCTAACTTTAGAAAAGAAATCGGATTTTCTTATATAAACGACTTGCTTGTCGGATTTTCAAAAAGTGATGTATGGTCTAATCCTGATGCGTTTTTAAAAGACTGGCGTATGGGTTCAAAATATGGCGGTCCGGATGGAGGCCCTCAGTTGTGGAATATTGCGGTGTTAGACCCTGATAAATTGTATGATAAAAATGGAAAACTCGGAGTTTCGGGCGAACTTTTAAGGGAAAAAATTAACTCATCTCTGGACGGATTTGATAATCTGAGAGTCGACCATGCATTCGGACTTGTTGATCCTTATATTTATAATGTAAATGACCCCAAAATAGGTGGTAATATTTCAAAACTCGGACATCTAGGTATTGATAATGATAAAAAATTTAGAGAAATACTTGAAAGAATTGTATTTCCGGCATTTAAAGAACACGGTGTAAAACTAAATGACGCGGTGTGGGAAGATATAGGTGCCGCAACAGATGTGTTTGATTATATGTACCATTATAAATACCGTCTTCCGGGGTTAACCCAAATCCAGTGGGCAAGAGCGGAGCATTGTCCGCAAAGCAACTGGACGCTTGTCGGATCACACGATTCTGTTCCGGCCTCGCAGATGAATATGGAGGTTTGGAATAAAGATTATCTTGCGGGATATCTGAATGCCGATCCTTTACGAGAGGCCGAGCGTGAGAAATTCAAATCAAAACTTGACAATAAATCAAATATGCTTAACGCGAAATTTGCCGAGCTTTTCCGTGCAACTAAGAATATTCAAATATCTTTTGCAGACTTTTTCGGCATAGATAAGGTTTATAATTACGGCGGACAAAACCATATCAAATCTAATTGGAAACTTCGCTTGAATAATGATTATGAAGACACATATTATAAATCTTTGGAAAATATAAATTCAAATACAATGTGTATGCCGGAAGTTTTAAAAACAGCGGTTCAGGGGAAAATTGATATGACCGTTGCGAAATGGAATGATAGAGATATTAAGATAGAAAAACTAGAGGGCAAAAATCCGCATCACGCTGCCCAAATAAGAGAAGCATTGTACGAAAAGTATCAGCCTCTTTTAAATAAGTTAGATAAATACTCTAAAATATTAAGGGAAAAAGAAAATTAAATCAGGCTTAAATTTTTTATGTGTTTTTCTGTATTAAATTTTCATCTTTTATTTTAAAAATTTCTCCAATAGGAAGAGTTAATTTGTCTTTTGAATGCGTAATATTTAAAATTTCTAAGGATGGAACATTTAATTCAAAAAGAATTTCAGCCTTTAAAACATCAAGCCAGGCATTTTTTTCAACTTTCGAAAATTCACCGAAAACAACACCCTTAACATGTTTTCTAAATTGCGGAATATTCATTAATTGACGGAACATTCTGTCAATCTTATAAACAGGTTCATTCAAATCTTCTGCGAAAAATATAAAATCTCTATCAGGTAAAAAATCCAATCCGCAAAGAGAAACAATTGTTGAAAGATTTCCGCCCCACAAAATTCCTTCACTTTCACCGGATACGATTACTTCACCTTTCAATGCAATTTTTTCATCTTTAATAACAGTATTTACAAACGAATCTTGAGTAAACTGCGAAATGTCACTTCCAAAATCACTGCAAACCATAGGGGATGTATATGTTACAAGTCCGGCATTTTTTAGAAACATCAGCTGTAATGCCGTTATATCAGAATATCCCCCGAAAAATTTTGGATTATTTTGGATTATGTCATAATTTATTTTATTGATAAGTCTGATTGAGCCGTAACCGCCGCGAGCACACAAAATTCCGGATATACTCTTATCTGCAAAATAATTTTCAATTTCCTTAATTTTGTTTTCATCAGTGTCCGCAAGATAACGATTTTTCTCAAAAATACTATCGGAAAATGTTACGTCAAACCCAAATTCTTTAAGTTTTTTTACTCCATTGTATAAATTAACCTTATCAATATTACCCGCAGGAGCGATTATTGCAATCTTATCTCCGGATTTTAAAGATTTTGGTTTAACAATATTCATAAATTTTTCCTTTTATAAATTATTCTGTTATAATAATTGTATCATGAATGAAAAATATATACCTTTATATCGCAAATACAGACCGCAAACACTGGAACAGGTAGTTGGCCAGCAGCATATCAAGAAAGCACTAACAAATGCTATAAATCTTGACAAAATTTCTCATGCTTATCTTTTTACCGGTCCGCGCGGAACGGGTAAAACTTCTACAGCAAGAATTTTTGCAAAATCATTGAACTGCGTCAATGGCCCGACAGTTTCACCTTGCGGAACTTGTGATAATTGTGTTGCCATAACTAATTCCGTTCCGGTTGATGTAATTGAAATCGATGCGGCAAGTAACCGATCAGTTGAAGATGCCCAGAATATTCTGGAAAAAGTTATGTATGCTCCGGTTAACAGCAGGTATAAAATCTATATTATAGACGAAGTCCACATGTTATCAACCACAGCGTTTAATGCTCTGCTCAAAACTCTTGAAGAACCGCCTAAGAATGTCATCTTCATCCTTGCGACTACAGAGGTTCACAAAGTTTTGGATACAATAAAAAGCCGCTGTCAAAGGTTTGATTTCAAAAGAATTACCACTGACGATATCGTTAAACATTTAAGATTTATTTCTGATAAAGAAGGAATAAACATTACTGATGACGCTCTTTTTGCAATCGCTAAAAACTCCGCTGGCGGAATGAGAGACAGTATTGCAATGCTTGATCAGTTGAGCGTTTTGGATGGCGAAGAGGCAATTAGTGTTGATGACATTAATTCACTTCTGGGCAGAATTTCTTTTGATACATTAAAAGAAATGACCGATAGTATTATTAATTCATCTCAAGATAAGGCTGTTGAACTCTTGAATAAAATTTACAACTCCGGAAATGAGCCAATTCAAATCTTATCGAACCTTTTAGATTATCTTAAAAATCTTCTCGTTGTAAAAACTTGCCGAAATGAGATTATTTTTGAGTTAACCCAAGCAAACGAAATCCAGCTTAAAGAGCTAAAAAATCAGTGCGAGAATCTGGAAGTTCACCAAATTGTTTCACTTATAGACAAATGTGCAAATTATATAAAAGAGCTTAAGTTGACAAATAACCCGCGTTTGTGGCTTGAAGTAGGCATAATCGACCTTGCAAATTTAGCTGAAAACACGAAACTTTCAGAATTACAAACAAGACTTAACAGATTAGAAGGCGGTGCCGTACAACCGGTAAATATTTCTCAATTTAAAACTCCGCCGATGCCGGTTTCCAAACCTGAAATGAGACCTGTTACAAAACCAATTTCGGCTTCGGAAACGAAAAAAGATGCTCCGACGCCGGTTTTACCTGAGAAAAAAGAGTCTCAAAAAGAAACTGGAAAAGAAACTGAGACTATGCAAGTTTCTCAAAATGACTTTTCGCCTATGCCGAAGTCTAAACCGTCTGCTGCGGGAGAACTTTCGCAGTTGTGGGGACAGCTTTTAGAAAATGTTCAAAGTCCGCCTACACGTGCGCTGTTGAAACAGTGGGCAAATCCGATAAAAATTCAAGCAGACGAAGTTGTAATTACTATAAAAAATGAAATGCTTTTAAAACAGTTCACTGAAGGCAACAAACGTGAAATTTTGAATAATGCCGTAAACAATATGTTTTCACAGAGCGATTCAAAAGTTATAGTAAGACTTCCGAAATCTGAGGACGCAAAAGTTGAAATAAAAGAGGTTCCAGCCGCACCTTCAACCCCTCCGGCTCAAAAAAAAACTCCTGAGCCAACCCTTGAAAAAGAATTTGAAGAGGTAAAAAATGAAATAGATGAAGATGAACAAACGATGAAAAAAGAAGCGAATTATAAATCTTCTCTATATTCAGATCAGGTAAATATGGTAAAAGACCTTTTTGACGGCAAACTTTTAGACTAAAAGGGTGTAAGTTTTGGAAAAATATTTGATTGAATATTTTAAATCTTTAGGAATAAATGTTCAAACATCGACAAAAGCTCGCGGGCACCAGGGATTTTATCTTAATAATAGAATTGATATTTCTAAAAACATTCCCAAAGAAAGAATAGTGCCGACACTTTTGCATGAATTTGCACATTATGTTCATTCTAAAATAGAACCGCAGATTGCGAAATCCGGCGGAAATTTGGAAGTAATATTTAAAGATAATAATCCGATTATAAAAGAAGAACTTGTTAAAATAACGAATTTTGTTGACAAAAATTCATTGTGCGAAAGGCTTTATGCGCACAAAAAAATCACTCAAGAAAAAATAAAATATTACGACAAACTTATCAAAAAAGATTACCCGAAATTTCAAAGATCAAAAAAATTTAAAGAATTTGAACGCTACATAAAAAAATCCAATGCTAAATATCTTTTAAAGTACGATCGCGTAAAAATTGTAACCGGTTTATTTAAAAGGCAGACTAAAGTATATTCAATTAACACGATTGAGCAAGATTTTTGTGATATGCCGCAGGCTTTCGCCAATTATTTAAGACTAAATTCTTACCGAAAAAAACAAACCAGAATCACAAACCGCATAAACAAATGCAAAAAATATTATGAACGCCCGACGGAATTATTTGCAAGATTAGTTGAAGGGTTATATATAGATGAAGAATATACAAGAAGCATAGCACCTTACACAACAGAAATTTTCTATAAACTGTTAAATGATGGCTATTACAAGGAACTAAAAAATACTCTCCAATATATCGAAACCCAAACAACTTTTTGATGGAATTTTGTACAAAAATGCACCAAATTTTATATTTTGGTGCGAGTTTTTTATAGCCTTATTATACAATATTTTCCACCAATTTTCAAGTGGTCTTTTGTCGTTTTTTGTGAATTTTTTGAATTTTAAGAAGGTATGTTTTAGTGAGTTTCAGGCCGACATGCATCAAAATATAAATTATGGTGCATGAATTTAAAGGATAATTTAAGAAAAAACGGAGGATAAAAGTATGAATATAGAAGAACAGAAGGCAAGAGGTCAGGAGGGCAAGCCAGTTAACCCCTCACCCCAACCCTCTCCCACAAGG
>JAGAVG010000046.1 GCA_017942035.1 bacterium | reverse complement strand
GGCGAGGGAGTAAATAGTAGGGTAGACTTTAGTCTACCATTAATCACTGGATTGCCACGCTCACTCCGTTCGCTCGCAATGACGAATGTTGCATTTACCTTAGCCGAAGTTTTAATCACTCTCGGGATAATTGGGGTTGTTGCGGCGATGACGTTGCCTGCTTTGGTTCAGCATTACAGAAAAGTTGAATATTCAGCAAGGCTTAAGAAATTCTACAGTTCTATGAATCAGGCAATTTTATTATCTGAGGTTAATAACGGTTCGCCTTCAGACTGGAATAAAGTATATACGATAAAAGATGACGATGGAAATTATGATACCAATGCAAATGGAGAACACACATATAATTTCTTTATGAAATATTTGGCGCCATACATTAAATATACAAAAATAGAACAGGGTAAAATTGAAACTGATGAGGATGGAAACACAAAGGGATCAAGTACTACAGTATATTTTGCAGATGGCTCTACAGCTTGGCTCTTTAATGGAGACTGCATTGATTTTAACTTTGATGTAAATGGAAAAAGTAAACCAAATCAAAGCGGAAGGGATATCTTTGTATTTCCGCTATGCTCTAACCCCGGATTTGCGAGCTATCACTGTGGAAGCAGCAATCGCGTATTCTGTAGTTATCATGGAGAAACTACAACCAGAACAAATATTTTAAATGCTTGTAAAGCAAATGCAGGATGGTGCAGCGGGTTATTAATGCATGACGGATGGGAATTTAAAGAGGATTATCCGTATAAATTGTAAGTAAAAACAATTCCCAGCCGTCCCATCAAACGATATTCGTGAAGATTAAACGATAGTTGGCAACACGTAAGGCCGGACTGTGTCCGGTGGGAAATTAAAGATGATTATCCATACAAACTTTAATATTACCGCACGTGATGATTAGTCAGCCAGCTCTCCTTTGAGATACCAGGTTTTTGTTCCGGTAATCTTTGCATTCACAAATTGACCAGTCAAATCTTTATCGCAAGAAATGTGGACAGTTTTGTTGTTTCTTGTTTTTCCGGTATTAATCATTTCACCTTTATGTTCGTAAAAACTTTCAACAAGAACTTCCATTTCGCGGCCGACAAACTTTTTGTTTGATTTAAGGCAATTTTCTTTTACTTTGTCATTAAGCCGCTGAAATCTTTCTTCTTTGATATCTTCCGGAATATATTTGTCAACCCATTTTGCGGCAACGGTTTTTTCGCGCGGAGAATATGCCGCAACGTTTGAATAATCCAGTTCAAATTCATCAATAGCTGTCAAAGTTTCTTCAAATTGTTCTTCAGTTTCACCCGGAAAACCTGCGATAAAATCGCTAGTAATGGTTACGTCAGGAACTTTCGAACGTACATGATTTACTATTTTTGCGTAAGTTTCTCTGTCATAGCGTCTGTTCATTTTTTTCAACACTTCGCTGGAGCCGGATTGCATCGGGATATGGAAATATTCGCAAACCTTATCAAGTTCCACAACCGTATCAATCAATTCATCCGTGATATCTGTAGGATAAGAAGTCACAAAACGGATTCTAAACTTGCCTTCTAATGCGTTTAAATCTCTCAAAAGCTGTGCCAGACGGTAATTTCTATCTTTGAAATCTTTTCCGTAACTATCGACATTCTGTCCCAAAAGAGTAATTTCTTTAAACCCTTGTTTTAATGCATCTTCTGCCTCTTTTATAATAGTTTCAGGCGCTCTGGAACGTTCTCTTCCGCGGGTGTAAGGCACAATACAGTATGTACAGAAGTTGTTACAGCCTTCCGTAATCGGAATCCAGGCGTTTGTGGATTTAACCCTTTGGATTTCATAATCGTTGTTTTTGTCTTCGTTAACGAGGTTTGTCTCTTCGCATTCACAAACCCTTTCGCCGTTTTCGACACGTTTTATTATTTCAGGAAGTGAGTATAATTTGTGTGTCCCCATTACAAAATCAACGTAACTGGCGCGTTTAAACACGTTTTCAGCCTTTTGCTGAGCAACACAACCGCAAAAACCGATTTTTATGTCTTTTCCTAACTTTTTCCAGCGTCCCCATGTCCCAATCTGGCTGAACGCTTTATCTTCGCTCAACTGGCGGATTGAACAAGTATTAATCATTAAAAGATATGCCTCTTCGGGATTTTTAGTCTCCTCATAACCAAAATGAGAAAGCATTCCGAACATTCTTTCAGTATCTGATTTGTTCATCTGACAGCCAAGTGTATCTATAAAAACTTTTTTCATAATTTTTCCCTGAATTTCCTAATTTCTATAGATAATTTTACCATAAAAATTTCAGATAGATTTATGATACAAATCGAAAATTTTATTGCTTTCTTGTACGCAAAGTGTAAGAACTTCGTTTATATTGAAAATTTCCGCGCTATTTTCCTGCTTCTGTTCTGTATATTCTTGTAATATATGAAGAAGACTGCGAAGCCGCATTGAGGGAATATAAATCTCGTCCAGTAATTTTTGCTTCTTATGTTCTTCGTTATCTTCTTCAATCAAAATGTTTTCTAATTTTATCATAATAATATTATAATAAAATTAGAATATCAGTCAATAGTTTGAAGTTATAATAAAATAAATAATATTGTTATAATGTGAAAACTATGGTTAGAAAGAAAATACAGCAAATAGGATCAAGTTATGGAATTATAATCCCAAAGATTTTCTTTGAAGATATGGGAGTTAATCCGATATTGGATGATGTTGAGCTTGAAATTCGCGATAAAATTCTGCACGTAAAAAAGGCTGAAAAGAAAAAGGATTAGAAATAAATTTGTCGGATTGGTAAATCCGACCTACGGAACTGGAGAAATTAATGCTGATAAGATCACTTACTGCAATAGGAAACAGTTATGGTATCATAATCCCAAAGATTTATCTTGAAGAAATGGGAGTGAATCCGATATTGGATAATGTTGAACTTGAAATTCGCGATAAAATTCTGCATGTAAAAAAGGCCGAAAAGAAAAAGGATTAGTTTTTCTGGTAGACTAAAGTCTACCCTACTTCTTACCCTCTCTCTTTGTGAGAGGGTTGAATTTGTTAGTGAGCAGTATGCGAACTTACAAATTCGGGAGAGGGTTTTATGTATTGATTTTGACCCCTCACCCTAACCCTCTCCCACAAGGGGCGAGGGAACATTTCGCCATTGCGAGGAGCGCAATGGCGTAACACTACTTACCCTCTTGCCTTCCAGAGTTCTGCTTATTTGAGTTCTTCTTCAACTTTTGCTAAAATTTCTGTCAGATTTGTTTTATCTTTCAAACCGCCTTGTGCAAAGTTCGGGCGGCCGCCGCCGTTTGCACCAGTTGCACGCGCAATTTCGCCGACAATTTTACCGGCATTTACTCCGCGTTTTACAAATCCGTCTGAAACAGAGGCAAGAACACAGTTTCCTGATGTCAGAACAATAATACTTTCGCCGAGTTTCTGGGCTAAAAGTTCCATTCCGGCTTTTACTGCTTTCGGGTCAAAATCTTCAATATTTGAGATGAAGAGTTTTCCGCCCTCTATATCCTGCGCTTTAGAAATAAAGCTTGAGAATTTATTTCTTGCGTTTGCTTCTTTTAAGCTGACGATTTCTTTTTGAAGTTCGCGGTTTTCATCGTTGAGTTTCTGAACCCTTTCAACAACTTCATCATAATGCAATTTGAACATTAAAGATAATTTATCCATTTCTTTTACTTTTGCATTCATAAATTCAAATGCTGATTTGCCTACTACAAGCTCAATACGTCTTGTTCCGGCTGAAATTGCACTTTCTGAAATGATTTTTACAAGTCTTAAGTCGCGGATATTTCTTGCGTGTGTTCCTGCGCAAAACTCTTTTGAAATGCAAGTTTTGTCGTCTCCAATTGAAACAACTCTTACGACATCATCGTATTTTTCGCCGAATAGTGCTGTCGCTCCCGTGAGTTTTGCCTCTTCAATATCCATAACTTTTGTTATAACGTCATAACCCTTTTGAACCCAGTTGTTCATTACATCTTCAACTTTGAAAAGTTCATCCGGAGTCATTGCGCGAGAAAATGTAAAGTCAAATCTCATGCGGTTTTCTTCAACCTGAGAGCCGGCCTGTTTAACTTCATCCCCGACAACTTTTATCAACGCAGCCTGCAAAAGGTGGGCTGATGTGTGGTGAATTCTAATCTCTTCACGTCTTGCTTTATCTATTTTCGCGTGAACATTTTCACCTATATTAATTTCACCGTTTACAATCTGGCATCTGTGAATAAATAATTTGTTTACCTTAAATGTTGTTAAAACTTCAAGTTTAACATTTTCGTTTTCAATAACGCCGGAATCACCTGTTTGGCCGCCGCATTCAGCGTAAAACGGGGTTTTATCCAGAACGACATCGACATATCCTTCACCTTCAATTGTGGCAAGAATTTTTCCGTCGCATTCATCTTCGCTATAACCGACAAATTCCGTTGAGCCAACTTGTTCTTCAACTTTTGCGTATTTAATGTCGCCGGTTACGGAAATCTTTTGGGTTGCAGCTTTTGCACGGTCTTTTTGTTCCTGCATTGCTGATTTAAAGCCATCTTCGTCGATTTTCAAGCCGTTTTCTTCGGCGATTTCTTTTGACAATTCAAAAGGAAATCCGTAAGTATCGTAAAGTTTGAACGCACTTTCTCCGTCGATATCTTTTTTGTTTTTAATAAATTCGTCAAGAAGTTTGTAGCCTCTGTCGAGAGTTTTGTTAAAACGTTCTTCTTCTTTCTTAATTGTGTCAACAATTTTTGCTTTGTTTTTAACCAAATCCGGATAGGCTTCGCCATAATTTTCGACAATTACATCGACAAGTTTATACAAGAACGGCAATTCCATTCCGAGGATTTTTCCATGGCGGAGTGCACGGCGTAAAATCATTCTAAGAACGTAACTTCTGCCTTCATTTCCAGGGATTACACCGTCAGAAATAAGGAACGATACGCATCTTGCGTGGTCTGTGATAATCCTTAGAGAAATATCTGTTTTTTCAGATTTTTTGTAAGGAACGCCGCTCATTTCGCAAACTTTATCCATAATAGGTTTTAAAAGATCAGTTTCAAATGTTGATGCAACACCCTGACAAACCATTGTAATACGTTCTAATCCCATACCGGTATCAACATTTTTATGTTCAAGCGGAGATTGGTTCCCTTCTTCATCCTGATAAAGTTCTGTGAACACAAGGTTCCAAATCTCAACCCATCTGTCGCATTCGCAGGTGTCAATTCCGCACCCGCGCGGATCATCACATTTATATTGTTCGCCTAAATCGTAGTGAATTTCAGAGCAAGGTCCGCAAGATCCGGAAGCTCCCGGAGGACCCCAAAAGTTATCTTTTTTGCCTTTTCTTTTAATTCTTTCGGCCGGAACTCCAACGCTTCTCCAGATTTCATAAGCTTCATCGTCAGTTTCAAAAATAGTAATCCAAAGTCTGTCTTTGTCCAGTTTCAAAACTTCTGTTACGAATTCCCAAGCCCAAGGAATAATTTCTTTTTTATAATAATCACCGAATGAAAAATTTCCCAACATTTCAAAAAATGTATGGTGACGCGGAGTTCTTCCAACATTTTCGATATCGGAATCTTTTCCGCCGGCCCTTGCGCATTTTTGGCAGGAAGTAGCGCGTGCCGGATCGTATGGCGATTTTATAATCCCCAAAAATATCGGCAAGAACTGTAACATCCCAGCTGTTGTCAATAGTACAGTAGGATTATCCGGCACAAGACTTGAACTTTCTACAATTGTGTGCTGATGTTTTTCCTTAAAATAATCTAAATATAGCTTTCTAATTTGATTTCCGGTTAGCATAATCTTTTCCTTTTCGTTAATATTATCTAAAAAGATTATACCTTAAACAAATTATTTGTAAAAACTTAAGAATGTTTTTTTAGCAGATAATCAATACTTTTATTGTAAAATCTTGCAAATGTAAAAGCATTTTTGAGTGAAATACTTTGTTTTCCATTTTCAACATTAGAAATGTATACTGTAGACAAATTAAGCCTTTCAGCAACTTTTTCTTGAGAAAGTCGTTTCTTAATGCGTTCTAGTTTTAAATTTAACCCGAAAGTTTTAAGCGAAAATTCTTTTTTCATATATTTAAAATATATTCTTGTTTAGATTTTAACAATAAACTATTGTTATGTTTGGTTAAACGAGGGTTTAAAAAAAAATAGCCATACGGGTAATATGCATGGCTTTTTTTCAATGAGAGACTAATCAGAGCAGTAAATTAAAGAGTAAAATATGAAAATTAAATATAAATTAACAAAATTAAAATTTTGGTTGAAGCATAGAGTTTTGGATAAAAAAATAAAATTTTTGGTATACGGTGATTTAGATGTAAAACAAAATCACGCCCGTGACTTGCTAAATGCCGTTCAAGACTTGAGCATATATTGCGGGAACATGTTTGAAATTATAATTACCGGCAAAAATAAATTCCCCAATATAAATCCGCAAGTAAGAGAATATATAAAATTTTGTAACATAAAAACAGACAAAGAATTCGAAAAGGTTTGTAAAAAAGCAGATTATTTTGTTCCGATATTAGGGTTGAGCGACGAAATATTTTTAAGGCTAAGAAGTTATGAAAAACCTTTTATTGTGGACTATCGAATGGGTTATAATTTTAATCTTCGAGAAGACAGCAGTATATATTATGAGGATTATTTTGAATTGTATATGTACATGAAAGCTGCAATGTTCATCATGCCCGAGGATTACACATGCATGTGTGAAAATGTAAAACATGAGCGTAAATCCGTATTTAGTAGAAAAATAGGCTGCGGGCAGTAGTTGTTAATATGCACTTGCAAGAAAAAATGTTTGTGTTAGTATTAAAAAGTAATGAATCAGAATTGCTTGTTTTGATAATAAGTATATGAAAAATAAGCAAAGTAAATAAAAGCCCTGGTAGCTCAGCTGGATAGAGCAACCGCCTTCTAAGCGGTAGGTCATGCGTTCGAATCGCATCCAGGGTATTTTTCATTACAAGAGTCAAAATTTACGAAATATGAGAAAGGTAAGTTATAGTTATAGCTTACCTTTCGACCTTCTAAAGTGCAGTTCGATAGTAAATAATTTAGCATTTTTCTCTTTTCGGCAGGTGGTTGCTGTAAATATAGACTATATGCGTATTTTAGAGTTTCGATAATTTTTACACCTTCATCATAATATTTTTTACTTGCAACTCTTAATGCCTCAAGTTTAATATTAATTTCTTCTAAATCATGATTCCATCGTTGGCTTTTTTCTTGATAGATTTCAGCAGAAATCTCACCATCGCAATAAAAAACGAGTAATCTTTCTAATCTAAGCTCTATTTTTTTATACTCAGCTTGCAATTTTTTTCTAAATTCTTCTGTAAACTCTTGCTTATCTTTTAAACTTTCTTTCAAACCTTGTTTTATATATTCAATATGTTTCTGTGCAAGGCTTACAGCTTTTACAGCTTCGTCAAATTGTGGTAATAGCTGTTCTTCATTAATATATATCTTTTTCTGCTCGCACTTGCCCTTACCGCCTGTACAATGGTAGTAAATATATCTGCCTTTTTTAATTTCCGCAGTAATAGCACAGCCACATTTTGCACAAGTCATCATACCTGCCAAAGCAAAGTCATGGTTTTCTCTATATAATGGTTTATTATCTTTTTTAGCGGATTTCTGAGCCTTTTCAAAAAGTTCATCGGATATTATGGGTTCATGTTGCCCCATATAAATTTTATCCCTAAACATCAATGCACCTGTATAATTGATGTTTTTTAACATTTTACCTAATTGTCCTTTTGAAACAATAGGGTTTGAGGGTTGGTAAATATATCCCTCATCTTTTAACTGCCACCGAACTTTTTCCAATGATAGATATTCAGCATAAAGTTCAAATGCTCGCCTTACAAAAGGTGCTTTTTCTTCATCAATAACAGTAGTATTCTTATTAAGTTTTTTATAGCCATAAGGCACTTGACCTATAAATAAACCATTGCTAGCTTTCTTTAATCTGCCCTTTTGTGTTTCTTCTCTAAGGTTGTCAATAAAGTTTTTTGCAAGTAAAACTTTTAAACCATGCACTAACTTTGCATGTGAAGGGGAATCAGGTGTTATTATTTCATTTTCTTTTACAAGATGAATTTCAAATTTACTATCATCTACATCTACATAATCTCTAAAATTTCTATAAAGACGGTCTGTTTTTTCTACAAGTATAATATTGACATCTTTACTCTTTTTTAAGAATTTTAGCATTTCAGCAAACTTATGCCGACCAGTCTGTTTTGCTGTTTCTGCTTCTGTAAATTCTTCTACAATATCTATGTGGTTTTTGCTTGCATAATCGTGTAATAAATCTAATTGGGCTTCGATTGAAAACCCTTCTTTCTTTTGTTCTTCTGAACTAACACGAGCATATATTACAGCTTTTTTCCTTTGTTCCATAGTGTCATTATAGCATCAAAACTATAATTGCGGTCATTTGCAAATACATTTTTTCATGTAATCCAAACTGGAGGCAAACATGAAAGAAAGTACATTTATCAACTTAGGGGCAACTAATCACGGCAAAAGCAAGAGAGAAGAAAACGACTATTACGCAACCGAACCGATTGCAGGGAAATTATTGTTAGAAATAGAACCCGATTTAAATAACATATGGGAATGTGCTTGTGGTGAAGGACATTTAGCAAAAGTATTTGATGAAGCAGAGAAATTAGGTAAAGCTACCGACCTTATCAATAGGGGTTATGGAACAGTTGAAGATTTTTTAATCAACACAAACCCATATCATAACGGGGATATTGTTACCAACCCACCATATAAATATGCTCAACAGTTCGTAGAAAATGCCCTTGAAAGAGTCGATACAGGTAGATATGTTTGTATGTTTCTACGGGTATTGTTTTTAGAAAGTCAAAGCCGAAAGAAACTATTTACAACCCAACCACCTAAAACTGTATATGTATTCATCATATTTTTTAGCACCCATTGTTCGCCTTAATTCAGCCGATTGTTGCTCTGCTATTATTAGGTCTTGCTTTACAGACATTTAATTACCTCATTAAAATTCAATAGTTCTTCCACCTCTCGCCTTTTTGACAGTTTCGGTAGCTTTCTTTTCTTTCTTCTTCTTTTCAATCTGTTCTTCAGTTTCTTCTGGAACATAATTGTACTGTTTATCATGAGAAGTCGCAGCTACAGCCCTAACATTTGCCCATTCTCTGATTGCTATTATCTGTTCCGATTGAGTTGTCGATAATGGTACAGTGTTTTCAATCACTCTAAACAAATCTGATTCTTGCAATGTTCTATCCTCTGCAAATGCTTCAAATAAAGCGGATATTACTATCTGTTCAATTTCTGCACCTACAAAACCTTCTGTAGCCTCTGCTAATCTTGTTAATAGTTCTTCTGTTACTTGAAAATCCTTAGATATACTGTTTTTTAGTTTCTTGTTTAGGTGAAGGTCAAAAATAACTTTTCTTTCGTTTATAATTGGTAGGTCAACAAAAAATATTTCGTCGAACCTGCCTTTGCGTAGCATTTCTGGCGGTAATGAACTAATATTATTAGCCGTTGCTATTACAAAGACAGGTTTAACTTTTTCCTGCATCCAAGTAAGAAACGAACCAAAGACTCTTGTCGCAGTTCCACCATCCATTTCACCTCTTGAACCGCCAAAACCTTTTTCAATTTCATCTATCCAAAGAATACAAGGTGCAACAGCTTCTGCTGTTTGTATAGCTTTTCTCATATTTTCTTCTGAACTTCCAATAACCCCAGAAAAAATTCTGCCGACATCAAGCCTTAGTAAAGGTAACTGCCACATAGCACTCATAGCTTTTGCTGTTAAACTTTTTCCGCAACCTGCTATACCTGTAATTAAAACCCCTTTAGGTGCAGGTAAATTGTAATCTTTTTGAGCTTTACCTAACCAAGAATTGTTGCGTTTACTCAGCCATTTTTTCATATTTTCCAGACCGCCAATATCATCTATACGCAGGTCTGATTTAATAAATTCAAGTATTCCTGTCTTTTTGATAACTTGACATTTTTCATCAAGAACTATATCAAGTTCTTTCACTGTTAATTGCCCTTTTGCTACCATTGCACGAGCAAAAGCATTTTCAGCTTCTTGAAGGGTTAAGCCTTGAGCTCCTTTGCATAAAATTTCTTTTTCATCTTCATTAAGGTCAATTAGTATTCCTGAGCCTTCGTTCATACTAATCATTTCATTTAACAAAGACTTAATTTCATCTAATGTAGGAAGGTCAAAATCAACTACAGTAATATCTTTCTGTAATTCCATCGGTAGAGTTAAAGTAGGTGCAATAATAACAACATTTTTAGAACATTCAGCATTCTTTAAAGAACATGCTACATCTCTAATTTTTCTTATGAAGTTATAATCAGCGGTTCTATTGTTTGCACCAAGCAGAGTATGAACATCTTTTAAAATAAAGAATGTAAGTAATGAATAAATTGTAATCAAATCAAGGCTAGCAGGTGAATTATGCAGAACTACATTTATTGTTCAAGCATTTTTATTATATATTCAAGTTTAGCTTGAATTGAATACATAACAGAGTCATTTTCACCAGAAATGTCAAATTCATCCATCCTGCACTCAAGATTCTGCTGTAAGAAAATGTATGTAAGGGGCTACTACTGATATGTTATTCTCTTTAAAATGCTTACCTACACATCTTCAATTAGCAGATTGTATAGCCTATTACTTACAGCACATCTGATAAGATGGCTCTTGTTAAATGTTAATCGGTTTTCTTTGTAAACCGATTCTAGCCTGATAAACTCATTTGATAAGGTATCATCTAGGGTTATTGTGTATCTAGCAAAGGATAAGTCTAATTCTTGATTATCCAACCAATGCCCTATTTCAAAAGGCTCACAGCTTAATTCTTTGTAAAAAGAAATATAGTTATACAGTGCGGTTTTAACAAAAATACTTATGCTCAAATCGCTTTGAGAGATAAGTTTTTCTAAGTTAGTTGCTGTAAAGGCATCAACTCTGAAAGTAACCTTTTTCTGGTTGTTTTCATTTGATGTGTTCGGAAGGGTTTTGGGTTCTGATGTGTTTGAAATTACTTCGGGTTCAAAAAATTTTTTAAGTTTACTGATAATATTTATCATATTGTACCTCTTTCTGTGCTACGCACGGTTTATATTTACCTCTTGTTTCCACTTTATTAATAGATGAACAACACCGAATAAATTATCTTGAATTTCGCAAGCCTGCTTCTCAGAAATAGGCTCAGACTGATAAATCTGAAACTCTTTCTGTGTTATTTCTATGAAATTTTGAAATTTGTATTGTTTCATTCAATAACTTTCATTTTTGCAAGCAAAAGTAAACATTCTACAAAATGCTTTTCTTTTACCAGTATTAAATATGTGCCATTTTTAAGCAGAACAACTAAGCCACTAATAGAGCAATTAGTTGACAAATTTACAAACACAGTGTATAATCATAAATGTATTGATAAATACAGAGTGTTATTTAAAATCTTTTGGCTAAAAGCTAGGTGATACCTGCGTTTGCCGAAGTTGCTTATGAAACAATAGTACCATAAAAACCTTTAATTGTCAAGGGGAAATGGTTCTGTTGCGAATTTATAATGAGTGTGTGTTTGTTGTATAGTCTGCTTTTCGAGGGTGTTTTACTTCAAGGTTTTTGAGTTCGATTTCACTCGGATAAACGGACAATGTTGTTTAATCTTTTTTCTTTATTTGTTTAGGTTTTTTATGAAGTGGTAGAAAATTATCATCAGTTACAACAGATTCACCTGTTTGAAGTTCAATTTGTTTCCTTGCCTGTTTTGCTACACTTCCGCCTTGTTTAGCAACAGCTTTGTTTTCTTCAAGTGTTTTAGGGTTCTTTTTCTTTGAAATCTCTGTGGTTGAAACTTCTGCAAGCATATTCAAAACAAGTTCCATATTGGACATATTATCTCTAAGGCTTTCTTTATGAAGTCCTTTGAACTCTTTATAATCTCGAGTTTTCATGCCAGACCATTCTTGAGTTAAAATATCAGTCAAAATTGCATATTCGGAGTTTTTAACACCACTCCTTTGCCATTCATCGGTAAGAGCTTTTCTAACTTCAATTGACTTTAACCTTTGGTTTACCCATTCCGGTGAATACCCCTTTGCCAAATAATATTGCAAAGCTCTATTAATAGCAATTTCAGGGTCTTGCATTTCATCAAGTCTTTCACTGCCGACTTTTGCAAGCCATAGTTTAAATGGTTCTGCTTTAGGACTCGGAATCGACTGAATAAGCCTCAAAACACCTTCGGTATCAGATGCCATAACTTTTCTGTTCTTGCCATCTTTCGCAATCATTTGAACATGGGTACAAATTGTACCCCAGTTGG
>JAGAVG010000045.1 GCA_017942035.1 bacterium | reverse complement strand
GGCATTACTATGCCAACAATTAAATTTTGTCGGATTAGTGTCTTGTATTTCCTTCACGCTCGGGAAGTTTCGCTAATGAGCCTAATGGCTCAGTCCGCTCAATTCCCTCGCTATCCGGACTAACAACTTCGTTGTAGCGTCTGTACGGAAATCCGCTAAATCCGACCTACTAAAATAATAGAACTTATAAGTAGCATTTGCATTCTTGACCTTCAACACCGGCGTAAAGTTCAACGAATTTTTTTGCAGGGCTTGAGTCAATTTTAGTCAGCAAAACTTCTTCAATCTGGAAAAATCCTACATCTCCGGACATTTCGATTTCAATTTTAATAGGTTTCTTTTCGCCGTGATGTATTCCGATACGATTGATTGCGTTTGCCGAATATTTGTGAATATCGCCGACCCTTGGGGTTGTATTAATAGCCATAGGAATTCTTGCGCGGCCTTTGGTCATATCACAGCCGTCTGCTATCAGAATAATTCCGGCTTCTATAGAATGAATTTTTCTTGATGACATGTGTCCGACTATAGCTTCTGTTGCAAGCGATTTGATAACCGTACGCCGGCGAAGATCTCCGGGCATAATATGCATAAGCGCTCTTTCAATAAGCGGTTGAGCTAAGATTACAGACATTTCTTCATGCCCCTGACGGCCTATCATCATTCCTAAATCGTGCATTAGACCGGCAAGAATAACAGCGCACATACTATCATCAAACGTTCCGATTTCTTCTTCCTCAAGAGATGTTTTAATTCCGCAATCCTTCAAAATATTAAGCATTTTAATTGCGTTTCCGGCGACTTGGCGCATGTGTACCGGCCCGTGATCGTTAAATCCGAGACGTTTTATTGAAACATTATTCGCATATTCCTGCATTTCTTGTAATTCTTCATCTGCAAAAAGATAATTTACAAGCTCAAGACAAATCGGATTGTCCTGTAAACGGCGCAAAATTTTAGATTCTATAGAAATTTCTTTGACTGACTTCATAACTCACCATTATATTTCAACTGATACAATTATATAATACCCAATAAATGAAAAAAAATAAAGCCTGAGGTTTAATGCCTGAAATTTTTATGATATAATAAACAAAGATACCCCCGAATATAGGAATAGCAAAATGATAACAACAGAAAAATTAACAGTAAGATTTGGTTCGCAAACACTTTTTGAAAATATAAATATTAAATTTACACCCGGAAACTGCTACGGATTGATAGGGGCAAACGGCGCAGGAAAATCAACTTTCCTGAAAGTTCTGTCAGGTGATATTGAACCGACATCCGGCGAAGTTCATATCTCAAAAGGTAATCGTATTGCAGTTTTAAAACAAAACCACTTTGAATTTGATGATTATAAAGTTCTTGAAACGGTGATTATGGGGCATAAGAGATTATACGAAGTTATGAAAGAAAAAGATGCCCTCTATTCAAAACCGGATTTTAATGATGAAGATGGTCTTAAAGTTGCGGATTTAGAAACAGAATTTGCGGAACTTGACGGCTGGCAGGCGGAAAGTATGGCAGCAAGTCTGCTTTCGGAACTCGGTATTCCTGATGAATTGCATGAAAAACAGATGAGTGAACTTGCGGGAAGTGAAAAGGTTCGTGTACTTCTTGCTCAGGCGCTTTTCGGCAATCCTGACATCCTTCTTCTTGACGAACCGACAAACCACCTCGATCTTTCAACTATTGAGTGGCTTGAAGAATGGCTTATAAACTTCCAAAACACTGTTATTGTTGTATCTCACGACAGAGAATTTCTTGATAAAGTTTGTACGCATATTGCGGATATTGATTACAAAACAATTCAGCTTTATACCGGAAACTATTCGTTCTGGTCGCAGGCAAGCCAGTTAATCCAAAAACAAAAAGAAGAACAAAACCGCAAAACAGAAGAGAAAATGGAAGAGTTAAAAGCCTTCATTGCAAGGTTTAGTGCAAATGCTTCCAAAGCAAAACAGGCGACTTCAAGAAAGAATATGCTTGATAAACTTTCACTGGAAGAAATCAAACCGTCATCAAGACAGTATCCGAGAATTAGATTTACATACTTCAAAATTCCGGGACGCGATGTTTTAACGGTAAAAGATTTAAACAAATCTGTTGACGGTGAGCTTTTAATCAAAAATTTGAGTTTTGAAGTTAGTCAGGGTGAAAAAATTGCGTTTATTGCAAAAGATCCTTTAATTATTACAACATTATTTGATATGCTGAATGGCAAGACTGAACCGGATTCCGGTGAGATTAAATGGGGTGTAACTGCGACGACTTCTTACTTCCCGAAAGATTACAATGACTATTTTGATAACGATAAAAAGATTATCGACTGGCTTGCTCCGTATTCAAAAGACCAGCATGTAAACTATCTTAGAGGATATTTGGGTCGTATGCTTTTCACTGGCGAAGAGGCCGATAAACAGGTAAAAGTTCTCTCTGGAGGTGAAAAAGTCCGATGCCTTTTCGCAAAACTTATGGTAGAAGAGGCAAACGTTTTGACACTTGATGAACCGACAAACCACCTTGATTTGGAGGCAATTACGGCATTAAATAATGCGATTATTGATTACAACGGAACAGTACTTTTCACTTCACAGGATTACAAATTTATCCAAACCGTTGCCGATAGAATAATTGAGATTTCTCCGAAGGGTTATATCAATGCTCGCGAAAAATACGAGGATTACCTCCATAACCCGAATTATGCCAAAAAACGTGAGATGTTGTACAAATAGTTAAACTGGTAGACTAAAGTCTACCCTACAAGCTATTTTGACCCCTCACCCTAACCCGTCTTGAAATTGCTCCACGCTCCACAGTCTCGGGCTTTTAGTCCTTTAGGACTTATCCGCCCTCGCTGTTCCGCTATCCGGACTCGCTTTGCTCCGTCCGTACGCAATTTCGCTCTCCCACAAGGGGCGAGGGAACATGTCGTCATTGCGAGGCAAACGAAATTGCACCAAAACTTAAAATATTTGCTAATTTTTTTTATTTTTGTTAAAATAAATTAGTCTTAGGTTATCTATTTAAAGAGGGAGATATAATATGAAATTAATGGAAGGCAAAAAAGGTATTATTTTCGGAGTTTCAAATACTCACGGTATTGCTTATGCAATAGCAAAACAATTGTATGAAGCCGGAGCAGATATCGCGTTCACTTATGCCGGTGAAGTTATGGAAAAAAGGGTTAGACCTTTGGCCGAAGGTATGAATTCAAAGCTTATTATGAGCTGTGATGTTACTAAAGAAGATGAAGTTAAGGCAGTATTTGAAGAATGTGAAAAAATTTACGGGAAATTGGATTTTGTAGTTCACGCAGTAGCATTTGCTGCAAAAGAAGATTTGCAGGGAAGATTTATTGACACATCACACGCTGGATGGGATTTGGCAATGGGCGTCAGCGCTTATTCACTAGTTTCTATCTGCCGCAACGCTGAACCTTTGATGAATGAAGGCGGTTCAATCCTTGCACTTACATACCTTGGATCTGAATATGTTGTTGCAAATTACAATATTATGGGCGTTGCAAAAGCAGCTCTTGAATCTTCAATGAGATATCTTGCCGCTGATTTGGGTCAGAAAGGTGTTAGAGTAAACTGTATTTCAGCAGGTGCTGTTAAAACTCTTGCCGCAAAAGGTATTTCAGGATTTGACAAAATGCTTAAAGCCGCAGTTGTAAAAGCTCCGTTGAAAAGAAATGTTGCTTTAGAAGACGTTGGAAAAGCAGGTTTGTACCTTGCATCAGATTTGTCAACAGGAACAACCGGCCAAATCTTGTACGTAGATTGCGGTTGCCATGCTGTTTACGCATCACTTGATGAAATGCAAATCATTTCGGAATCTATTGCACAATAACATTAATAGATTTAGTTTAAAAATAATCAGAGGCGGCAGATTTTGCGGCCTCTTTTTTAAGTTCAAAAGAAATAAATAAATCTTTTTGACTATTTTAAAATGTAACGAAAAATATTATAATCTTTACATAAAAACATGTTTATTATTAAAATATGGTATACAAAGTAAGGATGAAAAATTGTTAAACAATTACGAAAGTTTTGATAATTCTGAAACATCGGCAAGGAATGCATTAATTCAGGAAAGAATAGGGCTTGTGTCAACACACATGTATAAGCAATTTCTGGATTATCAGCACGCAAATATGAATACGAACGAAATTTTTCTGGGTATGATAGAAAATTTGCAGGCTGTTGTTGAGACATTGAAGGAATCTTTTTCATCAAGAGGAATTACGACGCAGAATATTTACGTTGACACAGATGTTCAAAAAACTGTCGTTGTGGTGAATATTTTATGGCACAAAATGAGTTTTACAACTCGCTGTAACTATCAGCCGCAGGCTTTGTATCGTGAGAATAATATGCACCTTTTTGCCGGAAGAATAATGGCAATAAAGGGAAATTACAACGAGTTGATGAACGGGGTAAAAAACCATGATGAAGAGATGGTAAAACTTCTGGATAACGAAGTTGCCTCGCTGTATGTTCCGGCGGAACAGAACCAGAATTCAATAATGAAAATAAAACATTTACCAAACCGCGAATTTTATTTAAGTCAGGTGGACGCGTCAAGAGAGTTTGTCTTGAAGGTTGTGGAGACAATCTGTGGCGGCGGCTTGTACCACGAAGAAGGTTCAAGAAAAAGTTTTAATATTTAGTGATTATACTTGACTTAATGAAATAAATAACTAAAATATAATTGTAGCTAAATTTTATACATTATCCGTAAGGGAGAGCAGTAGGAGTATTTATGAGATTAGTCGAAAAACTAAGAGAATATGAAAATCAGTACATGTTTATAAAATGGGCAACCGGCGGCGAGTACGGAAAACTAATCACAGCCGGCGACGATTTTGTGGAATTTGATGTCATAAATATTGATACAATGGCATATTCTGAAACAGTGTTAATTCATGCGCCCTTAATACTTGAAGTTGCAATCGGCGGAGCCGATGTGCAGCGCATAATTGCCGAAGTCTCTTCAAAATTACCTCTTGAATAATCCGACAGAATAAAGTAAGGACGTGACAATGATTTACTCCCTCGCCCCTTGTAGAGCAAAGGGAACAGGCGCAACGTAGTAAGTCTTGTGACCCTGCTTCCCGCAGCGAAGCGGAGTGGTGAGAAGGTAAGATCGTAGGGTAGACTTTAGTCTACCATTCACGCTAAACAATTGCACCGTGGGAGGCGTCCTGAACGTTTTTTGCGTATTTTGCAAGGTATCCGGATTTGCATTTTAATTCAAACGGCTTAAGTTCTTTGCGCCTTGTTTCAAGCTCTTTTTCGTCAACTTTAAGCTCGATTGAATTCTTGTTAATATCAATTCTTATCCTGTCGCCATCTTTTATAAGCGCGATTTCACCGCCCTGAGCGGCTTCCGGAACTATGTGGCCGACACATATCCCACGGGTTGCCCCCGAAAATCTTCCGTCTGTAATCAATGCACATTTTTTCCCAAGCCCTTTACCGGTGAGAAGTGATGTCGGCGCAAGCATTTCGCGCATTCCTGGGCCGCCTTTCGGACCTTCATAGCGGATTACGATAACATCACCCTGTTTAATTTCGTCGTTTTCAAGGGCTTTCATCGCATCTTCTTCGCTGTCAAAAGTTCGCGCATTCCCTTCAAACTCGTAACAATCTTCATCGACACCCGACGTTTTGATTACACAGCCGCCTTTTGCAAGGTTTCCGTATAAAATGCTCAAGCCGGCCTTTGTGTACTTTGAATTTTCGTACATCGGTATAATTGAGGTGTCGATTTGCGCAGAATTTGCGATTTCAAATATTGATTTTCCGCAAAGGGTCGGACAGTCGTGTAAAAGTCCGCCGGAATTCAGAGACTTTAACACTGCTCCAACTCCGCCTGCATAATGAAAATCGGCCATTGTAAGGGTTGAAGACGGATTAATTTTAACTATCTGATGAACTTTTTTGCTCAATTCGTCAAAATCGTTAAGCGTGATGTCTATTCCGCCGGCGTTTGCAATTGCAAGCGTGTGTAAAAAGGTGTTTGTCGAGCCTCCGAGCGCCAAATCTGCCGTAATCATATTCCTCATGCTTTCTTTTGTGATGATTTCGGACGGCTTAACGTTATTATTTACAAGCTCAACGATTTTTATACCGGAATCGAAGGCTATACGACGCTTTTGGGCCGACACGGCAGAAGAAGACGCACAATTAGGGAGACTCATTCCCAAAACTTCTGTCAGACAAGCCATTGTGTTTGCGGTGTACATCCCCTGACATGAGCCGGCAGAAGGACAAGAGGCCTCTTCAAATTCAAGAAGTTCTTCTTCTGAAATTTCACCTTTTCTAAACCTTCCGACTGCTTCAAAAGAGCCCGTAACCATTGTTAACTTGTGGTGTCCGGCGCATTCCCCGTCAAGCATAGGGCCGGCAGTCACGACAATACAAGGGATATCGAGTCTTAATGCGGCGATAAGCATTCCCGGAGTGATTTTATCGCAATTTGAAAGCAGTACAAGCCCATCAAGCTGATGCGCTGCCGCAACGGCTTCCACACAATCCGCAATCAAATCTCTTGAAGGAAGAGAATATCTCATTCCGCCATGACCCATCGCAATCCCGTCACAAACCGCCGGAACGCCGAATACAAAGGCCTGACCACCGCCTGTGTGAATTCCTTTTTCAATCTGTCTTTCCAAATCCCGCATTCCGGTATGCCCCGGAACAAGATCCGAAAATGAGCTTGCAATCCCGATAAACGGCGCTTTCATGTTGCTTTTTGAAACTCCTGTTGCCATTAAAAGCCCGCGGTGCGGGGTTCTGGCAAGTCCTTTTTTTATGTTATCACTCTGCATAAATCTTTCTCCATAATTTAAAAGCCGGCTTTGGTAAAACCGGCCCGAATTTTGAACTTTAAATATTCATTGCCCGCAAAATGTCATCCAATTCGGTAGAAGTTTTTGTAACATCTGCGTCGGAATATTTAATCGCGTTATCAGGATCTTTCAAGCCGTTTCCGGTTAAGATACAAACTATTTTTGAACCAGGTTTAATCTGGTCTTTAACCTTGATTAAGCCTGCAACAGAAGCGTTGCTTGCAGGTTCTGCAAAAACACCTTCGGTTGATGCGGTAAGTTTGTAAGCCTTAACGATTTCTTCATCGGTTACAAAGTTAATCATACCGTTACTTTCGTCGCGTGCGGCAACTGCTTTATCCCAGCTTGCCGGATTACCTATTCTGATTGCGGTTGCAAGGGTTTCAGGCTTCAAAATCCTTTCTCCTCTTACAATTGCGGCCGAGCCTTCTGCTTCAAACCCCATCATTTTAGGTAACGATTTGATTTTCCCGCATTCGAAAAATTCTTTATAACCTTTCCAGTATGCCGTAATGTTTCCGGCGTTTCCGACCGGAATAAAGTGATAATCCGGTGCTTGGCCTAATGCGTTGCAAATCTCAAACGCACCGGTTTTCTGGCCTTCAATTCTGTAAGGATTTACGGAATTCACAAGGGTTATCGGATACTTTTCTGAAATTGTTCTAACGGCATCTAGTGCCTGATCAAAATTTCCTTTGATAGCGATAATTTTTGCGCCGTACATCATTGCCTGAGAAAGCTTTCCGAGCGCAACGTAACCATCAGGAATTAAAACAAAAGTTTTCATTCCGGCTTTGGCGCCATAAGCTGCTGCTGCGGCTGATGTGTTTCCGGTAGACGCGCAGATAATTGCGTCGGAGCCGGCTTCTTTCGCTTTAGAAACGGCCATTGTCATTCCGCGGTCTTTAAAGCTTCCAGTCGGGTTGCACCCCTCAAATTTCAAGTAAATCTCAGCATCAAGTCCGATTTTTTTAGCTAAATTATCGGCCTTGATTAACGGTGTATTTCCTTCGTTAAGCGTAATTACCGGAGTCTTTTCGCTCACCGGAAGATATTCTCTGAATGTGTTTATTAATCCCTGATAATACATAATTCTAATCCTTTCAAAAAGATTTTACTACAAAGATTGTTCAGGGTAAACCCTCTCCCGAATTTCTAACATTCGGGAGAAGGTTAATTAAAAAGCAGGGTAGACTAAAGTCTACCCGAATACTTATTTAATTTTCTTTTCTAAGGCATTTAAACGCGCTTCAAGGGCCCTGTTTTGGGCTTTCAATTGTTTATTCTCGGCCCTCAAGGTGTTCATGTCATTCTGAACTTGTTTCAGAATCTCATCTGTTTTATCAATTCTTGCGGCAAGTTCTTTGATTGAATTCAGCATTGCGTAAAACATTTCATCCCAGCGGATTTTTAAGTAGCCGTCGGTACCTTTTATGACCGCTTTCGGGAAAACTTTTTGCAAATCCTGCGCGATTACACCTACATGAGCTTTTTTATCCGGATCTTTTTTGAAGGTAAAGTTATAAACTTTCAATTGACGAATTTTTGCCAAACCCTCTGTGTTCTCGCCTGAAATATTCTTCAAACGACGGTCAGAAGTATACGCGGCAGTGCTTGCGGCCTGCAATTGACCGGGGATTTTCACCACGCTGGAAGATGTTCCTAAAAATACGATATTATCTGCACTGCTGGCCTCTGAGGTACCTGATGCAGGACCAGAACTTGCACCAATACAGGTTTTGTTACTGCCTGTTACGTTAAGACAAGCCTGATATCCTAATCCTGTATTTGAACTTCCAGTTTGATTAGTCCATAAAGTTTGATACCCTATAGCTACATTATTACCTCCTGTAGTATTTTGATTCATTGAAAAAGTTCCTAGGGCTGCATTGTTATCTCCTGTGGTATTGCTGCTTAATACATCATTTCCAATTGCTACATTATAATCCCCTTGATTTACGTATAATCCGGAGGAACCTACTGCTGTATTTCCACTTCCTCCAGTTGAATTTAACATTGAATAACTACCTATTGCCGTACTTGAACCTGCCGTGGTCAGGTTTCTCATTGCCTGGTAGCCTACCGCTGTCGAATGACGAATATCAGTTGCGGATAACATTGCCTCGGCTCCAATCGCTACATTTCGTTCACCGGTTTCTGTGCTAGATAACGCTCTATGACCTATCGCTGTATTTGGAGCGGCAGATGTTGAATTTGTTGGTTTGCTGTTGTATAGTGCTTCATAACCTATTCCAATATTTCCAAAACCTCTCTCCAGTTTATACATACTATAACGTCCTAAGGCTACATTATAGTAACCAGTAGTACTTGCTTTTAATGCATCTCCTCCTATAGCTATATTACTACCTTGAGTAGTATTTGACAGTAATGCTCTATCACCTATTGCAATATTATAAGTTCCAGTTGTATTTGACGTCAATGCACTGGAACCCATTGCAACATTAGAATATCCGGAGGTATTACCTGACATTGCACTCTGACCAATAGCTATATTACTGCTGCCTGATGAACCGCTGGCAGCTCCAAATAGAGCAGATTGACCAATTGCTATATTATAAGAACCGGTATTATTGCTATGAAATGTATCGGTACCTATACCTATATTCTCTGATCCTTTTAAACTATATCCTGCATCATAACCTATACCAATATTGTTACTGCCGGTTGAATTATACATTGAATAATATCCAACTGCCGTATTATAGTCTCCAGATTCATTAAAATACATAGCTTGCGAACCTAAAGCCGTGTTTCCATTAATAGATCTTGCTTTGTATAAAGTTTCCCAGCCTACTGCAACGTTGTCTGTGCCATTTTGAAAGCTATACATAGTGTTGTCGCCAATTGCTACGTTATCTACTGAATCTACAGCTGAAAATAATGCTCTATAACCTATCGCAACATCAGCATAAGTTCTACTAGCTGTTCCAAGTGCACCATGACCTATTGCAACAACCTCTTGTGTATCAGTTGCATGGGAATTTTCAAGAGTACCACGGCCTATTGCAACAGAATTTTTCCGCGCTCTAGTATATGGACCAATTGTAATTGAGCCTTCAGCCAAGGCACCTGTGTTTTCAGCATCAGATGACAGACTTCCGAGCAAAAGTGCATTCTGTGTTACTCTCAATGCGCCGGTTGTTGCGCTATTATTCTGGAACATAATATGGTTAACCGCTCTATCGCCGGCGTTTATCAACAAACGGCCTGATGAGCCATCCGGACGCTGTGGACGTCCTATCATTGCCATTTGGTTAGCGCTGCCGATACCGTATCTTATATCGCTTGTACCCTCAACCCATTTCCATGGGCTTGACATATCAACTTTGCTTTTCCTTGTCATTACAGGTGCAAATGCAGCCATAACAATCGAAAGGATTAGCATTACGACCATCATTTCAGCCAGAGTAAAACCGAGTTTCATTCCGCTTTGAACAATGTTATTTTTGCCGGAATGTTTGTTATTTTTTTTATCTTTTGCGCGCAAAGGCACACCAATCCCGAACATTTCAGTATCTTCAGTCATATTTAATAATTCCTCGCATTTAATAAAAATCTATATTCTAATTATACCAATTTTTTGAACTTTTTCAACACTTTTTTATGGATTTGTATAATAAAATTTAATAAAGTTTTTTGGTAGACTAAAGTCTACCCTACGATTACCGGAGGATTGGAAGGTAAGAGGGCAGTAGACAATTTTCATCATTGCGAGCGGACTCTAAACTTTTTTCAGCAAGACGACAGAATTACTCTCAATGGCAAGCTCACGACCCACAGCGTCAAGTTTTTCTTTCGTTTTCGCTTTTATAGACAAATCAGCAAAATCAAGTTCCAGAATTTTACACAAAACTTCTTTCATTTTAGGAATATATGGCATCATTTTCGGGCTTTGCGCAATAATATTACTGTCGATATTACTGATTTTATAACCCTTTTGCTTAACAAGTTCGTACACATGTCTTAACAAAACCGTACTGTCCGCGTTTTTATACTTTGCATCTGTATCAGGGAAAAGGGTTCCGATATCTGAAAGCGCAAGCGCTCCGAGCATTCCGTCGATTATCGCATGTATCAGGACATCCGCATCGCTATGGCCCAAAAGCCCCTTTTCATGGGTAATTTTAATCCCGCCGATTATCAAATCCCTGCCCTCGACAAGTTTATGGATGTCATAGCCGATACCGATTCTATACATGCAAACCTTCTTTCAAAACAAACTTTTCAACCGCCTTCACAAACCCATTGTTATCAACCGTATCTGTAATATATTTTGCATATTTTTTCAATTCATCCGTCGCATTGCCCATTGCGACCGGAATTCCGCCGGCTTTCAAAAGTTCTATATCGTTATTTTGATCGCCAATCGTTAAAATTTCTTCTTTTTTAATTCCCCAATAATCCGCCAAAAACTCAACGGCACGAGATTTTCGCGCATCATTGTTTGAAACCTCGCAAAAATACGGTGTCGATTTTACGATATAAAGGTGCGGATATTTTTCCCGCAAAAAGTTCACCCAGCCCGTGACCCTTTCAGCGTTCTCAAAATCAATTCCGAGGATTTTATTAATATGTTTAAGCTCAATTTTATCCAGCTCGCACACGGTATAAGGGATATTGCGCTCGCAAGTGTACCTTTTAATAGACTCGTTGTCCTCCTCGACGAAAAGTTTGTCATTCATATAAAGATTCAAATGAATTTTGTTCGCTTTTGCCCAGAGAATAATCTCTTTGGCATCTTTCGCATCCATTGTTTTTTCATACAAAACTTTCCCGCCGGTCTGCTCCTTAATCAATCCGCCCTGATAAGAAACTATAGGGGTTTCAAGCCCCAATTCACGCGCGGCATCAATGGTTGCCGAATGCATTCTGCCAGTCACAAGGACAACTTTAATCCCGTTTTGGCAAAGTTTTTTCATGCAATTTTTAACTTCTTCCGTGAAAACGAAGCTGTTTCCGACAATAGTTCCGTCAATGTCCGTCGCAACCATCTTTATCATTTGAGTTCAGCCCTCATAATCGCGCAAATCGTCTTTGCATCATTAATTTCGCCTGACAAAATCATCTTTTTAACATCATTTAATTTATACTCAAATGATTTAATAATTTCGCCCTCGTCCGGATGTTCACCGACAAATTCAAGCTCGCAAGCCTCATAAAGATACAATTTTTCGTCGCAAAATCCCGGAGATGTATTAATATAACCCAGAGATTTCCAATTTTTTGCTCTGAAACCGGTTTCTTCCTCCAGCTCTCTTTTGCAAGCCTCATCAGGGTTTTCGCCAACTTCAAGTTTGCCCGCCGGAAGTTCATATACCACCTGCGCAATCGGATAACGAAACTGTTTAACAAGCAAAATGGTCTCTTCATCTTTAAACGCAAGGATTACGACCCCGCCCGAATGTCTCACAACCTCGCGGAAAGACTTTCCGCCGTCTGCAAGCTCAACCTTATCACTCAAAACGGTCATAATCTTGCCGTCATACTTAACTTCACTCGTTAACTGCTTTTCTTCAAAATTCATAATCCTATAATAACACAAACCCTTTCCAACTTCAAATTTTTATGATACAATCATTCTATGGAAAGAAATATTATTAAAATAGGGTTAATCGGGTTGGGAACTGTAGGTTCGGGGGTGTTCAAATGCCTTCAAGGAACTGACATCAAAGTAGTTAAGGCCGCTGTGCGCGACGTATCTAAGCCGCGAAATATCGAAAATCTTGATCAATCTATTTTGACGCAAGATCCTTATGAAATTGTCAACGACCCTGAAATCCAAATTGTTGCGGAACTTATCGGAGGAATTAATCCGGCGTTCGATTTGATTAAAACCGCGATTAAAAACGGCAAACATATTGTAACCGCAAACAAAGAACTTCTCGCAAAACACGGTGAAGAACTTTTTAATCTGGCAGAAGAACACAACCGCGTTATTTTATACGAAGCCGCAATAGCCGGCGGAATTCCGATAATCATGCCGGTTAAAACAATTCTCGCCGGAAACAAGATAAACAAAATTGAGGCAATCCTCAACGGTACAACGAATTACATCTTGACCAAAATGGACATGCAGGGCGCATCTTATGATGATGTATTAAAAGAGGCACAAACTCTCGGATACGCAGAAGCCGACCCAACAGGTGACGTCGAAGGGTTTGATGCAGCATATAAGATTACAACCCTTGCAACAATTGCATTTGGCAAGCGTGTAAAAATCGAAAATGTTTACCGTGAAGGTATTACCAAAATTAAAGCAAAGGACATGAAGGCCGCAAACGAGCTTGGTTACAAAATAAAACTTATCGCATCAGCTTATATGAACGAAGAAGGCAAGGCTGATGTGAGGGTACATCCAATGCTTGTGTCGAAAAAATCAACGCTTGCGCATATTGATTACGTCACAAACGCAGTCAGTCTAAGCGGTCATCCTGTGGGCGACATAACTCTTTCCGGCCCCGGAGCTGGCGAATTTCCGACTGCAAGCTCCGTAATCGGTGACATTTTAGCTATCGCCTCAGAAATTAACACAACTGATTATCTCCTCCCGATGATGAGATGCCATCACGGCGAAAACGCGCAGATGATTGATATTGCGGACACTTGTAATAAATATTACATTTCAATTAACGCAAAAAATAACAAAGGGGTTATCGGAAAAATCGGAACGATTTGCGCCGAAAATAACATAAGCCTTGCAAGTATCATGCAAAAATGCGTTTCGGAAGATAACACCGCTGATATTACGGTAATCACTGAACTCTGTCTTGAAAAGAACCTCCAAAATGCAATAAAATTAATTGAACAAGATGGAAATAAAGTCGAAAGCTTGATTAGAGTTCAAGAAAGAGGGTCAAATGGTTTCACCAGATAATGCACACCAAAAGAGGGGCTTTTTTGCTGACTTAATGAAAAATAAGGTGTCTCTTGTTATTCTTTTATTATGTCTTTGTGCTTATTTTAACGAAAAACCATATGATTATCGTCTTATTTGTAACAACAATGTTTGTGAAATTCAACATAATGCTGTTCTGGGGATGATTACGTTGAAAAAAAGAGTTGACATAAAAAACATAACATGTTTTGAATATGAATATAAATTTGATTGGATTGGTTATTTCTTACATGCAACGTCGCGCCATACTGGCCTCACCAATAAAAATAGATATAAAAAATTTGCTATAGTTGCTAAAACCAAAAACGGTAAGGTTCAAACGTTTTTTAAACCTGTCCTACATAATCAAAAAGATGCAGAAGCAACAGTTACAACATTAAATGAAGCTCTGGCTGCTGAATATGTAAATGTTGATATCGAATACTGATATAAAAACTAAAAAGCCGGTATAAAACCGGCTTTTGGTTATTACGAACTTAAACTTATCCATCTTCATCATCATAACAGATTTCCGTTTTATTATTAATTACATCTGTTTTTGTTATTCTCTGTATATAGTATTCCCATTTATCTCCTATACGTACACCTATGCAGTCATCAGCCTCATCAGTATTAACTTTCTCATATTCATAAGTATACTTAATGGTTAACTGTCCGTCTTTATTATAAACACATTTTGAAGTCCGCATGCCTTTTTCATTATATTCATAATTTTTTTGTTCAACAGGTTTGCCATTTTTATCACAAACTATTTCAGTAATTGGTTTTTCTTTTTCGTCAAATTCTACTACCGATGATATTTTCCCGTCAGAATTATATTCGATTAATTTAGACATAGTGCCCTGTATATTGTATTCTTTTCTTGCATCAATGCCCTTCTTATCATTATAAAAAACTTCTGAAGTCAACGTATTTTCTTTATTATATTCTTTAGCAGAAACTGGTTTTTTATCAAATCCAACTATAGTTTCTATTCTGCCAATAACTTTTCCTTTACTGTCTAAAATCGGCGAAATTTTTGTTTTAGAACCATCTTCATGATGTTTTACTTTTGTATTACCAATAATATTCACGGTTTTTCTGATTTGTATATAATTATCGTATAATGAATAACCCGGAATTAAATTCAGAGCTGTATGTTTCAATATTTTATTAAATTTAGAATCTTTTTTACCGTTAACTACAACTTCCGGCAAATTATGTTCATTATTATCAAGTACGTCATCTTTTACATAAGTAATATCATGTTCACCCCCTTGACTTTTGAACCCATAACCAAAAGTTGATGTAATGTTACTTTCGTTATTGTAATTTTGTACCGTATTTTTTTCACCGGTATTCATGTAATTAATGCCTTGCCCAGCATTAACACCAGTAAGTGTCATGTTATACCTCTTTCTTAATATTAATTGAATACAAGTGCGAAAAATTTAAAATTTTTCGCACTTACTCTTACATTTGTGAACTTTATTCATTTGTCGGTTTATTTCTTATAAACCAACCTTCACTCATACTCATCGCTTTTCTTGCGTCTACAAAATTTACATTGTCGTTTGTATCAGAATAAATATTACCATTTCGCGATTTTGGATCTTTTGTATTATCAACAACACGGACTTCGTCTTTTTGGCCGTCTTGAACGAATACATTGTAGTCTTCGCAATTAAATACATGGTAATAATCTTCTTTATCTGAACCTTCAATAGTCAAACCTTTAATATTTGAAAATCCGGTTCCGTATTTATTATTATTTCCGGCATCTCGTCCTGTATCAACCCCTGCTCTTGCATCTTTCTCCTGATCCTTAAACCACATTTTTGTCCCATTTTTCAAAAATACACAGTTTAATTTTTCACCGTTTTGATAAACTACAGAACTAGACTTGATATCGTCCTTGTAAAAACTAACATTGCCAATGGTTAAATCTCCCATTTAATACTCCTTTCTTAATATCTTGTTAATAATATGTAAATAATAGTTAATAAATAGTATTTACATGTTATATAACGGTATTTTTAATGCAAAATTGACCAAAAATGAAAAAATTGTAACAAAACTTAATAGCTATTAACCATTAAAAAACATATTACGGACATTAGAAAATTATTAATACAAAAATTATAATGGTTGTATGGAAAAGAATTTTGAGCTTGAAAAAAGATTTGGTGCAAAACTTGCATACGTAAGAAAATCCCAAAAATTATCTCAGATGAAGCTGGCAGAAATTGTTGATATGAATTTTAACTACATCGGCCAGATTGAACGCGGAGAAGCGAATGTTACGATAAAAACAATGAAAGTGCTTGCTGATGCACTAGATATTGAGCTGAAAGAATTGTTTGATTTTTCGTTTTAAAATGAATAGCAACCCTCTCCCGAATTTGTAAGCTCGCATTCTGCCTCCTCGCGCTCCGTCCGTCCGTAATTCCGTTCTCTCACAAGAGGCAAGGGGAAAAATAACATGTCATCCTGAACCCGTTTCAGGATCTCTGTATCATGAGATACTGAAATACAGAGGTCAATCCGACATTCAGCAGGCATGTTATTACACCACTTGACAAATATCAAAAAATCGTAAATAATATATTCACAGGGTGGCACCTTGAGAAAGTGCCGGATACCCTTAGAAGTCGGATGGCTCTTATCTATTCAGGTAAGAGCCACTTTTAAGTATGTATAAAATCATAAAGATTAACAATAAACTTATATTGAAATTATCCATACAGACCCCCTTTCTAGTCGGGAACCACCCCGAAATCGGATGTAGTTGTGAGCGTTCCTTTTTGAAAGAGTATCTTTTACCCTGCAAGAATTATTTTAACATATTGTATAAAAAAAAGCTATACATCGAGGTGCATAGCTGTTGATTAGGGATATGTGTATCTTAGTTTTCTTAAGGAGTATGGTTATATATTAGCAAGCTTTCTAAAAAATTAAATCATTCATTTTCAGGATGTTTGTAAAAATTTCTAAGGAAAATGATGAATAAACTGCTGTTTTTGGTATGATAATATTGAATTAATCAAAAGGGATAAATATGTTTGACAGTTTAAGCGAAAAATTACAGGAAATTATACGTAACACGGGCGCAAACGAGCTTACGCAAGACAATATGCAAGATGCTTTACGCGAAATTAGACGCGCACTTTTAGAGGCAGATGTTAACTTGCGTGTTGTCAAAACTTTTATTTCATCTATTAAAGACAAGGCCGAGGGAGAAAACATTGTTCAAGGCATCAATCCTTCTCAACAACTTGTAAAAATTGTTCATGATGAACTCGTTAACATCTTAGGAAAAGAGTTGAAACCGCTTAATTTGTCCTCAAATCCTTCTATTATTATGATGCTCGGGCTTCAAGGTTCCGGAAAAACCACATCCAGCGCAAAATTGGCGGTAAAATTAAAAAAAGAAGGGAAACGTCCGCTTCTTGTCGCTTGCGACGTATACCGTCCGGCCGCGATTACCCAGCTCCAAACTTTGGGAAAAGAAATTGAGACGGAAGTTTTTACAATTGAAAATTCCACCGATGTTCAAAATATTGTCGGCTCCGCAATAAATTACGCGAAAGAAAATAATTATAATGTTATAATCCTTGATACTGCCGGAAGGTTGCAAATTGATACCGATATGATGGCGGAACTTTTGCTTATAGACAGAATTTTTAAACCTGATGAAAAGCTCCTTGTAATTGATGCTATGACAGGGCAAGAGGCTGTTCATGTTGCGGAAAACTTTGACGCTCAGCTTAATCTCACAGGGCTTGTTCTCACTAAACTTGACGGCGACAGCCGCGGAGGGTCTGCTCTGAGTATTGTGCATTGCAGCGGCAAACCTATAAAGCTTACCGGGACGGGCGAAAAACTTAACGCTTTAGAAGATTTTCATCCTGAACGCATGGCAACAAGAATTCTTGGGATGGGTGATGTTGTTTCACTTGTCGAACGTGCGCAGGAGGTTTTTGACGAAAAACAGGCGCTTGAACTTGAAGAAAAAATGAAAAAAGCCGAATTTTCATTCAACGATTTTCTTAAAATGCAAAAACAGATGAAAATGTTTGGCTCTATGGATCAACTTTTGGGTATGCTTCCGGGAATGAGCATTCCGAAAAGCGACAGGGAAAAAATTTCTCACGAAAGTGAAAAGCAGTTCAAAAAAATCGAAGTTTTTATTCAAAGTATGACCCCGCAAGAGCGCGAAAATCCTGATTTGATAAATACAAGCCGTAAAAAACGCATCTCAAAAGGCTGCGGCATTGATATGGCTGAGGTTAATGCTTATTTAAAACAGTTTGAGCAGATGCGCATGATGATGAAAGGTATGAGCGATATGAAAAATATGATGGGAAAACTCGGCGCTCAAGGACTTTCGGGCTTAGGCGGAAAAATGGGCAAGCATGCAATTAACAAAGCTATGTCTATGATGAGAAAATTTAAGTAAAAATTTTTACAAATTTTCTAATGCTGCGATTTTCATTTTATTAAAATCCGGAGTTTTATTGAACCAGATTTCTTCCGCGCAAACCGCCTGCCAGATGAACATATCAAGGCCGTTTATCGTCCTGATACCGAGTTTTTCGGCTTCTTTAAGCATTAATGTCTTGGCAGGGTTATAAATAACATCATAAAGCACGGCATTTTGACTGATTGTTTTCAGAGCCGAAATTTCTAACGGCATCATGTCGGCACTTCGACCTAACATTCCGATAGGAGTTGCATTTACAATGATTGAATATTCCGATAGATCTCTAATATTTTCTATCTGATAAATTTCGAAAATAATATTGGGAAATTTTCTTCTGAAATAGGTGATTAATTCGATAGAATTCGGAATACTTCTGGTGAACATTGAAATTGCCCGCACTCCGCATTCCGCAAGCGCAACTACCGCCGCATGGGCAGCTCCGCCAGTGCCGAGGATTGCCGCTTTTGCACCTTTTAAATTTATATCGGAAGGTATTGCCCTGCGAAAACCGAGAACGTCTGTATTATAAGCTTTCATGGTCTTATCCGGCATAATGAGTACAGTATTAACCGCACGCGCAAAATCTGCATAGGGGTCAACTTCATTAACAAACAATGAAATCGGAAGTTTCAACGGGATTGTTACGTTAAAACCCTCATATCCGTTCGCTTTTAAAAATTTAATACGTTCAACAAGGGTATCCGGCGGAGTTTCAAGGATTTCATAACTTCCCTCAATTCCGATACTTTCAAAACCTGCCTTATGGATTACGTTTGAAAGTGAGTGACCTAATGGATAACCGATAAGTGCAAATTTACGCATTATTTTCACCTTCTGTGGTTTGAGAATTTAAAGTTTCATCCTCAGTTACTTCTTTTTTGTAGCCGCAGCTGCGGTTTGAACATTCTATCACCGTACCTTTTTTAAGCACTTTTTTAACTAACAATGCGCCGCAATCCGGACATTCTTCGCCAGTTGGCTCGTTCCAGAGTGTGAAATCGCAATCCGGATATTTACTGCACCCGAAAAATATAGTTCCGCGTTTTGATTTTCTTTCAACAATATCACCGCCACATTTCGGGCATTTGACACCGGTTGAACGTCTGTAAGGCTTTCTATGCTTACAATCTGAGTTGGTGCATTCCATATATTTCCCGTACGGACCGGTTTTGAATATCATATCGGAACCGCATTTTTCGCATTTTTCTTCGCAAACTTCTTTTTGCGGATTTTCCGAACTTTCTTCGCTTTCAAAGTTTTCGGATAACGCATCTAATGACATTAACGTTTTGCATTCCGGATAGCCTGAACAGCCTAAAAATTGTGAGCCGTATTTGCTTGTTCTTAAAACCATCGGCCGGCCGCAGTTCGGACATTTGACTTTTGTTTCGATTGAAACCCTTTGGGCTGTTTTCATTACGGCATTAACTTCTTCCATAAACGGGCCGTAAAAATCGTTCAAAACTTTCACCCATGCAGCTTTTTTGTCTGCAATTTCATCAAGCTTGCTTTCCATGCCGGCAGTGAATTTGTAATCCATAATATCGGAAAACTGTGCCACAAGCTGCTTTGAAACAGTTCTACCTAAAAGTGTCGGATGAAGCGCTTTTTCTTTTTTCTCAACGTATTTTCTTGTTTGAATTACGGTAATGATTGTCGCATAAGTAGACGGACGGCCAATTCCATACTCTTCCAGAGCCTTAACAAGTGATGCTTCGTTATATCTTGGAGGCGGCTGGGTGAAGTGCTGTTTCGGTTCAACCTTGCGGCAGAGAACTTTGTCACCTTTTTCCAAATCAGGAATTTTAGCATCAGAATCTTTTTCATCCGTATCTTCATCGCGATAAAGTTTCAAAAATCCGTCAAACATAACCTTGCTTGTACCGGCTTTTAAAGTGTAATCGCCCGCTGTAATTTCGATTGATTTATTCGCAACTTCTGCGGGAGCCATTTGGGATGACATGAATTTTTCCCAGATTAATTTATACAATTTATACTGGTCGTTATCGAGATATTTTTTAATGCTTTCCGGAGTTCTTTCAGGATAAGAAGGACGGATAGCTTCGTGAGCATCCTGAACATTTTGTTTGCCTTTTGTGTAAACATTCGGAGTTTTCGGATAGTAATTTTCTCCGTAATTATTCAGGATAAAATCGTGCGCCATATTCTGCGCATCATCAGAAATACGAACACTATCGGTTCTCATATAGGTAATCAAACCGACCGGAGTTCCGTCGATTTCAATACCTTCATAAAGTTTCTGGGCAACCTGCATGGTTTTTGAAACACCAAATCCTAATTTTGAACTCGCTGCTCTTTGCATTGTTGAAGTAATAAACGGCGCAGTCGGATTGCGTTTTGTATTTTTTTTCGTAACCTTAGAGATTTCAAATTGAGTTTCCGGATTTATCAGATAATCTACAATCTTTTGCGCATCTTCTTTTGATTTAATAGATTTTTCTATTGCTTTGTTTTTGTATTTGGAAAGTTCCGCCTCAAAAATTTTGCCGTCTTTATCCAAATTTGTGTGGATTGACCAGTATTCCTGCGGAACGAACGCTTCGATTTCTTCTTCTCTTTCACAAATCATTCTGAGTGCAACAGATTGAACGCGGCCGGCCGAAAGGTTTCGGTTTCCGATTTGTTTCCACAAAACAGGACTTAATTTAAAACCTACAAGCTTATCCAAAATCTGGCGAGTTTGCTGAGCCTTAACCATATCCATATCAATTGCGCGAGGGTTTTCGACTGAATATTTAACGGCTTTCGGTGTAATTTCGTTGAAAACAATTCTATAAATCTTTTCTTCCGGAACTTTTAAAATCTGTCTTACATGCCAGGCAATAGCTTCTCCTTCACGGTCAGGGTCGGATGCAAGATAGACTCTGTCTACTTTTTTAGCCAGTTCGTTTAATTTTTTCACAACCGCCTGTTTGCCCGGAATAACTTCAAACTTCGGTTCAAAATTGTTGTTTACATCAAATCCCAAATTATCGGTGGCGGAATCTTTCGCCGGCAAATTTCTAACATGCCCGTAGCTTGCCTCTATTTGAAATCCGTCGCCTAATATTTTCTTAATTGTCTTTGATTTTGCCGGAGACTCAACTATCACCAGCGATTTTTCTTTTTTATCTTTTACTGCTGTCATATCTACCTTTTTTAAACGGTCTTATCCCCTGAATTTTCTATAGCGGTCGCCTTCGCCCTTCTCTATTATCCCTTTAAGCTCCATTATTGTCAAGTGCGTAAGAATATCGTCAATTCCCGCACCTGTTATTGACACAATCTCATCCACACTTTTTTCTTCAACTTCAATTGCGCTCAGGATAGACATTTCAATATCTTCCAAATCGTTCAGGCTCAATTGAACTGCTTCCTGCGGTTTAACTTCCCAACCCAGCGAGTCTAAAATATCATCAGTGCAAGTCACAAGTGATGCACCCTGTTTCAAAAGCTTATAAATCCCCTCCGTATTCGGGTTTGTAATAAGCCCAGGAATACACATCAGCTCTCTTCCCTGCTCAAGTGTGAGATTTGCACTGATTAAAGCACCACTTTTTAGAGATGCTTCCGCAACGAGAGTTCCGTAAGAAAGCCCCGTTACAATTCTGTTACGCTGAGGAAATCTGAATTTTAAAGGTTCAAATGTCGGAAAATATTCTGTCAAAACTGCTCCGTTACCGTTTTCGATTTTCTCATAAAGCTGTTTATTTCCGGCAGGGTAAGTATAATCAAATCCGCTTGCAATAACACCGATTGTTTTTAGCCCGTTTTCTATTGCTGTTGTATGAGCAACACTGTCTATTCCGGAAGCTAAGCCAGACACTATACAAATATCCGTGTTAACAAGTTTTGAAAGTAAGAATTTCAGGCTGTCTTTTGCGTTATATGTCGCTTTTCTTGAACCCACAACGGCAAGAGTTTTCTTCAAATTGCAAGAGAATAAATCTCCTTTATAGTATATTACCATCGGCGGATCTTCAATCTGACGGAGCATTTCAGGATAATTTTCATCATCAAAAGTTATATAATTTATTCCTCTGCTTTCAACGATTGAATAAGCTTTATCAAGGTCAATTTTATCGCGTTCCTTCAAAAAAGTTTCGGCTTTTTTGACACTAAGTCCTTCTATATTACGCAAATCTTTTGATGATGCCATAAATGCATCCTCAATATTCCCAAAATAATTGTAAAGCCGTTGTATAAATTTGCTGTCCAACTGTTCGACAGAGGAGAACCCAATCCAATATTTTTCGCGCACAATACCCCTTCTAAACTTTCTATTTGTTAATTTTAGCTTTTAATCTTTCAATCAAGCCTTTAATATTTTTCTCTTCTTCCGGCGCAAGGTCTTTTTTCAGGTAGTCCTCAAAGTATTCAAGGGCATCTTCGAATTCTCCCCTTGCCATAAAAAGTATTCCGAGCTTTTTAAATGCCGGCGGGAAGTGGAAATTTATCGCCGTTGCCCTTATATAGCTTGAAATCGCTTTATCAATCTCATCATTCGCCTCATAGGCCTGTCCAAGATAGTAATAAACCCATTCGTTATCGCTTTTTAATTCAAGAACATTTTCAAAAGCCTCAATTGCGCTGTCATAAACGCCTAATTCAAAGTACACTCTTCCTAAATCATAATAGGCATCATAATTTTCCGGCTGAGCATCAAGAACTTTGTCCAATTCGTCAATTGCAAGGTCGAGTTTTGCATCTTCCATATAAAATCTTGCAAGGTAATGTCTTAAAACCATATTATCCGGCAAAATATTTATTGCGCGCGTAAGCATTTCAATACCTTCCCCGAAACGCTTTTGTTTGTAATATATATCAGAAAGATTTATATAAATTTGAACAAGTTCAGGATTAAGCTGTATCGCTTTCAGATAATTTTCTTCGGCCTTTTCGTCCTCTCCGAGATTTGCACGGCAAAGACCTATATTATTATAAATTTCCGCTTTGTCTCCTTCAGTTTCAAGAATAGAAGAAAACGCGTCAATAGCTTTTTCCCAATCTTTTTTGTTATAATATTCTAACGCTTTATCAGCTTTTTCGCTCATTTCTGCCCTTTCTGATTATAAACCTAAGCCCATAGAGGAATTTTCATCGCTGCCTGAGCCGATATTTTTGATAACAGTTCTAGTGTTGCCTTCTGCATGGAAATCTTTCGGGTTAACATTCATCTTGATTTTGTCGGCATAAATCGTTCTCACACCCTGAGTAATGCTTGATCTACCGGTAAAATAAATTTCATTCGGTTTACCTTCTTTGTTCGGGTAAATGGAAATTTTCGGCCCTGCTGCATAGTAATCCTGATACCACACTCGAACATTTCCGCTTGCGTTAAACGTTCCTTTTGCCTGATTATATTCTTGCATACTTGATTTTAACACTAACTTTGAACCGTCATCATTAACTGTTGTTGAAGTTGTGTTGCCATAAGCATTCAAAACTTTTGTAACCCCGTTATACACAAATTTATCAGCATAAGATTCGTTGGCTTTATCTTTAACCTTTGCATTGCCGATAAGTTCAATATCTTTTAAATCGCCGTTTTTATCTGTTCTTATTTTGGCAACATTTGAGAAAGTTTCAAGCTCTTTATAATTTATTACAACTCCACCCGTTGCTGTCATCAGACCTGTTTTGGTGTCATATTCCTGCACATCTGCGTTAATCACCGCAACCGGAACTTTTCCGTCAAAAATCGTTGACTGCGTATCCCCTTCCGCTCTCACAACCTTTGTTATAAGCGAAAGTTTCAAAATATTAGCTTTAACTTCACGTTTTTTATTTTTTTTAACCTCATAGGCATAAGGTTTGTCATAAAAAGTTGCGGTGTCAAGCTCCTGATTGCCATTAACGCTTACATCTGCCGATTCGCCGACAACTTTCATATCATCAATTTTAACCTTAACGTCTCCGTTAAATTTGATTTTATTATCAGTTTCCGAATACGTTTGGGTTTTAGATTCTATAACCAAATCCGACGCTTTCACTGCGGCACCTGTTATCAATAATATTGAAAGTAGTGAAATTAATATCTTTTTCATTTCTGCTCCTTGACATCATAAATTTTTGAGACTGCATGTCCGATAATCTTAAAATTTTCGTAATCAGGACTGATGACAACCTTATCGGCAGTAGATAAAAGTTGTTTGTTTCTTATAATTTTAACATTTCCCGTTGCAACGATAGGGTTTTCAGAACCTGACCACACAAGTCTGTTTGCGTTAAGTGTTGTTCCGTCTTTTATCGCAATATGCGTGTTTTCATAGAGTACAATTTTTTTATTTTCAGCGCTGTAAGTTCCTTTTGAGGATTCAAAACTCATTGAAACTTCGTTATTTTCATCGTAAAAGTTTCCGATAACGTTATCCAGCATTGCAACACCGGTTTTGCTGTCGTAATTTCCGGTTTCGCCATAAATTTCCCAGTATTTTCGCTCGTCTTTGGTTTCTGTTAATATAATACCGCTGATTTGAGCTTCCTGCCTATCTTGTTCGCCTTTAACCTGACTTCTGTTGAAGTTGTGAGTAATCACACCTGCTGATATAAATGCCCAGAGCAGAATGCCGATAAGAGTCAAAAGGGCGGATATATACGCTCTTCTTTTTCTGCTCAAACTTTTCCAGTAATTTATCAGTTTTTCCATAATAATGATGATACCACGAAACCTTGTCTTAAACAAAAAATATTATGTTTTGTGAATTAAACAGAAAATCTGAAATGAACCAAATCGCCGTCTTCAACAACATAATCTTTACCTTCAAGGCGTGTAACCCCTTTATCTTTGCAAGCCGTGTAAGAGCCGTTTTTTACAAATTCTTCATAAGGAGTAATCTCTGCTCTGATAAAGCCTTTTTCAAAATCCGTATGGATTACACCGGCCGCCTGCGGAGCTTTAGCGCCAGCCGGAATCGTCCAAGCATGGACTTCTTTTTCGCCCGCAGTGATAAATGTTCGCAAATTCAATAGGTGATAAACCGATTTAATCATACGATTAATACCGCTATCTTCAACCCCTAAATCTTTCAAATATTCACTTGCCTCATCGGCTGAAAGTTCAGCCAATTCTTCTTCAATTCTTGCTGAAATAATAACCATTTCAGCACCATGAGATTTCGCATATTCTTCAACTTTTTTTGTATAATCATTTCCGTCTTTCAGGTCAAATTCAGAAACATTTGCCGCATAAATAACCGGTTTTGTTGACATTAAATTCAAACTTTTTGCCACCGGAATTTCATCTTCGTCAAAATGTTCTTTTAGATTTATGAATGTTGCATCTTCAAGGAGTTTTTGCATTTTTTCAAGAACAGAAAGCGTCAAAACTGCATCTTTATCTCCTGATTTTGCTACTTTAGAAACTTTTGCAATCTGTTTTTCAACAGATGCCATATCGGCAAGCGCAAGTTCTGTGTTGATAATTTCGATATCATCAAGCGGGTCAACTCTTCCTGAGACATGGATTGTGTTCGGGTCGTCAAAACATCTTACTACCTGAATTATCGCATCAACTTCTCTAATATTGTGCAAAAACTGATTGCCAAGCCCTTCACCTTTGCTTGCCCCTTTTACAAGCCCTGCGATATCGACAAATTCAATTGCTGTCGGGATAATCACATCTGTTTTGCAAAGTTTTGCAAGAATTTCAAGCCGGCTGTCCGGAACGTTTACAACCCCGACATTCGGTTCTATTGTACAAAACGGATAATTTGCGCTCTGTGCATTTTTAGCGCTGGTTAGTGCATTAAATAAAGTTGATTTGCCAACATTAGGCAATCCTACAATCCCTGTTCTTAACATATTTATATTTCCTCTTTTTCAGGTTTTTATTATACCATAAAAAAGTTTTTTGGTGCAATAAATTGTATCCCGCTTTAGTCATTGCGAGCGGAGCGCGAGGAGGCAGAGGGCGAAGGCTTGTCGACAAAATGACGCAAAAAACGCACCAAATTTTATATTTTGATGCGAGTAGGCCTGAAATTCACTAAAACATACCTTTTTAAAATTCAAAAAATCATTAAAAAACGACAAACGACAACTTGAAATGTGTCCGAAAATATTGTATAATAAGGCTATAAAAAAACTCGCATCAAAATATAAAATTTGGTGCGAAAATTTAAACGTCAGTTTATGGTTGGAAAGGAGACAGGATGCTAAGATATAGAATTATGAAAGGAAGAAATTTGAAACAGGATATTATGATAAAAAATATTAGTAGGGTAGACTTTAGTCTACCATTAATCACTGGATTGTCACGCTCATTTCACTCGCTCGCAATGACGAAGGTCGCGTTTACCTTGGCAGAGGTCTTAATCACTCTCGGGATAATCGGCATTGTTGCGGCTCTTACTTTGCCGGCGTTGATTGAGGGATTTCAGAAACAATCTGCCCTTAACAAGTTGAAACAAACATATTCAATTATTATTCAAGGTATGAGTGCTGCAAGTTACGATTTTGATGGTTTAGGAATGCAGCATTGGACCTGCCCTAATTATGAGTATGGCGATTATGGAATGACAAGATGTTTTGGTTTGACTTTCGATAAAGTAGCTGTTGCTGAACGTTACCCAAAAGCAACCGGACCGGATGATATTATGTGTAAAAATCCCGGGAAATCTTATCCCGGATATCCAGGGACATGTGCAAATAGTTATTCCGTAAGATTGAAAAATGGGGCTTGCATAACTTATAATTACCTTTACTGGTGCGGAGGCGATGGCGGCAAAGTTCTGATTGATATTGATGGCCCGGATGCTGGTCCTAATAAGTTAGGAAGAGATATATTTGTTTTCTTATACGGAAGAGGTAATGACCAAAGACAACCGATAATAGGTGCTGGTAAAAGGATTGAACCTTATGGGGCTTCATCTGATGAAGCTCCGGAAATTTCGCGCAGTGATTTATTGCGGAATTGTCAAAGAGGTAAAGATAATTGTGCCCGCTTAATTATCAAAGACGGCTGGCAAATAAAAAAAGATTATCCATGGTAAGTAAATAAGGACAATTTGCCAGCCGTCCTATTGAACGAAAATTGACAAGATTAAACCAAAACCGGCAACACGTAGGACCGGACTGTGTCCGGTGGCAAATAAAAAAAAGATTATCTATGGTAAGTAAATAAGGACAATTTGCCAGCCGTCCCATTAAACGAAAGTTGATAAAATGCATAATAAAGGGCATGTAAATTATTACATGCCCTTTTGAAATATATAAAAGAATTTCTATTTAGAAACTCTTCCCGGAACGACTACTCCGCCTTTCAAATTCTTTTTGTAGAATTCAACGTGCGGTTGAAGTACACTGTCCAGAACTTCCGGAAGTTCTTTACCTGTCATAATAGCAGTCACAATTTCTTGATATACAGTTGCGAATGCTCTTAACATTGTCATAGCGCCTGCGGCTTGAGGAGTTAGACCAAGTGAAGATGTTTCAACTCTTTCAACAAAAGTTGCGCCGGTAATTTCATAAGATTTTGACAATGCTCCGATATAAGCCTCAGCGTTTTCAGAACATACACCATTATCAACCGGAACAGTTAATGCAAAAACAAGTTTGTTTGCTGGATTGAAGTGAGCTTCTGCACTGTGGTGCATTGCATCCGGAACTTTCGCAACCTGTTTCAGCGTGTCTTTAACTGATTCATTTTGCATTTGTGCATGCCAGTAAACAGTATTTTCAAACATTGAACCCATATATTGATGAACAGATGCTTTAATGCCGTTTAAGCTTGCATCAGCCCAGAAAATACCTTCTTTCAACGCATCATTAATTTCCAAATCATCTGATAATGACTGTTCAGACATTTCTTGAGCAGAAGAAAGCATTGAAATCATATCTTCTTTTTTCATTCCTGCCCAGATAAGAGTGAATAATGCGTGATCGTCAAACGCTGAAAATCTTCCGCCAACGTCATCATGGATGAACAAATCACCAATCCATCCGTTTTCGTTAGAGGTTCTGCGAAGTTCGCTTTTTTCGCTGTTTGCATCAGTTACGGCAATAAAATGTTTGCTAACTGATTTCATAGCATCTTCTTTTGACTGGCCTTTTGCCATATAAGCGTCAAGAAGAAGGTTTTGAACTCTCAAAAATCCATCTTTTGTTTCAAAAGTTGACCCTGATTTTGACGCAATCATAAAATTTGCTGATGTAACATCATGGCCTAATTTTGTTAAAAATCTTTCCCAGCTTATAGAATCAACATCTGAATAAAATACTACAGAATCAGAATTAATATTCAAACCGTTAATTGAAAGCATGTGTTCAACGGTATGTTTTGAACCGCCGATACCCATAACGCTTAAAACAGAATTTCCAGTCTGCTTTTTGAAATTTTCAACCATTGAATAAAGTTCGTCAACTCTTTTCAGCTGTTCTTTCGGCAAATCTACCCAGTTGAGGAAATATCCTTTTTTATTCGCTCTAGAAGCAAATTCTTTTACAAATTCAGAAGTTTTCGATGCGTATTTACTAAAATCAATACCTGAAAAACTTGTTTTTACTGATGAATTCTTTGTCAACATTTTGTACTCTCTTTCTGTGTTGGTAACTGTACAAATTGATTTTACTATAAAGAATTAATTTTGTCATCAAAATTTGTTTTTACTAACTTTTTACATATAACGCAGAATAAATTACACCGCCAGCATAAGACTTTTGATGTTTGAGACTAAAACCTTTGGAATTTAATATTTTTTCAAGCTCTTCTGGTGTAAAAAATTCGTTTTTTGATTTTATCAAATATTTATATGCCGCTTTGTAGGATTTAAAAATATTTGCAATTAAGAAAACTGCAATGTCGAAAAATTTATTGCTGAATTTCCTTTTGTCAAAATCTATATACAAAAGCTGCCCGCCGTCTTTTAACACGCGGTGCATTTCTTCAATTGTGCGGTTGTAATCTTTGATATTTCTAAGCCCGAAGGATATCGTAACCGCATCAAAAGTTTTGTCGTCAAATTTCATGTTGCGGCAGTCACCCTCGATAAACTCAACATTTTTTATCTTTTTTCTTGCGATTTCAAGCATCTTTTCAGAAAAATCTATTCCGACAACTTTTGAAAAAGGAAATTTTTTCACAAGCATTCCTGAAATATCGCCTGTTCCGCAGCAACAGTCGAGAACCTTTGCGCCGGAAGGAAGTTCAAGCATTGAAAGTGAAGATTTTTTGATAAATTTATGAGTAGAAAACGACATTAAATTATTTATCAAATCGTATTTTTTAGCAATCATATTGAAAATATTTTTGATATTTTCAGGCGATTTATCAACTGTCATAAAATTTAACCTCTTTGCATGTTTTTAAATATTAACATATAATCAAAATTATGAGAATAGGATTTTTACCAATAGATGACCGGCCGGTTTGCTATACTTTGCCGGAACTTATTACACAATGCAATTCTGACATTGAAATTTTGATGCCGGATAGAAATTCACTCGGGAATCTCACAAAATACGCCGATACCGAAAGAATTTTTGAATGGTTAAGAGGGTTGGAAAATCTTGATGCACTTATTTTATCCCTCGATACAGCGGCTTATGGCGGGTTAATATCTTCAAGAAGATGTCCGGAAACTTTCGAACAAATCAAAGAAAAAATCCTTAAACTAAAAGAAATTTTAAAAGAAAAAAGTTGTAAAATTTACGCATTTTCAAGTGTTATGAGAATTTCCAACAACAATGTAAACGAGGAAGAAAAACCTTATTGGGACAGGTGGGGCAAAAAGATTTTCGACTACTCTTATCAAACCCACAAACTCGGATGTGAAAGCTGTATTCATAATGTAATTCCAACAGATATTCTGGAGGATTACCTGAACACAAGAAAGCGGAATTTTGAAATAAACAAAATATATCTCGAATGGCAAAAAGAAGGGCTTTTCGACACCTTAATTTTTTCAAAAGATGATTGTGCGGAGTATGGATTTAATGTTCAGGAGGCAAAATTTTTGCAAGATTTAGGCGGGTTTGTAAAAACCGGCGCTGATGAAATTCCGATGAGCCTTTTATCACGCGCTATAACTGATAATTTAGACTGCGGATTGAAAGTTACACCGATATTTTTAGAGCCGGAGGGTAAAAATCTTATTTCAAATTACGAAGATATTTCAATCGAAAAATCGGTGAAAGGCCAGCTTGAACTTGCCGGATGTGAGATTGTTGAAGAAAAAGAGGCGGATATTATTCTTTATGTGAACAACTTTAAAACGCGTCAGGGCGAAATTGTAATGAAAGTTCCGACAGAAAGTTTCAGCGAAAGTTTTACACCGGCTTTAGATAAACCTTTTGCCCTTGCAGATGTGAGATTTGCAAACGGAAGCGATAACAGTTTTGTAAAAGAACTTTTTAAAAATTCTGAAATTTTAAAATCCGAAAATTTTCTTGGATATTCCGCTTGGAACACTTCGGCAAACTCTCTGGGGAGCCTCATTTGCGCAATGATTTGCCGGTATTGTGCAAAAAAGAATTATAATAAAAAAGCTGTAGAAAAATTGAATTTGACAAGGTTTCTCGACGATTGGGCTTATCAAGCGAACATCCGGCAGGAACTTTCAGCCCCCGACAGTGAAGAACTTGCTAAAAAAATGAAAATATACGAAAATATGTTAAAGGATGTTTTAGGAATTGAAAACATGCCAGAAGTAAAGTATTCTTTTCCTTGGAAAAGATTGTTTGAGGTAGAAATTGAATTTAACTGAAATAATATTTTTAAGTATTGCAATGGGAATTGATTGCCTCGTCGTTTCGTTTTCGCAAGGGTTAATCTTCACCTCTCACAGACGGAAAAATTCCCTTCTGCTCGCCCTAACAATGGGATTGTTTCAGGGATTAATGCCTTGTATCGGGTATTTAGGAGCTTATACGATAAAAACTTACATCGAACCTTTTAGCAAATTTATTGTATTTGGAATTTTTATGATTTTGGGAATGAAATTCATATCAGAAGCCTTGAGCAAAGAGGACAAACCGGAAATTTGCTGTATCGGATTAAAATGTTTAATGCTCATGGGACTTGCTACAAGCATAGATGCGCTTGCAGCCGGCGGAAGTTTCGTATTTTCAGGCAACACACTCTTAATTCCTGCGTTGATGATAGGAATTTTCTCGTTTTTTATGTCACTCGCCGGATTTTGGTTTGGGAATTTTCTCAAAAAATTCCCCTCAAAATACTTTGAAGTCTCAGGCGGGCTAATCCTTATCGTCCTTGCTCTAAAAGCACTTTTAAGATAAATCTTCCCAAGGTTTTATAAGGAATTTTATGGCCTTACCGTCAATATGTTGTCCCATAGCGTATTCAACATCTTTAAGCCCCAAAGTTGCCGTGATGAGCTTTTCAACCTCAACGTCTCCGTTTGCAATATAATCAAGAGCCATACGGAAATATTTCGGAGTATGGTGAAATACGCTCATCAATTTTATGTCGCCATAGTGCATTTTTGTAGTGTCAAAAGTGACAGTAGACCCTGATTTGCACCCGCCAAAGAAATGAACGGTTCCGCCAGGCCTTACACATGAGAAAATTCTTTCCCAAATATCAGGCAATCCGACACATTCAACGGCAACATCAAGCCCTTTCTTTTCTTCCGTGTATTCTCTAAAGATTTTTTCAGGGTTTGGATATTTTTTCAAATCAACAATTTCATCAGCATGGGCAAAATCTTCTGCGGCTTTGAGTTTTATCGGGTTGCGTCCGGCAACAATTACATTTGCACCTTTTAATTTGGCAAGTCTTGCAAACATCAATCCTATCGGCCCAATCCCGATAATCCCGACTGTATCGCCTTTTTTAATTCCGGTTCTTTCGACCCCGTGGACAACATTTGCAAGAGGTTCACAGAATGCGGCTTTGTCAAAACTCAAATTATCCGGCAAAATAAGCATATTTTTCTCGACAATTCGCGCCGGAACAGTAATATACTGGGCATAAGCACCGTTTAAAAGGTCAAGATTTTCGCATAAATTGTACTCTTCTCTCTTACAGAAAAAACACTTTCCGCAAGGGGCTGAATTTGCCGCCACAACACGATCGCCGACTTTTACATTGGTTACGTTTTTCCCGACCTTATCCACAATTCCTGCAAATTCATGACCAAATCCTGACGGAGTTGATTTTATAAGCACCGGATGACCGCGGCGAAAAGTCTTTACGTCTGTTCCGCAAGTGAGTGCCGACATTACTTTTACGACAACTTCGCCTTCCTGCGGCGGTTTTACCATAACTTCTTCATATTTTATATCCAAAGGCCCGTAATATTGTATGGCTTTCATTATATTTTTTCCTTTAAATTACCTTCTGTTCCTATATTTATGCAAGCTTTCATAATTTTGTTTGAAACTGTGTCCTCAAAAGCTTGTTGAATTTTATCTAACTTGTATTCCGTTGAAATATTTTTAACATCAACCTTTCCGGACTTTAAAAGTTCCAAAGAATCTTTCAAATCCGCAGGTGACGGCGAATAGCTTCCTAAAATCGTTAGTTCGCGGTAATAAATTTCGTTATTCGGATATCCCGAATTTTTAGGAGTGCTTGAAAAAACAAGAATTTTCCCGCCGTTTCTCACAACTTTTAGAGCAGTGTCAAGCGCTTTATCCGCTCCTGATGTCATAAACACAGCATCTGCGCCGTAATCATTAGTTTTTGATTTAACGTAAGAAAGCGCCTCTTCTAAATTCAAAGGGTTTATCGCATCAACCCCTTTTGATTTTAAAAATCCTATGCGTTCATCTAAAAGGTCAAACCCGATTACATTCACGCCATAAGCCTTCAATGCCTGCGACATCAAAATTCCGATAGAGCCTAAGCCGATTACCACAGCATTTGCGCCCTCTTTTAAATCACATCTTTTAATTGCCCGAACGCAACAGCCTAACGGTTCATAAAAAGAAGCCTCTTCAAGCGAAAGATTTTCAGGTTTTAAGTGTGCAACATTTTGGAGGTGTTCTTCTGATAAATAAACGTATTCAGAAAATCCGCCCGGAACAATGTTAGTAGATTTAAAATGCTTGCACATTGAAACATTTCCGGACTTGCAGTATAAGCATTCCCCGCACGGAATATGGTGTGATGTAACGATAACATCGCCGGTTTTAAAATCTGTTGATGAATTTATATCCACAATCTCAGCAACGATTTCATGTCCTAAAACCGTACCGTTCGGCGATATTTTTTCTCTGAATTTTACGATATCACTTCCGCACAATCCACAGCACAAAACTTTTACAATTGCACCTTTTTGCGCGTTCAGATGAAGGTTTTCAACATTCTCAATTTTTATTTTTTCATTATTTATGACTGCTATTTTCATAATTCCGCCTCGCTCAAAAATATTATCACAAACCTTGCGAACTTTCAAAAATTTTTATATAATACTAATATGATAAGAATAAGAAGATTGAACTGTTTTGATATTCCTAAGATAAAAAAGATGATTTCATATCTGGGAAACACCGAGGGTGCGGAATTTACAAAGGCTTTGAAAAATGAAATTTTATTAAAAGCTCAAAACCTTCTCCCGTTGAAATTTTGTTTTTTACCAGAATCTTTTGTTCTTGTTTCAGGCAAAGAAATTCTTGGGCTTATAACAGTTGCACCGACCTCCGGAAACCCTTACAAAATCAACATAACCCGTCTTGTTTTTCTTCAGAATATGTACGATGTCGGCAAGCAGCTTGTTGAATTTGTAATCGCGAGATTTGGCGCAAGAGGAGCGGTTTCATTCAATGTTTCGGTTGATGAATGCCATGATGAGCTCCGAGAACTTTTCATTAAAGGATGCGGATTCAGACTATGTTCGTACGAAAACTTGTGGAAAATTGAAAATTTCAATCCGACATCACAAAACAAAGCTCCTTTCAGATATTGCCAGAATTCTGATGCCGCAGCAGTTGCAAGGTTGTACAACAGCGAGCTTAAATCTATATATAAACCGACTTTAGAGCGAATAAAAACAGAATTTAGAGAGCCGTTTTTTAAAGGTTTTGTAAATTTTTACAAAAACAGGTATGTTCTTGAAGATGAAACAAAAAAAAGAATTATTTGTTATCTTTCAATAACAACAAGCGATAATTTCAATTTTATCATTGATATTTCTAAAAATAATGCGTACGAAATCTCTTATGATGAAATCTTTAACTTTGCCCTCGGCGAAATTTCCAAACGCAAAACGAAATTCTGCGCGTTTATAAAACACCGTCAATACAATGAAAACGCGGATAAATTTGAAGAATATCTTCATTCAAAAAACTTAAACTGTATCCAGACAAAATGCGTTCTTGTAAAAGATTTTTATAAACCCGTAAAACAAAGTGCGATAGCTCAAGTGTTTTCCTTTGGCGAACAATTGATTGCTGAATAAGGAAAAAGAAACAGTTCCGTCATTGCGAGGAGCGCAAGCGACGCGGCAATCCAGAAGGTAGTAGGTCGGATTTACTAATCCGACATTACTAATTTTAGCCCTCTCTCTTTGTGAGAGGGCAGATTTTGTTAGTGAGCAATATGCGAACTTACAAAATCGGGAGAGGGTTTTACCAAGGATAGTCATCCTTAATTTGCCAGCCATCGAACTGAATTAATGCCCCGCAGTTTAAATATTTAAAACTTGGAGTTGCACAAGTATGACTGCAGCAACTGGTATCGTGGCCGCTATTTGCAGAAATTCCTGTCTTTAATTCTTCACGATTAGGATTTTTACCATTCGAAAATTGACCTAGCATTACCGCACCTTCTTTCGGATAAATATTTACATAAAATATATCTCGTCCTTCTCTATTCGGCCCTTTATTACCATTTATATCAACTCCAGTATGTATATATTTTCTTCCGGAATTTAAAGTATCAGTCTGTGGATTGGGAGAAAACATAAATTGCATACCATCTTTAAGAGTATAAACAGGACGTGTATTGCTGTAAAGTGAACTACAACTTTTTGCTGATTCACACTCGTTTATTACATCCATATATGGCCGAAAATACTTGTCAAAAAAGGGTCTGATATCAGTTTTTGAAAAAGTATACGGGAACTCCCAATATTCCATTTCTCCATTTTGAACTTCTGAAAGCAATTTTGCCTGCGCCATTATGGTGTAATACTTCCTCAAACGTGTGACAGTAACCTGTTTTTGATGCTTAGTAATCAATGCCGGCATGGTCATCGCCGCAACAATGCCGATTATCCCGAGAGTAATCAAAACTTCGGCCAAAGTAAACGCGGTTTTACGACGACCGGCAAAGTGTGATGAAAAGACTTCGGCCAGGGTAAAAGCCTTTGTCATTGCAAGCGACGCGCGAGGAGGCAGAGGGCGAAGGCTTGTCGACAAAATGGCAAAACCATTGCCGGCGACAACCGTAGACCCGTTTAACGCCGACGAGTAAGAAGCGTGGCAATCCAGTTTTTCTGGTAGACTAAAGTCTACCCTACTACTTACCCTCTGTTCTTCAAATATATTCATCCTTTCAGCCTCCTTTTTCAGACTTAAACTACTCTTTAAATTCATGCACCATAATTTATATTTTGGTGCATGTAGGCCTGAAATTCACTAAAACATACCTTTTTAAAATTCAAAAAATCATTAAAAAACGACAAACGACCACTTGAAATGTGGCGTAAAATATTGTATAATAAGGCTATAAAAAACTCGCATCAAAATATAAAATTTGGTGCGTTTTTTACATCAAAATTATGAGATTCTGAAACACGGAGGTTAATCCGACGTTCAGGGTGACATATATAGGTAAATTTAGTATAAACTTGTATATAAGTCCCAAATTTTCCCTCTTGAGATAAAATTTTTTTCGTGCTAAGATTGTTCCAAATATTAGTATAAGAAATAAAGGAATAAGAAAGTTATGCAAGCCCGCAGAGCCGCCAGAGAACTGGCATTTATATTGTTTTCACAATTTGATAAAAAAATAGTCAGCTATTCTAAAGAAGATTTAAAAGACATAATTTTGAAATCTGTTCGAATTTTATCTAGCAATGCAAGCGACGAATTAAAAATTACGCTGGGCGCATTGATTGAAATGAGAGACAACATTGAGACTTACGAAGCAAACCACGAAACAAATCTGGAAAGACCTTTAGGCGTCTCAAATATTCCCGTTCCGCTTCCGATGACGTCGGATATGACCGGAAGAATTAACGAAATGATTGACATTGCGGAAAAATCACTCGCAGCATTGGAAATCGCTGAGTTTACAACATTAGATTCTCAAAACGACGTGAAAGATTATGCAGTAAAAATCGCTGAAACTTTCCAGAAAAATCACAAAGAAGTTGACGATACTATTCAAAAATATGCCAAAAATTGGGATATTCAGCGTATGGTAAAAATGGACAAAGATATTTTGCGTATCGCAATTGTTGAATTGATTTATTTGAAAGACGCTCCAATGAAAGTTATTGTCGATGAGGCAATTGAACTTGCGAAAAAATATTCAACTGATGACAGCGCATCGTTCATTAACGGAATACTCGCAAAAGTCATTGTTGATAATGGAATTTAATAAAATATTTTAGAAGCTTATATACAAATTTATGTGCTTTTGGAATTTTGGTATTCGTCTGTGATACCGTTAGGAGTTCCTAAATTTTGCAGTTGTTTGATAATGAAATAACTGCAGGGTAGTAATTTGCTTATTTTAGCCTAATTTGTAATTATTCTTCACTTACAGAAAATCCTTCCGGCAATTCCTTTTCTAATTCTTTTAAAAATTGAGAAGGGGTTAAACCAAATGCTGATGAGAGTTTAAATATTGTTGTTAATTGCGGATCTTTAACTGCACGCTCAATATCGCTAATAACAGATGATGGAATATCGTATTCTGCGCCTAATATAAACTGACTTTTTTTACCGCGCAGTCGTTTAGATGCATTTGCTAAGGCTTTATATATAATTTTTTTCTTTCCCTCTTGCATATTCATAATTTTGAATGTAATATAATATCATGCCTATCGCGTACGCGATAGAGAAAATGGAGGATTTATGAAAAATAAAGCATTCACTTTAGCAGAGGTACTCATAACTCTTGGTATAATTGGAATTGTTGCTGCTATGACTATTCCTACACTTATGGCAGAATATAGAAAAAAAGTTATTGAAACCAGACTTGCAAAATTCTATTCAATAATAAATCAGGCAATACAACTTGCAGAATCTAACTATGGAGATAGAACAAACTGGGATGAACTCGGATATGGTCTTATTAAAGATGATGAAGGTAATGAAACAAATGTTGCTGTAGCGGAAGCTTGGGTAAAAAAATATATTTTGCCATACATAAAATCCGATGTAAAAATGATAAATAAAGACGGAAATGTTCAACTATACTTTTATGATGGAAGTATGGTTGCGATTTCAGGTAGCGGCTGGTTATTCTATCCGAATGCAAACAAATATAAACTGGCAGAAAATGGTTATATTAGTCAAAAAGATGCAGGTAAACATTTCTTTCTATTTTTTTATGCTCCGACTATTCAGGGAACATTAGGGAATGAACATATAGGCAATGGAGTTGAGCCATATAAACACGGATGGGATGGGACTAAAGAAGGTTTGCTGCATGGATGGTACGGTTGCGCTCAAGAAATAAATACAAGGGCATATTGTACAGAATTGATTAAACAAAATGGGTGGAAAATTCCAGACGACTATCCGATAAAGATTTAGATATAATATAAATAATTTTATGCTATTATAATATTATGTTTAGATTTTTTAAAGATAAATTTGACAATTTGAAATCTACCGTTGCAACAACTGCAAACAAACTTGTTGGTAGTGTTGTGGACAACATAGGTCAGGAAGATGAATTCTCGGAATTTGTGCTTGATGATATGGAAGATTTGCTTATTAGTGCAGATCTTGGGGTTAGTTATGCCGCAGAGCTGGTTGACAAATTGCGTAATCAAGACAAAATAAAACCTTCAAAAGTTAAAGAATATTTAAAAAATGAATTCAGCAAAACGCTTAAGGATGCGGGTTCAAACGAGATTAATTACAAAGAAAACGAGTTGAACATTTATTTTATCACCGGTGTGAACGGGGTCGGAAAAACAACGTTAATCGCAAAGCTTGCTTATAAATTTAAAAATGAAGGGAAAAAAGTTTTGATAGCGGCCGGGGATACTTTTCGTGCAGCCGCAGAAGAACAGCTCGACATCTGGTCAAAACGGGCCGGAGCAGATATTGTAAGACGCGACAAAGCCGATCCCGCATCAGTAGTTTTTGAGGCTATCGAAAAGGGTAAAAAAGAGAATTATGACGTAATTCTTGTTGATACAGCCGGAAGACTTCAAAATAAATTCAATCTGATGGAAGAATTGTCGAAAATTAAGTCCGTAATTGATAAAAAAGCGCCGGAAACGTTACGGGAATGCATGCTTGTATTGGACGCTAACACAGGACAAAACGGGCTACAGCAGGCAAAAGTTTTTACCGAAGCCGTTAATCTTACATCCGTCGCACTCACAAAACTTGATGGTTCGGCTAAAGGAGCTGTCGTTCTTGCGATTGCAAAAGAAATGAAACTGCCGGTTAAATTAATAGGTGTCGGAGAAAAAATGGAAGATTTAAAACCTTTCAATTCAAATGATTTTATAGATGCACTTTTTGAATAAAAAATTTCGGAGGGGGATATGATATTAAAAATTCAAAGATTAGAACATAACAAATTTGTTCCTGAATACAAAACAGAAGGCGCCGCCGGAATGGATTTGTGCGCGGCAATTGAAGAACCCGTTACATTAAAACCACTGGAAAGAACTTTAATTCCGACAGGTTTAAAAATTGAGCTTGAACACGGTTACGAAGCTCAAATAAGACCGCGTTCCGGAATGTCAATTAAACACGGAATTACGCTGATAAATTGTGTCGGTACAATTGATGAAGATTATAGAGGCGAAGTTTGCGTTCCGGTTGTAAATATATCAAACGAAACTTACACAATCCAGCCGCAGGAAAGAATTGCGCAGATGGTTATAAACAAGGTTGAACAAGCGCAAATAGAGGTTGTAACCAAATTATCCGACACTTCAAGAGGAGAAGGCGGATTTGGCTCTACCGGTAAATAGAATAGAATTTTAATCAAAAGAAAAGACCTGATTTTGTTTCAGGTCTTTTTTTGTAGTTAATCGAGGAAAAAAAATGAGAAATCTCTTAAAATCTTTTATATACCCTTGTCCCTTTTCATATTATTCTTATCGGCAAAAGTTTTTAAAACTTTAAGGTTTTATTTCATTTTTATCCTTATTGTTACAAAGCTTAACAATTACATATCAAGTGCAAGGTCAAGTGTTGGAGCTTTTGCAACAATGGCACTTGAAGAAATTATATCAACACCACATTCAGCAATATTTTTAACCGTATCCAGCGTAACATTTCCGCTCGCTTCAACAACAGCCTTGCCATCTATAATTTTACAGGCTTCTTTCATTGTTTCTAACGGCATATTGTCAAGCATAATAATGTCCGCACCTACATTAACGGCCTCTTTAACCTGATCAAGCGTGTCGCATTCTACTTCGATTTTATGCGCGTGTGAAATATTTTTTCTCAATTTTTCAACTGCTTTTGTTAACGAGCCGGCAAGTCTTATATGATTATCTTTAATCATTGCGCAATCAGAGAGGTTAAATCTGTGAAGCGCACCGCCGCCAGTTTTAACAGAATATTTTTCAAATGCTCTGAAATTCGGGGTAGTTTTTCTTGTATCAACAATTTTAGCTTTATTATCGCCGATTGCAAGCTGGTATTTGTGAGTTTCCGTTGCAATTCCGCTCATGCGCTGAATGTAATTCAGAGAAACTCTTTCGCCCATAAGCAGTGCTTTTGCAGGCCCTTCAATATCAGCTATTTTGTCACCTTTTTTAATCGCGTCACCATCTTTAAAATAAAATTTTATTTTAACGTCATCTGACAAAATTTTGTAAACAGCCTTGAAAACCTCAATTCCGCAAAGAATTCCGTCACATCTTGTGTTTAGTTCACCTTTCAAAAAATCCGTATCTTCAGCCAGATTTTCCGTTGTAATGTCGCCAAATCCGATGTCTTCTTTCAATGCCATTCTTACGTGATCTTCTATATAAAAATTACTTAACAAAGCTAAATTCTCCTTCTTTTTTCGTAACTAAACTGTGTATTCCTTTTTCATCCGGTTTCAGATAATCCAATCTGTAATGCGCTCCGCGCGATTCTTTACGCTCAAGAGCAGATTTTGCTATAAGCATTGAAACCGTGAGCATATTCAAAAATTCGTATTCTTCGCAGGACAAACATTTCTTGTCGCGTGGGAATTCTTTTTTCAACTCAGAAATTTTTTCTATAGCAGTCAATAAGGATTTTTCATCACGCAAAATCCCCACATCTTCCCACATTATTTCTTGAAGTTTCTTTTTGAAATCCTGAACATCAATTTCTTCTAAAACGCTTGAATCATCCTCATAATAATCTATTTCAGATTTAATATTTTCGTCAATTTGTTTTGGAGTTTTTAATTCAAGTGATTTTAAATAATTTGCAACGGAATAAGCGCAAACTACACATTCTAAAAGAGAATTGCTGGCGAGCCTGTTTCCTCCATGCAAACCAGTCGATGCGGTTTCACCGATTGCAAATAAACCTTTGATTGATGTTTCGCCCCTGAGATTTGTTTTTATACCGCCCATAAAATAGTGAGCTGCCGGCGCTACCGGAATAAAATCTTTTGAGATATCAATACCATGTTCCAAACATTTTTTTGAAATATTCGGAAATCTTTTCATTAATTTATTTTTATCAATAGCTGTCGCGTTCAGATAAACATTATCAACGTGATTTTCGGCCATTTCATTAAAGTTTGCGCGGGTAACAATATCACGAGGCGCGAGTTCTTTTTTCTCATGGTATTTTGCCATAAATTCAATACCATCAGCATTGACAAGTTTTGCCCCTTCGCCTCTGACAGCTTCTGAGATTAAAAATCTGTTTTCATCTCCATCTATTGCAAGCGCGGTCGGGTGAAACTGAACAAATTCCATATCTCTCATTACAGCTCCCGCACGGTAAGCAATCGCAATACCGTCACCGGTTGCACCTTTCGGGTTCGTCGTGTATTTATAAAGCTGGCCAACCCCGCCGGTTGCAAGGATTATTACAGGAGAATAAATTGTTTCGTAACTTTGTGTTTCTTCGTTAAAAACAATAACCCCTTTGCATTCATTTTTGGAATTTACAAGAATATCGACAGCGGCTGTTTTTTCGTAAATATCAATATTTTTATGCTCTCTAACACTTTTACATAAAGCTTTTTCAATCATTTTTCCGGTTGCATCCCCGCCTGAATGAAGAATTCTCTTGGCCGAATGCGCCGCTTCAAGAGTAAAAGTAAGGTTATTATTTTCGTCACGGTCAAACTCTACCCCGAATTTAAGCAAATCTTTTACTACAGAATCAGAATTTTCCGAGATAAATTTTACGGTATTAAGTTCACTCAAACCCGCTCCGGCTTTTATTGTATCCGTTATGTGCGAAAGGGTTGAATCAGATTTGTTTTCCTTTAAAACTGCAACCATTCCGCCTTGAGCATATCTGGAGTTGCTTTCACCGAGCACGGATTTCGTAATCAGCAAAAGCCCTTCCGGCAAATTCACCTGCTGATTTGTTTTTAATGCGGCATACAAACCGGCAATACCGCTTCCTATTATTACTGTCGAATATTTAGAGTATTTCATATTTCGCGCCTTTAATAAATTTTCTTTTCTCCCTGGGTATTTTTACGGGGGCTATTCTCTGATATTTTAAAACAAAACAAAAAAATTTTCTATAACCTTTACAAAGATTTTATAAATTTTACTAAAAATAAAAATTAAAACATAAAAAGTTTTAATATTGTCACTAATATTTTCTGTTTTAACGATTAAATTTCTAAAGAAAAATCTTATAAATGTTATATCTATACAAAAGTGAGGTGAATTATGAGTAATCCAATAAAGATTATGTTAGTAGAAGACCAAAAACTGATGCGTGTCGGTTTAAAATCTTTATTTGAAGGACAAAATGAAATGGAAGTTGCCCTTGAAGCTCAATCAGGCAAAGAAGCCATTGAAAAATTTAAACTAAATAAACCTGATATCGTATTAATGGATATTGGACTTCCCGATATAAACGGAATTGAGGCAACTAAAAAAATTCTTGAATTAAACCCGCGTGCAAAAGTCATAATTCTGACATCCCACATCAGCGAACAAGAAGTTCTGACCTCTCTTCAGGCCGGTGCTTGTGCGTATGTTATGAAAGATATAAACACAGATATTTTAAAAGTTATAATAAAAACAATAAAAGACGGTGCAATGTGGCTTGACCCGCAGGCAGTTCCAATTTTACGCGAAAAAAACTGCGGAATCGTTCCTCCGCGGCAGATGTCAAGAGCTATGTTTAAAGAACAGCATTCAAACCTTACCCAGAGAGAATATGAAGTTCTAAAGCTTGTGGTAGACGGAAAATCAAACTTTGAAATAGCACAGGAACTTACGATTTCCGAGCATACGGCGAAAGCTCATGTTTGTAACATTATCCAAAAACTTGTTGTAGATGACAGAACTCAAGCCGCAGTAAAAGCGTTAAAAGAAGGTCTTGTTTAAAAATACTGGACTAATTTTATAAAAAATGATATTATAGAACTGATGAATAAGATTTATTTAGCAGTTTTACTGTTCTTTTGTTTTACATTCCCGCACAAAGTTTTTGCGATAGAAGATAACATTCAAATCAATCTTCAAGAAGCAATTAACATTGCTGTTGAAAAGAATATTGATCTTGAAGCCGCAAAAATAAACATTGACATTGCAAAAAATAAGATTAAATCCTCAAACAGATTACAAAATCCGGATGTTGGCTTCTTCTATAATTTAGGAGCAGCAGGGCATAGTGAACCTCATCAGCTGGGTATCCGAGAAGTTATTGAGCTGGGGAAAAGACACTCAAGAAAAGATTTTGCAAAATTGACAAAAGAACTTGAAGATGAAAACTTTAAATATAAAAAGTTTCAGCTAAAAATGGACGTCAGAGAGGCTTACATAAATCTTATCGCAGAAAAATCAATCCTTGATACATTAGAACAGCAAAAAGACCTTCAAGAAGAATTAAATAATATTGTAAAAAAACGTGTAACAAACAAAAAAGCCCCCGAAATTGATGCTCTCCAAAGTGAAATTGCACTAAACCAGATGATTACTCAGGTTAACAGCGCAAAGGTTTCCGTCAGAAACGCTCTCATTTATTTTAACAAAGTTATTAACCCAAAAGAGCCGGTAAGTTATGAAACAAAAGATAAAATATTTTTAGAAGAAAACAACTTTGAGGAACTTTTGACCCCTGACCCTGCGCTTGAAATCCCGCCATTTGAAGAAATAAAAGAAAGAGCACTCAAAAACAGGTATGATATAAAAATTGCGAAGAAAAAAGTTGATATTGCCCGCAAAAACATTTCTATCGTGACAAATCAGAGGATTCCGGATGTAGAAGTCTCGGGAGGATATCAGTTCCTCAGAGCCGGACAAAGTGACACAGGAGATTATAAAAGCGGAGCGTATATCGGTGCAAACCTTGTAAATCTTCCGTTTTTTTACACCTATAAACCCGAAATTGAAAATGCACGTCTTGAATATGAACAAGCTGAAATGAATTACATTTCAACAATAAACAAGGCGATAAAAGATGTTGATGCAGCCTATGCAAAATTTGTAATTGCCCGCACAAATTTAAATTATTATGAGAAGAAAATTCTTGTAAGTTCCGATGAGTTAATCAAAACATCTATAAAAAATTACAACAGCGGCAATACAGATTTAACCTCATTGATTGTAATGAAACAGTCATACAAATCCATTATTATCGGATATGCTCACGCACTTGCTGAATACTATAATAGCTGGACATTCTTTTTGAGAGAAGTTAACGATGAAAGCTTTGATTTATATAAAGAACACGACATTAACTTATAAAAATCTCAAAGTTTTTAAGTCTAAAATTTAGTTGCTTGAAACCCCTAAAATATAAGCAGCATGGGTACGGTTCACTGCACCTAATTTTTTGATAATACGACATACATGAAGCTTTGCAGTATGAAAACTAATTCCAAGTTTATCTGCAATTTTTTTGGAAGTATAACCCAAAATTAAAAGCTGTGCAACATCATTTTCTCGTCGTGTTAATTTCTCTATGTACATTTATTTCATACCACTACTACTAATTTAAATAAATATTCTTTGTATTAAAATCAAAAATTATAGATTTTAAAAATATTATACCATTTAAATTATATAGATAAAATACATTAAAGAAATTAATATATCAATATGGTAAATGCAAAAGAAATTAAATTAAACCTAGGAGCTACTGTTAGAGAATTGCGTAAAAGAAGGAATATTACGCAAGAACAATTGGCTGAATATATAGATTTACAGCCGCAGACAATTGCAACACTTGAAACAGGCAGAACCTTTACTTCAAGTGAAGTTCTGGCAAATTTATGCAACTATTTTAATGTTGAACCTGCATTATTCTTTCTCAAACAGGTTCGGATTCCCTCTGAAGAGGACATTGACTATATTAACGAAATTAAAAGGATGTTACCGACTTTCAGTTCTTCAAGACTGAAAGATATCTACAATATATTAATTGCATTGCAAAAATAGGTTATTGTAATATATTGTTTATTTGATTGATTACTAAATCAGGAGTCAGAGCTGTCATACATCTGGAATCAATATTTTTGCATAGTTTCTTTTTTTTACGATTTCCTTCTAGACAGCAGGGTGAACAATCAAAATTTTTCGACAAGACTACACATTTTTCACTGCGCGGTTTCCATCTTACAAGAGATGTCGGCCCGTGTAGAAGTATTGAAGGCTTATCAAGAGCTGCAGCCATATGAATTATTCCGGAATCAACACCTATCACAGCATCAGAAATATTCACTAACGCCATTGTTTCCGATATTGAAAGTTTTCCGCTCATATCCACAGGCGGATTTTTAACTTTGCCTAATTCGTCATTCAATTTTTTATACATCTCGCTATCTTTTGCTCCACCGGCATAAAACACTTGAACATCCAATTCATCAGATAAATATTTTATTGTATTTACCCAGTGCGCATCAATCCAATTTTTCTGTGCAAACCTGCTATATGCTTGAATTACGACCTTCTTTTTAGAATTATTTTCGATTTTAGACAAAACACTTTTTTGAGCATCTTTATTTATCCATATTTCAGTTTTATCAGAAATTACAGGAATATTAAAAAGCTTTAGCAAATCCAAATAGCAGTCAATCTCGAATTTATTTTCATACGGAACTTTAAAGTTCAGGAATTTATTCCTTAAAATTTTGAACCCGATACGTTTTTTTATCCCTGCAAAGAATGCTATCTGAGTAAAAAAGCTGTCATTTTTCAGAAAAAATACAGCATCATACTTTTTAAACAGACGAATATATTTAAAAAAACTTTTATATTTTCCGTCAATTTCCACAAAATTGTTAATATACGGGCAATCCTGCATAACACCTTTTGTAATTTTATCAGCCAGCACATCAATTACAGCTTCTGGAAGAAACCTTCTTAATTCCCTATAAAATGCGCTTGCAAAAATTGTGTCCCCGATTGTTCCGTAACGGACAACAAGTATATTTTTCGGACAAAAACTATCCTTTTTCATAATTTAAAATCCCCGTATTAAACAAATTCAAATAGATTTTACAACAAACAAAATAAATTTAAAAGATTATGTCATTGCGAGGCGGAATGTGGCAATCTCGTTAAAGTAAATAAGTTAATAGGCAAGGAAGTGAGGAAGAATTTACATCTGATAATCCTTAGTACCCTAGTATCTTAGTGCCTTTTATTATAGAGATGCTGAAATAAATTCAGCATGACATGGATATCACGTAACTTCTTAGCGTCTTATCGTCTTAGTATCTTAGCGTCTTTTATTCTGGAGATGCTGAACCCATGAAACATATTATATATTATTGTGAATTTTTTTCGTTAATTTCTTTATTTTTAGGCAATGTAAAAGTTATTTTTGTAAATTCATTAACTTTACTTTCAACAAATATTTCACCATTATGGGCATTAATTATTTGTTTTGAGATATACAGTCCTAATCCGGTACCGATTTTTTTATGTTTTTTCGCATAGCTTACAAATTTATCAAAAATTTGGTTCGGATTTTCCAAATCTATTCCCAAGCCGTAATTTTCTATTGTAAACACTAAATAATCACAATTACCGCTCAAATTAATATTTATTACAGAATTTATACGACCGTATTCACTTGAATTTGAAATCAAATTATTGATTACCCTTTTTATTTCTAAACTATCAAAATATGTGATACTATCTTTTGCATTGCATACGTAATTTATTGACTGGCCGCGTTCGTTTGTAATATACTTTGTCTCCTCTATACACTGCCTTATTATATTATCAAAAGATTCTTTTTGGGGATTAATTATAAATGTCCCATTCTCATATTTATATTTATAAAGAATATTATCAATAAGATGTTTTGTATATTTAGCTGCTCCAAGAACACCATTCAGCATTTCCGAATTTATACCATCTTTAAAATTTGTATCTTGCAAAATAATTTTTAAGGCCGCAATTTCCGCATTGATTGGCGATTTCAAGTCATGAGTAATCATAGCAAGGAAAGATTCTTTGTCACTGTTTAGCGAACTTGTTAAATATTTAGAATTCAATGTACTCAAAATTTGGGCTCTGACAATATTTGTATTAATAGGAGTTTCTATATGCGGACAAGAACTTATATGATAACACTTTATCTTACTCCTCATATCAGATGCCGGCGAAATGAACATTATCGGAGTATCTGTATTTAAAATTTCCATCTTAATATTTTGAGCAAGTGCAAGACCTGATCTGCCTGAATTTAGATTTACATTGATAATGCATAAATCAAATTTCGTTTGTTTTGACGCTAATAAAGCGCTTTCAGGGTTTAAACAAACTTTTATTTTTAGTAACGGTGATTCAACAGCTTTTAATAGTAATTTCGTATTTTTAATGTTACTATCAACTATCAAAATATTTGACTCATTAATAGGGATATTAATATCCCTGTTTTGTTTTTTAAAAATATTTAAAGTTTTAAACGGAGACATAATCTATGTTTTTTATGCTTTCTATTATCACTACTTATAGCCTGATAATACCATGTTGTATTTATAAGGCTATTCCCCACCAAGGTACTTTTTGGGTAAAATACATTAAATGAATTAGAAAAGTTCTTTGATAAAAATCTTGAGCATGCTAAAATGTGGTTATGGCGGGAACATTAGAAGAATTAGTAACAAAAATAAAAGATAAAGCCGATATTGTTGATATTGTATCGGAACAGGTTATTCTGAAAAAAAACGGCGGCCGCTATTGGGGTCTGTGTCCTTTTCATAAAGAAAAAACGCCGTCTTTTTCTGTAATTCCTGCTCTTGGAATTTACAAATGCTTTGGCTGCGGCGAAGGCGGAGATGTTATTTCTTTTATTATGAAAACTCAAAATAAAGAGTTTATGGAGGTTATAAAAGAACTCGCCGAAAAATATGATATTGAAATTCCGGCTAATCTGAATTTCAACGGCAATTCAAAAAGTCTGAAAGAAGACATGTTGAAAGCTTGCGAAAAAGCCGCTGAATTTTACAACCTGCGACTTAACAAAGATACTTCAAGAGAAACTCTTGCCGCCGCAAAATATCTTGAAAATAGAGGAATTACAAAAGATATTATAGATAAATATATGCTGGGAGTTGCACCGAGAGCTTACACAACATTCTATGACAAGTTCAAAGATGAATTTTCACCGGAGGTTATGGAAAAGGCAGGTCTTATTCTGAAAACCCGCGAGGGAGGTTACGTTGACCGTTTCAGAAATCGAATAATAATTCCTATTCACAATGAGTTCGGAGAAGTTGTAGCTTTCGGCGCAAGAGCACTGGAAAAAGACCAGATGCCAAAATATTTAAACTCGGCAGACTCTCTTATATATAATAAAAGTAAGCTGCTATATGGATTATATTACGCAAAAGATACGATAAAAGAAGATGACTGCGTAATATTGATGGAAGGATACTTTGATGTAATATCTTCTCAAGCCCACGGAATTAAAAATGCCGTAGCATCTTGCGGAACATCTTTGACTCCGGATCATATTCGTTTGCTTTCTAGATACACAAATTCCAGAAAAATTTATCTTTCCTTCGATACAGATTCTGCCGGTCAAAAAGCAACCGCCAGAAATGCGGATTTGATTAAAGAAGCTTTTGAAGGACTTGGCGATATCAAACAGTTTGATGAAAGTTATCTTTCAACTTCAAACAACAAATTTTCCTGCGAAATCAGAGTAATTGCCCCTCCTGAAGGTAAAGACCCCGATGAATTTATCAGAAGTGTCGGAGCTGAAAGTTACAAGCATTATATGGAAAATGCACCGCTACTTCTTGATTTCCAGCTAAATAACGTTCTGAAAGATAAAAATCAATATCAAACTCCGCTTGAAAAAACAAAACTCGTTCAAAGACTCGTTCCGATTCTAAAGGAAATCAAAAACGAAATTGTTCAAAGTGAATATACCAGAATGGTTGCTCACACAATTAACATTGATGAAGACGCACTTGTGCGCGAAATCACCAGAATCAATACTTTCAGGGAACCTGAACAAATTGAAATAAAAAGAATTGTAAAGAAAAATGTATCAATCTTAGAAAAAACGCAAAAAAATTTATTGAGTGTTTTTCTTGTACTCGACAGCCCTTTAAGTTTTGCTCAGATAAGTGAAATGATAGGCAGCACAGAATTTACAGATGAAACGTTAATAAATGTAAAATCTACAATTGACAAATTAACATGTACCGTAAATAATGTGAAAGAATTGATAGAACATTTATATACCCAATATGTTCAAAATCCTGAAATGCAAAAGCTTTTGACAGATTTGATAGGAATAGCTGAAACCTTCCAAAACCTAGATGAAGATGATTTTAGAACACTAATTCAGGAAAATATCAATAAACTAAACCAGTGTCACAAAGAAAAAGAAAAAGAAAAATTGCAGAATTTATACAAAAATGCAAACAATGATGACATGGAAGCCCTGAAAATTCAGATGCAGCTTAGAGATAGAATAAAAAATAGAAATAAATTTGGAGAATAATTAATGACAAAAAAAAGACAACCAAACTCCTCTGTTGTAAGTATTATGGATGAAGATAATATGGATTTACAAAATGTTGATGATGATCTTGTTTTGGAAGAACAGGATGACAATGTAAATTACATGAACATGGATATCTCAACAGATAACATTGAAGATATTGTTACTGAAAAAATGGGAAATAAAATGAACATGGACGATGTCTATGTTGAAACTTCACCATCAGAACAAGAACTTGAAATGCCGAAAGGAATAGCTGTTGACGATCCGGTTAGACTTTATTTGAGAGAAATCGGAAGAATAAAACTTCTTTCCGCAAACGAAGAAATAGAACTTGCAAGAAAAATTCTTGAGGGTGGAACTCCTGGAGCAATCGCAAAAAGAAAACTTGTTCAAGCTAACCTTCGTCTGGTTGTCAGCATTGCAAAAAAATATGTCGGACGTGGAATGCTTTTCCTTGACTTAATTCAGGAAGGAAACTTAGGTCTGATTAGAGCAGCAGAAAAATTTGACCATGAAAGAGGATTCAAATTCTCAACTTACGCAACTTGGTGGATTAGACAAGCAATAACCCGTGCAATTGCTGATCAAGCAAGAACCATCAGAATTCCTGTTCACATGGTTGAAACAATTAATAAATTGAAAAAAGTTACCAGAAGACTGGCTCAGGAATTATCAAGAAAGCCGACAGAAGATGAACTTGCAATTGAAATGAACGTTTCAATTCCTAAATTGCGCGAAATCATTAAGATTGCACAGGAACCTCTGTCATTGGAAACACCTATCGGAAAAGAAGAAGATTCAAGATTAGGCGACTTTATTGAAGATAAAGACGCAGATGCGCCGATTAAGACAGTTGCATCAGAACTTTTAAGAGAAGATTTGGCAGAAGTTCTCTGCACACTTTCTCCAAGAGAACGCGACGTATTGAGATTACGTTTCGGTATGGATGACGGCCGTCAAAGAACACTTGAAGAAGTAGGACAATTGTTCGGCGTAACCCGTGAACGTATCAGACAGATTGAAGCAAAAGCTCTCAGAAAACTTCGCCATCCAAACAGAAGCAAACGCTTGAGAGAATACGTTGAGTCATAAAAACAATTGTAGGGTAGACTAAAGTCTACCCTACAATTCTAAGACGATAGGACGGTAAGACGATAAGTGCATTACCATAAAGAACTTAGTGACTTAAAGTCTTAGCATCTTAGCGTCTTTTTTTAGCCTTCCTGACATCTGTTCCATTGGTAGACTAAAGTCTACCCTACCATTCTAAGACGATAGGACGGTAAGACGATAAGTGCATTACCGTAAAGAACTTAGTGACTTAAAGTCTTAGTATCTTAGCGTCTTATGTTAACTATGCCCGCGGATGGGTTTCGTTATAAACATCTTTCAAGTGTTGGGTCGAAACATGGGTGTAAATTTGAGTATTAGAAATGCTGGCATGGCCGAGAAGCTCTTGAACAACCCTCAAATCCGCTCCATTTTCTATCAAATGTGTCGCAAAACTATGTCTGAACATGTGCGGCGAAACGTGTTTGGGCAACTGAATTTTTTCCACAACCTCATTTATTACATTCCTAATCATACGAGGCTGAAGTCTGTAGCCGGTTTTATTAATAAAAATTGGGGTGCTTTCCGTTGTTTCTTCTAAACGGTATCCTTTTGCTACTAATGGCCGAGCCGTATCAATGTAGCGTTTCAGGTAATTTTTAGCCCTATCCGAGACAAGAATAATTCTTTCCTTTGAGCCTTTACCGAAAACTTTTATTTCGTTATTATCTAAATCCAAATCTCCGAAATTAAGACCGCTAAGTTCCGATACACGCATTCCGGTCGCCCACAAAAGTTCCAGAATAGCCCTGTTTCTGTAACCTGCCGGAGTTTCAATTTTAATATTATTTAAAATTTTCTCAACCTCATCCGGCGTCAAAAATTTTGGCAAAGCCTTCGGTTTTTTGGGAGCATTCAAATTTAATGCCGGATTAATTTCAATTTTTTGCTCGCGGCAAAGATACTTATAAAAAGTTTTAATTGATGAAATTTTTCGTGCAACTGTAGTTTTTTTATAATTAAATTTTTGTATAAAATGCAAATATTCTCGAACTTTAGAAAAATTTACATTTTCACAAGGTGTTTCATCCAACCATATTAAATAACTTAAAAGGTCTGAATAATACGATTTTGCGGTATATTTTGAAAAATTTTTCTCTACTATAATATAGGATTTAAAATCTTCCAGATAATTTTTTGAATTTTTATTAATACTCATACATCTACATCATTTAATTTATTGCATTTTGATAAACATTATTATACAATAATTTTGGAAGAATTTGAAAAACTTTACTAAAATTAAAAGTAGGAGAAAAAATGAAAACAAAAAAACTTTTAATATCATCTGTAATCGCGCTCGGTATCCTAACTTTGACAAACCAAGTTTATGCAGCAAACTTGCAAGCTCAAGTACAAAAAAATCAAACTCCTGCAAAAACAACTGTTAAAAAGTCGTACCCTGAAATTGCGAAATTAATTGAATACAATTTGTATTCAGATGCAGATCCGAAAATTGCAGCAATTTTAGAGAAAAACCCGAATGATATTGACGCCATTGCACTTAGTGCAATTTCCAGAGCAAAACAATATAAATTGGCTCCGGCTCAGGTTGATATTGACAAATGGCTGAAAAAATATCCGAATAAACCGGAACTTCACTATGCTCAAGCTCTTGTTTATATTAACAGAGCAACTTCTTCTGACGTTGATTACATCAAAAATACAAGAGGTTTGTTGAATTCAGCAATAAAAGAATGTGTTACTGCTGTTAATTTAAATAGCAATTACTATGAAGCATACAATGCAATGGGTATTGCAACAATGAAATTGGGTAACAAAAATGATGCCCGTGATTTATTTAAGATGTCAATAAAAATTAACCCTCAATATGCAAATGCTTATGACAGTTTGGGCGTTTTAGAACTTTCAAATAACAACCTTGACGATGCTCAAAAGAATTTTGAAAGCGCTTTAAAATATAATTCACACAACCCGACATCTATGTATCACATGGCTCAGGTTGAAACCCGCCGTAAAAACTGGTCAACAGCTTTAACCTGGCTTAACCACTCTTTGCATATTAACCCGAATTCAGCTCCGGGCTGGAACTTACAGGGTGAATTATATTTAAAACAGGGTAACGAACCAGCTGCTTTGAATTCTTTCAGAAAAGCTATTTTAGTAAAACCAGAATACTCAAGACCTTACGTTAATCTTGCTAACGTATATGAAAGCAGAGCAGATTCCGAATTTGCAATCGAACAGTTGAAAACAACTCTTGCAATCAACCCTAACTATCAAGAAGTTAAATTGAGAATTGCGGATTTGTCATTGGGTATTAGAAAATACGAACAGGCTCTTGATTTCTATACAAGATTACTTGACGACCCGAATTACAACGAGGATGCTGTTCTCGGTCTTGCAAATACATATTATGAAATGTCAAAAGACAGAGCCGACAGCGGCAATATGACAACAAACAAAGAAATGTATCTTGCTTATGAATACATTAATAAAGCAATTGAAAAATGCCCGGATGATTTGGAATTGCACCTTGCAAAACTTAAACTTGCAAGTCTTACTCACCAGGCACCGCTTGCAAAAGACAGCTTGAATTATATTGTTCAATCTGCCGGCAACAACCTTATGGATTCTGTAATCAAAGGGGAAGCTTATTTGGCTTTAGGACGTGAAAAAGATGCAGTTTATACATTCGAAAATGCTGTAAACTTCTCTAATAACGTTGATGATGACTTGTTCCTCGCTGAAATTCTTGTTCATAACAAACAATTCAGAACAGCAAGAACAGCATTGAAAAAAGCGTTAATGAGTGATCCTGAAAACATGATTGCTAAAAACGGTATCGCATATATTGACCTTTGTGAGATTAAATCAATTGAATTCTTTGATGTTGCAAAAAGACAGTTTAAAGAAGGCAACTACGCATCTACAATTGAATATTGCAACAGAGCGATTGACTTCTATCACAACAGCGCTGATATTGCTAAATTAAAAGCACAAGCTTACGAAAAAGAAGGCAATGTAAGCGGAGCAGTTAAATATTATACACAGTATTTAGCTATGAACCCTAGTGCCGCTGATAAAGCTGACGTAACAGCCCGCATTAACAAAATGAGAGGAATTCCGACAGCCGATCAGAATAAAGGCAAAAAATCAAAAAATAAAAGAAAATAATGAAATCGAAAAATAATATAAGAACTTCATTTGAACTTTTTTGGAGAGAGCCCTTGAGTGTAATAACCGAGGGCTTATTCCAACTTGTAAATTTAAAAAACAATATTTTTAACCAGAAACCGTCGGTAAATATAGATTTTGTCAAAAACAGAACACAAATTACAGTTGTAAATAGTGACAAGATGTATAATTTATTTCAGACAGTTTTGTTTAAGAAAAGGTTAAAAGAACAGCAGGAAAAAATAGCGGCGGTATCAAAAAGATAATGAAAGCAGGAGCAAAATTTTTACAGGCAAAATTTTTAATAAGCGCAGAAAAATTGAGTCAGTGTCCGAATTATACGCTGCCGGAATTTCCGTTACTGGGCAGGTCAAATGTCGGCAAATCTTCTTTTATAAACGGACTTGCTAATAATAAAAAACTTGCAAAAACTTCAAATACTCCGGGAAAAACCCGATTGATAAACTTTTTTGAATTTTCGAATGAATTCATGATTGCCGATTTGCCGGGATATGGTTATGCAAAAGTGTCAAAAGAGGCACAAAACAAATGGCAGAAATATCTGGAAGAATATTTGTTAAAAAGAGAGCAGATATCTTGTTTAATTCAGCTTATTGACGGACGCCATGACATCCAGAAAAACGACTTTCAGATGAGAGAATGGGTTCAAGCTTACAATCTTCCAATAATAACAGTTGTAACAAAAATGGATTACGTCGGACGTTCAAAAGTTGCCGGAGTGCTTTCCAATGTAAGAAAAAACTTTGGCGGAACAGTTTTACCATTCAGTGCTGTTGACAATTTATATAACAACGAAATTTTAAAATTTTTGACCGGTTACGACAACAATGTTGAAGTATAGAAAATAAAATAGTAAGTTAGGAAGCAGGATAGACTTTAGTCTAGAATTTATTAATCCGACAAAAATACTACATTATAATAAAAGGCGGAAATTAATTTCAGCCTTTATAATAATTATTAATATCTTGAATTATCCGTTGATGTTCATATGCAAGTATTGAGGCAAGTTCTAAATCGCCATTTGCACGCGCAAGTTCCGCCTGATGAGCTTTTAAATTTGCATTGCGTTTTAAATCATGCAAATTTTCTGGTTGTTTAATTTGATTACTCAAATATTGTTGAACTTTGTCATAATTAGGATTTCTAATAGCATTTATCATTACTATACCATCTCCCACCTTTGATAATCAAAAATGCTTTTATCCATCGGAATTTGTGGAAGAATATTAGTTTTTTGATTATTTTGACCTTCATTTTTTACTCCTGATGCATCGGCAACTTGTGTTCTCATACCATCATCTTTAATATTATTTAGGAATGATTTTCCCTCTTTCCGAACAACAAAAACTGACAAGTCTTTATCATTCAATGCCGCTAATCTTGACAAGTCAACTATATCCGTCTTTTTTGGCTTACTTTTTCCGGTCAATCGTTGAATTTTTGCCCAATCAAAATTTTCATCATATCGATACAAATCTTTAACCGTAATTGTCATAATAACCATCCTTTCTGTTTATATATATAAAAACATTTAGGATAAGGAAATTGCTAAATTATTTGTGATAATCTCACATAATTTTTAAAAACTATGATAAATTAATACATTAGGGCTTTACAAATATTAATAATTACTCGTTTGATATAGCTTGTATTATTTTATAAATATTTTCAACTTTACTTCTATCATCTTTAATTTTATCAAGATATCTATAAATATCTTGTAATAATTCATCAATAGGTCTTAAGTGACTTGAAATTATAAAATCTTCAAATGAAATACCGGCATAGTTGAGAATATTATCAATGGTATTTGCTGAAACAAAACTTTCTCCAATTTCAATACCCGCAAGTGTTCTTGTAGCCAATCCTATTTTTTCAGCAAATTGTTCTTGAGTAAGCCCCAGTTTATGTCTTAATCTTTTAATTTTTAAACCTAATATTTTCTTTATTTCCATATAAATATTGTATGGTTTAAATATACAAATATTAATGTGTTATTATTGCATAAACAAATAATAAAATGTATTTATTATACATGATAAATTTATATAGATGAAGTTTAATTTCATCTCTGCAAACTCGTATGTTATACATAGCTATCCAATATAATGATAATTTCATTTATTTACAATGATGGTTTCATCCGGACTTATATACGGACTTTATTTTTTTGCCGAATTATGCTACCATAAATTCAAGAGGCTCTTAATTTATCACAATTTTTTTATCTAAGAAACTTTTTTTTAAAAAAAGCATCTAAAGAATAAGAAAGTTAGTGAAAGTGAATTGAGAGGACTTGGAGGAAGAAACGTAGTATATGAGAAAATTTATGAAAAAAAGTATTATTGCAATAGGTGCATTTTTATTCCTGACCGGCTGGGTTATCAGGGATAACGTGATGGCAACAACTCCGGTTGAATTATATGATCAGGTCTGGAGGCTGGTTAATTTAAAATATGTCGATCAGACAAATAATTCTCAAAACTGGAATAAATGGCGCCACAAATATGACAACAAAATAAAAACTAATGAAGATGCTTATGTTGCCATAAATACAATGGTTGCAAGTTTGAATGACCCTTATACAAAATTTTTAGACCCGAAAGAATTTGCAGAAGAAACAAGTTCAATAAAAGGTTCATTAAAAGGTATCGGTATCCAGATTGGAGTAAAAGACGGAAAATTAATGGTCATAGCTCCGATTGAAGATACACCAGCAGAAAAAGCAGGACTGCTTGCAGATGACGAGATTTTAGAAATCGACGGAGTAAGCACAAAAGGAATTACTGTTGATAAAGCCGCCGATAAAATCCGCGGAAAAGAAGGCACTACGGTTAACCTTTTAATCAAACGCAAAGACTGCGAACCTAAAGTTTATACAGTAACAAGAGCTGAAATTGAAATTAAATCAATTTCGCAAAAAACACCGATAGAAGTGAAAATTCCTGATGACTTGTGCTATATAAGATTAAGCTCTTTTATAAGCCGAAATGCCGCCAAAGAATTTGGGGATATTTTGAACAATTCAGCAAACAAAAAAGGTTTCATTATCGACCTTCGTTCAAACCCAGGCGGACTTTTGACAAACGCGATTTATATATCCGATATGTTCTTGAATGGCGGAACAATCGTAAGTACTGTAGATAGAGACGGTTATAAAGAAACTCAGCGGGCATCTAACACCGTTTATACTAGAAAACCGGTTGTTGTATTGATTAATAAAGGTTCTGCCTCCGCAAGTGAAATCTTCTCGGGTGCAATGAAAGATAATCACAGAGCCGTAATTATCGGGGAACAATCTTTCGGAAAAGGACTTGTTCAGGAAATCAATAAACTGCCTTATGAGGCCGGTATCAATATTACTATCCAAAAATACCTTACTCCAAATGGCACGGATATTAATAAAAAGGGTATAACACCTGATATTAAAGTTGAATTAACTGAAGAAAATGTTAAAAATAAAGACGATGTCCAGCTTAAAAAAGCCATTGAAGTCTTGACAAAAATGACAAACGGACAATCTATCGCAACTCAATATTAGAAAATTTATTAAAAGAACAGAAACAGGGCGAAATAATGATTATTTCGCCCTGTTATTTTATTGTACCTGAATACTTTATTCTTGCGGTTTAAATAATTTATAAACTTCTATATTTAAAGCTTCCGCTATTAAGTCCATCCTCTTAAAACTTGGAGTTTTCTTACCTCTTTCAATTTCGGATAAATAGTCAGAACTTATTCCGGAAATTTCACTTAATTCCTCTTGGGATAATCCTACCTTTTTTCTATAATATTTTAGATTATTTCTGAAAATATTTATCGTGCTATTTGACATAGTTTTATTTTATTAGAAAAGATAAATAATTTCAAACCATGGTATAGGAATTGAACAATATAGTTAATAGGTAAGGAAGTGAGGAAGAATTTACATCCTGATAATAGCCTGCTTACATATCCTCTCACCACTCCGCTACGCTGCGGGAAGCAGAGTCACAAGGCTCACTGCGTTGCGCCTGTTCCCTTTGCTCCACAAGGGGCGAGGGAGTAAATAGTAGGGTAGACTTTAGTCTACCAGAAAAACTGGATTGCCCTCTGGCCTTCTAATTGTTAAGTAATGTAAAGGTGAATTTAATAGATAAAAACACTGATATATAGATACTTTCAGGGGGTAGAAACATGCAATTAGACATGGTTTGAGGCAATTTTTAAAGCGAAAAAAACTTTATATAAGTACGGGGAATAAAACGGGGATTAAAAATTATGTCAGTAAATTTTCCAAACCAGAATATCAGTTTCAATGGGCCAGCACCTGTTGGTAATAAAATTACTAATATGCCATTCAACTTAAAAGCTTGGCAGTTATTAGAACCTTATAATTACCAATTAAGCTTGCCGGGCGTTGGCGAAACTCAATATGAAGTTATGGATATGAGCGTTTCACCTTTTATCGCCCAATTAGCTAAAATGCCAGCATGGTATCAAACAAACCCTTTGATGATTGGTTTAAATTTATCAAATAATATGCCTGGTTATATAAATCCGCAGCAAACACAAGCTATTGCTCAGAATGCACAGACTCAAGGTTATAACTCTTTTATGACAGATTTTAATTTGTCAGAAGTTGATAATTTATATGTAACTGTAAGCGGTATTGTAGACCACTTGCAAGGAATTTTGAAAAGCGATCAATTAACTGATGGCCAAAAAACAAGATTGAATGCTGAACTTGAAAAATTTAAAGCAACTCAAGCAAAAATTAAAGATTTAAAAGACAAAAGTCATGTTTTGAATCTTGAAACAATTAAAAAACAAAAAGAGGAATTAATCAAAGAAATTCAAACTCAGAGCGTTGAAATGCAAAAAACTGTTCAAGAAGTTCAAGAAGAACTTGCAAAAGAAGGCAAAAAATTAGAAGGCACTGAAGGTGCAGGTTCAGCAGAAGGAATAGGAGCCGCAGAAGGTGTTGAAGAAACTTCAGATGCTGAAGGTGAATCTCCTGCAACTCGCAAAGTTTCAGAAAAAACAAAAAAAGCAGAAAAATATGTAATGAATAAAATTTGTCAGTTGATTTACGAGGCTATTGACGGTCCTGGTACAAACTATGATGACGATGACAAAGGTATGAAAAATGTAATCGAACAAAACATTAACAAAGACAATGTTCTTGAATTCTTCGATACTTGGAACGCAGGTCCTTACAAAGCCAAAAAAGGCGATTTGATTACAGCATTAATGGATGATTGCGAATTCGGCCAGAAAAAAGAAATTGCAGATATGTTAATTGAAGCATTAGCCGAAAGAGCACTTGAAGACGGAATTGATGCAGAAAAAGAAGTTGCAGCAGCAAGAATGGCTACAAAACAGAATTGGTTCGGTGTAAGCAGCACAAGCGCAATCGTATCTGCTGTAAAAAAATTGAAAAACAAAGTTGCACAAGGCGAAAACGATATCAGAGCAAATGAAGCTAAAAAAGAACAATCCGCAAAAATTAAAGCTGACAATAAAAAAGCAGCAGAAGCTAACAAGGCAAAAAAAGCAAAAGCTGATGCAGCTAAAAAACAGCAGGAAGCTATTGATAAACAAACAAAAACATTCATAGAAGACATGAAAGAATGCACCGGTAACAAAAAAATCGAAAAATTACCGGCCGGAGTTCAAGTTGTTAAAGATGCAAGCGGCAACTTCAAAGGTTTTTCTATCAGAATTAAAGGAAAAGAATACTTCGGAAAAGATTATTTGGCACTATCAGCAGCATTAGAAAAGGATGGTCTGGTACTTTCAGCAAAATAAAATGTATATTTATACTTAATGATTCCTCTCATATTTATGTAAAAGGAAGAATTGAGAGCTTGTGTAGTAGTAAGGTAGAAAGTGAAGAAAAAGACTCAGTAAAATGGGTCTTTCTTTTTATGTGAAATTAATTAAAAGTAAATAAGTGAGTAAGTAAGGAAGTTAAGCTGGTAGACTAAAGTCTACCCTACAAGCTAAGGATTGCAAGCCCCCTCGCCCCTTGTGGGAGAGGGTTGGGGTGAGGGGTCATTACAGCGACAACGGTAGGGGATTGTAATTCGAAATTGTCAAATAAAAATCCCATCACCGCTGACGCGGTCCCCCTCCCTTTAACAAGGGAGGTTATATCGTCATTGCGAGCGAACGGAGTGAGCGTGGCAATCCAGTTAAGCTGGTAGACTAATGTATACCCTACAAGCTAAGACGATAGGACGGTAAGACGATAAGTACATTACCATAAAGAACTTAGTGACTTAAAGTCTTAGTATCTTAGCGTCTTTTATTATGGAGATCCTGAAACACGGAGGTCAATCCCATGACATTATTTCAATTTTTTCAGAGAGGAAAGGAAATTGTTATGTTCAACATCTCCCTCTACTTTTGTAAGAAATATTTGGCAATTTTTTTCATCGGCTTTTATATCAGGAATTTGTTCGATTTCCGCTGCATAGTAATTACTTTCGTTTTTGTTGCTGAACGGAATTCTATTAGACAAAGCATTCAAAGAAAAATTCCTCATAAATCCGTAAAAACCTTTGTCGTTATTGCTGAATTTTGTGTAAATTCTCAGCGTTGTATCTCGCGACTCTAAATCAAACCGTCCCCTTATAAGGGTTGCCAGCAGGTCTCCCTGCGATTTGATATCAATATTATTTATAACGTTATCTTTAATAGTAAGATTTCCGGTAATTTTGTCAAAACGTCCGTCCGGAATTGTTGTTAAATCGGCAATTATACCCGGTGAAATCATCGCCAGAGGGTTTCTGAATACAGACGCAAGTTTCATTATGTATTCGACAAAACCGATTTTTCCGATAGCACCGTTATCAACGGCAAATCTTATAAGTCCGTTCAACTTAAGACTTTTGTCTGCATTTAATTCAATCAAACCTTTAGCTTTGCCAGTAATTTCTTTATCAAGCCCCAGAAGAGTTTTTGCAATCGTATTGGAATTAACGTCCAGAATTCCCAAACGAACGTAATACAACTGCTTTTTCAAGTCGCAGTCAACTTTTAAGGTTGAAATACCTTCGGCAATGTCAAATTTGTTAGAAGTTATAAGAAGTTTGCTGTTTTTATCCAGTGTCATATTTGCTTCAATATTGCCGAATTCTAAATCTTTGTAATTACCCTTCAAAATTTTCAAACTACTGTCTTCAACGATAATATTTCCCACATCAAAAGTCATAACATCATCGTCGTCAGATAATTCAACAGGCTGAACGGCAGCTTTGTTATCAGCAATAACCGGCTGAGAATTGAAAGTATTCATAATTCTTTCTACATCAATATTGTCCAGTGTTAAATTCAAATCTTTAATAATAATCGGCAATTTTATTTCGTTTAAGATATTTCCGTCAAAATTGTAAGCAATTCTTCTGTATCTTCCGTCGGCTTTGATGTAAATATTATTGTTTTTTGTATAGAATACGCCTTTTTTAATTCCCAATCTTTGAGATGGTATTCTTACACCCTCAGCGGTTAAATTACCATCTAAAATCGGATATTTTCCGTTAAAATCTACATTTAATTTTCCGGCAATTGTACCTTTTTTAAATATAGCCTGCTTTGCAATCATATTTAAAAATTCACTTGGCAAAGGATTTGGAATTTCAAATCCGAAATCTTTAATCACCGGAATTTCATTCTTCAAATCAAGATTGCCCTTAAAAGTTAAAATCGGATGATATTCACCATGACTTTTGTCGGCATTTTCAGCCCGAACCATATAATAATCAATCGAATTTATATTCAAAAACATATCTTCAAAATGCATATCAGCAACAAGCGCCCTATGAAGCTTTACGGAAGGTGTAAAATCTTCGCCGCCGATTTTAAAGCCCTGAGACGGATTAAAGCTAAAAATCCATTTTATATCCATTTTGTTATATTTTGATTTATAAATAAGCTTTGTGTCCGGCTTGCCTATAATTTCAATAGGATATCCTACCATTTTTGAAAGAAAATTCTTTGTGAAATCATTTGTAACAACAGCATTTGCATTAATATTCGTATCAATAGATTTGAGGTAATCCTTCACATCCCCTTCAAAATCTAATTTATTTTCAGCCTTTCCGTTGTAGATTCCCTTAAAGTCTTTCAGTAAAATTTTGTCATTTGTAAGTTTAATTTTACCCTGCGTCAATTTTACCGGAATATTCGCAACCGGAATAACTTTGAAATCAAGTCTGTTTAAATTTATATCACCTTTTAAATCAGTATTATTTATATAAAAATCAAAGTCAAAATCTCCGTCAATACCGTCAAAAAATACGAGAGATTCATTAATATTATTCTCAATAATGTTTGAATTAATCAAATTAAGCGTGTCTTTTATTGAGAATTTTTTTGAAGAAACTTTCAAATTAAAGTTATTTTTTTGATCAGCGTCGGCACTTAAAAATAATTTCGATTTATTCACGTCAAATTCAAGATTATCGACAAAAATTTTCTTATCCTTAATATAAACATTATTTTTGTCCTCAAATTTTGCAATAAGATGTTTTTTGTCTTTTTTCAAATCGGCAAAAACTTTGAAATGAATAGGTTTTCTAACTTTTTCCGCAGTATTTAATTCAAGTTTGTCAGCATCAATTTTCAAAAAAGTTTTATCATCAATTTCATAAACAATAATGGAATTTTTGACGTACAAATCCGAGCTAAACCAATCGACAATCCAATCTGATTTTTGCTGTGGTTTTTCGGATGGCTGTGCCAATGAAAGAATTTGGTTCACATCGGCAAAAAAATAGTCAACTCCAAATTTTTTCAGGATTATTTTTTTGTTTAAAATTTCTTTAATAGATATGACCGTCTGGAAATTTTGTCCGGAGGAAATTATCGCATCATTTTTAGAAAGCTGAAAACTATCTGTCTTAAACTCGATTATCGGAGAAAATCCTGTTTTCAAAACGGGATTTTGAATTTGTAAATCGAACCCTGTGAATTTGTTAACTTTTTCCCTGAAAAAATTCAGAGCATGCTGGTTTGATACAACTGCCGGTAAAACAGTTGTGTAAATAATTACCGGCAAAGCCAAAGCAGCAACTGCGGCTGATGCCAAACTTCCTATTAATATTTTTTTCTTTTTTGAAAACTTTTCCATAACAACTAACCACATTATATCATAACAAATAATTTTATGTTATCATATAATTATGAAAAGGTTATTATTTTTACTGGGATTAATATTTTTTTGTCAATTCAGCAATAGCGTTTTTGCGATAGAAGATAATATTGAAACAAGAAAAGTTTTTAGTGAAAATTTATTTTTCGGGCTGAAAGATGAAAACGACAATGTTGTCGTTAAACCGGAATACAGAAAACTTATAAAAATAGGAACGAATTCATGGATTGCCCAGCATAAAAAAATGAAATACGGCCTGATAGATAACAATGGAAATGTACTTGTACCTATCAAATATAACCATACAGACAGAATTTTAGGTAAATATGCGAAATTCGGCAATGATAATGATTACGGCGTATATGATGAATACGGAGATGTTATCATTCCGCCGATATATTCTGGAATAGAATTTTTATCACAGAATATGTTTTTGACATATAAAAATTACAGATACGGTGTGAGTGATTTTCAAGGAAACATGCTTCTGGCAAACTTGTATGAAGATATATACATGCCTCAAAAAAATACCATGAGAATTTTATATCACGGGAACTGGTATGAGATACAAAATGCAACATCGGAAAACCTTATACTCCCTTCCGATTTGTCAGACGTAAGAACGGCAGATAATCTGAAAATTACTGATATGATGGTTAATACAGGCCTTCTTTCCGGTTATTCTTTACTTACTGCATCGGATTATATTTTGAAAATATTCTCATCAATTTCACCTGCTCATGAAGGTACAATAGATGAATTGATGTTCTCTCACGGTGCCGATACGGTTAATATATTGATAAAAATGGTTTGGCTGCCTAAATATCCTTACACATTTGCAAAACATTATTACAGAAACATGAGAATTCCAAACAACGGCCCTTTGAGCGATTTAAGGTATGATTTAATTAATCAAATGAAATAGATGTAAATAAATCTATAATATCTTCAAATCGAATATCAGGATTAATCTCTCTAATTGAAGTAATTGAAGAGGTATCGACTTTTTCATGAAAAATTTCTTCCAGCAGTTTTCTGTCATAATCGTATAGAATTGAACCATGCTGAAGAATATATCCGCTTTTGCGGCATTGAGCAGACCCGATAAGTTTTTTCCCCTTATAAGTTAAATCAGCACCGGTTGAAACCAGCATGCAATAGTCAAATTTTGTATGAACACTACTCTGCCCCCCGAAAACCAAATCTATACCAAGTTTTTTAAAAGCATTAATCAATATCTGAGAAATTTCCATATAAGATTGAACAACATTTGCACCATGTTCAAGATTTTCCTGAGGACATACAAAACTATACGTCAGCTCCATATCATGCAAAAGTGCTCTTCCGCCGGTCAAACGCCTTACAACATCAATATTTCTAGATTGTAAAAATTCATAATCTAAAAAATTATCCTTTTGATTACGTCCGAGAGAAATACATTTAGGCTTCCAGCCATACAATCTGAAAATAGACTCTTTTTCCTCGTTTTCAATCGAAGAATTAAGAATTTCGGCATCAATCTCCATATTTTTTGCACCGGATAAAATTTGGTAAGGATAAAATTTCACAGTTAATCTCTCCGGTTTTTCAAATCGTTTTCAAAATTAGTAAAAACTTCATTTCCAACGAACTGTTCAAGGGCTGCTCTCTTAGAATAAAAATCCGCCCGCGCTTTAGCTTGAACATCAAGAGCATTACGATAATAGGCATCTGCAATTACGATAATTTCTTTGGAAAAATTTTGGGCTTTATCATAATTATGTTTTCTATCCTCAACCATTTTGTCAATCATTTTGAGTTTCTTATACGAAGTCATATAGTTATAATATAAATCAACTGTGCGCTGTTGAAGTTCTTCAATTTTTCTGACAAGAATAATCATATCCGCGTCAGTTACTTTTGTATATTTATAATTAAGAGCTTTGGTATCTTGAGACATAATACCCAGAATATTTCCGCCGATTAGCGAACCTGCCGCCATAACAGGGTTGCCCATGCCGGCACCGACCATTGTGGACATGCTTGCAATCGTCGTTAAAACTTTTTTGATAGATTTTTCATCAGGTTTGTCCTCATCAGGATTTGCAAGCTTATAAAGCGCAAAATTTATTGTGTCACTTTGTTTTGCCGCTCCCTGCCACAAAACAGACAAATCCCCCATCATATCTTTTTCCTGCAAAATCAAATCTTGGGCAATCTCTTTTGACATCTGTTTCATACTCAAATCAGCATAAGTCATTTCTCCGATATCCGGCTGACTTTCAGATTTTGAAACATAAGCCTCCTCAAGTCTTTGAGGAGTATGACCTGATTTTGCCTCAACATATTCTTTTTCCGGCTCTTCTGACAACCCTAAACGATAAGCCGGCGGCATTGGAGTAATAACATCACTCAACTCTGCTGAAAACACAGGCAGTGTTAAGCTTAACAAAAAAAACGCTGTGAAAAGTTTTTTCTTCATTTGCTCACCGCCTTTTCATTTACAAGTGTATAATCAGACTGGAACAAATTTAAGCTGTCAACAACTTTTTTGCCCGCAAGTCTTTGCAATTCCAAATGATATTTTTCAGCCGTTTGAAAATAATAATATTCATCAATAAGCATATTATCGTACATCGCCGATGATATTGTAATTTCTAAAATATCCTCATCCTCGAGCGCTTTTGCGTAGTTTTTATTATACAAAATCAACTTTGAACGGGTTTGTTTAAGCTGAGTAAGCGCCCCCTTGTAATTATAATATGCATTTATAATCCTATCTTGAAGGTTTTCCACAAGTCCGGCAAGCTCAATTAATTCTGTATCGGTCAACGGAATTTCCTGTGGTATATTTTTTTTGTTTATTAAATTTTGCGCAAGTCTTCCGGCTGCAAAAGATGCCGTCTGGAGCATATAATCAGACCCTATTGCATACGGAACAAATGATGAACCGGCAACTATAGCTGATAAAGTTTTTGCCATAAGCGAAGAATGAATCCTCCTCTGGCTTTCCGGAGTTGATAATTTTTTCAGCGCAAAAGCTATAACCTGATCGTTTGCAACTGTTCCCTTCCAGAGATTTTCAATATCCTCCATATCCTTTTGTTTTTGCATCTCAACAAGCTGCGATATAATCGCCTCATCTGATACAACAAGCGACTCTTTTGTCTTTACTTCCGTTTTAGGTATCTGAATTTTAGGAGTATCAACAGCTCCTAAATCTACGGCTTCATAAGCCATAACACCGGCCGTATTAAGCACTAACCCAAATATTAATATCCCAACCATTACCTTTTTCATAATAACTTTATACCACAATAAAATAATAAATCCAATGATTGATTAATATGTCCTCCAAATGGTTGTTCCCGCATGCCGGAAAAAAAAATAGAATAATTATACCGGTTTGGAGAGAAATGGATTACATGACAAATACCAAAATTTATAAGACAGAAAACATAAAAAAAGAAAATAATAATTATATTGAAAAAGCTGAAAAACTTAGAAATGAAAGCGCTTTTCAAGATGCGATATCATTTTATTTGAACGCTATTTTAATAGATAGAAAAAATCCGAAATCGTATTATGGTCTCGGAATTTGCTACAAAGGAATAGAAAATTACGATAAAGCCATAAAATATTTTAACGAAGCCGCAGAGTTAGATAATTATTACTATGAAGCTTTTTATGAACTCGGAATATGTTATTTGCTCAAAGGAATTCCATGCGGTGCAATAAAGAATTTTATTCAGGCAATACAAATAAATCCTGATAATCCCGATGCAATTCTCCAGCTTGGAATTGCCCATGAAATGTGTGAAGAACCTGATATGGCTCTTATGATTTACCAAAAATTAATAGAAAATTCTCCAAAATATGCAAAAGCATACGATCACAAATCTTCACTTTTAATGAAGATGGAAAAATTTCAAGAAGCCTCATCTATTCTAAACCGGCTTTTGAAAAATAACCCGAATTATACACAAGCTTATGCCGGTATAGGAATTTGTTTTGACAAATTAGGAAAAAATACGGAAGCCTTAAGATACTACAAAAAATTCTTATCTCTCCAGCCTTTTTCCAAACAAGCGCCGCTTATCAAATCAAGACTTGATAAAATAAAAATTCAACGATCAAAAAATGTAATAAAACATGGAATGACTTTGATAAAATAATAAATACTAATAAAAATATCAAAGAATGTTTCATATTGTAAACAGTTTTGACGTTTTTGCCCTCAAAAAAAATGTGTGTTAAAATTTTAGACGGAATATAATGTATATATTATTTGAATAAAATACATCATATTGTTGATACCAGACTGAAAATATTTTACTATAATACTATTATAAGAGGTATTAGGAAGTGAAAATTGATTTTTTAGACAGATTTATAAATGAGAATAACAGAGATAGTTTTTGGACACTAAAAAGAACTATCGGAGTATTATTTGCAGTATTATTTCTTTGTCTTGTAATGATTAACACTACGGGATGTACAGACAAAGGTGATACAGAAAATTCCACAGATGAAATATCTGTTGATGTCCAGCCGGATAATGCAAATGCACCGGATGGTCAGGTTACGGTAGGTAATGATGGAGTAAAAGCAGGTCTTGCAGGTGATAATGTAACTATTGATGATATGGATATGTCCTCAGAAAAAATGGTTGCCGTAAATCTTGAAGATGCCGGCAGAGCAGACCCATTCCTACCTTATAACGAAGCTCTGGAACAAGTAAAAAGCCAGCGAAATGTAAAAATTTACAACGGTATTCTTCCTCCGGTTGAAACACTTGCATCTCCATCAGCTGCTATTGAAAAGATTTTGACAACAAAAGTTTCCGGAATTATGTATGACAACTACAATCCGTCAGCAATTTTGAATATTGACGGAGTAGATTATCTGGTTAGATCCGGTGATAAAGTTGATAACTATAAGGTTTTATCTATAAGTAAGTCAGTTGTAACTGTTCAATCAGGCTCAAATGTATACAAAGCAGGTGTTGGACAACTATTGACTTACGACAATATAAATAACAGCAATATCGTAAATTTAGAAAATAAATTTGGCGGAGCTAAAAACAGAAGTTACTAATAAAATTATAATCGGGAGCAAATATGAACAATAAACTTAAAAGAAAATTTATCTCAGGCCTGATGCTTACAGTATTTACTTTATCAAATACCGGCATGGCATCATTTGCCGCAAATGACTTTTTGGATTACGAATATAGAGAAGACTTAAACACAAGAACACAAGCTCCAATTATTAGAGGTGCGGAAGAAGATTCTTCAGTTAAATTAGTTGGAGATGTAACTTTTACAAATAGAAAAGTTCCAATTACATTGAGTTTAAGAGAGTCTTCAGTCGAACAAGTATTGAGAATGTTTGCAGACAAAGCCGGCTATAACATTGTTTTTTATGATACACCGGATAACAAAATAACAATGGACCTTGTTGATGTTCCATTGAACGATGCGTTTGAAATGGTTATGGATGTTTCAAAATTGACATTCGTAATCAAGGACAAAACTCTTGTTGTTGCAAAAGCTGATAATAAAGATTTTACAATGTCAAGAGAAGAAATAAATTTGATTCCGGTAAAATATGTTGATGCCTCAACTATCGCTAAGTTTTTGAATGCAAATGTTTACTCTATGAAACGTCCGGGCTCATCAGGTGAAAATATTGCCGTTACAAATCCGGCAACAAATGAAATAATGATTTTCGGCTCAAAACAAGATGTTCAGCTTGCAAGAAGAATAGTTGAAAAATTTGATAAAAAACCAACAACAACAACATTTAAAGTAAATCATACAACACCTGCAGAAATGGCTGATATGATTTGTAATATGTTGAAACCAGCTCTGGACGGAAGCGGTGCAACAGGCGGAGCCGCAGGAATAGCAACCGGATTTGCATCTGCATCAAGCACTTCAAGTGCATCAAGCATACAAATAGGAGGCGGAGCAATCGCTTGCACATTTGGTGATTCCGCAGGAGCAAGCGGAGACCTTTCTTCAATGGGTCTGCAAAACCTTTCTGTATCTTACTTCTCTCAATTAGGAACAATAAGTATTCTAGGAGGTTCAGAAAGCCAGATTGAAACAATAAAAGAATTCGTTGCTCAAATGGATAAAAAACAACCTCAAGCATATTTGGAAGTTTCAATTATTGAACTGAGTGAAGCCGGAAGTAAAACATTAGATAACGCTTGGAATTTCAGATCAAACTTTATCTCAATGTCATTCTCTGATGGTACAACCCAGACAGATAGAATTTATCCGATATTCCTCAAAGGTAACAATTTACCTATTTATGACTCGGAAAGTTTTCAAGACCCTGATTACAGCAAAGTCGGTCAATTTGCAAAATGGAGCGGTTCTCCAACCTTAACATGGGCTATTCAATATGTACTTTCAAGCAAAAAAGGCCGTACAGTAGCTAATCCGAGAATTCTTATCACAAACGGACAAGAATCTGTAATAGACTTAACTTCTGATTACGTTGAAAGTGTTGATTCTGAAATGACAGCATCAGGTACAGGAAACTACGCAACCAAAACTTATAATATCGCAAGTGATAATGGTATTAAAGTTTCAATTACACCATTTATAAGTCCGGATGGCTATGTAACTTTAAACATAAAACCTGAATATTCAACAATTAAGGATCAGGAATATGCAAATGATGCAGGAGGCCGTTACCTTGCCGCAACATTACTTCAAAGACGTAACCTTGATTTGAAAAATGTTAGAATCAAAGATGGAGAAACACTCGTTATCGGCGGTATGATAAGAGAAGTTGAAACTAAAACCGTAAAGAAAATCCCTGGACTCGGTGATCTTCCGGTTATAGGCGCAGCCTTCAGATCTTCCGGTGCTGAAAAAGAAAAGGAAGAAATGATTATTATGATAACCCCTAGAATTATAACTGATACAGAGGATGCTTCAAGCGCAAAAAATAATAGTTTGTAAACAAAATATAGACTAAGATGAATGAATTAATTAACAGATTAAAAAATAGTGTTAACTTTGAAATATTAAGTAAAGTTGATATGGCTAAAATGGGACAATATAAGTTTGTCCCTATTAGCATTAAAGATAATTATCTGTTCGTCGCAATAAATTCAAAATCTGATAAATCTGTTGTCAATGTTAAGTTAAAAGAAATTTATAGTGAGCAAGTTAAATTTATTCAAATTCCCGACAAGGATTTTGAAGATTTGCTTGCTGAATTAAAAAAAGAACTTGAAAATGAAAAAACAGATGACGGAACAAATAGTCAGGTTCGTCTTGGAGAACTTTTAATACAAAAGGGTTATATATCAGATGTTCAGCTTCTTCAAGCACTTGCTGAAAGTAAACGTCAGAAAGAACCTATCGGTTCAACCCTTTTTAAATTAGGATTTATTACACTAGATCAGTTAAAGGAAATTCTTCACCTTCAGACCGGATATGATTTGGTAACACCGGAACAGCTTGTTCAGCAGGATAAATTTATCAATCTTTTACCGGAAGATTTTATTAAATCAAACAAAATTATTCCTATTTCATCTGATGGAAAAACTATAATTTTGGGTGTAGTAAAACCGGTTAAAGCAGATGTTGTAAGAGAAATTATTTATATGACGGGTCAAAATCCAAAACAACTTTTGATGACCCATTATGAATTTGAAAATGCTCTTAATACATTTTTCTCTGAACAGAAAAAAGAAACTCAACAGATTGTAAAGCAAATTGAAGTTGAAACTGCTGAATTTGAACAGGAAGAAACGTTATGGGAACAGGTTGATGCAGAACTAAAAAATTCAACCGGTTCTGTTGCAAAATTTGTAAACCAAATTATTACAAATGCTATTGATAATAAAGTTTCCGATATTCACATAGAACCGCGTCTCAATGGTTATATAGTAAGATACAGAAAAGACGGTATGCTTCAAAAAGTTCTGGATATTCCGCCGAAGGTTGAAACTTCCGTAATTGCGCGTTTTAAAGTTCTTTCAAGAATGAACATTGCAGAACACAGAAGGCCACAGGACGGAACATTTTCAATTAAATACCGAAATGATTCATACGATTTCCGTATAAATACTCTTCCGGTGTCGGGAAAAGAAAAGGTTGTAATCCGTGTATTGGCTCCGGCTGTAAGTTTGAATGCTAATGATAAAGATATAAAATTAATCGGCGGCTCAAATGATGATATTGAAAAAATCAAAAACATGGTTTCCTGCCCGAACGGAATAATATTAACCTCCGGCCCGACAGGTTCCGGTAAAACAACGACACTTTATTCTGTATTAAAAAGTTTGAATGACGAAGATGTAAACATTACAACAATCGAAGACCCAATTGAAATCAAACTGGACGGAATTAACCAGTCACAAATAAATGCAAAAGCCGGAATCACATTTGCCTCTTGTATGAGAGCGATTTTAAGACAGGACCCTGATATCATACTTGTAGGTGAAATTCGTGACTATGAAACGTTAGAAATTGCAATATCTGCGGCCCTGACAGGTCACCTTGTATTAAGTACCGTTCACACAAACTCTGCAGCCGCAACGGTTACACGTTTAATCGAAATGGGTGCAAAAGACTACCTTGTTTCATCAACCCTATCAGGAGTAATTGCACAACGTCTTGTTAGAAAATTGTGTGATGATTGTAAGGAAGAATATTATCCAACTTATGAAGAAGCTAAGAAAATACTTGTTAATGAAGATGATATCCAAAAATTTATGAAAACTCCGATTTACAGATCTAAAGGCTGCAGTAAGTGTGATTTCACCGGATATAAAGGACGTTTGGGTGTATATGAAATCATGCAGATAAATAAAGAGATAAAATCTTTAATAGCAAAAGGCGAACATGACCTGATTATTGAAGAAGCCGCTATAAAAAACGGAATGAGAACTCTTAATCAAGCATGTTATAATCATATTATAAACGGAATGACAACCATTGATGAATTTGTAAGAGTTCTTGGTCTTGTCAACGAATAGGAGCAAAAATGCCAATATATAGTTATATAGCTTTAAAAAATAATAAAGATGTTGTAAAAGGAAAAGTTGAAGCATCAAGTTTACGTGAAGCAAGAGAAAACGTCAGAACGCTCGGGTTTATTCCGACAAAAGTGTACGAAGATTTGCCGAAAGGTGTAAACGCACCATCAAAAGAAGATAAAAAAGCTAATGTGCATGCCGGAAAAATGCCTTCTCTTGGTCTGCAAGACAAGATGGATTTCACATCAACAATGCAAATTCTTGCACAATCAGGTATTCCGATTATTGAATCTTTAATGTTTATTGAAAATGATGCTGCGAAATTAAAGCTGAGATTGGTTGCAAAAGAATTAAGACGGCAGATTATGGGCGGTGCGACATTTGCTGATACTATTGCGAAATATCCGGAGCAATTCGGACAGATTTATATAGGGCTTGTAAAAGCCGGTGAAGATTCCGGTGAATTGGAAAAAACATTAAGCCGTTTGTTGGAATTATTAACCAAACAGGCAAATATTAGAAGTAAAGTTATCGGAACGTTAATGTACCCGATATTCGTAATTGTACTTGCAATATTTATTGTCCTTATCATGTTAATGTTCGTATTCCCTGTATTCAAAGAAATGTTTGACGGTATGGGAAAAGAATTGCCATGGATTACTCAAACCTTGATGGATGCCGGAATTTTCTTGAAAACATACTGGTTTAGTGTACCGTTAATTTTGGGTGGTTTATACGGATTTATTTATTTCTTATTCAAATGGCAGCCATCAAAAAGAAAAATTGATGAATATGAACTAAAAATCCCAATCATTGCGGACCTTGTACAATTTTCAAACTTTGCAAACTTTGTAGCTGTTATGCAAGTTGCCTATGATGCGGGTGTTCCTATTTTGGAATGTTTGTACCTTGCAATAATGACATTTACAAATTACACATTAAAAACCAAAGTAGAACTTGCTACCTCTAAAGTTCAACAAGGCCAGCATCTTTCAATAGCCTTGAGATCAACCAGAGTTATGCCAAAAATGATTTTGTTCATGATTGCAACCGGTGAACAATCAGGACGATTGGGAGATATGCTTTTACAGGCTACAAACTTTATTGATAAAAAGCTTGACAAAATTATTGATACAATGACCAAAATGATTGAGCCGATAATGCTTATTGTAATCGGATCTATCGTATTAACCCTTGCATTGGCTCTTTATTTACCATTGTTTGGTTCATATATGGCCGATTAAAAAAGATTCCCATCCATAAACTAAAAAAAGCTTTATGCCGTATTGATATTGAAAAATTTTGATACGGCATAAAGTTGTGTAATTATAGGGGTTAATGTATATATGACGCTAAAATTGACATAAATATTACTGCTAATATTACAAACATTATTGAACTCATAACTCCCGTTCCATGAGTTTCGCTATATGCATGAACCTGTTTTACATAGTTTTTTTCCGCAGTATCAGCCGCAATATTTTCGTTAATATTTTCCATAGTAATATTCTCCTTTTAAATTGTTCGCATAAAATCATAGCAGTATTGTTCTGAAAAAAAGAACAGCACAAATTAAATGCACACACCAACCCGGCTTTTTCCATAAAAAAGTCAGCAGCATGCACTATGCAAACAAAACAGAAGGAGCATTAGGATGAATTTCTGTTAAAAAAGGCTTTTGGTGAATATCTAAATATGCCAAAAAATAAGATTTCGAATACATATAAGATATCATTAGAGAAAATTGGCGGCATACAGGACAATATTTGTTTCCCACAGCGCCAAATCCTGAATTACTGTTATTTTTAAGATTACTTATATAAAATTCTTGAGAACTATTGTTTTGAGTAACAAATTCCTGATTTGTAAAATTGTCGTAATTTGCAATTTTAGTATCGTAATTTTCAATAATAATAGGAGCAGAATTTTTCACATGAAAATTTCCGACCCCATGAGCTTGAACGGCCAGTGAGGTAAAAAATATCATTAATACTAAAATTATACGCATTACAAATTTCATGTTCCTTAATTTTACATGAAAAATTTATATTTTAAACCCCTATTTGGGGAATTTGTAACAAGATTGTCAAACTCACTCCGTTTGCCTTACAATGACACAAGTGACAACATGTCATCCTGAACTTGGTTCAGGATCTCAGAATGGTAGGGTAGACTTTAGTCTACCAATGGAACAGATGTCAGGAGGACAAGAAGGCCGGCTGGTATCAGAATGTAAATTCTTCCTCACTTAATTACCTATTAACTTACTTACTATTAATTCAGAACTTTATCGCGCAATTTTTTCAGACCATTACCGTAAAAATATCTCAATTGCTCCGGAAAACTTTGTTCAATATCTATCAAATACATATCGTGAGCGATGAAGGTTTTGAGCACATTCACAATTTCATGATTTTTTGTAATCACGAAATTTGTTTCATCATATTTATTATTAACTTCACCGAAAAGCGCCTCTTCATTATCAATAACGGCAAATAAATATCTTTGCGCAAGATGATTTGGCATAATTCCTAAATTTGAACGAAGGAAAACGGTTCCAAAATTCGAATTAAATTTTTCACCGCACCCAACAATTTTTATATCCAATCCCCTGTGATATGCTTCTAACAAATCTTTTTCAAGATATTTAAAATCCTGAGTATAAATCTCTATAAAAATTTGTTTTTTAGCAGTGGAAATACTTTCGATAAGCTTTTCTATAATTTTTGAATATCCTTCCACCTGAACAATCGGCTCTACATGGTTATCTTTGACGTTAGGAAGCTTTTTGTCAAGAAAATTTATGGTGGAATCAATCTTTTTTTTGTAGCGTTTTGTAAGTTCTTTCGGCTTGATAGGAGAATAAGCAGCGGGCTTATCAGATGAACACGTCACAATCTGAGCATTTTCAAGTGCTTTTAAAGTATCATAAGCTCTCGCCTGAGGAATATCCGCAATTTTACTTACCTCGTAACCGGTTGCCGGATATTTTTTCAAAAGTGCCAGATAAACTTTGGCCTCATAACTGTTTAAGCCTAAAGTTTTAAGTTTTTCTACCAATTCATCCATACAAACTGAATTCTACCAAATTTTAATAACTTTGGCAACTTCTTATCATATATCAAATTAAAATCAAAAATTTATTTTAAAACTTCTAAAGTTTCGTAATCTGCTAAATACGGAAGATGTTCTTTCGTAATCAACTCACCCGGCAGAAGAATAGAAATTCCCGGAGGACACTCCGCGATAACCTCAGCCGAAATTCTTCCGATTGCATCTTCTTTTTTAATAACTTCTTTGTCGCTGAAAAACGCCTCGCGCGGAGTCATTTTAATCTGCGGAACAAGCATCGGCATGTGTTTTTTATTTTCAAGATAGCAAATGTCGGAATATTTTGTTTTGTCGATTTTTTGAAGGCATTTTACGAGATATTCCATATCGCGCCTTGTGTTTCCGATGTTGGAAAGAACTAATAATCCTGCATCAGAAGCACTTTCAACTTCAATATTAAAATCAATTTCTAAAATAGATTCCAAACGTTTTCCGCTCAAATAATCTGATTTAATGAAAACTTTTGTCACGTCTGTTTTGTAGCCGAAATCAGGCTTAAGACTGTGAATAGTTTCCAGTTTGTTGATTTCACGTCTTAGATATTTTGCGTTATTAACGGCGCGCTCGATTTGTTTTTTGCCGCGCGAACTTTCAAGATTTGCGCGCGCCGCATCAAGACTTGCCAAAAGCATCATTGAAGGGCTTGTTGTATGTAAAAGTTTCAAAGCCTTTTCAACCGCATCACAGTCGAGCATTGAATTTTCGGCGATATGAAGCATTGAACTTTGACTCATACTTCCGCCGGTTTTGTGAAGTGAATGAACAACAGCATCCGCGCCGAGTTTAAGGGCACTTTGCGGAAGATGTCCGTTAAAATTCCAAAGCGCCGCATGCGCTTCATCCACAATCAAAGGCACATTGTATTTTTTACAAATCTCAGAAATAGACTTAACATCAGACACAACCCCTTCATAAGTCGGGTTGGTAATCCAAACCATCGAAACATCTTCGTTGTTTTTCAAAAGTTCTTCAACGCTTTCAGGCTGAATATTTCCCCAAATCCCCCATTCATCGAACTTTTTAGGAACAAGCCATAAAGGCTCTGCACCTGACAAAATCATACCCGTTAACAATGAACGGTGGCAATTTCTATTCGCAATAATTTTCTGACCTTTCTTAGTCAAACCTAATGCAAGCGCAAGGTTTCCGGCAGTTGAACCGTTTAGAAGAAAGAATGTTTTTTTTGCCCCAAAAGCTTTTGCTGCAAGCTCTTGAGCTTCTTTTATCGGGCCTGTAGCAGGATGAAGAGTTCCCAGCCCGTCAAATTCATCTGTCGTGTCAACGCAGAGAGCCTTTTTACCGATGAGTTTTTTGAAATCCGGCAAAGACCCGTTACCTTTTGTATGCCCCGGAATATGAAATTGATAGCTCGGGTTTTCACAAGCATTTTTCAGGGCTTCAACAATTGGGGCTTTATATTTTTCACTTGTCTTATTTTTTATTACGTTTGTCATAATAAAAATAATACACTAAAAAAAATTTTTTTGTTAGTAAATTTTGTAAAGATTTTAATTTATTTGAACTAAATCATTTTCTATATAATTAAAAAATTTCTCATCTATTCCGTTCAAATCAATAATATCTACCTTATAAGGAAAAAGAGAGTCCTCAAAATCAATCAGGATTTTAGCTAAAGTCTCAGGCTCAAGTTTATTCGGGTTTAAATTTATTGCGATATCTACATCAGAAAATTTTTTGAACGTACCTTTTGCGCGCGACCCGAAAATATAATATTTCACATCTTTTTTAGAAATATTTTCGTTTAAAATTTTCAATATAAAACTCAGTTGATTTTCTGTAAGTCCAAATTTATCCATTAATTTTTTTGTCCAAATTTTCGCATAAATTCTCTACTTCATCATAAAAATCTTTTATAACACTCACAACTGCAGCAGCAACATTTTCATCATAAGTGTGAGATGTCAAATTACGCATCTTTCTAAAATTATCCCATTTCTCAAGTTCGGAAACCAGCCCCATTTTGCCTGCTGTTCTTATCATGTTGTTGAATGTCATATCTTCGATATTTTCCAAAACAAATGCACTTTTTGAAAAGTATCTTTTTAACATTTTCAAAGCAAGAGAATATGTATATTCAAAACGCTGAATCATTGAGTCACGAACGATTAAATCGTCTTTATTTTCGTTATATTTAATAATAACTTCATTCAAACTATTTATAGCTTTTTTAAACGATGATAAATCTATAATTTCCATAAAGCAATTTTAACATATTTTAGGGCTTTAATCAAGTTCGATATTAATTGCACCCTGACGGAAGATTTTCAAATCCTCTGCGAAAACTCCGCAGACTGTAGATTCCAAGCCTTCGCAAGTTTCGCTGTAATCTTTCACCACCAAATCCACGAGTCCGTTCATATTTTCGTAAGCCTGTTCATAACTTTTTGCCGAAGGCTGGTGAGAAAGGTTTGCGCTTGTCGTTGCAAGAACATGCTCCGGTGCAATCTCGCAGATTTCCTTAAAAATTTTGTTATTCGGAACTCTTATCCCTACCGTGTTCATATTTGAAGTTACGAAATCCGGAGTTTTTTCGCTTTTTTCCAATACAAGGGTTAACGCACCCGGAAAATATTTTTTAATAAGTTTCTGTCCAACTTTCGGGATTGGTTGCACGTATTCAAAAAGGTGATAAATTTCGTTTGACATCAAAATCAGAGGTTTTTGAGCCTCGCGCTTTTTGATTTCATAAATTTTTCTAACGGCTTTTTCTGACTGGGGAAGGCATCCGAGCCCCCAGACGGTGTCCGTAACAAAGGCGATTACCCCGTCATTTTCTAGTATTTTTTTTATTTTTTCAGAATGTTCTATCATAATAATTTCCTATTTTTTGATAATATTCTTTATTTGTCATGCTGAATTTATTTCAGCATCTCCTTAATATTGAGATCCTGAAACAAGTTCAGGATGACATGATGTGTCTTTTAAATTATACTATCATATAAATCTATAAAGTCAGGGTTTTTTTCTTTTATCAAATTTATTTTCCAATCTCTATGCCAATTTTTTAGTTGTTTTTCACGTTTTATTGCACTTTCAATATCTTCTGTTATTTCAAAGTAAACAAGCTTATGCACATTATAACGACTTGAAAAACCTTCTACTAAATTATTTTTGTGTTCATAAATTCTCTTTACAATATTTGATGTAACACCAATATAAAAAACATTATTCGTTTTGTTTGTTATTATATAAACATAATAAGATTTTTCCATAATAGTCATGTCATGCTGAATTTATTTCAGCATCTCCTAATTTTTTTTATGAACCTTGTCATTAATTCTTCGGCATATTCCATTTTAAAAGCCAAATTCAAGCCAACATAACTTCCGACGCAAATAATTCCCACAACACAAATCTTGACGGCTTTCCAAAGATAATTATAAACATCAGAAAGCAATTGAGGATGGTACAAATCAAACAGGTATGCCGCAACATAAGATATTAAAAAACATACAATACCCGCCGCAAACATTTTAGCAAGGTTTTTGAAAAGTGATTTGTAATCCATCGTTATTTTATTTTTTATAAAATATCCTAAAACAATGGCATTAAACAATGTTACTAATGAAGTTGACAGTGTAATTCCGCCGATACTCATTCCCATTTTAATTATGAATATGTAATTCAAAAGCACCTTTAGCACAATTGATGAAAACGCAACAACAAAAGGAGTTTTGGAATCGTTAAACGAGTAATAAACCCTTGTTATACTGTCTCTAAACACATAAGGCAAAATTGAAACGGACAAAAACCATAAGGCTTCCGTTACCATCATTGTGGCATTCTGGCCAAATTCGCCGCGTTCAAAAATCAGACTTACGCCGTCATATCCTAAAAGAAGAATTCCTATAATAATAGGGATTGCACCAAAGAAAAGAATTCCGACACCTTTGTTAAAATATTTACGAATTCCGTCCATGTCGTTTTCGGCAACAAGTCTTGCAAAAATCGGAAACAAAGGAACAAGAAATGCAACGGTCAAAATTCCAACCGGAAACTGGAAAACCCTGTTTGCAAACCCGATTGCCGTCCAAGCACCCTCTCTTAATGATGATGTGAAAAACATATCGACGTAAATATGCAGTTGTCCGACAGTTGAAGATAAAACCGCCGGAAAAAGAAGTTCGCAAATATTTTTATATTCAGGATTTTTTATGTCAAAATTCGGTTTTAATTTATAGCCCAATTTTCTGATTTTAGGGTATTGTAAAAGCCACTGGCAAATCGCACCGACTGTTGTTGCAATCGCAAGGACTTTACCAGAATTTCCGTCATGCGCAAAACTTATCATCAAGATTATCACAAGGCTCATAACAATCGGCGACAAATTCGGGAGCATAAATTCTTTGTATGTAACCAAAAGCCCGTAATAAATTCCGCAAACTCCGCCTATGACAAATATCGGAGTCATAATTTTTAAATGAGATGATGCAAGCGCAACAAGCTGAGGGGTTCCGTCTGAAATTATCAAATTCATTATAGGGGTTGAAAATATGTAAAAAATTAACCCTAAAATGACGAAAAATAAAATCGTTGTCGTCATAAAAGTGCTGTATAAACGATTAACTTCCTCCTGCGGCTTTTCTTTCAAATCCGGAATAAGTTTCGAAAACACCGCAACCGTCGCGCTATGAAAAGGTCCGCCAACTCCGCCCAAAAGCAATAGCGCAAGCGAGGGGATTTGATACGCATAAAAATACGCATCTGACACCATTGAAGCTCCGTAAAAGTTTGCTATTACTACATCGCGGATAAATCCTATTAATTTACTGACTATAGTAACAAGCGCAATCAGCCAAGCGGCTTTTAAAAGGCTTGTTGTTTTACTGTTATCATTACCAGATACCGTTGTTGTCATCTTTTTCTACCAATTCCACATATATTTTTATTGTTTTGTTTTCTTTTTCATTTTCAGGGTAATAAAACGTTATGTCGTTTCTACCTTTATTAATATGTTTGGAAATATCAATTTCCACAAATCTTTTTGCTGACATAATTCCGGCCGGCAGTTCGCAAACTTGTTCTTTTCCGTTAAGATTTACGATAATTTTTGATGCGCCGTTTTTATTATCAATCAGAATTTTGCCGTATTTTCTATCAGTGTAAAAATGCTGGCTCACAACATTTTGCCCCTCAGTTTTCGAAAGGTTGAAAGGCTTTGTCCCGAGTGTTATTCCGCTATAGTAATGCTGAAGAATTTTTGTATAAGGAAGATGGAGTTCTCCACCCATAAAGCCTGCTCCAAACTGGCTCATACCGACACCATGACCAAACCCTCCGCCATAGGCTTTAATATTGATGAGTTTTCCGCTCTCATCGTTTGTCAATTCAAACACAACATTCGCACTCGGCAAAGCTTTTCCGTCTTTTGTGAGAAGCCGCCTTATCATAAGTTCCTTGAAAACTTTATAATTTCCGCCGCTTGTATAAATTTCAAGCTCCATAATCTTTCCAGATTCTCCGCGGCGCTTAACTTTTAACCCTTGCAAATCCCCGAGTTTCTGGCCCTTATTAAACGCAGGCTGAACAAATCCGGCCGCCGACTGAGAAGGAAGATTTTTTTCTAAAATGTCATGGAGTTCTTTTACGTTCCATTCTTTCTGCCATCTATAATAAGGCGAGCGAATGTCATAAGAATCCGGCTTTGTCGAATAAAATTTATATGCCGCCTCTTCATCATTCAAAGGCACTTGCCCTATTATATCGGGTTTTGCAATCAAAAAAGGTTTGCCTTCTGACGGAAAAGCTTTCGTTTTAGGGTCAGAAAAAGCGTTGGAGTAACTTTCCGTATACCCGCCGGCTGTTGAGCTGTATTGCGCAAGGATTAAGTTCCAGTCATAAAGCGCGACGACCCCCTCGGTTTCTTTAACGGCCTGATTTGAAAGTTCTTTTTCCGTATTTGCCCCAAAATACACCTGACTTGCCACAGAATCCACAACATCATAATTATTAGATGCCTTAACTCTCGGAGAAAGCACATAATTTCTTGCGGCAACACTTTGAGCCTTTAAAGCTTCCAGCCCAAACCTCACAGGCATTTCGTTTGGAACAACACCTTTCAAATACTCTTCAACTTCAATCATATTAACTACGTTAAAACTTCCTGCATTTGCTTTAACTATTTCAAACGCTCCGTGATAAAGCGCGTTTGAACCGGCTCTTTTCAAACCTTTTACACCTAAAAGTCCTTTTGGGCATGTTATTCTGACAGGCCCTTGAACATTTGCAATGATTGAACCATCTTCCATCGAAAGATTAAATTGCCCGTCAGAAGTTAATTTTATAATTAACCCTGTATTTGCCGGCAGCTCTTGAATTAACGCGTTGTCATTATATATATAAATCAGAGAAGTTCCGTAAAGTCCGACTGTTTTATATGTATAATTTTTAAATCCAATATCCCCTATTCCCACACGTATAACCTGAGAGGAAGGCTTGTTTTTCAACGCAGCTTCTTTAATATGTGCCTCTCTAGCTATTTTTAAAGTAGTTTCAGGTATATGAACAGCCTGAACAGACAAATTCATCTGAAATAACAAAACGGTACAAGTTAAAGTTTTTGCTAAAATTTTACTACTTTTCATATTCTACGCGCAGGCTAAAGCACCCCTTACTAATACTAATACAGATATTATACGACAAATATAAAAAAGTAGTAAAAATATTATCCAGCAGATGCAACATTAACTAATGTCGGACGCAAGACTTTATCACCCATCTTGTAACCCTTTTGTAGTTCAGCAATAATAGTATTTTCCGGATATTCTGTTGTTGGAGTCTGCATAACTGCTTCGTGGAAATTCGGATCAAACTCTTTGCCTTCGGCTTCTATTTTTTCTAATCCTAATTTTACAAGAGTATCTTCCACCTGTTTATGCACAAGGTCAAAACTTTCCTTAACCTTTTCGCAATCCTGAACTTCCGCAAGCGCTTTTTTACCGCGTTCAAAGTTATCAAGAACTTCTATCATTTTTTTCAACGCATTTTCCGCACCATATTTTAGTAAATCTTCTCTTTCTTGCGCCTGACGTTTTCTGTAATTGTCAAAATCGGCCGCAAGTCTTACATACTGTTGGTTTAAAGTATCATATTTTTCTTGAAGCTCTTTTAATTTTTTATCTTCTTTGTCATGTTTTCCATGTTTATGATGGTGATGCTCTTTATTTTCATCTTTTTCAATTTCTTTTTCTGAGTTTTGTTCTTGTTCTTTTTTAATTTGCTCGTCTAAAGCTTCACTCATATTGCCATTAAACGGATTGTTTTGTTCTGTCATTATTGCACCTCTTTTATAATATACCTTATTTTTATTATAAGTTATCAAATGCAATAAACAAGGAAAATTTATTATTTTTTAATAATTAATATTTTTATAGAGGAACAGAAAACAAAAGGACAGAGAGTAGGGTAGACTTTAGTCTACCAGTTTGTAAATGTGTAGAGTGCAATTTATTGCATCATACTAACCTAATTTACCACCGGACACAGTCCGGCCATACGTGTTGCCGATTTTGGTTAAATCTTGTCAATTTCGTTCAATAGAACGGCTGGCAAATTGTCCTTATTTATTTACCAAGGGTAATCATCCTTAATCTCCCAGCCGTCAAGCATAATCACTGTAGCACAACCCATTCCAGCAAACGAAGTTTTATCTTTTGTACACCGCTGAAGAAGACTAGTATCAAATAACAGCTCCTCTCTTGTATATTGGTGAAAATATGGTTTTAAGTCTGCTCCTGATCTTAGCCAAAATACAAACATGTCTTTTCCAAAAACATTCGGCTTTTTATAACCATTTATGTCTATATAAAAAGTCCTAAAACTATTATCACTCGGAGTCCAACTGTCAACAGTTATAATTGTTCCATCGGCAATTTCTATTGCTGTACCGCCATAAAAACCAGATGCTGCAGAAGCATAAGTACCATCTAAAAATCTATATTTTGTATTTGAATTTACCTCGGAAACCGGTAAAATTTTTGAATGCTTTAAATATGGTAAAACATATTTGTTTGCAAACTCATCAGAAGGCGCATCAAGATTCCAATATTGAACTTCTCCGTTGGTAACTTCAGATAATTTTAAAGCTTGTGCTAATTGTGAATACGCTTTTTTTAATTGAGTAACAGTCTGTTTTTTCTGATAATTAGCAATAAGATTTGGCATTGTAAGTGCCGCAACAATGCCGATTATGCCGAGGGTGATTAAAACTTCCGCCAATGTAAAGGCGGTTTTACGATGACCAGCAAAGTGTGATGAAAAGACCTCCGCCAAGGTAAAGGCATGTTTTACCCTCTCTCTTTGTGAGAGCGAAATTGCGGACGGATGG
>JAGAVG010000044.1 GCA_017942035.1 bacterium | reverse complement strand
TGGTGCGAGTTTTTTATAGCCTTATTATACAATATTTTCCACCAATTTTCAAGTGGTCTTTTGTTGTTTTTTGATGATTTTTTGAATTTTAAAAAGGTATGTTTTAGTGAGTTTCAGGCTTACATGCACCAAAATATAAATTATGGTGCGAAAATTTAAACGTCAGTTTATGGCTGGAAAGGAGACAGGATGCTAAAATATAGAATTATGAAAGGTAAAAATTTGAAAGAGGATAATATGTTTAAAAATAGTCATTGCGAGCGAAGCGCGAAGAGGCAAATGGCGAAGGGTTTTACTTTGGCGGAAGTTCTAATCACCCTCGGAATAATCGGTGTTGTAGCGGCGATGACCATGCCGGCGTTGATTGAGCACCATCAGAAAAAAGTAACGGTGAATTCGCTCAAGAAGATGTACACGACATTAATGCAGGCGGCGCAGAGGTATCAGGCTGATAACGGGGTTACTTTTGAAGAGTTTGACACATCTTTAGATAACGAAGTTTTTATGCAGACTTATTTTTTGCCATACTTGAAAACGATAAAAAAATGTACAACAATGGAGCAATGTTACGGCCAAAAAACTCCGTTAGCAATTGATCGCAAGACGCCTATTGCTGCCGAGCTTTTGTATGTTTTACCCGATGGGTCTTATATTGGATTAATAAAGCAACCCGGAGGCAGACTTTTTTATTTTGATATAGATGGAACAAAAGGTTCAAATTTATCCGGACGTGATATATTTTATTTTTTCTTGATTAATACAAGTACAATGGAAACTTACGGAGCTTGTGGACCAATTCAAGCGACATTAAAATCCGGGATTTACCCAGGCGGATATGGATCTTGTTATGTGCCTTTTACACAATACAAGAGAGCTGATTTGTTGGATAATCAACTTCACAGAACGTGTAATCATAATGCTCAACGGGTAGGTGATTCCGGTGATGCCTGTGCTGCGCTGATTATGCTCGACGGCTGGGAGATTAAGGATGATTATCCTTGGTGAATAAATAAGGACAATTTGCCAGCCGTCCAATTAAATGAAAATCGTGAAGATTAGACAAAAACCGGCAACACGTATTGCCGGACTGTGTCCGGTGGGAGATTAAGGATGATTATCCTTGGTAAGAATTCAGCAAGCCGAACGTAACAAATTATTTTGTTTCAATATAGTTAGTATTAGGAATATATTCTCCGCTTGAAGTTATGTCCATTTTGTTGATAATTCGAGCACGTTTTTTACGGTAAAGCATATCAACAAAGGCTTCAAGACGGGTAATAAATCCGGCTTCACCGGTTTGTTCGTCAATTGTAAGGTTCAAAAGCGGTTTTCCAAACTGTTTAGCTTTTCTTGTAATCCTTTCAACCATTAATGAATCAGGACCACAGCCAAACGCTGTGATAGTTATTATACCGTCTACTTTCTGATCTTTTAGGTAATGTCCGGCCGCACCGGTCATTTCATACTCATTTGCCCAGTATAATTCCTGCCCCAAAGATTTTATGCCATCTTCCATCTGTTCTTTAGACAATTGTAGGGAAGAATAAACCTTAACGTCCATTTTTTCGAGCTTTTCAAACGCTTTCATTGAAGTTAAATCATCAAAAATATTGTAGCCGTGAGAAATTAAGGCGATTGAAATCGGATATTCTTTTGAATTGTTTTCAATAAAGACTTTTCCTTGAAGAGCGTAACTCATGGCTTTTTTGTAGCTCATTCCGGATTTTGTCATAATGTAGAAGTTGTTGTAGGTTCTCCAGCCGGCTTTTGAAGCTTTTTTAATCTTTTCTTCGTCAGTAATTCCGAAAGGTTCGACAGCGGCTTTCAGAAACTCATAAAGTCCTTGATTTTTTTCTGATTTATCAAGAGTCGGCTCAATCAATGTAAACGGCTGTTTTACGACGTTTCTTATTAAATCCGGCAGTCCGCGGATTTTTGAACAGTTATAAATTTTATAATCAATTGACTGAAGTGATGGAACAAAAATTTTATCAACTCCTTTTGATAAAAGATTGAGAACATGCCCAACGTAAACTTTTATAGGAAGACATGTTTCAGTAACAACTAATGCGGAACCTGCTGACATTGTTTCTTTTGTCGTAATGTCTGATAGGACAATCTTAATCCCTAAATCGGTGAAAAAACCGTAATAAAACGGGTAATTATTGTAAAATGACATTGCACGCGGGATACCGATTACCATTTCATTTTTAGTTTCTTTTATATTTTCCACATTAGTCTCCTAATCTTTTCCATGCTTTAAGCGTAAATTTACTACTATTATAATACTTCTAAAAAAAAAATTTGCTAGTAAAATTTAACAATTCTTGACCAAAAAGTATGATTGTCATAATATGAATTCATTATGAATAGCAATTTAATTAAACAGGCAGAAAAAGATTTAGCCGAACAATTTGAAATTATTAACGACATTAGGGATTTTAATCAGGAAAAAGTGTTGAATGCCTTTGTTGAAAACAAAGTTGCGCCGGAGCATTTTTATACGGTTTCCGGATACGGACATGATGACCTTGGCCGTGAAGTACTGGATAGAGTGTTTGCAGATGTTTTTAAAGCTGAAAAAGCACTTGTAAGAATACACTTTGCATCAGGCACACACACTCTTGCCTGCGCACTTTTCGGAAATTTACGTCCGGGGAATAAACTCATTTCTGTTGCAGGAACCCCTTACGATACGATGCTTGAGGTTATTGGAACCGCCGGTGATGAGGAAACGAAAGAAGATTCTTTAATCGCGCATGGTGTTGAATATGACGAAGTTCCATTAAAAGGCGGAGTTGAGGTTGACTTTGAAAAACTTAGTGAAATGGTTGATGATAAAACCACAATGGTTTTAATTCAACGCTCTAAAGGCTATTCAATAAGAAAATCGCTTACAGTTGATGAAATCGGCAGAATTTGCGAAATTGCAAAGCGAAAAAATCCGAACTGTATCTGTTTTGTGGATAATTGTTATGGTGAATTTGTTGATACAAAAGAACCTTTAGAAGTCGGCGCCGATTTGATTGCAGGCTCTTTAATAAAAAATCCTGGCGGCGGAATTGTAGAAGCCGGCGGATATATTGCAGGAAAAGCAAGACTTGTAGATAGAGCCGCAAACCGTCTCACAGCACCCGGAATAGGTTCAGAGGGCGGTGCTATGTTTAACCAGCACAGATTAATTTTTCAGGGACTGTTTATGGCGCCTTCTGTTGTATCAGAGGCCGTAAAGGGTGCAGTTCTTGCCGCAAAAATATTTGATAAAATCGGGTTTGATTCATCCCCTAAATACAACGAAAAAAGAACTGATATAATCCAGAATATTACGTTTAACGCGCCAGAGCCCTTGGAACATTTTTGCCGCACAATCCAGTCGCTTTCACCCGTTAACGGATATGTTACCCCTATTCCCGAATATGTTCCAGGCTATGAAGATGAGGTTATAATGGCCGGCGGAACATTTATTGAAGGCTCTACAATAGAGCTTTCGGCAGATGGGCCAATGCGTCCGCCTTACGTCGCTTACATGCAGGGCGGGTTGAATTATGCGCATGTAAAAATTGCCCTGAGAAAAATTATCGAAAAAATTGATAATTAACTATCTTCTTTTGAGATTACAAATTGTAAACATAAGTAATGTAAATAGCAAAATTTATTTTTATGAGTTTTAATACTGAAAAAAGGAGAAAATATATGCACATAATGCCTAAAATTGTTAATTATACGTCATCTACAAATGATTATAAAACACAAAATCAAAATACCGTTTCTACTCCGGCTTTTGGTGCACGAGTAAACGGAGATGTTTTTAAAAGAGCAATAAATAAAGCAGATCCTTTAATCATGCAATATTTAAGCAAGAATAGCGATGGTGAGATTATTGCTCATAGTACAAATTTAGTTGAGTTACAGGAAATTCACAAAAAATTAGCAGATATGCCGGAACTTCTAGCCCAGATGCATTTAACTCAAAATAAGTCAGGAGATTTACCAATGCATTATGCCAATACTGAAATGATGCATGAAATTCATGAAGTATTAAGAGAACAGCCGGAAGTTCTCGCTAAAATACATCTAACACGTGATAAAAATGGGGACTTGCCAATGCATGACCGTGATGTAATAGGAATACGCGAAATTAACAGAGTATTAAAAGATCAGCCGGAAGTTCTCGCACAAATATATTTATCTAAAAATAGGAGTGGAAGATACCCTATCTCTAACTGTGAAACAAGAAAAACTTTAGGTGCGATATGTAATATTGCACTAAATTCAGATGTTGATGTGAAAACTTCAATAAAACTCTTAAAAGCATATAATGAAAATGGGCGTTTTACTGAGGCTATCAAGGAATTAAAAAAACAAGATATTTCTTTTATTGACAAAATTAAAAACTTTTTTTCTCGAAACTAAAAAACTGCTGAATATACTATAGAAATATTAAGTTTCGTAAACACCTCAATGTGCTGGATTAACTAATACTTTAGGACTAGTTTAAATTAATTTAGCAAAGCAATTTGCTTGTGGAATTTTTGTGGTATGCTATTATCAGTTCCTAGATGGAATTTAGTGTAATAACGCTTGTACATAGTAATGAATAAGAAGAAGAAAGGTGTTAAATATGTCATTACCAAACGTAGCATATTTTTCAATGGAAATCGCAATGGATCAGTCTTTAAAGACATATTCAGGCGGTTTAGGATTTTTGGCAGGGTCTCACATGTTATCTGCCGGTTATTTGGGAATGCCTATGGTAGGTGTTACAATGCTTTGGTCATACGGCTATTACGACCAGCGTATCGGCCATGACGGCAAAGTTGAAGTTGCTTATATTAGAAAATATTACGATTTTCTAAAAGATTTGAATGTTTCTACAACAGTAGATATTTTTGGCGAAAAAGTCAAAGTTAAAGCGTATTATGTTGCTCCGGAACTTTTCGGCGCATGTCCGGTTTATCTTTTGACTACAGATATAGAAGAAAACAGCGAATGGGCTAGAAGCATTTCCCACAAGCTTTATGACGGAAACGAAAAAATAAGAATTGCTCAAGAAACCGTACTCGGTGTTGCTGGTGTTAGAATTCTTCAACAAATCGGTTACAAATTCGACGTAATCCACATGAATGAAGGTCATGCTCTTCCTGCCGCATTTGAACTTTTAAGACAAAATAACGGCGATTTGAAAGCTGTAAAAAGACAAACTGTATTCACAACTCACACGCCGGTTGCCGCAGGTAACGAAGTTCACTGGGTTGACACACTTATGGACGGCGGATTCTTTGCCGGATGCTCTAGAGAAACAGCCGTTGAACTCGGCGGCGAAAACTTCTCGCTTACTGTTGCAGCTTTGAGAATGAGCAGAATTGCTAACGCAGTATCACAGCTTCACGGACTTGTTGCCAACAAAATGTGGGAATGGGTTGATGGCAGATGCCCGATTAGAGCCATTACTAACGCTGTAAACCTCCACTACTGGCAAGATAAGAGAATTAAAAACGCTCAAACTCCAGAAGCTTTGTTAGAAGCAAAACGTGAAATGAAAGTTGAATTGTTCGACTATGTTGCAAGCGTTGCAGGTAAAAGATTTAATCCAGATGTTTTAACTATCACCTGGGCCAGAAGATTTGCTGACTACAAACGTGCATGGTTAATCTTGCTTGATGAAGAAAGAATTACAAAACTCTTGAATGAAGATAAAATTCAGATTATCTTCGCCGGTAAATTCCATCCGGATGATGTTATCGGTAAAGAAACTTTCAACAAAATATTAAATAGATCTCATTCTATGAAAAATGTTGCAGTTCTTCCTGGATACGAGTTACAGTTGTCAGGTATGCTAAAACGCGGTTCTGATATCTGGTTAAACACTCCATTGAGACCGTTTGAAGCTTCTGGGACATCAGGTATGAGTGCTAACGCTAACGGAGCTTTGCACTTCTCAACTTATGATGGATGGACTGTTGAAGGTACATTCGACGGATTAAACGGATACACAATTGAATATCCTGAAATCGACGACGAAATGCCATGGGAAGAACGTCACTGGAAAGACCATGAATGCATGATGGATAAATTCGAAAACGTAATTATCCCTACATACTATGAAAATAAAGCTGAATGGGCTAAACTTATGCAGCAGGCTGTTAGAACTTCTGAAGCTTACTTCAATTCTGACAGAATGGTTGTTGAATACTACAATAGATTATATAAACCTATTGCACACAACGATGCTTGCTCAGGAGAAGAGAAAAAAGAGATAAAAATTTCTACAACTCCTACATTTGATGCATGGATTTATTCAAATATCAAATAAGGCCAAAACCCTTATATAGATTCAGAAAGCGGACGATTTCTAATTGTCCGCTTTTCTTATTTGTAACAAAATGTTAACAAAAAGAATAAAAAGATTAAAGATTTAGAGAAGTAATGCCGATAAAAAAAGTACAAGGAAACGAAAACGAAAGGGAACGCTATGGGTATGGCCGCATCGCAGGCAAGATTCTTAAGCTTGACTGCAAGAAAAAACAATACCGAATATGAAG
>JAGAVG010000043.1 GCA_017942035.1 bacterium | reverse complement strand
TTGGTGCGAATAGGCCTGAAACTCACTAAAACATACCTTCTCAAAATTCCAAAAATCATCAAAAAACGACAAACGAACACTTGAAATGTGGTTGAAAATATTGTATAATAAGGCTATAAAAAACTCGCACCAAAATATAAAATTTGGTGCGAGTTTGCAATTTATTTTACGCAATTTATTTTACTTTAAAATTTAGCCAACAAGCGGTAAAAAAATCTTATAGAAAATATACGCTGATGACAAAACGAGTAAAAAACCGCTGAATTTCATAAGCATATCAGAAAGGGCATAGAAGTTTTTCCAGGTCTTTAGGCGTGAAGTCAAAACTCCGGCAAGAATAAGAATCAATCCCTGTCCCAGAGAAAATAAAAACAGCATCAAAATAGCCTGTCCGATACTTGCCGAAAGTGATGCAAATGCCATAATTCCTGCCAGAATCGGGGTTGAACAAGGGGTTCCGATAAGTGCAAATGTTCCTCCTAATAATACCGGATAAAGAAAATTATTCTGAATTTTTCCGGTCGGAAGTTCTTTTATCAGTACCGGCATTTCAAAATCAAGAAACCCAATGAGTTTCAAGCCCATAACCATAATTATTCCCGCAAGAATTATCCCAAAATAACCACCGGCAAATGCAATAAACACTTTGCCGGTCACTGCGCAGAGTATTCCTATGATAGAAAAAATAATTGCCGTTCCTAAAACAAATGATAATGTTTGGAAAAATGTTGTTACCGGTTTTTCTTTGGAATAACCTCCGACATAACCGATTATAATAGGCAGCATGGCAAGAGAACACGGCGATACAGATGCAACCAGACCGCCCAAAAATGATAGTCCGAATAACAACAATAAACTTGTTTCACCCGTAAAAAGCGCCGTTAAGTTCTCCATTATTTTAAATCTCCCAATTTTTTATCCATCTGTTCTTTCGGTATTGCACCTTCTATCCTATCTACCTGATTTCCCGTTGAATCTAACAAAATAATTGTCGGAACTAAAGTTACATTATATTTCTTAATCTGTGAATTATTAAATGATGATTTATTTTGTACCGGAATTTCTGTTAATACAATGGTTTCTCCATATTTAGGGAAAATTTCAGCAAAAATTTTGTTCATTTCCTGACAATCACGGCACATTGCTGAAGTAAATTTTATTACCTGCGGTTTTCCATTAACCTGAACCTGCTTTGCTACTGTTTCAGTATTTCTAGACAAAACCCAGTATGCAATTAGCGGAACCAAAAATACAACTAAAATTGTAATCATGTTTTTCTTCATAATTTCTCTCCTTAACAATTCATATAATAACTTAAAATTCAAATTTTTATAACTCCAACCGGATAATTTTTTATGATATGATAAGCACATGACAGATTTTAAACATTATACAGTAATGAAAAATGAAGCCGTTGATGCATTAAATTGTGAACCAGGCAAAATATATGTTGATTGCACTCTTGGCGGAGGAGGACATAGCGAGCTCATATTAAAAAGAATTCAGCCTGACGGCCGTTTGATTGCATTTGATGTTGATCAAGATGCCATTGATGCAGCTTCAGAAAGATTAAAAGATTACAAAAACTTAACAATTGTAAAAAATTCTTACACAAATATTAAGGAAACGTTACATAAACTCGGTATAGAAAAAATCACCGGCGGCGTACTTTTTGACCTGGGAGCTTCATTCCATCAGTTTAATAAAGCTGAAAGAGGTTTTTCTTTTTCTAAAGATGCTCCGCTTGATATGCGATTCAATCAGGATGCGGAATTTTCAGCCTATGATGTTGTAAACTCATACAGCGAAGATGATTTAATAAGGATTTTTTCTGAATATGGAGAAGAGAGATTTTCAAAAAGAATAGCAAAAAAAATAGTCGAAGAAAGAAGGGTTAAAAGTATTAATACAACTGGCGAACTTGCCAATTTAATAGTTAACTGCACTCCTCATATAAAATCTTCTATACACCCTGCCACACGTGTATTTCAGGCAATTAGGATAGAAGTTAACCATGAGTTAACAAATGTAAAAAATACTTTAAATGATGTGTTGGACTTACTGAGTTTTGGTGCTATAATAAGTGTAATAAGTTTTCACTCACTGGAGGATAGAGTAGTGAAACACTTATTCAAATATCATTCGCAGCGGTGCCATTGCGATAAAAATCAGATGATTTGCCATTGTCCGCCGCCGGTTCTGGAGATAGTTAATAAAAAACCGATAACTGCAAGTGATGAAGAGATAAAACTTAATCCGCCTTCAAGAAGTGCAAAATTAAGAATTGCCAGATGTATTAGAAAATAAAAAAAGATAAGTTTTATCATGGGGAAAATAGTTGAAATTAAATTTTAGTTGGGGAACGAGAATTGAATTCAGTAAAAGTAAGAACAGAGGATTATAGTTATCAATACAGGGAAAATCAGGTTCAAAGCCCTGTCAAACATGAAGGCTCTGTTATTGAAGGGTATTTCTACAAGGAAAATTTGGTAAAAGAAATGGCAATCAGGAAAATTAACCAGTCGTTATGCGGAATTCTTATGGTGTCAATACTATGTGTAATTGTAAGTTATTATTTTGCAATGACTAATGAACTTGCACTTAACGTTTTGAGCAGAAAAATTACAACGTTAAATGATGAGAACGCTGAATTACAAAATCGTCTTGACAGATTGAGATCTTTTAACAATGTTGATAGCAAAATGACACAATTTAACGTATTGCAAAAACCCGAAAAAGTCATTGAAATTCAAGCTCTTGAAGCTCAAGCACCTGCCATAAAGAATAATCTAAAACAAAGTCCTAAATTCTTCTGGTCTGTTGGTTATTAAATATATTATAAAATAAGACAAAAATATTTTTTTATATTATAATATTTCCAGAAGTTATTAGGAGAAATAAATGAATAAAGAAGAGTATTTAAAGATTATGAACTACATGCCGACGGTTATTGAATCATCTTCGCGCGGCGAACGTTCTTTTGATGTGTTTTCAAGACTATTGAGAGAAAGAATTATTTTTCTCGGAACAGAAATTGATGATGAAGTTGCAAATTCTGTTGTTGCTCAGCTTTTACTGCTGGACAGCGAAAATTCCGAGAAAGATATTATGTTATATATAAACAGCCCGGGTGGTGTTATTACAGCCGGTTTAGCGATTTATGACACAATGAATTTGATTAAATCCGATGTTTGCACAATTTGTCTGGGTGAAGCAGCATCAATGGGCGCTTTCCTATTATGTTCAGGAACCAAAGGCAAAAGGATGGCACTTCCGGGAGCAAGAATTATGATTCATCAGCCGCTGGGTGGTGCTCAGGGGCAAGCTACAGATATTGAGCTTGAAGCTAAAGAAATTCTTAGAATGAAAAAAATGCTTACTCAAATTATTGCCGATAACAGCGGTCAGGATTATGATAAAGTTAAAAACGACTGCGAACGCGACCATTATCTTTCTGCTCAAGAAGCTCTAGAATACGGGCTTATCGACAAGGTTATTACAAAAGGCGTTAACTAAATAAACACCCTTTTGTTAACAAAACTTAATAATATGATTAAAAACATGCAATTTTTCGAGGTTGCATGTTTTTATATAAATGTAGGTTAAGGTTATAAAACAAATAGGTTAGTTAAAACAATTAGGTAGGAGTAAGGCAATGGCAATACTGATTTTCACAGCCAGAAAGCTTGAACTTGTCAATCGGCAACATCAATTGCAGTACAAATTGTTGACATTGACAAGGAAATTGACAGATTTGCAGCAATATGCGGCAAACATATCGGATGGGTCAATTTCAATGCATGATATGATGAATACGCCGCCGTCTATGTTTACAAGACAAATGGCGTTTATGATGTATTCACATAATGCTTCAATTTTCGGGGCTCAACAACAAATGCAAATGATGGGACCAATGATGCAGCAGCAAATGATGCAGATGCCGGACCCTAATGCACAAATGCAATATCAAAACTGGGTATTTCAAAACTTATACAAACAGCAGCGTGAACTTGCGGGAAGGCAGGAAACGGCACTTCTTAATCAGCAGGAAAAACAGATTACGGAAGAAAAAACGAAGCTTGAAACTCAGTTGAAGATGTTAGAAACTGAATTAGAATCGGTTAAGAAAGCTGAAGATAACGGTGTAAAACAGGCAACACCACAATATACTTTCATGTAGTAACCGGTAAATAAAAAGATTACCTTATAATTCCTATCCTTTAACTAACCCCTTATTTAAAGGACACAAGATAACTATTCTTGTGTCCTTTTTTTAATACTTATTGCGAATAATACACACAATTCAAATGAATATCCGTGCAAATTATTGCCGATGAAACTACACACTTTTTATTTTTTCACGCTTGATTTGCATTTTAATTTTCTTTTGTTCTTCAAGACGTTTTTGGCCGTAACCGTATGCTGCATAGATTAATACACCAATTAAAAGCCAGAGCGGAAAATAAATTGAGGATGTTTTTAGAGATTTGAAAGAATACAACATCAATCCGCCGCATGCAATAATTCCAAATATCGGAAACCAAGGGCAAAATGGGACTTTAAAAGGTCTTTCTCTATCCGGATCGGATTTTCTAAGCATCAGTACTGCAATACAAATAATTATAAATGATGTAAATGTTCCAAAGTTGCAGAGTTCGGCCGAAATATTTAAATCCATAAACAATGCACAAACAATGACAATTAAGCCGGAAATCCATGTTAAAACATGAGGTGTTCTAAATTTTTTGTGGATTAACCGTAAAGATTTTGGTAAAAATCTATCGCGACTCATTGCATAAAGAATTCTTGTCGTTCCTAACTGATAAATTAAAAGCACGGATGTTAAGGCACACAACGCACCGATAGAAATCAATCCGGCAAACCAATCTTTTCCGATAGCACGCATAGCATGAGCAATCGGAGCTTGTATATCTATACTTCCTAGCGGAACAATCCCTGTCAAAACAAGCGCTACACAGACATATAGCAATGTACAGATGACAAGCGTTCCGATAATTGCAACCGGCAAATCTCTTTGCGGATTTTCAGTCTCTTCTGCGGTTGTCGAAATTGCATCAAAACCTATATATGCAAAAAAGATTAAAAATGCACCCATAAAAATGCCTTCAAATCCGTTTGGAGCAAAAGGCGTCCAGTTTTCAGGCTTAACATAAAACGCGCCGACAACGATAAATGAAAGTATCATGAACATATTTACTCCGACCATAATACTTGCAAATCTTGTTGATTCTTTGACTCCTTTTATCAAAAGCAAAGTTAAAACTAGCACGATAAATATTGCCGGCAAATTTACAGATAAAGGAATTGTGTTGAATAAATACGGAACTTTATCATGCATATCCCATCCGTTTTTGTCGCAAAGCATTGCAACGGCTCTGTAATCATACCTTAACCAGATTGGAAAATTTGTTACGAAACTCGGCAAGATATGGCTAAAACCTTTCAAAAACTGGGTTAAATACCCAGTCCATGCACAAGCTACGGTAATATTTCCGATAGCATATTCAAGCATCAATATCCAGCCGACCATCCATGCCATAAATTCGCCCATTGTCGCGTATGTATATGTATATGCACTTCCCGCAACCGGAAGCATTGCAGCGATTTCAGAGTAACATAACGCTGAAAATACGCACGCGATTACAGCCAGAAACATAGAAATTATAATGGCAGGTCCCGCTCCGGCGCCTTCCGGCCCCCCTTGAATTGCAGTTCCAATAATTGTAAATATACCGGTTCCAACAACTGCACCGATACCGATTACTATTAAGTCAAACACATTCAAAGTCTTTTTTAATTCAGACTTTTTGCTTGTTGTAAGTAATTCATCGGGGCTTTTTTTAGTTAATAAATTGCGGCAAAGTTGTTTTATGTCCATTTATTTTTTTACTTCCTGCTTATTAATTTTTTCATGTACCAATTCTCTGTGAATTTTGTTTTCGTTATTTCTGTTTTTTATAAATCCGTATAAAAGGTAAATAATCGCACCGATACCAAGCCAAGCCGGGAAAAGAAGGGCTGAACCTGATGACTGCATTGATTTATAAATCATCAATCCGCCGCAGCAAATAATTCCCAATGCCGGAGTTACTGGTGAGAATGGAACCTTAAAAGGTCTTTCTCTATTCGGATCAGTGTGTCTTAATATCAAAACAGCTACACAAACTATTATAAATGATGTAAATGTTCCGTAATTGCAAAGCTCAGCGGCAACATTTAAGTTGAGTGTCAAAATACCAATAACTGCAAGACCTCCAACCGTCCATGTCAATAATGCCGGGGTTTTAAATTTCGGATGTATTTTCTGAAATCTTGCGGAAATGAAGTGGTCTCTGCTCATTGCAAAAAGAATTCTTGTAGATGCCATCTGTAATACTAATAAAACAGAAGTTAAGCCGGCAAGTGAGCCGATAGAAATCAACCCGGCCGCCCAGTTTTGATGAACAAGCGTCATACAATAAGCCATCGGAGCTTTCAAAAAGTCAAGCGAAACTGTACCGCTTGTATTTTGAAGCCCTGTTAAAACTAATGCGACAAGTACATAAACGATAGTTGTTATTAATAATGACCCTATAATACCTATAGGCAAATCTTTCTGCGGATTTTTACACTCTTCGGCGGCTGTTGCTAATGCATCAAATCCGATGTATGCAAAGAATATTAAAAATGCACCCGCGAAAATTCCTTCTACTCCGTTCGGCGCAAAAGGCACCCAGTTTTCAGGTCTTACATAAAATGCACCAACAAGAATAAATAAAGCAATTACGGCAAGTTTTATAAACACCATAATTCCTGCCATTTTTGCGGAATCTTTTGTTCCTTTAACAAGAATACAAGTGATTAAAAGCACAATCAATATTGCCGGAACATTTATACAAACCGGAACGCCTAAAATTGTCGGAACAGAAATAGAAGGGTCTTCCGCTCTCAACGCACTGACAGTGAACGGGTCACTTGTAAGCCATAACGGCGGATGTGCAAGCCAAGACGGCAAAACTTTTTCAAATCCGGCCAAAAATTGAATAAAATGGTTTGACCAAGCGCAAGCTACTGCAATAAATCCGATTGCATATTCAAGCATCAAAACCCATCCAACCATCCATGCGGCAAACTCTCCTAACGTTGCGAAGGTATAAGTATAGGCACCACCTGCAACCGGAATCATTGTCGCAAATTCTGAATAACATAGTGCTGAAAAGATACAGGCAATTGCGGCAATTATCATTGATACAACAAGCGCCGGCCCTGCACCGATACTGCTTCCGTCAGCGGCACCGGCTGCTGCTATTCCTACGACCGCAAAAATTCCAGAGCCAATTATTGCACCTACTCCGAGAATAATTAAGTCCATAACACCAAGAGTCTTTTCCAACCCTTGAGCTTTAGCTTCAGCCAACATTTCATCGGGAGCTTTAATTCTTGTAATATTCTTTAAAAAGTTTCTGGTAAAAGTCGCTCTGTTAAATTTTTCAGCCATCTGTTATCCTTATTTATTTTTTACAAAGAGGGAATCCCATTTCTTCTCTTTGAGCTACGTATAATCTTGCAACCGCAGAAGCCATCGTTCTTACGCGATTGATAAAGTTAATTCTTTCGTCTTTACTTATAACCCCTCTTGCATCCAGCAAGTTAAACGTATGAGAACACTTTAAAACGTAATCGTACGCAGGAAGTACAAGTTTTGCATTAATACAATTGTCAACTTCTTTTTGATACAAGTCAAACATTGTAAATAACGCTTTATCATCAGAAACTTCAAAATTATATTTTGACTGTTCAATCTCATTTTGAAGATAAATGTCGCCGTATTTCAGTGTATCATTCCACATAATATCGTAAACGGATTCTTTATTTTGAAGATACATAGCAATTCTTTCAAGCCCGTATGTAAGCTCAAGTGCAACAGGCTTAATCTCAACTCCGCCGACCTGCTGGAAATAAGTAAATTGCGTAACTTCCATTCCGTCAAGCCAAACTTCCCAGCCAACACCGGCAGCCCCTAATGTCGGAGATTCCCAGTTATCCTCAACAAAGCGAACATCATGCTCTTTCAAATCAATTCCCATTGCTTCCAAGCTTTTTAAGTAAAGCTCTTGAGCATTATCAGGAGAAGGTTTCAGGATAACCTGAAATTGAAAATAATGACCGAGTCTATTCGGATTTTCGCCATACCGTGCATCAGTCGGCCTTCTGCAAGGTTCAATCATTGCAGTGTTCCATGGTTCAGGCCCGAGAGAACGCAAAAAAGTTGCGGGGTTCATAGTAGAAGCCCCTTTTTCTATATCGTAAGGCTGTTGGATTATGCATCCGTAATCAGACCAAAATTTTTGTAGGTTAAAAACCAATTCTTGAAAATTTAATGCCATAACATAATTCCATTATTGTACTATTTACACTCGTTTATTTATCGTATTACGGAAATAGTAAAAATGCAAATTTTATGTTAATTATATTAAGCGCTTTTTACTTAACATCATCTTTTATGACGATTAAATTTTTCATAACTTTCATTGCGCAAGTCGGCAAAACTACTTCGTCTAATCCGGTTGCAATGCTGATAATTTTTCCGGCGCCTAACACAACTTCCTCCCCTTTGTAGAAGAATTTGTAATCGTCTTTTCTGTCTGAACGAATTGTTACTTGATTCATTTATTTTGTCCCTTCAAATAATTATAATAAAAAATAATACTACAAATGTAATAAAATGTCAATTGTTAATTTTTACACCCATTGAATTGTAAGCAATACTGCTAGATAAAATTTCGTTGTAAATTTCTTCATCATTTTTGAGTGTTTCGGTTGTGTAAGGATAAAGTTCAATTGTAGTGTCGAATTTAGTTTCGATTTTGCCAATAACCGGCCAAATTTGTTCTCGCTTAGATTTATCTTCAACATCAAAGACTACCGCTATTTCGATATCTTCATCTTCATGCAATTGACCATCAACAGAAGCACCGAACACATAAAATTCTTTTACATCAGGAAATATTCTGTTAAAATGTTTTGCAATCTGAAAAACTATATCGTCTACAATATTTGTCATAATTACACACCTTTAATATATTCAAATACATTGCATCTATCAACAGAAATTTGTTCTGAAGTGAGAAGATTTTTGACAGAAACCTTTCCCACTACAATTTCATCTTCGCCTAAAATCAGGGCCAAATCTGAAACTTTTCCGGCTTTTTCAAGCTGTTTTGTGAACTTTTTGTTGGATAAATCAAATTCAATGTTCAAACCTTGTGTTCTTAATTCTTCTGCTAAGGAAAACGCCTCGGCCGTTGAATTTGAAACAATAAAAGCATCGAGTTTTTCAGGAGTCTGCTTTTCGAGAAGAGAGTATAATCTTTCCATTCCCATTGCCCAGCCGACAGCCGGAACATCATCCCCGCCGAGGTTTCTAACAAGGCTGTCATACCTTCCGCCGCCGCATACAGCATTTTGTGAACCGAGATTGTTGGATTTAATCTCAAAAACAGTTCTGTTATAGTAGTCTAAACCTCTTACAAGAAGCTTGTTTTCTACATATTTAACATTCAATTTATCCAAATAAGATTTTAATTCTTTATAATGCTCTGCGCATTCTTCGCAAATAAAATCGGATTGGATAACAGCTTTAATCTCCGGCTTTTCAAAGATTTCCTTGCAAGAGTCAACTTTGCAATCGAGAAGCCTTAAAGGATTTTTTTCATAACGGTTCTGGCAATCTTCGCAAAGGTTGTCAAACTCAGGTTTCAAAACTTCTTTTATCTTGTTTTTGTATTCTTCACGGCAAGTCGGGCATCCGAGAGAGTTAATTTCCACCTCTAAATCGTTCAGACCGAGTGATTTTAAATAATTCACCGCCATAAGAATAACTTCGGCATCCGCAGCCGGCTGTTTTATTCCGAACATTTCGCATCCAACCTGATGAAACTGTCTTTGGCGGCCTGCCTGAGGGCGTTCATATCTAAACATAGGGCCTTTATACCAGAGTTTTACCGGCGCTGATAAACGTGCCATTCCGTTTTCGATGAACGAACGAACAACTCCAGCCGTATTTTCAGGGCGAAGTGTTAAAGATCTGTCGCTTTTTTCAAAAGTGTACATTTCTTTGTTCACGATATCTGTTGTATCGCCGACCCCGCGTGCAAAAAGTTCAGTTGCCTCAAAAATCGGGGTGCGAATTTCTTTATAACCATATCTTGAAAAAACTTCAAGTGCATTTTTTTCCATCATCTGCCACATATTAACGTCTTGAGGCAGAATGTCTTTTGTTCCTTTTATAACATTAATTATTTTAGCCATAAAGCAATTATATTAATGACAAAGACAAATGTCAAACCATAATTTTTTAGCATTTTTGAGCCCGGATTTCGTCATTGCGAATTAGCATCTTATATTACCCTCTCTCTTTGTGAGAGGGTTGAATTTGTTAGTGAGCAGTATGCGAACTTACAAATTCGGGAGAGGGTTTAGTATAACAATATTGAACCCCTCACCCTACCCTCTCCCACAAGGGGCGAGGGAATAAAAACGCAGATCTGTTTTCCCACCACCTTCATTTCGCAATGACAATTAGAATAAAAACTGGGTTGCAAGAATTATTCTGGAGCTATCCTGCGCGTTCTGGTTCATGCAGTATACATAATTCAGAATAATGCGCAGAGCCTGACCTTTTATAAACCAGTTTATACCGGCGGTGATTTCGCGTCTTAAGTTGCCGGAAATTCTTCTATCAGGGTCGAATTGATCGTAACGTGCGATTAGCTGGACATGCGGAGTAATTTTATATCCTATGGTTCCATAAAAACCTTCTGCCCTGTTGGAATTAAAGGATTTTCCATTATACCCGTCGGCGATTGAATATTCAAATGCTGACCAGAATTTTTTATATTTGTACCCTAAATATAATCCAGCTACAGTGTAATTATCATGGCATCTTCCGGCGTTAACACCGCCGCCTATGGTTAATTTGCCGTATCTCCCGTCAGTTTTTCCCAATGGTTTAAAATTTACCCAGCCGGTGAATTCAGCCCCCGGAAAGAATTCATGAAAATATCTATCCGAACTGTTCAACGCTAAATTGTAATCGACAAGGGAATAGTTTCCCAGAAGTTTTACGCCTAAAGCTCTTGTTGATCCAAAATTACGCGCTATTTGCGACCTTGTAGCAAAAGGAAGGATGTAAGAGCTCATTCCGCCCTCAAACCCGACAGCATTTCTTGAATAACCGGCAATAATTTTGTGATGCGGGATTCTATTATTAACGATATAAGCGTCTGCAAAAAAATTTTGCATATAATTCAAACCATCTGCGGGACGAGGATTAAAAAGAAGTTTAAAGTCGGTGTGATTATCCGAAAATTTTCCGAGCATTCCGATTTGAGTGAATCCGAAATCGTAGTCCGCATTTTCATAATGAGAACCCTGCCAGTTGAAATTCATCGCACCATTATATGCACCGTAAAAACGAACTTTCGAGACAGGCCCTTTATCGTAATAAAAAGTTAATTCATCTTTGAGTAAAAATTGAGGAATATCTGTTCTTATAATATCTTTTTTCGCAATTCGGGCAAATAGCGATTCTTCACCATATTCTTTTGAAACTCTTTCCGTTTTATCGAGGTTATCGAACAGGGAAAATTCAGCTTCCATATTGTCGTCGATTTCATCTGCCAGCGGGAAATAACCTTCCATATTTGAAACATGATTAACTTCGTCTTGAGAATTTGTTACGTTTTCATGAATTTCTTCTTTTAAATCATCATAATCAATTGTCAAAACTTTATATTCATCCGCACTTGAGGATTGAGGGATAAATACAAACAGGAAAAATATGAGCGCAAGTCTTAAAAGTTTTTTTCTCATCACAGGCAATTGTATCATAATTTTTGATTTTTTGATATATTATTAAAAATGAGGTCAGCTGTATGAAAATAGGAATAATTGGTTTGGGCCTGATTGGCGGCTCAATTTTTAAAGATTTAATTTCGCTCGGGTATGAAGTTGTCGGAATTTCAAATTCGCAAAACGGAGAGAATATTTTTCAAGATTACACATACCTGAAAGATTGTAATCTAATCTTTGTCTGTCACGCGATGAATAAAACTCTGGAAACGCTTGACAAGCTTGAAAATTACCTATCATCAGAAACAATTGTTACCGATGTTTGCAGTCTGAAAGAATTCGTAAGTAAGAAAAAATATACATATAAATTTATTCCGTCTCACCCGATGGCCGGAACAGAGAACAAAGGCTTTGAAAACTCATTTGAAGGGCTTTTTAAAGGTGCGAAATGGGCTATTTGCCCGTTAGATGAAGATAAAAACGTCTTGAATGTGCTGATAGAGATTGTGAAAAAGCTCGGTGCCGAACCGGTTTTGACCATTCCAAAGGAGCACGATGAAGCGGTTGCTTTGATTTCACACATGCCGATGGTAATTTCTCAGGCGCTATTTCTTGCCGCAGAGGATAATCCTTTGGCAATGAAGCTTGCCGCAAGCGGGTTTAAAAGTATGACAAGGCTTGCAATGTCAAATGAAGAAATGGCCGTTGACATGGTTAATATGAACCATAAAAACATTGAAAATTCTATTTTGAAACTCTATAAGGCTGTTGGCGATTTGACAGGTGGAAATTATCCGGAATTAATTTCAAAGATTAAGCAAAAACGCAAAATTTTATAGAAAAACGGCTCATTCAATTTGAATAAGCCGTCCAATTCCCTTCATTGTTACTAAGTTACTATATGTGTGTATTATTGTAATCTTATGATGAGGATTTGTACCTGTAGCTTAAAATGCTATAGGCGTTATCCGAGGAAGATTCGTCGCCGTAGAAAACTGACATATTTGATGCGGCTTTTAATCTTTCTTCATCCATTTTTTCCTGTTTGCTTGAATTTACGGAAAATGCAGCAATTTCTGCATCAGTAATCCTTCCGTCTCCATTGGTGTCCATATCTTCAAAATGCTCAAGAATTTCAGTCATTTTGCTTTCTGAAATTCCGCTCTGACCGGATGCAAAAAGCTGCTGCAATTCGGTTTTCGTTAAGCCGGTTGAAGTTAGAGTGTTGGTTTTGTTAGTCATTTCAGCGGCAGAAATAATTCCGTCACCGTCTGCGTCAATAGCAGAAAAATTCGATTGAAGATAGTTTGCAAACGACTGGTTAATGTTTCCGGCCAATTTTTGATCACTTCTTGCGGCGGCTAAATTTTCCAGTGTAAAACCGTCTTTGTATTGATTTGCGATATAGGAATGTGTGCTATTCAGCCCTGAATAAATTCCTGATAATAAATTTGACATAATTAAATCCTCTTCTTTTCAAAAACGAAATATAAAGCGTTTCTTATCATATTTTAATGATGTTTTTAAATTTGTCAACCCTTTATTTTAATGATGTTTTATGATACAATCGAAATATGAAAAGAGAAGATTTTATTAACGCAAAAAGAATTGTATTCAAATTTGGCACAAACGTGCTGAGAGGAGACGACGGCAACGTTTCGCTTCCGAGAATTTATTCGTTTATTGAAGATGTCGCGGCCCTTGTGCATCAAGGGAAAGAAGTTATTATCGTAACAAGCGGCGCTGTCGGTATGGGCAAAAAAAGGCTTAATCTCGAAAGTACCGAAGGTACAGCCCTCAAACAGGCATGCGCGGCAATCGGCCAGTCAAAGTTAATGTCAATTTATGAAAACGGATTTGACACTTATAACGTTGTTGCGGCCCAAATTCTTTTGACAGAAGACGATTTTTCTTTAAGAAAGCGTTATTTAAGTCTTAGAACAACTTTAAACAAACTTTTAGAACTCGGTGTGACACCCATAATAAATCAAAACGACACTGTTTCCACAATTGAATTAGACGAGATGTATGCAGATATGCAGGTTTGTTTCTCAGATAACGATAAGCTTTCGGCGCTTGTTGCAAGTGAACTTGATGCGGATTTGCTTGTTATTTTATCTGATGTAAACGGACTTTACGACAAAAACCCTAAAACAAATCCGGATGCAAAAATTATAAAAGAAGTTAAGGAAGTTACTGATGAAATCTGCTCTCTCGGCTCCGGCGCATCGGATGGCGGAAGAGGTGGAATGGCAACAAAGCTCGAAGCGGCCAGAATGGTTACAAGGTTTGGCGGAAAAGTTTTGATAGCAAACGGTAAAGAACCTTTTATTATAAAGAAAATTTTCTCTGGTGAAGAGTACGGAACAATGTTTTTGCCGCAAAATGAAGGTCTGTCCGATAAAAAACGCTGGATTGGTTATGCCACAAATATTATCGGTAAAATCCGCGTAAATAACGGGGCAAAAAATGCTTTGGTACAAAACGAAAAAAGCCTTTTGCCAATCGGGGTTGTCGATGTTATTAACGAGTTCAAAAAAGGGGATGTAATATCAATACTTGACGAAAAAGGTATTGAATTTGCTCGTGGTATTGTAAATTACGACTCGGAAGCCTGCAAAAAAGTTATCGGCTCACATTCAAACGACATCTTGAAAATCCTCGGGTTTAAAAACTACGACGCAATCATAACAAGAGATAATATAACAATACTATAATTTTAAGTTATATCTAACGGGATTTTATTTCCTTAATGGAGTCACCGCCAAATTTTATCAAGATTTCATCTGCTAAAACACAAGCTATTCGGGCTTCGGCAACAACCGCACAAGCAACAACTGCACAAGTGTCAGAACGTTCAAAATGCGCGGAAGTTTCTGTCATATCTTTTATATCAACAGTTTTTAAAGGCTTTTTAAGTGTCGGAATAGGTTTCATTACAGCCTTAACGACCAAATCTTCGCCATTTGTCATGCCGCCCTCAATTCCGCCGGCATTGTTTGTGTGACGAACAATTTTTCCATCTTCAACAAACAATTCATCATGGAAATTTGCGCCCGAAATCTCACAAGCGCTTTCCCCTTCACCTATCGAAACCGATTTTACAGCAGGGATACTCATGACAGCCTGCGCGATTTTTCCATCCAGACATCTGTCCCAATGGACAAATGAACCAAGACCGACCGGCAAATTCTTAAATACGACTTTAAATTTGCCCCCTAATGTGTCACCATCTGTCTTCGCTTTATCAATTTCATTACAAAATTCGATCGGATTTTTAGAAGTTCCGATTTGTAAAATTTCAGACTCTGAATAAATCCCTAATTCTTTCAGGAAAAGTTTTGCAACAGCCCCAACCGCAGTTTCAATAGCCGTTTTTCTGGCACTGGAACGTTCAAGGACATTCCTTAAATCTTCATGTCCATATTTAAGGCTTCCTGCATAATCCGCATGCCCCGGACGGCAGGTAGTGAAAGATTTTTCGTCCGTACTATCTTCGGCAGATATGCTCATAATTCTTTGCCAGTTATCAAAATCTTTATTTTGGATAACAAGCGTCAAAGGAGAGCCTAAAGTTTTACCGAAACGCACTCCGGATAAGATTTCAACTGTATCGGTTTCAATCTGCTGTCTGCCTCCTCGGCCGTAACCGGATTGCCGGCGTTTTAATTCAGAATTAATAAATTCCGTATCAATCTCCAATCCTGCCGGCAAGCCTTCGATTATAGCCGTCAAGCATTTTCCATGACTTTCACCTGAAGTTAAAAATCTGAAATTTCCCATTTTTACCTGTTATTTTGCATATTTCAAAAACATTTGAACTTTTGTCTGCATCATTTCTTCGACAATAAGCCATTTGCCGCTCGGTTGTTTTTGAACAATCATGTAAGTTTTAAGTTTGTAAGTTTCTCCGGAAGGCTGTCTTAAAGCGCTTACTTTGTATTTCCCTTCGGAAACTTTTGTGACTGTTACATTTGTGTATGTGTTTTTGTAATGACGCATTTTAGCTGATGCCTGACCGAGTTTCATTTGCTTAATATAAGTTGCAGTATCAGTGTAAGCGTTTGCAGTTGAACCGTCTGGTTTTACAACCTGTCTTATGATTTTTGCGCTAGGTGAATAGTATCCGGTAACTGTCGGGCTGTATGTGTTTGCGGCTTGAACATAACTGTTAAAAAATGCTCTCGCGTCAGCCGCATCATCAGCTAATGCCTTCATGCCTGTAGCGATTAACATTGCAAACATAAAAAGTATTGATAAAATTTTCTTCATATTCTTTCCTTTCTCCACATATCTATAACGATATTACGAGTCGTTTTGTTCATATTATATCATAATAATTTTAAAATATGAATTACCTTCAAATGGAATTTTTTAGATAAGGTAAGAATATAACCCTCACAATGACGTAATGCTCCCTCGCCCCTTGTGGGAGAGGGTTGGGGTGAGGGGTCAGAACAGATCCGTCTCCCGAATTTGTATATTCGCATATCACTACAAATACTACATTTAAAGCATTATTTGTTTTTGAATTTGAATTAAAATAAAATTATGATAATGCAAATTTTAGCTGAATATTTGGATTTTCTTGAGGTAGAAAAAGGGCTTTCTCAAAATACTATAGACGCCTACCGGCGGGATTTGAACGATTTTTTTGAATATTGCCACCTTAAAGGACTTGATAGCATGGAAGAAATTAAGCGTAATAATTTAAATAATTACGTGAGAGAATTGCGTGAAAAAGAATATTCTACTACAAGCGTTACCAGAAAAATTGCATCGCTGAGAGGATTTTATAAATGGGCATGTTCAAATGAGATTATCAGCTTTAATCCTGCCGGAACTCTTGAACAGCCCAAACTGCCGCAAAAACTTCCGAAAGTTGTTTCGGTTCAAGAAATAAATGAAATATTTTCGCAAAAACTTAATGAATTTGAAACCGTAATATTTGAACTTCTTTATGGCTGCGGCCTTAGAGTTTCGGAGCTTGTTAATCTTAAACTTAACGATATCGACCTTAGCGGTAAATTTTTATCTTGCTTCGGCAAAGGTTCAAAAGAAAGAATTGTTCCCTTCGGAGAAAAAGCAAAAAGTGCAATCAGAAATTATTTGAAAATTAGAGATTATGCCGCTAAAAAATACGATATAGATAACAAGCAATTTCTAATAAATGACAACGGGAAAAAAGTTACAAGGCAGGAAGTTTACGAGATTGTGTCATTAATGGGCAAAAAAATTCACAAACATATTTCACCTCACACCCTCAGACACAGTTTTGCAACCCATCTTCTGGAAAACGGTGCGGATTTAAGAGTTGTTCAGGAACTTTTAGGACACAGCAATGTAGCAACCACACAACTTTATACACATATTAGTAAAAAAAGACTCAAAGAGGTTTATTTTGCTATAAACAAAGGCTAAAATTAATTTAACCTAATAAATAGAGAAATTAAAAGAGAGACATTATGCTGAATTTGTACGTAACATCAATCGAAGAAAGCAACGAAAAACAAATCATAATAACCGGTCTTGCAAGTATTATGCAAAGTCTCGGGTATTCCGTATGCGTATACAAACCCGTACAAATCGACGGATATTTTGACGATGGAAAACTATTTTCAAAAGAATTTGATTATATTACTAAAACTGATGAATTTATTGATATAAAATGTTCATATCTTTTTGAAAATTCTTCAAACCCGCTTATTGCATCCGCAAAATCGGGACGTTTGATTGACAGAAAGCAGATAAGGGAAGACTTCTTAAGTCTTACCGACAAATATGACTGTCTGATATCGGGCGGAATATTTGGTCCGGGAACCCCTTTAAATGTAGATTACCTTGAGTTTGATATGATGAAAGACTTAAATCTTCCGGCACTGTTTTTAGTCTCGGCCGGCAAAAATTCAATGAGTAACATTTTATCAACCCTAAAAAAATGTGAAGATGCGCAAATTCCGATACGCGGTGTTATAATCCATGATTATCCGGATTCTACGGAGGATGAAAACATAAGGCTCATGCCTCGCCTTATTGAAGAATATACCGGCGCCAGAGTTTTGGGAATCTTAGGAACCTTGGACAAAAATACACCTCCACAGGAATTAATTGAATTGATTTTAAATAGTGTGGATGTGGAAGCTGTATTTGATGTTGAAATAGAAAAGCTTGAAAAATAAACTTTTAATATAAAATTTTTCTCGGATAATCCTTTGGTATTTTCCAGTTGTTATATTGAATTAGCGCAGTACAATAGTAACCTAATTTATTTTGTCCGCTGCACCCATAGTAATTTTTCGTATATAGTGAATTTTCACTACCATCCCATTCAAATTTATAAGGTTCAAAGTTTCGACTTACATAGAATATATTTCGAGATGGATCATTAACCCATTGCGGAACATATGTAAACGCGAATTTACAAGTTCCATATTGCTCAGTCATTCTATCGCACTTATCCGGATTACCAATATAAAAAAGATAATCTCTCAAACTATCATAGTGGTGAAACTTCATTGCGGAGCCATCAGAAAAGTAAACTATAAAACGATTATCCGAGCTGTAACCCTCGTCAATAACATTCATGTAAGGTTTTAAATAAGTGTCAAACCAAACTTTAGCTTGTTCATTACGTCCGCTTTCCGGGATATTATAACCACTAGCATTATGCCATTCTGTCCTGTCACCGTTAACAGCTTCAGATGCAGTAATCGCCTGATTGATAGCTGAATAGAATTTTTTAAGTCTTGTTTCCGCCACATGATTTCTATGATTTTGAATAAGTGCCGGCAACGTCATCGCCGCCACAACCCCGATTATGCCGAGAGTGATCAAAACCTCGGCAAGGGTGAACGCAGCCTTACTACTTATCCTCTCTCTTTGTGAGAGGGTTGAATTTGTTAGTGAGCAAAATGCGAACTTACAAATTCGGGAGAGGGTTTTATGTATTGACTTTGACCCCTCACCCTGCCCTCTCCCACAAGGGGCGAGGGTATTTAATGACGTAACTCGCTTGCCTTCTTGACCTCTTGCCTTCTGTTCCTCATTTATCATACTTTTATCCTCCATATTTTCTTAAATTATCCTTTAAATTCATGCATCATAATTTATATTTTGGTGCGAGTGGGGCTGAAACTCACTAAAACATACCTTCTTAAAATTCAAAAAATCATCAAAAAACGACAAAACACCACTTGAAAAGTGTCTAAAAATATTGTATAATAAGGCTATAAAAAACTCGCACCAAAATATAAAATTTGGTGCGTTTTTAAGCAAAAAAAAACCGAATTTTTAGGAAAATTCGGATAGGGGAAAAAATCTCTTCTTATCACGAGATAAGCAACTGCTTACTTGACTGCGTGCAGTCTTGCTTGAATACCGGCATCTGCGTTAATCATTTTCGCATTAGCCATCGCCATTGAACGGCGCCTTTTTGCTCCTCTTAATATTAATTCAACACTTTCTGCTACATTGCACGAGGGTGTTAATAATTTCTTCAACATATATTTAAATCTCCATTAAATTCTGATTACAAATATGTTATCGGCAACTTGGGTAATAGACTTTAGAATTTTTTCTTCCTTTTTTACAATTGTTTACATTTAATTAAAATTTTGTTTGTGCTAAAATGATAAGTAAAGTTTAGCTAGAGGTAGGAAAAATATGAGTTTAACAGTATATTTAGGAATAGACGTAGGATCTGTAACAACAAAACTTGCGCTTGTAGATGAAAAAGGCAAGTATGTAGATTCAATTATGTTAAAAACAGCAGGCACACCGGTTGCAGCTGTACAAACAGGTTTGAAAAAATTATATGCACAAAGGATTACGGATTATGACGTAATGGGAGTCGGAACAACCGGTTCCGGACGTAACCTTGCCGGAGCATTAGTTGGGGCTGATGTTATAAAAAACGAAATCACAGCTCATGCCGTTGCTGCAAGTATTAATATTCCGGGGGTTCAGACTATTCTTGAAATCGGCGGACAGGATAGCAAAATCATTATCCTGCGCGACGGAATCGTTACAGACTTTGCGATGAACACAGTTTGTGCAGCCGGAACAGGAAGTTTTCTTGACCATCAAGCTCAAAGACTTAATGTTCCGATTGAAAAATTTGGAGAAACCGCTTTAAAATCAACTAATCCTGCACGTATTGCCGGAAGATGCGGTGTTTTTGCAGAAAGTGACCTTATCCACAAACAGCAATTAGGTTATCCTGTTGAAGACTTGCTTTACGGACTTTGTCAGGCGCTTGTTAGAAATTATTTGAGCAATCTGGCTTTAGGTAAAGAACTTCTTCCGACAATATCTTTCCAGGGCGGAGTTGCAACGAATTCAGGTATGGTTAAGGCTTTTGAAGAAGCTCTGGGACACAAAGTTGTTGTTCCTGATCACCACCAGACAATGGGTGCAATAGGTGCAGCGCTTCTTGCAATGGAAAACCACCAGTACACTGATGCTAAAACAACTTTCAAAGGCTGGGAAGTCGGTGATATGCAATTCCATTCGATTACCTGTGAATGTAACGGATGTTCTAACAATTGTGAAGTTATTACGATTGTTGAGGGCGAACTTGAACAAACGCATTATGACAAGATTAAAGACATAAAAGGCAACATTATCGCTCGCTGGGGCGGAACTTGCGGACGTTGGGAGTTGTAAGAAAATACCCTCTCCCGAATTTCTAACATTCGGCTTCGCCTTACGTTGAAATTCTGCCCTCTCACAACGAGAGAGAGCAGACCTGACGAATTGCCATGATTCGCCTCGCAATGATGATTTCTTAATGCCTTAGCGTCTTTAAATATTATGCATATTATCTACTATTTCGCGTTTCTGAACCCAGATTTCCATTGAAAGTTCAGAGCCTAGATTTGTTAAGGCCTCTTTAATTTCACTGAATGAATATTTTGATTTTTCGATATCGCAAAGCATAAACATTACGAAATGCCCCTGCATTAAAGTTTGTTTTATATCTTCAATATTAACTTCATATTTTGAAAGCAATGTTGAAACCGCGGCAACAATACCAACTTTGTCAACACCTGAAACAGTAACAATTATTTGTTCTGACATACAACTTTTTCTCCGTCATTTTCAGCGACAGCAAGAGCCGGTTGAGCATTTCTGAACCAGTCTTTATGAAGCCATTTACCCACACCGAATTTCACGCAATAATCTTTCAAGTCTGATTTAATTTCAGGAGCTAGAATATACATTGCAATAATATTTGGAACAGACATCGCAATCATCATTGCATCTGTAATATTGATTACTGATGTAACATTCATAACAGAACCGATTACAATAAATGAACAGTATATAAACTGGAATGTAAGAGTTCTTTTCTTGCCTTCACCGAATAGGAAGTTCCAAGATTTTTGTCCGTAATAAGCCCAAGAAATCAAAGTTGAAAGCGCATATAAAAGAACTATTGCAGCGAGCATTTCAGGGAAAAACGGAATAACGGTCTGAATAGCGCTTGAAGTCATTTCAATACCTGAAGTTTCGCCGGTAAAGTTTGCATAAGCACCTGTAATAACAATAGTCACAGCGGTTAAGGTGCACATAAAACCGGTCAAAAACGGTTCAAGCAAAGACACAAACCCTTGTGAAATCGGTTCTTTAGTTTTTACGGTTGCATAAGCAATCGGAGCAGAACCCGTTCCGGCCTCATTTGTCTGAACAGAACGGCGCAAGCCCATAATCATAGCAACAAACATTCCGCCATAGATTGATTCAGGATGGAAAGCCTCTTTAACGATTATGGCAAAAGCATGCGGAAGAAATTTTATATTAACAAGAATTACTGCCATTGCGGATATAAGGTATACGAAAATCTTCAACGGAACGATTTTTTCAGTAACCTTAACGATACTTTTAATACCGCCGATTATAATCATACCAACAACAATCGCCATCAAAAGTCCGATTATCCAGTGGAAATTATGCAAAATACTATGCTCTCCGCCGGTTACGTTAACAAACTGATTTGTGGCCTGATTAATCTGAATCATGTTTCCGCCGGTGATACCACCGCAAATACACAAAACCGCAAACACAACAGCAAGAGGCTGACCAAGCCATCTGAGTTTTTTTCTTGTCAAACCGTGTGCCATATAATGCATCGGGCCGCCTGATATAGAGCCGTCAAGGTTAAATCTTCTGTATTTTACGGCAAGAGCTGCCTCAACAAATTTTAAAGACATGCCGAGAATTGACCCGATTATAACCCAAAACGCAGCACCAGGACCGCCCATTGAAATTGCAATGGCAACACCTGCGATAGAACCAAGTCCGATTGTTCCGGACAATGCGGTCATCAAGGCCTGAAATGATGAAACTTCACCGCTGTCAGAATCGTCAGAACCTTGCTCTTTGTTTGGTTTAATCAAATTATGAATTGAGTGTGCAAATCCCCAAATAGGAATTCCTCTCAAATATATAGTGAAGAATAATCCTGCAATTAAAATCCAGAATATAATCAATGGAATTTCGGCGCCGCAAATTGTTATAGGATAAAATATAATATTCGCGACTGCATCTGAAACCGGCGCGATATGTTTATCCATAAACGCATCCACATTCATTGCGTTTGCCTGTTGAATTCCTAATAAAACTGTAAAAAGTGCGATTAAAATTTTCTTCATTAATTTCTTATTCCTTCTAGTTATATTTCGGCTCTTCTCTCCAATGCCAAGATTTTAATCAAGGGTAAATTTGAACCTTTTTTATACTACCAAAAACATGTTATGATGTTGTCAAATCTTTACAAAATCTTAAAATTTGTTGCAAATATTCTTCACAACATTTCTGTTTTGTGTAATTACAAATTGTACTAAAACTTTTCTCGTGCAATGCTTTCAAGCTATCTTCATCCGCATTTTTTATATAATTCAAAATATTTTTAATTTCGTCAGTTTCAGATTTTATAAGAAATCCATTCTCTCCGTTTTTAATAATTCCATCCACCCCGTCATCTATTGTCCCAACGGTAACACAACCGGATGCCATAGCCTCTAAGTAAACCATTCCAAAGGTTTCGTTAACACTTGGCAGAATAAAAATATCGGAGCTTCGCATTTTCTCTAAAACTTCATCATTAGAAAGTGTGCCGGTAAAAGTAATTTTCTTGCAATTAGAGGCAAGATTTTCCAAATATTTTTTATTCTCGCCATCCCCGACAACAGTCAACTCAAAACTTTCCAGACTTTTTACAGCCTCAATAACCTTATCAATATTTTTGCGTTTTTTAAAACGCGCAACAGTCAAAACTTTTATTTTTTCACTCAAAGGTTTAAATTCTTTTTGAATAATTTTCTCTTCATCAATCCCGCTCGGGCAGACAAAAGTTTTACTTTCAAACTCAGGATAAAGCCCTAAAAGTTTTTTCTTCAAAACGAATGAGCGGCAAGCGATTGCGCGCGAATTTCTCAAAGCTTTCAAAAGTCTTTTCCCGAAATAAAATTTGTACAAAGGCTTTGTCAAAACGTCAATATCAGACTGATGAATTCCTGCAACAAAAGGAACTCCCATCCTGTCAGCAAACAAAATTCCACTTGGCATGTGAGCGATATAAATTGCATCGTCGGATTTTTTGTAACGAGAAAAATTCCCCATAAACGGAAGCCAGAAATTCAAATTCAAAACATCTTCATATTCTCCGGACTTATAAAACGGTTTCTTCCTGACAAAAGAATTCAGAATAAAATTAGGTTTTATAACAGAAACCCTATGCCCTGAATTTCTCCAACTTTCAACAAAATCCCAAAGAGTTCGAGGCGTGTTCTTTTCATTTTCACAAACCGGATATAAATCGGTTATCATCACTATTTCCATAATAGTATTGTAGCATAAAACTTGTTGGGTAGGTATGATATATAACTATACTTTATACTTACGTCATTGCGAGCGAAGCGCGGCAATCCAATTTTTCTGGTAGACTAAAGTCTACCCTACTCCTTACCCTCTCCCACAAGGGGCGAGGGAGCAATACGTTATGCTCTGGTGGCCTTTATTTCCAGCTCGCGTTCGACCAGAGTTTGTAAATATTTGTAACGATTTTGGCCTAAAGAGTAAATTTGCCCCCCCCCCCGATATACTTTATATATACATAAGATATAAACAGTAGTTTATAAAGTATAAATTAAAAGATAAGGAGAGTACATTATGACACCACCAATCAACAACAAAGTAACAATTCAAGGCGGACGCAACCTTGAAACAATGATTAGAAATCACGTAAGGCAACAAGGCGGAAAAGAAATTAATCAAAAAGAATTAACGACTATTCTGGGACGCCTCTCAGAGCTTAATAACAAGAGATTTACCGATAGCGATCCCAATAATAATGTTTCCATCTTCAAGGGCGGCTCTAATTACGGAGGCTCTGGAGCTAAAAACTTTGTAGTAGACGGAAAAGATATCACACTTAGCGACCTTGAAGCAAATTATGCATTTGAGGGTATACTTCAAAGTAAGGCAATCATAGACCCTTTACTAAAACGTCCAACGATAAAAGATGTTTCACAACAAATGAATCAAACATTGACAAACGGAATAAAAGCTGCAGATACTTCAAAAACAAAACTAAATCAATCAACTCCAATCAAATTGACAACCGATCAAATTAAACATTCACAAAAAAGAAGTGTTGACGGTGAAAAACAGAACATCATTGAAATTAAAGGCGAGGACGGGACAAAGAAAATGCACCTTGTAAATGACGACGGAACATTAGGTGAAGAACTTATTAAACAAACAGGCGGTTCACTATTTGGAAAGTCAACTTATGTTACCAAATCAAAAGTTGACGCTCAAGTCCGTACAATGCTGGGACTTAAGGATGGTCAAAGCATACCGGAAGGAATCAATCCGAAATACGAACAAGACACCAATGGAAATCCTCAATTAGTATTAAATGATGCTAATGGTAACAGATTAGACAGCAATGCAATAAAAGATTTGCTTGCTAAAAATACAGAAGCTCCGAAAGAACAGGCAGCCCCGCAAAAAACAGTTGTTCTCGGCAAAATGGAAATTGATGCTGAATCTGCCAAAAAACTTATGACTCAAAAGGCCAATCCGGCACCGGAAGCAAAACCTGCACCTTTACAAAACGTAAATAACTATATGCAGGCCGCACAAGAACAGGTGCAACCTAAAAATGAAGATTTAATAACGGCTAATCCTGAAAACCTGCAAGATGAAGATACTTCAATGTATAATACATAAATATTATAAGGCCGGAATTTATAAATTCCGGCCTTTTTTATTATAAAATTACAAAGTTAAAAAACTTATAAATTTATCGCCGTATTTTTTTTGTTTAACAAGTTCATATCCGCAAAAATCAACATCCGTAACGTGTTCTAAGATAACTATACCTTCTGATATTGATTTCACAGCCTCCAGACTTTTTTCGTAAATTCCGGAAAAATACGGGGGATCTATATATATAACATCAAATTTTCCATAAAATGCCGGCACAAGCTTCAAACTGTCACCGTTTAAAACTTTTATTTCTTCCGTAGATTTCAAATTCTTTAAGTTTGATTTTATTACCGGAATAACTTTTTTGTTTTTTTCAATCATTACAACATTTGAAAACCCTCTTGAATAAGCCTCCATCCCCATTATTCCGGAGCCGGAAAACATATCAAGAAAAGATTTATTCTCAAAATCAATCATTGATTGCAAAGTATTAAAAACACTCATCCGCACTTTAGAGAGAGTCGGGCGGGTAATCTTTTCATCCGGCGCTTTAATATTTATGCCTTTAAATTTACCTGCTGTAATAATCATACAAACTATTTTACACAAAAAAGAAAATAGTGTATAATTAGGATGAGAAAGAAAAAAGGTACAAATTATAATGACAGAAGGACAAAATAAAACAGAAGTAATAGTGGTCGGCGCGGGCCCTGCCGGAATTTCATGCGCAATAACACTTGCACGCGCAGGAAAAGAGGTTGTGTTGATTGAGCGAGGAAACTTTGCTGGCTCGAAAAACATGTTCGGAGGAGCAATTTATGCTGATACAACACGCGAAATTTTCCCTGATTTTGAGCAATCTGCACCGATTGAAAGACGAAATATTGAACACAAATATGTTCTTCTAAACGACAATGACGCAACAACAATCAGCTACAGAAACAATCCTTCCGATATTGTTAGCTACTCCGTAATCAGAGGGAAGTTTGACCGCTGGATGGCAGAAGAAGCAAAAAAAGCCGGCGTTATTCTCGTTGAAGAAACTGTCGTTAAAGATTTAATCGTTGAAAACGGGCAGGTTGTCGGCGTTAAAACAGAAGTTGAGGATTATTATTCAAATATCGTTGTGCTTGCGGACGGCGTAAATTCTCTTCTTGCTAAAAAAATAGGTTTTAGAAAAAATATTGAACCCAAAGATGTCGCATTAAGCGTTAAAGAAGTTTACAAATTAGATAAATCAAAAATTAATGACAGTTTTTTACTAAATGACGACGAAGGTTGTGTTTACGAGCTATTCGGAGGAGCAATGAAAGGGATGCTCGGACTGGGATTTATTTATACCTTCCAGAATTCAATCAGCATAGGTCTCGGCGTAACATTATCAGAGCTTATAAAAAACAAAATAAAACCTTATGAACTTTTAGATAAAATAAAAAAACATCCGGCAATCGCTCCATTATTGAAAGATGGTGATTTGCTGGAATATTCCGCCCACCTAATACCGGAAGGCGGATACAAAAAAATTCCGATACTTTACGGTGCCGGAGTAATGGTTTGCGGAGATGCGGCGAGTCTTGTTAACAATATTCACTGGGAAGGTTCAAACCTCGCAATGTTAAGCGGTAAACTGGCCGGTGAAACTGCTATTGTTGCTCTCGGCAAACAGGATTACAGCGAAAAAGAACTCGCAAATTACCAGACAAGGCTCGAAAACTCCTTCATTCTAAAGGATTTACACACCTATAGAAATCTTATGGATGAGATGGAGGGTCGTTCAGAATCTTTCTTAGGCTATTACATTTGCAAAATTAATAAGTTTTTCGAAATGTTCACATCCGCAAACGGTATTCCTAAAAAAGATTTATACAGAAAATTTATAAAAAGCTTTTTTAAAGACCGGCCGATTAAAGAGCTCTTCCAAGACGCAATTTCCGGCATAAAATTATTATGGAGTATATTAATAAAATGAAAAAACAATCCTTAGAAGAAAAATTATATACGCTTAAATTCAATCCGGATATATATTCCCATCTAAATCCGGATCAGAATTGCTGCAAAAAATGCACAGAAAAAATCTGCACAATAATATGTCCTGCAAAGGTTTATGAATGGAATGAAGAAGAACAGAAACTTAACGTAAACTTTGAAAACTGTCTCGAGTGCGGTGCATGCAGAATTTCATGCCCTTCTAAAACTTTGATGTGGGAATACCCAAAAGGAACTAAAGGAGTAACTTTTAAACAAGGATAAAACATATAAAAATAAAGGAGATTACGATGAAAGAAGAGTACAAAAATCACTACAGACGCTGGTATGACAAAGATCCGGTATTATCAGGTGCAATAAATACGCTTGAACATTCTGACGATGAAACTCAAATCAAAATATCGTTAAATTTGATTAAAATTATTATTGAACACAACATTGAAGATGAAAAATATGAAGCAGTAGAAGATATCATCAATGCCGTCGGTTCCGGAATTGACGAAAATAGAAAAGGCCGCTGGTACGACATAGATTCAACCCTTAGAACTGCAATGAACATGCTTCAAAACTGTCCGGAGACAACTCAAAAAATTATCGCAAAAGAAATGGCAAAAATGGTTGTCGACAAAATAAAAACAAACGAAGATGACAATGATGAATAAATTTAAAAAGGGCTGTTATAATACAGCCCTTTTTTATAACTAATAATTCTTTGCCATATTAAACGTTATGACGCATCAGTTTAAGTATCTGTCTAATATTATCTTCTGTGTCATACAAAATTGCTTCATCAGCATGATTATACACTTTTACAAATATATCATTGGAATCTTTTACTATTTTTTCAACACCAACATTATCTAAAAAAGTACCCTTATTCGGGATTATTTCCGTTTCAATACCCGTAGGTTTCACATATTTATTAATTATTGCTCTTCTATGAGTTTGCATATTTAATAACGGCAGCATATTCATTAGTATCTCCTTATTAATTAAAAATCTAATAACAAACATTACCAATCAGCATTATCACTAATGCATTGTTACTATGACGTATTTTAGGGGTTAAATTTAACTTGTATAATATTTACATGCTAACGATACAGCATAAAAACAATAATGTCAATGAATTTTTGTAATAAAACAACCGATTATAAAAAAACATATAAGATTTTAAATAAAAAAAGAGAACCTTTTAAGTTCTCTTTTTCTTACAAATTTTCGACAAACTGAATTAAACAGCTCTTTTAACTTTACCTGCTCTTAAGCATGAAGTACAAACTTTAATTCTTTTTACCGTACCGTTTACGCAAACTTTTACAGACTGCAAGTTTGGCATTTGACGGTGAACAATTTGTTTATGCGAAAAAGTCAATTTCGCAGCTTTAATCGGTTCTTTACCGCATACATCACATTTTTTAGACATTTCTATTATTCCTTTTCTAGCTAGTTTCCTTACTTTACCTATATCATAGCTTAAAAAAGAATTTTTGCAAGCGGCATGTTAAAATTAATTAAGAATCAATAAAATACGGAACTCCAATATAAAGTCTTTTTATGGTATTATAAATAAGCGTTGAGAGATAAATGGGGATAAAACTATGACAAAAAACAGAATTGGGATAGATGTCGGCGGAACGAATGTAAAAATAGCACTCGTTGACACCGAAGGAAGAATTATATATTCAAGCAAAGTCCCGACTTACACAGAGATGGGATATGAATATACAATTAACAATATAAAACAGGCTATCTATGACTTGTTAAAAGAAACACAATCCACAGCTTCTGATATTGAAGGGATAGGATTTGGTTTTCCTGGTCAGGTAGATTATGAAAAAGGAATAGTAAGACTTGCGCCGAATCTTCCTGGCTGGGTTGATATTCCGATTGCAAAACTTATCGAAGAAGAATTTAATATTCCGACCCGTGTTGATAATGACGTAAGATGCGCCGCTTTAGGTGAACTTAATTACGGTGCCGGCAAAGGATGCCAGAATTTGATTTGTATAACAGTTGGAACTGGAATAGGTTCCGGCCTTGTAATAAACGGGAAGCTTGTCCGCGGAGCAAGCAATGTTGCTGGAGAAATCGGCCATATCAAATTACAAATCCATGACGGCCCGATATGCGGCTGCGGAGACACAGGCTGTATGGAAGCTTTTGCATCTGGGCCTGCAATCGTTGCAATGGCTGAAGAATACATTAAAGGCGGCAAGTCAACAAAATTCAGAGAAATGGCCAATCCTGATATTACGCCGTATATCGTTGCAGAAGCCGCTAAAATGGGAGATCCGGTTGCCAGAAGAATTTTCACAATAATCGGAGAATATATAGGAATAGGAATGGCAAGTGTTGTCAATCTTTTAAATCCAGAAAAAATCATCGTAGGCGGCGGTGTTGCAGAATGCGGCGAACTTCTTCTTGAGCCGGTTAGGGAAACTATAAAAAAACGTGCAATGAAAATTGCAGGCGAAACTGTTCAAGTTGTACATGCCGAACTCGGAAATACCGCCGGAGTAATCGGAGCCAGCCTCTTAATTGAAAGTTAAAATACAAAAATTTAAAAGAATAAATTAAATCGCCATGATAATTTTAAGTCATGGCGATTTTGTATTTAGTTCATAAATTTCAAAGTCAATTACAAAGCTTTAACTGCATCAATAACGTGTTGAGCGGCAACTTCCGGAGTAACTTTTTCTTGAACTCCGCTTTCTCTGACTTTGTATTCAACAAGCCCTTCCGAAATCGTTTTACCAACGGTAATTCGATAAGGGAAACCGATTAAATCAGCATCTTTAAATTTCACACCGGCTCTTTCGTCTCTGTCGTCTAATACGGCCTCAACACCATTTGCAAGAAGTTTTTCGTATAAACTTTGGGCGACTTCCATCTGTTTTTCGTCCTGAATATTAACCGGAACAATAACAACATGATATGGCGCGATTGCAAGCGGCCATTTGATACCGAATTCATCATGATGAGCTTCAACAGCAGCAGCAGCAGTTCTCGAAATACCGATTCCATAGCAGCCCATCACAAACGGCTGAGTTTTTCCGTTTTTGTCAAGGTAAACAGCATTCATCGGTTTTGAATATTTTGTACCGAGCTTGAAAATATTTCCGACCTCAATTCCTCTTGTAACCTTAAGCGGCTTTCCGCACTGCGGACAGAGTTCTCCGGCTTGAACAAGACGGATATCGGCATATTCTTCAACGATAACATCTTTACCTAAATTTGCACCTACAAGGTGTTTGTCAGCCTCATTTATTCCAACAACAAAGTTTTTCATATCTTTAACCGTGTTATCGGCGATAATTCTTATGCCGTCCATTCCTTTAGGGCCGATAAATCCTTTTGCCGCATTGAAACCCTTTTCTATCATCAATTCTTCGATTTCCGGTGCGGTTGCAATTCTTATATCAATTCCGCCAACGGCATTCATTAATTTTGTTTCTTCAACCTCTTTATCTGCTCTTATGAGCGCAATAACAGGCTTTTTATCCACAATATATACAAGCGATTTCAGGATAACTGTTGATGGGATTTTCAAAAATTCGCATAACTCTTCGATTGTTTTTGTGTTAGGTGTGTCAACGATTTCAGCTTTTTCGTATCCGCCATCTGTCACAGCTTCCACAAGAGTTGAAATTGCATGGTTTGAATTTGCGGAATAATCGCAATCTTCACAGTAGAATACATCGTTTTCACCGGCATCAGTGTCCGTGATTACCATAAATTCATGCGAAACACTTCCGCCAATGGCACCGGAATCTGATTGCACCATTTTTGTATCCAGTCCACAGCGTTCAAATATTCTTTTGTAGGCCTGAGCCATGTTCTGATATTCTTTATCCAAACCGGCCTCATCAGTGTCAAAGCTGTAGGCATCTTTCATAATGAATTCTCTGCCTCTCAATAGCCCAAATCTCGGACGAACTTCATCACGGAATTTTGACTGAATCTGATATAAATTCACCGGCAATTGTTTATATGATTTCAATCCATCACGGGCAATTGATGTGATAATTTCTTCATGCGTCGGGCCAAGACACATTTCACGGTTGTGCCTATCTTTCAAACGCATAAGTTCACGGCCGTAAACTTCCCATCTTCCGGATTGTTCCCACAATTCTTTCGGCTGAACAAACGGCATCAAAAGTTCCTGAGCACCAGCTCTATCCATCTCTTCTCTTACGATGTTTTCAACTTTTTTCAAAACTCTCCACATCAAAGGCAGATAATTGTAAACCCCTGATGTTAATTTTCTTATATATCCGGCTCTTGCAAGCATTTTGTGCGATACAACTTCCGCATCCGACGGAAATTCTCTCAAAGTCTGCACAAATAATTTTGACATTTTCATATTTCTATTCCCTCTTTTATTTTTCACTGTGTCCGATTTTACCATGCTGAAATTTTCCGGTAAATTCATTTTTTAGTAATCTATATACAAGTTTACACTCGAATTCGAGGTAACATGTTTGCTTTGTTCCCTCGCCCCTTGTGGGAGAGGGTTAGGGTGAGGGGTCAAAATAAATGTACGAAAGCAAAAAGACAAGCTCATTACGAGAACGTTACAAAAATTTACAATTAATCAAATAAAAAGCAATTATTTATATCCGATATCCTTTATATATATAAGAGGAAAAATTAAGGGGAATACTTTGTACAGTTTTGGCTATAATGTATGTTCATTTAATATCAGACCGTCAATGCCGTCGGTAACTCCGGAATTTGTCGGATTTATGAATTTAGCCCAAAATCCGGGAATGTTTATGCCACCGGTATTTTCACCTTTCTGCGGTCTGCCTCTTAATGGTGGATATTCTTATGGATACGGAAATTTCATGATGCCTTCCTGCTGTACTTCAAGATTTATAAGAACAGGGATTGCACTGAATATGATCAATAATATTTTCAGTTCATTAAATAACGACAACAATACAACTTCAAATATAACATATCCATCATCGAACTATTACATGCCTAATTTCTATTCTCCAATGTCGATGAATTTTATGTCTCCATTTAATTTTTCAACGCCTATGATTAATACATTTAGAATGCCGTCATTCTTTGCTTTGCCGGACTTCTCTAAGCTTTTTGAAAATTGCAAAAAAATCACATCAACAGAAAGAGTAGACAATTCTTCAAGAATTAATACAAAATCAAACCTTCCGCAGTTAGAAGATATAAATTATGATGAAAAAAAAGGCAGTGAACTTGCAAGTGATGCATTGAATCATGCGCACAAAAACTCAATTCATCAATGTGCACAATATGTGAAAGAATCAATTGAAAGAGTAGGATTGGGTAAATATAAAAAAGGACATGCCTACGCTTGTGCCGATATTCTTGCACAAAACCCTAATTTTAAAGAAATAAATGCCAGCGGAAGAGATTTTAAAAATCTACCGGCCGGATGTGTAATTGTTTATCCACAGGGTGATTGCGGATACAGCAAGGAATACGGCCATCTTGAGATTGCGACAGGGAAAGATAACACAGCAGTCAGCGATTTTATAAACACAAGAATAAAACCTTCCGATAACGCAAGAGTTTTCGTTCCGGTATCTAACTTAGCTTAGACAGTATTTCCAATATTTGAGGGCGCAGCTTTTCAATTGAACCGTTATTATTTATGATAAAATCGGATTTTTGTTCTTTTTCTTCCTGCGGCTGTTGGCTATTAATACGTTTTTGCGCATATTCTTTTGTGTATCCGTTTCTTTTTATAAGCCTTTCCAGTCTTATTTTATCATCAGTGTGCACAAAAATTATTTTGTCATAATCTTTTTCCATGCCGGCTTCAAAAAGTAGCGGAATTCCGACAAAAACAAACTTCTCATCCGAATGAGCTTTAAAAAAATGAAAAATTTCTTCTCTTATTTTAGGGTGAATAAATTTTTCAAGCTTTTCTTTTTGTTTTTTATCATTGAAAATGATTTTGGCAAGTTTTTCCTTTGAAATTTGACCGTTTTCATTTGTAATGTTAAATTCTTCAAAAAGCCTGACGATTTCATCACGGCATTTATGACGAAGATTTTCAGCAATAAAATCCGTATCTGCGACACTATACCCGAGTTTTTCAAGAATGTTTTGAACCGCTGATTTACCCGAGGCAATATTTCCCGAAATAGCAATTTTAAGCATTTTTCTTCATCGCCTTATTTAAAAACTGTTTTAATTCTTTAATCTGAGCAGGTTTTAGAGGCTTAACCTCTCCTCTTTTCAGACCTGCAAGTGAAATCGTTGCGTGCTGAATTCTTTTCAGCGATTTAACCTCATGCCCGAAATATTCAAACATTTTTCTTATTTGCCTATTCATGCCCTGATAGAGGGTAATTTGCATTGTTGTAGAATTTTTTGTTGTCTCCAGTACCGAAATATTTGCGTAAGCAATTTTTCCTTTTTCAATCTCAATTCCGGCAGCCATCTGCTGAGCTTCATGCACATGCAAAAGCGAATTAATCTGCACAAGATAAACTTTAGGGATTTTAACAGACGGATGAGTCAACTGATTGATTAAATCGCCGTCATTTGTCATAATCAAAAGCCCTGTAGATTCTCTATCCAAACGACCGACAGGTTTAAGATTTCTCAAATTCTCCGGCAATATATCATAAATAGTTTTTCTGTCTTTTTCATCTTCTGCAGTTGTTATATATCCTGCAGGTTTATAGAATCTATAATACAAATGTTTTACAGGCCTTATCAGCTTTTGGTTTACAAAAACTTTGTCCTTATCATCCACAAGATAGCCTAATTCCGTAACTTTTTTGCCGTTTACAAAAACTTCGCCGTTTTCAATCAATTCATCAGCCTTGCGTCTTGAACAAATTCCGGAAGCTGCAATATATTTATTTATACGTGTTTTAGCCATCTTTTAATAACTCCGTTTTAAAAACATTTGCAAGTATTTCTGGCATTCTGCGATATAATTTGCCGTCATTATCTATCGCGACAACCTCAACTGATGCTTTAATAAATGTTTTACCCGTATCTTTTGACAAGATTTTTTGTTTGAAAGTTACAGAAAGCCCGTTAAATTTCTCGATTTCAGTCTCAACAATAATTTTATCATTTAGGCGGGCTGAAGTTTTATATTTTACATTCAGATTTACAACAGGAAGAACGATTCCGTTGTCAGAAAGTTCACACAAATTGTGTCCGGCCTGTTCGCACCATTCAACACGTCCCTGTTCAAGCCATTTCAGATAAGAACCATGCCAGACTACACCATAAGCGTCCGTATCAGCATAATAAACTTTTGATTCAATAATATTTTTCATAGCTCGATTATATCAAAGTAAAAAAGCTATGGCAATAGCAGCTCTAATCACCAATATACTTTGCTACTTTTACTGGCAAGTTTGAATAATAATCCCCCCTTTACTTCCCCCCTTTGAATGGGGGGTCTGGATAAGAAACGTAGGGTAGACTTTAGTCTACCAGCTACTTAGATTCTGAAACAAGTTCAGAATGACATATATGTGTTTCCGGAGCAAATAAAAATCTTGCCTTTTTAGATAATTTCAAAGTATAATGTTACTATGAAAAGATTAGGTTTATTTTTATTTATAATTTGTACATTATCAGCGTCCGCAGTAAAAGCTCAGGATTATACGGCCGTAAGCGACACGGTTAATCTTTATTATGCAGAAAACGACATAGATAATGCTTTTAACACGGCACTTACAATACCGGAAGACGACAGAACCGCTCAAAACTGGCTTCTTATCGGCAATATTCTTCACGACAAAGGCAAAAATGACGAAGCTATATTTATGTATAACAAAGCAGTTCTAAAAGATGAAAATTATTACAAAGGTTACTATAATCTCGGGGTTTTATATCTGGAAGAAAATCGCCCTAATCTTGCAATTGAACAGTTTGAAAAAGTAAAAAAACTAAAAAAAGATTATCCGTACGCTTTTTACAACACCGGATGCGCTTATTTACAATTAAAAGAATACAAAAAGGCCAGACGGGAATTTTTGAACGCAATTGCACTAAAAAATACCATTCCGGAATTTCACTACAATCTTGCTTACACCTATAAACAATTAAAAAACGAGAAAAATGCAGGATTGTATCTAAAATATTACAACGAACTAGAACTAAACAGAATTAAATAGGGAACATCATGACATACGAAGGAATAATTTTTGACTTTAACGGAACACTTTTCTGGGATTCCGAAAAACATCTTGAGACTTGGAGAGTATACTCAAAACGTCTGCGCGGCAAGGCTTTTTCTGATGAGGAAATGGCAAAATATATGTTCGGGCGCACTAATGAAGATATCATAGCTTATGCAATAGGGGAAAAACCTACAGCAGAAATGGTTGAAGAATATGCAAACGAAAAAGAAGGAATTTACCGCCAAATGTGTCTTGAAGACAAGGAAAACCTTCATCTTGCAAAAGGTGCTGTCGAGCTTTTAGATTTTTTAAAAGCAAACAATATTCCGATGACTATCGCGACTATGTCTGAAAAACCTAATGTTGATTTTTACATTGAAGTTTTTAATCTCGCAAAATGGTTTGATATCGATAAAATTGTTTATTCTGACGGAACTATTCCCGGCAAACCAGCACCGGATATTTTCCAGATTGCCGCAAAAAATTTAAATCTCGACCCGAAAAATTGTATCGTTATTGAAGATGCAATTTCAGGGATTGAAGCAGCACAAAACGCCGGCATAGGTAAAATTATTGCAATTACATCAATGGAAAATGAAGATTTTTACAAAAAAATTCCGGCCGTTCAGCAAATTATTTCAAATTTTGACGATATAGACAGAAATATTTTTAAAATAAAAGTAAATAATTGACATCTGCTGAAAAATTTGTTAAAATTGTCCACAAGAATAATTGGAGGTTATGTTTATGTATTTAACAAATATTGAATCCGTTCCGGGGATGAAAATTACCAACCAGTACGGTGTTGTATCAGGAAGCACGGTAAGAGCTAAAAACGCAATTAAAGATATTGGTGCCGGATTAAAAAATATGGTTGGCGGAGAATTAAAAAGTTACACTGAACTTCTTGAAGAAGCAAGAAAAGAAGCCATTCAAAGAATGCAGGCACAAGCACAAAGGCTTGGCGCAAACGCTGTTATTAACGTAAGGTTTGCAACTTCAGCAATCACTGCCGGAGCCGCAGAGGTTTATGCATACGGAACGGCTGTTAAAGTTGAACCCGTTCAGGTTCCTGAAACAGTATAATTTTTGAGGGTAAAAATGGATTTATTAACGATTATAATAATACTTCTCGTGACTTATTATACCGGAAGTATTATAGAAAAGAAACATTTCAAAAAAATCAAAAAGCGCGAAATAGCTCTATACAACAGACCCTATGTGAATTTTCAGATAAAAAAATGGTCATCTTCCAGAAAGGTTGCATCGGCTGAGCTTGTAACCGGTGAAGTTGTAATCAGCGGAGATTATTTCAAGACATTCATTGCCGGCTTAAAGAACCTGTTTGGCGGACGTCTCACATCTTTTGAATCAATTATGGACAGAGCAAGACGTGAAGCGATTTTAAGGATGCGCGAAAAAGCATTAAACGCGAATATGATTATCAACGTAAAATTAGAAACTATGATGATTAATGATATCAACTCCGGCAAGCAGGGAAGTTTACCGGGAGTGGCAGTAATAGCTTACGGAACAGCGATAACTTATGCAAAGAAATAGCTCAGATTATAATTCTCAAAAAGCAAAATTCATTGAAATGCTTGATGATAATGTGAATATTTCTAAAACCTCAGACGGTAAAGAATTTCTGTATTTGGTTTCTGCGATTTTGGTAATACTTCTGGGTGTATACATTTTCTCAGATGTAATTTCAGGAATTATCGTTAACAATTTGTCTGTAAAAAATCGTCTTGCAATAGAACAAATTTTCAAGTTCCAACAGCAGGAAAACGAAGATAAAAAGTATGAAACTGAATTAGTTCAACTTAATAAAATTAAAAATGAAATAATCCGAAGTGATAAGAGTTTACAGATAAAAAACGATTTTCCGCTGCATGTTATAAATGAGAGAGAGGTTAATGCCGCAATTGCACCTGACGGTTCGATTTTCATAACTTCCGGTCTGCTTAAGGAGTTAAAAAACGAGCAGACATACGCGTTTATACTCGCTCATGAACTCGGGCATTACAAACACAAAGACCATCTGAAAAGTTTTGGCCGGCAAATTATCTGGCATACAATTACAACAATCTTAACTGGTGGAAATTCTTCCTCCGGCGTCGGTCAAATAACATACAGCACCGGCAGTTTGACAGAACTCAAATATTCAAAAAATCAAGAATATGCCGCTGACAGGTACGCAAACAGATATATAAAACTACGATATGGATCAAATAAAGCCGCAGTCGATTTTTTCAAATATCTGGATAAAAAATACGACATGCCTGAATTTGTTCATTATCTTTCTACTCATCCGTCTCCGGAACAAAGAATTCAAAAAATAACTCAATAATTACCCTGCTAAAAATTAAATGTTCTTCCTTCGTTTAGTTCTTCAAGTTGTTTTCCCCATTTTTGCAAGAAATAAGCGCGATTTTTCTCGCTTAGTATTGATGCATTTTCCGAATATGTCATGTTTCGATAATGATAAATTCTTGATTTCGGGTCACAGATAACTTTTTTATTTAAAACATATCTTACTCTAAAATTAAAATCCGTATCCTCATAATATGCAGGTGAAAATTTTTCATCAAATCCATTCAAATTATCCCAATCTGACTTTAAAAATAAAATTGAACATCCGGAACAATAATCACACTCTACGGGTTTTAAATCGTCAATATTAAATTTCTTTTTATGCATACAATTCATGTAAGCATTTCCGGTATCACTAATAGATGCACCATATTCCTGAACATCACCATCCGGCCCCAGATTTAAACTTCCGACAATACCTATTGTTTCATCTTCACTAATTAAATTATAAGAAGAATCCAGCCAGTTTTCTGTAACCATCATATCATTATTCATAAGAAAAATATATTTTCCTTTTGCGTAAGGAACAGCGTTTTGAACATTCTTTAAAAATCCTAATCCACCTGAAGTTTTTACAACCTTAACTCCGGGAACATTTTTTTCCATATTGACGGTTTCGTCAGTTGAACCATCATCAGCAATTATAATTTCAAAAGACACTTCTGGCATATAATAAGCAATTGATTTCAAACATTCATACGTAACCTTATACTGGTTATACACCGGCATAATAATCGAAATCACTGGATTTTCCACATTATTAAAGTGAGGTTTCAGTTTATAAGGAAACACCATTTCGACTCGCTCAAGACGCTTTCTTATTTTACGTCTCAAACTTGTTATCGGAATCAAATTACAAAAAAACTTTATTATTCTTTTTCTGCTCTTTACTTTCATAATCTACTCCTTTGACACAGCATTAAACATTTGATTAACTATTATATCTGTACATTTTTGCCATGAAAATAGCTTAGCTCTTTCTAAACCTTTAATTTTATTTTCCTGTCTCAAATTAGAATCATAATAATATTTTTCATAGGCCATAATATGTTCTTCATCACTATATGGATTAACCGTCAAACCGGCATCCCCGACAACCTCCGGCAAAGAAGAATTATTTGAAGTGATAACCGGGCATCCCGAAGCCATAGCCTCTAAAGGCGGAAGTCCAAAACCTTCATATACAGAAGTATAAACAACCCAATGAGCCCCTGAATACAATGCCGGCAAATCTTCATCTTCTATATAACCGGCTTTTATAATCTTATCTTTATAATCTCCTAAATCTTCAATTTCTGAATTTAACTTGTCAATAAACATATCCCAATGTCCTCCGCCAAGAACAAACACCATATCATCAATATTATCTTTCTTAATAAATTCGACAAAAGTTTTAACCGCTCTTATCAAATTTTTCCGAGGTTCAAGAGTACATAAACTAAATACATACTTTTTATCCATAGGAATATTATATTTATTTTTTACATATTGCTGCATTTTATCATCAGCCGGCTTGAAATGTTCATCACAAGCTAACAAAGCAGTAAAAATCTTATTTTTATCAATCTGCGGGCAATATTTCAAACAATCATTCCGTGTACATTCTGAATTTGTAAAATAATACCAATCAGGAGAAAGTCCTCTTACCATCTTATTAAACCAGCTGTCTTTACCTGAATCCGGATGTAAATCCGGCAAAATAAACGGTATAAAATCATGCAAAAACACAAATTTCTTTATTCCGGTACATTTTCTAACAGTTTTCGACATATTATATGCCGGTGTAAAATACGCATCATAAAGTTTAGAATAACGCATGCAAGCGCAAATATAATCCACTCCGTGAATCAAATAAATGCACCACAATAATACTTGATAAAAGAATTTCTTTACATTTTTTTTCTCTTTTTTTGCTCTTGACTTCGCATTTTTCAAATCTAAATACAACTTGCTGATATAACTATCAGAACAATTTAAATCTACAATATTAAAACACTTATCCGGAAAATAAATTTCCAAAAACTTACGCAACTTATCAAAATTTGAATAACTAGTATCAAAAGTAATTTTTATAAAATCTTTTTCTGCAAGACATTTCAATATATTTAGCGCAACAAAAAATACACCGCTCCTATAGGCATTCGGCTCTAAACCATAGCACAAAACATCAGCATAAAATAATATGTTCAGTTTTTGTTTCATATTATTGAGATACCCTTTCTATCATTGATTTAAAACAGGAATATACAAATTCAGACTTGTAAAGATATAAATCATAATTTCCCGTATTTGTTACCTCATAATCCGAACGGCTTGCTATATACTGATTAAAACAACTAATAAAGCCAATCAACCTATCTGATATTACAAATATATTAGGGAAATATTCACTTATCATTGACGGATTATGTTTGAACTGCATACCTAAATTCGGAATATTGAGTGCAGCTGATATTGCCCAGAAACAGCTATTCATTGTTATGCAATATGTATTACAATAAGTTTTTATTTGGGATAAAAGCTGAACAGAGTCATTGATACTAAATTTTTTAGTATCAATTTCAAAATAATTTTTATGTTTTACCGAGTATTTATCAACTGATATAACGGTATAATTATCATCTAAAAGTTTATTCAGAAGCTCTTCAGCATACGAATAGGTACAAGCACAGCTTCGGCAAGACATTTGTAAGAATACTACACCTTTTGAACAATTACAGGAATTTTTTATAGAAGAACAAAACTCCTCCAAGTCAGTTGAGATAGAACTCGGATAAACTTTTGGCAATGGAATATTAACCGGCACTTCTAAGCCAAAAGTTTCACACAAAGATTTGTGCCGGCTACTCGTGTAAGAGTTATATTCGTACACAACCGGAATAAGAATATAATCATCCGGAATTTTGCTGTAACATTCTGTATAATCATAGTTACGCCAATTTATTGCATTAGGTTTTCCGTCAAAAAATTCAATTCTAGAAATATTTGGATTTGTTTTTAAAATTTCTCCAACTAAAGGTGAATTGTTTCCATCAAAATTCTTCGACACAAACGCATTAAATTCAAGCTCAGGATAAGTATTTTTTAACTGCTCAATAAATCCGGAAGCGTTAAAATAATCACCTATCCCCATAAAAAAGACTAGCCAAACACCTTTTAAATCCGGTTTCATTTTCAAAGCTCTATCAATTGAGAAATACAGGTGTTCTCCAATATCTTTTAGATTTACATCAGGAATATTCCAACCGGATTTTAGTGTATAATCAATATTATCATCGCTATTAAAAGGTTCTCTAACCTTATACCAGGTATTTGAGATACTTTTTTTACTATCAAGTTTAGGGATTTTTTTCAAACCATAATAAAGCAATTTCGAAGCCACTGTCTTTGGATTTTTATATCTCTCTTTATAGTTGTCAAATTTAGAAACTAAATCAGCAAAATAAGCATCAATATTCATGTTTTTCTCCCACTATCAAAATCATTTTTTTAGAAACTCTTTTAAGCTCCTTCATCATAAATTCATTGTTGAATTGTCTTTCTGATGATACACAAACAACATCAAAAGTTCCCTCAACATCCGGAATATTATAGATATCGCCATAATCCAACTCTATTCCAAGTGCCTTAGCTTCATTTATATCCTTATTTTTAAGCTTTGAATCGTACAAGGTAACAGAATTTGATGCGCAAAGCTCTTTTGCCAAATTGTAAAATTCCATTCCGTAAAACATTACTTTTAAATTTTTCAAATTCTTTTCCGCTAAGAATGTATCGACATCCTCAATCTTGACAATCTCAATGTTTTTTTCTAGTCTATTCACAACTTTATCAAGATAAGGAACAATATTCTCAAACGCATATTTCGGTTTCAACTCTGTCATACAAGGCGGAACTTCAAATCCTCTGATGCAATGAGTTTGCCAATCATCCGCAATCCATTCACACCAATGCGGACAAGCATCGCTTTTTAAATTGATATTATTATCATATCCCAAATACTCAATGGCCGTTTGTCCGAAAAATACCGCAGATTTACCGCCTAGAAAATGTTTTGCATGCACCATTCCGCATTCACCATCAATATGCAAAAGCGAATATTTCAAAAGAACCTTAACCTCTTCCAGCGTGGTTTTGCCTAATAAATCAACATCTACACCTTTTATACTTTCACATCTGTCAGCACCAAGTTGAACAATTTTTACATCCGGATAACGTTGTTTCAATTTAACGATAAGACTTTCATAATATTCCAACGGCCACAACCTGATATTTGCTTTATGCTTCTGGGTAAGCTCAACAGAGCGTGTCACGGTTATGTACTTTTGGTTATTCAAACCATTTTTCTTTAACACATCAAAGGCATCCTCATCAAGATGAAGATAATATTTTGTTGCTTCAGAAATACCAAGCAAATTATTTATATCCGGCTGCTGAATTCTCTTTTCGCCGCGGCATATAGTATACAAATCAACTTGTGTATCGGCAGAAGAATTAAAATAAAAGAACTTTGCATAATCATTCTTAAAGCGATTATACTGTTCTAAAAAATTCAATAAATTAGGCGAAAACTTTTTCACTCTTTTTAAATTTGCCCAAAGCAGCAGCGGGAAACGTCTAAAAGTAATTGCTATATCATATTTTTTAAGATTATCGGACAACAGGCGGCGATCATATACTTTATTTACATAAGTATTATCTTTAGATACTGCATAAGAAATTTGAGAATTTTTATGTCCAAAAACATCAATTAAGAAATCACCCCCAACAATTTTAGAAAATTCCTTAATCCAAACCGAATAAACTAGCATATCCCCCAATCCGCCATCCATACGGACTGCTATCCTTAAGAACTTTTTATCTAACGGTTGGACTTTTTCTTTTCCAAAATAAACAGGGACATGAAAAATATTTATAATAAGAGAAATAAGAAGTTTGAAATAAATAACTGCGATATTATTATATTTTCTAACATATTTTGAAGTCTTTGCAAAAATCTCTAATTTAGCATTATTATCACCATTTAACACACTATCCTTCTTATGCGAACCCAATTTATCCCTCCAGTTAAATATTAGTACATAATAAAAATATTTAATTAAATACAATTTATTTTATGATAGCAGAAACAAACAATTATATATACAATTCAGGCAATTTATTAAGATACTTATCAAAATAAAATAAAAACATTACCATTTAATTGACATAAAAAAAACACATGATAAACTTGGCATATAATAAAAGGAGTAATCAATTGTCATTAACTATCACCCCAAAAATTAAAAGCAGATATGAAAATCACAACATATCCTCAACAACACAAAAAACTACAACACCAAAAACATTCAGCCCACAGTTTGATAGGGTAAATTTCACCGGCACCAGCCAGCAATGTGAAAAATATCCGAAATTAATTTTGTCCGCAATTTTAAAAAATCTACGTAAAGAATCTGAGGTTGGAAATTGTTTTAAAAAGCTGATTACATCAATACAAAATGATGAAACTATAACAAAAAGTGAAGATTTTTTAACTTTGCATAACCTATACGAAAAAAAAGGATTTTATGCACTTCTTGGAGATTTACGGAACCCAAAACCTTCTCAAGATGCAAGAAAGTTAATAGAAAAGGCTAATTTACATTCACTGGTACTGGCAAAAAAAGGTGGCATTCCAGTTATGAAAATCTCTTCAATGGGACGGCAGGGACTAATCAACAAATTAACAAACTCAAAAAAAGCTCCAAATGATATAGAGATCAAATTTTTCGATTCTGCCAATACAGACATATCTTTTATGGTCTCAATGAACAAAAAAGCCGGATGTAAAGCGGTACAAGAAAGACAAACTCGTACAAAAACTACAAACTTTTATGCTTTCAACGGTTCCAGAGAAAGTGTTGTATCACGTGACGAAAACGGTTTAACTGAAAGTATTTATTTTAATCCATGGGGTAAAGTATCATTTTTTAAAAGCCTGTGGCTTAGTTTGACAAACTTATTATAAAGTCAAAAAGGAAACAAAATGAATGAACAGACAGGAAAAATCGAATTCAAAAAAGAGGGATCAATTATTTAATCCCTCTTTTTATCACTCACTATTTTAAAATCATAAGCATATTTTTATTGAATTCATCTCTATCCAAAAACGGATACATATCCTCTAATCGTGAAGATATCATGGTTCCATCTTCTAATTTTCTTGATGAAAGTTTAGGTTCGAATATATAATGTTTTTCAACAAAAACTTCACAAATCACAGGCCCTTCAAAATCTAAAACTTCTTTTATTGTTTCATTAAGTTTTTCAGGCTCCTTAACGCTTACACCTTTTATGCCAAATCCTTTTGCAAGTTCAACAAAATTTGGGAAGGTAACACCGGAAGTACTATCCGCAGCTGTTAAACGTCCGTTAAAGAAATTTCCCTGAGTTTGTTTCATTGAAATATATCCATCATTATTAATGACAAAAATTTTCACCGGCAAATTATGATGCTTAATTGTTTGAAGTTCTTGAATATTCATCATAATCGAACCATCACCGGCAAGAGCAACAACACGTTTCTTACCTCTTGCAAAACAAGCACCTATTGCAGCCGGAAGATCATATCCCATTGTTGCACTACCGGAATTATAAAACAATCTTGTACCTTTCTTTATTATCCCGCACTGAAAAGCACAAACGCAAGCACTGCCATTTCCTGCTACAACCGTGTCATTTTCTTCTAAATTCTCAAACAATGTATGAACAAAGTAATATGGATTTAAAATTTCTCCTTTTTGCTGGTATGAAGGTGTATTTTTAAATGAATATTTATCCTTTAATGTTCTGCAAAAATCAAGCCATAAAGAATTATCTTTTTCTTTCAATACTGAAATATTTTTTTCTAAAGCTGGCAAAAATTCGGCTAAGTCTGCACATACTGCAAGGTCCGGTTTTACTGTAGGCTTTTTGAGTTCAGCCTCGTCTATATCAACTACAATTTTAAAAGCTTTATCCGCAAAGGTTTCCCAGTTATAACTTGCCTGACGGATATTATTTCTCGTTCCTAAAAACAGAACGCAGTCTGAATTCTGTAGAGCAAAATTTCCGGCCCTCTGACCTATTGTTCCAATACGGCCAATATAATATGGATTATCGTCTTCCATCAAATCTACCCCATTAAATGTCGTAACAACAGGGATTTTTAAATCAGCAGCAAGTTTTTTAAAACATTCAATTTGACCTGAAATTCTAATACCATAACCCGCAACAATTAAAGGATTTTTTGCGGCTATCAACTTTTGAATAACTTCTGAAATTTTTAAATCTGAATGATTTTTTTCAGGCGGAACAAAATCAATAAGCTCATCTTCTTCAATAAATCCACCCTGAACATCCAGTGGAATATCCAGCCAAACAGGTCCGCGTCTTCCATTTAAGGCTTCATAAATAGCTCTATCGAGATGATATTTTATTTCGTCAGGTTTTGTTACACAAACCGCATATTTTGTAATTGATTTTACAACAGATACAATATCAACTTCCTGATCACCGATTTGTCTAATATTTAAATCCGGATAAGATGCCATAAGAGTTGCACGCTTAATCTGCCCTGAAATATACAATACAGGAACACTATCTGTCCATTGTCCGAAAACACCAGTCACAGCATTCAATGCTCCAGGACCGGATGTTGTATTAACAACGGCAAGTTCATTTGAATATCTTGCCTGGCCTTCTGCGGCAAAAGCACATCCCTGCTCGTGATGATTACATACAAAATCAATATTCTGCCCGATGCTGTCATTCAGATGCATTGCGCCTCCGCCAGGAATAAGATATATTCGAGGAATTTTGTAATAATCACGTAAACGTTTTATAACATAATCAGACAACTTTATCTTTGCCATTTTTATTTTCCTTTCTTATAAACAAATTTTTAATTGTTCCAGTTCTTCAATTCTATTTATGACAAAATCCGCATTTTTAAGCAATTCTGTTTTATCTCTGCCATATCCCCATAATACTCCAACCGAGCTTATGCCAGCCTCTTTTGCCGCTGTCATATCACTTGAAGAATCCCCTATCATAATTGTTTTTGCTCTTTCTAACTTATACTTATTTATTATATCACAAATCATTTCTGTTTTTGTTATTTGAACGCCGAATTTATCTATTGTATACACATCATCAAACATATCAAGCTTATATTGTTTTAGAATTCTTTGTGTTGGCAATTCCGGTTTAAATGTTGCTATAAAAAGTTTTTTCCCCTCTCTTTTAAGCTTTTGCAAATAGTCAAAAATACCATCGTAAAGTCTGCTTATATCATTTTTTTCATTATCATATATTGTTCGGAAGTTTTGCATTATTTCTTTTATTTTTGTTTCCTCGTTAAGATTTTTATCAATATTTTTTATAATTTGTTTTAAAGGCGGGCCGATTAAATCTGATGAAAATTCATATTCATTAATATTATACCCTGCCTGCAAAAAGGATTGTTTTAGACACTTTAGCACTTCATCCGCTGAATTAATTATTGTTCCGTCGAGATCAAAAATGTAATTATGCATATCTGACCCCGCTAAATAGGAAAAGCTTAATGTATTCTAGGAGCCCCCCCCCCCCGAAAACATCCGTACGACAAGGGTTTTGGCAATTTGAGCTCATATAAGACTTCAAAATCACACCAGCATTTTTCTCTGTCAAATCTGTTATTTTTACTAGTTCATAATTATCTTTCAGCATTACAAGCGCAAGACCTTTTCCTAGATTTTTCTTATCTTGTCCCATAGCCTTTATTGTTTTTTCAACATCAATTTCAGGGATTTGCGCAACCAATATTGGTTCAAGAACTTTTTCTCTCACAAATTTTTCATTTTCAGCAGACAAAATCCCTATCTGTTTTGCATATTTATTTGCTAAAATCATGCCCAGTACAACCGCCTGACCGTGTGAAATTCCAAAATCAGTGGAGCTTTCTATTGCATGCCCGAAACAGTGTCCGTAATTCAATAAATTTCGGCGTCCAGTATCAAATTCATCGTTTTCTATGTATGATTTTTTGATATTTAAACAATTTCGTGTTCTTTTTAAAAGTACATCAAAATCGCATTTGTCTATCAATGGCAAATCTTCTATAAAAGCTTTTGTATCATTTTCTCCGTTCATAATATGGAGTTTTGCCATTTCACCAACACCTGAATAAAAATCTCCTCTGCTAAGAGTTCTAAGAAACTCTGGATATATGTGAATTTCTGACGGGGGATAAAAAGTTCCGACAAGATTTTTGTAATGATTAAAATTCAATGATGTTTTAGCTCCGATACAACTGTCAACTTGAGCTAAAAGGGTTGTAGGAACAAATATCCAATTAACACCGCGGTACAAGGTTGATGCAACAAAACCCGTTACATCCTGAGTAATCCCGCCACCTATAGAGATTAAATTCAAATTCTTTCGCGGTGCAAATTTCATTATCATTTCATATAATTCGCACACGGTTTGAATTGTTTTTTTATCCTCTGAAATTTTAAGAATAATCAACCTTTCTTTTGGAAGAACATCTAAACATCCGCCTTTGTGCAAATTATACACATTTTCATCAACAATAAATATTGAATTTTCAAGATTTGAAAGTTCTTTCAGGAAATTATCTTCACTTTCAAAGACAACATTATAATTTTTTATATTTGATTTAATCGTTATCTTATCTACACACATGAAAAACCTCCATCGGCAAATATTGTCTGGCCGGTTATGAATGTATTTTTTTCACTCGCAAGAAAATATACTAATTCTGCAATCTCACACGGTTCAGCCATTCTCTTTATAGGAAGTGCATCGGAAAGAGCTTTTATTTGTTCGGGCGTATTATTTTTTGAGGTCATTTCTGTATTAACAAATCCGGGCGCAACAGCATTCGTAAGAATATTATATTTCGAAAGCTCAACCGCTGCGGCTGTCGTAAGCCCGTTTACACCGGATTTTGCTATTGAATACATTATCCGGCGCTCTTTTGAAAATTCACTCCATATAGACGAAAAATTTACAATTCTGCCGTATCTTTTTTCTTTCATATATGGTGTCAAATATTTTATAAGAAGAGTCTGAGCAATGAGATTAACCTTAAGCATTTCTTCAAATTTTTCATCTGTTAATTCATCAATTGACGCCAGATTATTTACTCCTGCACAATTAATCAAAATATCCACATCCTTAACTGTAGATATATAGGATTTTATACTTTCAGCAGATGATAAATCCATTTCTGAACGGGTAGGAGCATATACAAATATGCCCCTTGCCTCAAAAAGTTCTTTTATAGCTTTACCAATTCCTCGGGATGCACCTGTTATTAATGCTTTATTCATAATGTCCGCCTGCTTCAGCTATTAACTCTTTATATCTGCATTCAAGCATTTGAAGGCGTTGGGTATCTTCTTCAAAAATATTTTTGTAGAAGTTACGTTTATTTTTTAACCATAACAATTCAAATCCAACCGCTTTCATCAAACCTTTATCTGTATTTGAATCTGCAATTGCTTTTGGTGCATCAAATATAATCTTTCTTGTTTCAAACCTTGTAAGGCTGCCTTCAGGCAAACTTGCAAAAAATGGGATTGAATATTTTGAAACACCTCCGCCTATTACCATTTCTTTTTTATGTTCTTGAGCTTTACGGGCAATATTTTTGGCAATTTCAAGAATTCTATCGTCATTAATATCTTCTCTTGTTAAGCCTAGCGAACCTGTCATATCTACTCTTCCCATAACAATACCGGCAAGAGACTCCGATTCCTCTGAAGAAAGAATTTCATCCAAACAATTATAGCCTGAAATTGTTTCAATATTTATTAAAAATTTTGTATCCTTCCATTCACATTCAGGGAATGCTAATTTTGTTGACTTTATATATTTTTTCAGGGCATAAGCTGATTCTATCATAGGTGCAACAATTGCATTAACACCAATAATTCTAGCATCATACATATCTTTTAAAGCTTCACATCCGCCGATTTTCATTGTTAACTCCAATCCGGCTTTTGTAACTACTTCTTTTAAACGCATTGCCTCTTCAAGTCTTGTGCCTTCAGCCTCAAATTCAGCTTTTACACCTACAACATGATGTTTTTCTTTTAAATCTGAAAGAGCATCAACCATTTTCTTTTCTAAATCGTTCACTTATTTATCCTCCATTAATAATTTTACATCTATATTATTTTTTATATTTTCATAATATTTATACAAATTTTCCAAAGATTTCTCCAACGGCGTAAATTTTAGACCGCTAAATTCTTCATGTAATCTCGCATTATCACCAGTATAATCATATCCAAATCCTTCTTGCGCCGCAATAATTGGGATATCTTTTCCGCTTATTTTCTTTACAATTCTTGCAGCTTCAATCAAACTTGTTGAAACATCAGGACAAACATTATAATGAGAATATTTTGTATCATTTTCAGTAAAAAATTCCAATACAGGCATTAAATCATTCACGTCCAGATATGAAAATCTTCTATTTTGTCTTAATGTGATTGGCAAATCATAAATTGCCTTACAAATTGCATTAGAAAGAAATCTTATTTCCCAGTCTTCATATTTTCCGAAAATCCCGAAAATATTCATATCGACAAACTTTTTACCCTCTTTAAAAAGCGCGTCAATTCTTTTCCCAACAACGTATTTACAAAAACTATGCTCATCTTTTCCTATTTTTTTATAAATATTATTTTCGTTAGCATCAGTGATATCAGAACACATATCATAAATAGCGCCGGAGCCAAAATTTATAAACTTTTTAAAATGTGCGTTTTGTCTGACAAGATTTTCAAACATTCTTACATTGGAATAAAAAAGAGCGGACGTATCTTTTGCATTTCTATGTCCTGGCTTACACCCGGCATGCCAGATTGCGTCAAAATATTTATCCTTAAAATACTCACTCACAGCATCAGAATCTAACAAATCCAATTCAAAAGAACGGGGTGAAATTATCTCATATTTTTCAGCGAGATAACTTTCTTTAATATTACGTCCTATAAAACCGCCCGAACCGGTTAATAATATTTTCTTTTTCATTCGTTTTTCCTTAACTAGCAAACAATCACTTATATTTTTTTATGAAATCAATTATAGTATTAGCAATTCTTGTAATTTCTATTTCTCCGAGAGCCGGAAATGTTCCAACCCAGAATGTAGAATTCATTATAAAATCAGTTATTGGAAGAAGTTTATAATATTCTTCATTCAAGTCTTTTGAATTAATAAGTTGTGAATTTCCGATTCTAAAATCAACATCGTTATCAACTATCATAGGCTGCCTCAAAATATTTCCGGCAAATAACTGACGTGTTCCAACTCCATGATTTTCTAAATATTCAACCAACTGCTGTTTTGTAAAAGGCGCATCTGCCTTAACAGAAATCAAATATCCAAACCATGAGGGTTTCACTCCATCATTTATTTTTGGAAGAATTAAGTATTCATCCATACCTGCGAGCAATTTCGTCAAAAGTTCGGCATTTTCCCGTCTGATTTTTAGAAATTCATCTAATTTATCAATTTGAGAACACCCCAGAGCAGCTTGCCAATCGGTAATTTTTAAATTAAATCCGATATGAGAATAAGTGTATTTATGATCATACCCATAAGGCAAATTCCCTAACTGTTGTGAAAATCGTTTATTACAAATTCCATCTTTACCAGGAGGACAGCAACAGTCTCTGCCCCAGTCACGGAAAGACATAAGAATTTTGTATAATTGAGGGTCATTTGTAATTACCGCCCCACCTTCTCCCATTGTTAAATGATGGGCTGGATAAAAGCTAAATGTTCCAATATGACCGACAGTTCCGATTTTTTTACCTTTATACTCTCCACCCAGCGCATCACAGGCATCTTCTATAACCCATAAATTATACTTTTCGGCCAGTGTCATAATTTTATCTAAATCATAGCTGTTTCCAAGCGTATGAGCTAGAAATATTGCTTTCGTTTTGGGAGAAATTGCTTCTTCTATTTTATCGGCATTAATATTATAAGTTCCAACTTCACTATCGACAAATACCGGAATTAGCCCTTGCTGTATTATAGGGTTAATTGTTGTTGGAAATCCTGCAGCTACAGATATTACTTCATCACCTTTTTTTAAACGTCTTTCTCCTAATTTATATGATGTCAAAGCTGATAATGCAAGCAAATTTGCACTTGAACCGGAATTTACAGAAAGAGCATATTTTACATTCAAATAATTAGCAAATTTTGTTTCAAACTCTTTATTAAACCTTCCAGATGTAAGCCACATATCAAGAGAAGCATCAATCATATTCAATAATTCTTCTTCTCCCAACAACTTTCCAGAAGGTGGAATATAATCGAAATTCTTTTTTGATTTAAAAACTTCTCTATAATATAATCTTGCAGCATCTTTTACTTTGTTACGCAACTCTTGTTCCAATTTAAATTCTCCCATATTCTTTTATCTGTGTTAACGTAAAATCTAACATATCAACATCTTTTGCATAAAAATGTTTATACCAATCAACCGTTTTCAATATTGCTTCATCAGCATTATATGAAGGCTTCCAGCCTAAAATATTAAAAGCCTTATCAATATTTAGCATCAAAAGTCCGGCTTCATGCAAAGAACTCTTTTCTCCGACTACAACATTTCCTTTTCCGTAAGCGTTTACAACTTTTTGAGCAACATCTGCTACTGTCAAAACACTGGATTCTTCCGGCCCGAAATTAAAACCTTGCGCATATTTTCTACCTTCTTGCAACAATTTTTGTCCTAATAGAAGGTATCCGGAAAGAGGTTCCAAAACATGCTGCCATGGTCTTATTGCAACAGGATTTCTAATTTCTATATCATTATCAGAATTAATCGCTCTGATGCAATCCGGAACTAATCTATCTAAAGCCCAGTCACCTCCGCCTATTACATTTCCTGCACGAGCTGTAGCAAGAGCAAATCCTTCATCGCCTGATAAAAATGAACGACGATAAGAAGAAGATAAAATTTCCGCACATCCTTTTGAAGATGAATACATATCATATCCGCCCATTGGATCATCTTCAATATAACCGCGGGATACTTCTTTATTCTCATAACATTTATCAGTAGTAACGTTTACAAAAGCTTTTACAGAATTACACTTTCTTGCAGCCTCTAAAACATTTAAAGTTCCGATAACATTTGTTTCATAAGTCAACTTAGGTTCCTTATAAGAAAGTCTTACTAAAGGCTGTGCGGCAAGATGAAAGACAATATCCGGAGCAAAATCCGCCATTGTTTCTTCTAAATGTCTGCTATTAAGAATATTTCCAAACTCATTACGACATTGGCCGTAGATTCTAAGCTCTTCAAACATCGAAGGACTAGTTTCCGGTTCCAAAGAATAACCCAAAACCTCTGCCCCTAAAGTTTTCAGCCACAAAGTCATCCAGCTTCCTTTAAAGCCTGTATGACCTGTTAAAAATACTTTTCTATCTTTATATATATTATCAAACATTTTCACATTCTCTTATTTTTGCTAAAACCTCTTTTACATTATCTTTTGTAAGTTTTGTATAAAGAACATCCTTAGCATTTTTAATCATCTCCGGCGTTAATTTTGAAAAATCAAATTTTAACATTTCATCAATAATTTCTTGCTCAAATCTGTATTTAATTATTTTTGCAGGATTTCCGGCTACAATTGCATAAGGCGGGACATCTTTTGTCACAATAGCTCCTGCACCAATAACAGCACCTTGACCGATAGTTACACCCGAAAGTATAATCGCACTTTGACCAATCCATACATCATCTTTAACAATAATGTTTCCTCTTGAGACAGCCTCATATTGTTCTCCTAAAATTTTAACTTTATAAGGGTACGTTGAAAATCCTTCATAAGGATGTTCTGCAGACAAAAGAAAGGTAACATCAGGTCCTATAGAACAAAAATTCCCAATATCAAGAATAGAGCTGCCGGCAAACGCCAGAGCATTGACTCTTCCATATGTGTAATTGCCTACATGAACACATTCAGGACGTTCACTGCATATTGTATAATCTTTTTCAACAGGTTTAGAGTTTTTTCTATTTTTCATTCTATATTTTACTTTTATGCCAAATATTTTTATTACCCTGAACTCATTATATTTTTGAATTCTGAACACACGATGGAAATGGTAACCAAGATATTTTTTCCAAAAATAAAAATTATACCAGTAATATGAAAGTAAAAATCGGATATACTCTTTATTAGAACCCGGGTATGGATTTTCAACTTGAAAACAAAATAAATTAATCTGTCCGAGAAGCACTCTTTTCTTTTCAAGTTCGTATGTAAGTCTGGATAGTTCACCTTCCGGCAGATATTCTCGCAGAATATCCAGATAATTCTTCCCGAAAATTTTTGCAATCCGGTAATCGAGCGGCTTATTTTTTACATCTTGAACAAATAAAATTTTTTCATTATTTATACAAACCTTTGCTCCGTTATTTATCATTCTTAATAAGATGTCGACCTGAGGAAGCTTTGTCTTCACATATCTTAACGGATTCTCGAGAGCTCTGTAAGTCTCAGCTTTTACACAAAAGCCACCTATCCATGTTGAAAAATAACCCAAAAAACTTACAAACTCATCAACTGTATTTACATATTTTATTTTTAAATCAGAAAATGCACATGCTATCGCGAAAAAAACTATATCAACATCAGTATTAGATTTTAGGAAATTGATTACCTGTTCAAGGCACCCCCTTTTAAAATAACAGGTATCATTATTTAATTTCAAATATTTTCCGCGCCCGAAATCCAAAGATTTATTAATATTTTCATCTGGGAAAACCGGAACATCCCGTCTTACATATTTTATTTTACCCGGGAATTTTTCAGCATACATTTCACACAAACTTTGTGTCTCATCCGTAGAGCAGTTATCACAAATAACTACTTCTATATAGTTTGTATTCAAAAATGTTTTATCTTGCGTAAATTCATATAACGTTTTTGCCAGATACGGACACCTGTTATAAGTAGGAATACATATTGACAATAATATTTCATCTTCAACTACATCCATTTCGCCCATGGTGCATCCATCCTTAACCACATTTCTGTTAAATCATTTTTATCTTTAAGAGTATCCATCGGGCGCCAAAAGCCGTTATGTTTATATGCATTTAATTGGCCGTCTTTTGCAAGATTTTCTAATGGTTCCCTTTCAAATATAACACTTTCGTCATCTTTTATATAATCAAACACTTGAGGTTCACAAACCATAAAACCGCCATTTATCCAGCCGCCATCTCCTTGAGGTTTTTCCTTAAAATTATTTATCAAACCGTCAGAAGCAATATCAATAGCTCCAAATCTTCCGCAAGGCTGAACTGCGGTCATTGTGAGATATTGTCCTTTTTTATTATGAAAATCAACAACATCTTTAATATTTATATCACTTACACCATCACCATAGGTTAATAAAAACTGTTCATCACCGATATAATCCTGAGCTTTTTTTACTCTTCCACCAGTCATAGTATCCTGTCCTGTATAAAGCATCGTTACTCTCCATGGCTCATAGCGGTTTTTGTGAATTTCAACTGAATTGTTTTCCATATCAACAGTAATATCAGAATAGCGTGTGTAATAATTTATAAAATAGTCTTTAATAATATGAGACTTATATCCTGTCAAAATTACAAAATCATTATATCCATAATATGAATATATTTTCATAATATGCCACAGTATAGGTCTTCCGCCGATTTCAACCATTGGTTTTGGAATAAGTCTTGTTTCTTCTGATAATCGTGTTCCTAATCCGCCCGCAAGAATAACTACTTTCATAAACTACTCCACATTTTTTTCATTAGTTAAAGAAACTTCTTCCAATGCTTCTTTTGTCGCCTGTAAATATGCATAACCGTATCTTAATGAAGGCTCTAGATGAGCTCCTTCACCCCACTCGTTCCAGGCATTTATGAACACCAATCTGTCATTTTCCTTATGATTTTTTCTAGTCCATTTCATTATATTATACAACCATTTTTTATACAAATCCGGCTCTAGCAGAAAAATTGCAGCTCCGCTCCTTACCTTTCTTGCGGTATTATCCCAACCACAAAAGACACTCTTATATAATTTTGTATTATTTTCATTAATATAATCGGCTTTTTCCACATAAGAAGTCATATCATAAATTTCACCAACAAAATTCTTATTAACATATCCTTCATCAAACAAATTTGGATTAATCCCAAATGGCGGAAATTCAACAGAAGCATCAACATCGTATTCTTCAAAATCTCTTAGCTCAAATGATTTTACGCCAACAAGATGAATTCCAAAAAGCCCTTCTTTTTCAGCCAGTGCTCGAATATTTTTTATAAATTTATTAACCCGTTCTTTTTCAAACAAATTCAATCTGTATATTAATAGTACCGGCTTATTATCAACTTTGATATAGCGTTCATCCTTCAAAAATGGAAGAATATCATAGAAAAACTTTTCATCATCGTCGTCTTGAAGTTTTTGTTCCATGACGACCTCTTTATTACCGCCATCCCAAAGTTTTGACCAATTTTCATTAGCCCAGCAGAGACAAAACGGTAAATTTAAATCTTTATTGTTTAACCAGTTAAACAAAGGTTTTTCCAAAAGTCGTTTTCCCGAAAACCAGTAATAATAAAAACAAAAGCCATAAATGCCATACATCTTTGCAAGTTCAATTTGACGATACATGACGTCATCATGCGTTAAGTCATAAAAACCAACATCAATAGGAATTTGAGGCTGATGATGTCCTGGAAACTGCGGGAGAGCCTTTGATACATTTGTCCATTCAGTAAAACCTTTTCCAAAATTCTTATCATTTAACGGAATAGAATGAAATTGCGGCAAATAAAATGCAATAGGCTTTATTGAAGAAGAATTATCATAAAAACTCTCAGTTATTGGAACGCAATCCTTTTTAGCATAGTTACCATAATTTTCTATGTAATCATAATATTGAAATTTATCTTTATAAGAAACTTTAACTTTAAAACTAAAGCGCATATTCAAAAAAGAGATAATAAATCGCTTATAACCATCCTTAAACAACTTATTAATAGAAAAAATACTCATAACACCCTAATAAAAATGGGGCGGATAGTGGGATTCGAACCCACGCATATCGGAACCACAATCCGAGGTCTTGACCACTTGACGATATCCGCCATTTTCTTACTGCTCACGTCTGATTAAATCATCATCCGCAAGTTCTATATTATCATGTAAATATTTTTTGTCCAGTACATTTTTTTGGACTTATTTACAAGTTTGCACAGGAATAGTCCAAATCTGTCATGCTGAACTCGTTTCAGCATCTCATGGTTATAAGACCCTGAAACAAGTTCAGGGTGACATGGGTCGTCAAAAAAGAGGAACTGAAATCAGTTCCTCTTTTAAAAATATATTATCTTAAACCTAGCTTATTCTCTGGAACATGTATCCGATACCACGAGCGGTAAGGATTAATTCAGGGTTTGCCGGATCAGCTTCAAGTTTTGAACGCAATCTTGAAATATGAACGTCCACAACTCTTGTATCAATTCTGTGATCTGGTGGGTAAGCCCAAACATGCTGCAATATTTCATTTCTTGAGAATGCCTGGCCTGAATTGTTAACAAGAAGTTCTAGCAAACTGAATTCCATGCCTGTCAATCTGATACGTTCATTCTTTCTGAACACCTGACGACGAGCTGTATCAATTTTGATATTTCCTGTTGTGATTACATTTTTTGTAACTTTTCCAGCCGGAGTTGTAATTTCACGATTATTAGTTCTTCTCAAAACTGCTTTTACACGAGCTTCTAACTCTTTCGGGCTGAATGGTTTTATTACATAGTCATCTGCACCCAATTCCAAACCTGTGATTCTTTCTGAGACATCACCCAGGGCCGTTAAAATTATAACCGGCACATCTGAAGTTCTTCTGATTTCTCTTGTAACACCATAACCATCCATTTTTGGCATCATTACATCCAATACAACAAGATCAGGGTTATGTTTATTAAAAGCATTAACAGCTTCTTCACCATCAGCGGCAGTATAAACATCGTATCCGGCCATTTTTAAACGAGTTTCCAAAATACGTCTGATACTTGCTTCATCATCGGCCAAAAGGATTCTAGGACGATCTTCTGTTTCGTTTGGCATATCTACATTCTCAGTCATAGTCTTTTCATTTCCTTCACATTAAACAATCTAACACTTTTTATATCACAATGATATTTTTGTTACAAAAGATTTCAAATTTTTAACTTTTTTGAACATTTGTAATTTTATCTTAATGTATTTTTGTAAAAAAAGCAAGTGTTTTTTTTAAATTTTAGAAAGTTTTTTGGAAACTATTTCTCTGAATTTCTCCAAATCGTCCTTAGTATCAATACCTACGGGCACAAAATTCACTACAGAAGTTTTTATTTTCATGCCATTTTCCAATGCTCTTAATTGCTCAAGGCTTTCCGTTTTTTCCAGAGGAGTTTGAGGCATAGAGGTCATTTTTATCAGCGCATCACGCTTATAGCCGTAAATTCCGAGGTGTCCGTAAAAATCATATTCATTAATATTTCTTTCATAAGGAATTTTCGAGCGGGAAAAATAGAGGGCAAAACCGTTTTTATCAATAACACATTTTACAAGGTTCGGGTTATTAATTTCTTCTTCGGCCTCTAAACGTCTGATAAGAGTCGAAATATCAGCCATTTCATCCATCTGAACATTTCTTGCAACCGCATCAATGCTTTCGGGTTCAATCAAAGGCTCGTCACCTTGAAGATTAACTATAAAATCAATTTCAGGATGACGCTCTACAACCTCTCTGATTCTATCTGAGCCGCATTTATGGTTCACAGAAGTCATTTCGACATTTCCGCCAAAAGATTTTACACAGTCAAAAATTCTCTCATCATCAGTCGCCACAATAATCATATCGGCAAGCTTCGCCATCTGCGCTTTTTCATAAACCCATTGAATAACCGGTTTATCCAAAACTTTCAATAAAGGTTTTCCTTCCAGTCTGCTAGAACCGTATCTTGCCGGAATTATAATCGCTGTTTTTCCCATAAATCCTACTTTCTAACAACAAGACCAACCCATTGATCCTGATGCATTTCTTCAATCAAATTCAAACCTTCGCGCTCAACTGCATTAAGAACAATACTTTTCTTCTCCTTCAAAATTCCCGAAAGAGAAAGTATTGCGCCATCGTTCATAATATTTTTCAAATCGCCCATAATTTCATCAAGCACGTTATGCAAAATATTTGCACAAACAAAATCAAACTTTTCGGTAATCTTATCGGCCGTTCCAAGCTCAAAAGCACATTCAGAAGAATTTTTAAGAGCATTTTCTTTTGCAACATCTATTACAGTTTCATCATTATCGCAACCATAAACGTAAGAGGCGCCGAACTTTTTCGCACAGATCGAAAGAATTCCGGAACCCATGCCAATATCCGCAACCTTTGCACCTTTTTGCATGTGTTTTTCAATAGCTTTCATGCACAATTGCGTCGTTTGATGAGTTCCGGTACCGAACGCACAGCCCGGTTCAAGCCTTATTATAACTTCATCATCACGTTTTTGTGAGTATTCAATCCAATCGGGAACTACAGTTATTTTATCTGTAACATGGGTTACATCCCATTTTTCCTTCCATTTTTTAGACCAGTCTTCGTTAGGCTTTTCCTGAATTGTGTAGTTCCAGCTTCCAAGCTCTGCTTCAGCTAAGCCACGCTCAAGAAGAAGATTTTTCGAATCTGTTAAAAATTTATCCAAACCCACAAAATCAACCGACTTCAAGAAAACTCTCAGCGTACCTTCGGTTGTAGCAATCATCTCCAAATCTTTGTAAGTTTCTTCAGCCAGAACAATTCCTTCGCAATCAAGATTTTCAAAAAAGATTTCAGAAATAACATCCTCCATCTCTGGATTAATCTGAATATCAAGTTCATAATAAAAATCGGCCGCTGTTGTCATACAAACCTCCTAATTTTCAAGGAATGCGCCCATTTTACGGAACTTGTCATATCTTTGAGATTTCAATTCATCACCTGACAATTTTGAAAGTTCATCAAGACTGTCAAGGATTATTTTTTTCATATTTTCTGATACCAAATCGTAATCTTTGTGAGCACCACCGACAGGCTCCTTGATTTCGCCATCAATGATATCAAATTTCATCAAATCTTTTGCGGTAATTTTTAACGCTTCAGCAGCCGTTGCGGCTTTTGCGGCATCACGCCATAAAATTGAAGCACAACCTTCCGGAGAAATTACAGTATAATAAGCATGCTCTAATAAGAACACTTTATTAGCCACGGCAAGTCCTAACGCACCGCCGGAACAGCCCTCACCTGTAACAATTGCAATTACCGGAACTTTTAATTTTGCCATATCACGCAAGTTGACAGCGATTGCTCCGCCCTGATTTGTTTCTTCAGCCGAAATACCAGGGTAAGCTCCAGGGGTGTCAATCAATGTTACAATCGGAATATTAAACTTATCGGCATGTTTAAACAATCTTAAAGCCTTTCTATATCCTTGCGGCTGAGGCATTCCAAAATTATATTCCAAATTTTCTTTAGTCGATTTACCTTTCATAGTCCCGATAATCATAACCGGACGACCATCAATTTTTGCCAATCCGCCTATTATGGCTCTATCATCCATTCCGGTATGATCCCCGTGAAGTTCAATAAAATCTTCGCAAATATGGTTAACATAATCAATAAAATTCGGACGTTCCGGATGACGGGCAATCTGAAGTTTTTGGCATGGTTTCAAATTCTCATACAATTCTTTTTTGTAATCGTCTGCTTGCTGTTCAAATGTTTCTATTTCCTTTGATAAGTCCATACCTGACTCCATACTTATTTTTTTTAGTTCTTCTATTTTTTCGTGAATTTCCGTAATAGGTTTTTCAAAATCTAAAACTGTCATTTTTATATCCCTTTACAATATAAATTTCAATTACACAATCAGATTACAAATTGTGCATTTCCAAAAGTTTTGAAAGTGTTTTTCTCAAATCTTTTCTGGCTGATACAACGTCAACCTGTCCATACTTCATCAAATATTCAGCAGTCTGGAAATCAGACGGCAATTTTTGCCTGATAGTCTGTTCAATAACCCTTCTACCTGCAAAGCCGATTCTTGCGCCTTGTTCAGCTACAATAATGTCACCGAGCATACCGAAACTTGCAGTGACACCGCCGAATGTCGGCTCTGTCAAAAGGTTAATATATAATAAACCTTCATCATCAAGTCTTGAAACCGCACAAGAAGTCTTAGCCATCTGCATTAAGCTCAATGCGCTTTCCTGCATTCTGGCACCGCCGGAGGAGGTTATTGCAATAACCGGAAGTCTGAGTTCAATTGCCTTTTCGATAATTCTCGTAACTTTTTCACCCACAACAGAGCCCATTGAACCGCCCATAAAGTCAAAATCCATAACTGCAGCTGCAACTTTATGACCCTCAATCTCTCCGATACCGGTGATTACAGCATCATTTAGATTAGTTTTTTTGCGGGCTTTTTCAATTCTATCCTTGTAACTTTCCGTGTCAACGAACTCCAAAGGATCGGTCGGAACAATCTCGCCATTCAACTCCTCAAAAGAATTTTCATCAAACAAAAGTTCAATCCTTTTTCTGGCATTTATGCGGTAGTGGTAATCACACACCGGACAAACCATTTGATTTTCTGCAATATCCTTTTTCAAAAGCTGAGTTTCGCAATGAACGCACTTCGTCCACAAATCAGGATTTGGCTCAATCTCTGCACGTGCTTCAAGCTCCCTGCGCTGAATTTGTGCGACCTTGCGCTGTTCAAACCATTCTTGAATTGACATAATTTTATATCCCTATCAATAAACTTATCTAATCACCCTATCATTATACACAAAAAATAATTAAGGGCAAGAAACACAAAATCACGTTTACAATTGAAACAATTTTAAAATTTTATCGGATAATCATCAGGAATTTTCCACCGGACACAGTCCGGTCTTACGTGTTGCCGGTTATGGTTAAATCTTATCAATTTTTCTTGAATAGAATGGCTGGAAAATTAATTTCTACACGTTATTTACCATGGATAATCTTTAGGAATTTTCCAGCCATTGTATTGAATTAACATTCCGCAATACATTGAAGAGCTGCTGTTACATCCACTATACAATCCTTCCTCTGTCCCATCCCATAGGTAGTAGTAAGGTGCAAAAATTCTGTTAATATTTTCACTAAATTTTGGGGCATAAGTAAAATAAAATGCGCATTTATGATAAAAATTAGCATTTTTTTTACATTTTTCAGGCTCTTCCGTGTAAAACATCCAATCGCGTAAAGAAATATGACTGCTTGTTAATACACTTCCATCTGAAAAATAAACGAAAAAAGTGGTATCATCTGTTTTTTCGTCTAAAACATTCATATAAGGTTTGAGATACGTGTCAAACCAGAGCTTTTTTCTTTGAGGTGTAACACGTTCATAGCCATTGGCTTGATCATCAAACCAATCGCTTCTGTCGCCATTAACTATTTCAGACCTTAAAATTGCCTGATTAATCGAAGAGTAGAATTTTTTCAATCGCGTCTCAACAACATGTTTCTGATGTTTGGTAATCAGCGCCGGCATGGTAAGAGCTGCAACAATACCGATTATTCCGAGGGTGATAAGAACTTCCGCCAATGTAAAGGCGGTTTTATGGCGACCGGCAAAGTGTGATGAAAAAACTTCAGCCAAAGTAAACGGAAGTTTTTCTGGTAGACTAAAGCCTATCTTACTACTATTTTTTATCATAATATCCTCTTTCAAATTTCTTCCTTCCATAATTTTATATTTTAGCATTCTATCTCCTTTCCAGCCATAAACTGACGTTTAAATTTTCGCACCATTTTTTATATTTTGATGCGAGTAGGCCTGAAATCCACTAAAACATACCTTTTCAAAATTCAAAAAATTATCAAAAAACGACAAAACACCACTTGAAAAGTGTCTAAAAATATTGTATAATAAGGCTATAAAAAACTCGCATCAAAATATAAAGTTTGGTGCGAGTTTTATTACATATTTACAAATATTTAATTAATATCTGACAGATGAGATAAATTGTTTGGCGTCATCCACCGGAATTGCGAAACCTATTCCAATATTTGAGATGTTATTATCCGGATTGTAAATTGATTGGCTTATACCTATAACTTCTCCCTTTGAATTCAGCAACGGCCCGCCGGAACATCCGGGATTAATTGCCGCATCAGTTTGTATTCGGTGTTTTGTATAATCTATTCTAGACACAATTCCTTGAGTTAAGGTTCCCGAAAATCCGAACGGATTGCCGATTGATAAAACTTTTTGGCCAACTTTTACATCATTTGAATTCCCGAAAGAAATCGGTTTTAATGCTGTTTTAGTAGAAATTTTCAACAGTGCAAGGTCTTTATTTTTCCCCATTTTTGCAATAACTTTTGCCGGATAAACTTTTCCATCAAAAGTTGTAACCTCAATATATTTTGCATCTTCTATTACATGCGATCCCGTCAAAATAAGACCGTCCGCCTTTATTACACATCCCGTTCCGGTTGAAAACCCGTCAGTAACCTGAGCATCAATGGATACAATGGATGGATTTATACGTTCATAAACTGAAATATTTATCAACTCGTCAGGTTCATACGCCTGCACTATATTTGTAAATGATAACATTAAGCTAAAAAGAATTACTATCAATTTTCTTAACATACGATACCTCTCTATCATAAATTATCCTGAACACTGAAAATTTTTCATTATCAAAAAGAAATAGATATCGGATAGTTATTGAAATTATTATAATTTTAATGTATAATTCAGAAAAGAGATTTTATTTACAACAATAATAAATATTTATCAAGGAGAAAAAAATGAGCAGAATTGAATTATTTAGACAACATTTAACAGAAAAAAGAGCTGTAAAAGTTATCGCAGGTATTGATAACTTTGATGTAGAAAGCGTTAAAAAAGTTGTTATGTCAGCACAAGAATCAGGAGCCTCTGCTGTTGATATTTGCGCTAAAGAAGAAATCGTAAAAATGGTTAGAGAAATGACAGACATGCCGATTTTCGTATCTTCAGTTGTTCCATCAGAACTTGTTAGAGCAATCGAACTCGGCGCTGACGCTATTGAACTCGGAAACTTTGATGCATTATACAAATCAGGCCAAACATTCTCAGCAGAAGATGTTTTGAGATTAACAAAAGAAACAATTTCTATGATGGGTGACAACAGAGTATTTTTCTGTGTAACAATCCCTGGAGAAATTTCAATCAATGAACAAATTGAACTTGCAAGACAATTAGAAATTTTGGGTGTTGACCTAATTCAAACAGAAGGCCACTTCTCTTCTGATTCTCAAGTTTCAGGTGTTAGAGGATTGATGGAAAGAGCGGAATTAACATTGTCTAATACAATCGAACTTTCAAGAAACATTGATCTTCCGATTATGACAGCTACAGGTATCAACCCGACAACAGCACCGTTTGCGTTCGCTGCCGGCGCTTCTGCTATCGGATGCGGATCTTGCATAAACAAAATGGATTCAACAATATCAATGATCGCTACAGCAAGAAATCTTGTTGAAATTGCAGAAAAAAATACTCAAAAAGTTGTTGAATTAGTTTAGTTATTAACAATAAATAAAAGCAGATCTCTTGTATAACTTGAGGTCTGCTTTTTTAGTTATTTAAGATAACTTTTTAGCAAAACACATATTTTTATCAGGTAATATAAATCCGCGATTTTGTATTTTTTCGATGAAAGAAGGTTCCAGATAGAACTTATCAAAAACATAAATACTTCCGGGTTTTAACTTCTCTCCAAGTGCATTTAAAACTTTTTCGACATAAAAATCTTCACAGTAAGATAAAACATGGCAGGTATTTACAATTGAATTTCCATCATCATTTATTCTGTTTATTGCTGAAAGAACATCCGATTCATAAAATTTGACAGAATCTTTTATGTTTCCCGCCGGAGTATATGAATATCTGGGGTTATATATAGATTGAAAATCTTCTCGGGAAATATCATTTCCTATTTTTAGCGCAGAACCGGCTTTTTGAAAAAACTTCTTATGCCAGTTATCTCCAATTCCGTATTTATCAATATCAATATTTTTTGTTATTGCGTTAAAATCATCATTAGTAAGGTTAATTTTACCGCTTTGCGCAGCTTGTATTACCTCAGAATCAATATCAAATGCCATTATCGGCAAATATTTTTGGTGCTGAGATTTTGGCAGTTTTTCGGTTAGTGCTATGGCATAAGAGTATGCCTCAGAACCATCAGAACACCCGAGAGAATAAATATTAACTTTTTCTTTGTTTTTAAAGTTTTCAATTACATAATTTATAAATTTATTCCAATCCAGATGCGGCCTGAATAAAGAGGTTGTTGTATAAACCTGATCTTTTGATAATATTCCACTGTAAACTGTTTCGGCAGATTTATACATTTTTCCGCAATTGCCAAAAGATTGTAAATTTCCTGGTTTGTTTGTTTGGAGGGTAATATTCATAAGAATTTCCTTCTTTTTTATTAAAATTCAACGTACGTGAAAGAATATATTTGCTTAAAAAAATTTAAGCATTAATAATTTGTAACAAAATTCTAAAGTTTAACCTAATGCATAAGAGCCGGCATGGTAAGAGCCGCAACAGTGCCGATGATACCGAGAGTGATTAAAACTTCAGCCAAAGTAAACGCAGTGGTCTTTACCCCCCTTGTCAAAGGGGGGAAGAGAAGGGGGGATTGTTTTTTCTTCGTCATTTCGAGCGGAACGGAGTGAGCGTGGCAATCCGATTTTCCCGGTAGACTAAAGTCTACCCTACTTTTTACCCTCTCTCTTTGTGAGAGGGTTGAATTTGTTAGTGAGCAGAATGCGAACTTACAAATTCGGGAGAGGGTTTTATGTAATGATTTTGACCCCTCACCCTGCCCTCTCCCACAAGGGGCGAGGGTATTATAACAAGATTCCATGTCACCCTGAACTCGTTTCAGGGTCTCAGCATCATGACATGTTGTTTCTAGTTTGCCTTCATTTATCATACTTTTATCCTCCATTTTTTCTTAAATTATCCTTTAAATTCATGCACCATAATTTATATTTTGGTGCGAGTCGGCTTGAAACTCACTAAAACATACCCTTTCAAAATTCAAAAAATCATCAAAAAACGACAAAATACCACTTGAAATGTGGTGGAAAACATTGTATAATAAGGCTATAAAAAACTCGCACCAAAATATAAAGTTTGGTGCGAGTTTTGACTTTAAATTATATTATTTTTTACATAATTTTATGCTGTAATACCTTTATCTTTTACGGTAGGAAGTTTGACTATTTCTGCTTTATTACGATTTCTAACCATATCTGCAGTTATTACAAATTTATCAATATCCGCTTTGGTCGGAACATCGTACATTACATCCAGCATAATTTCTTCAACAATTGAACGTAATGCTCTTGCTCCGGTTTTACGCTTAATAGCCTCTTGAGCAATTAAATCAACTGCTTCCGGTTCGAATTCCAATTCAACACCGTCCATTTTCAGCAAGCACTGATACTGTTTGAGAACTGCATTCTTTGGTTCAGTCAAAATCATTTTCAATGTTTTTTCATTCAATTGGTCAAGCACGGCATAAATCGGTACACGGCCGATAAATTCAGGTATCAAACCGAATTTCATCAAATCTTCCGGTTGGAGTTTTTTGAGCATCTTAACAGCGTTTGCTTCTTTTTCAGCCTCTGTTAATGGTGCTTTTGCACCGAATCCAACAGATGTACCATCACTTGCACGGCGTTCAATGATTTTTTCCAAACCAACAAACGCACCGCCGACAATAAACAAAATATTACTTGTATCAATTTCGATAAACTCATGATGAGGATGTTTTCTTCCACCCTGAGGAGGAACTTGCGCTACTGTACCTTCAATCATTTTCAACAAGGCCTACTGAACACCTTCACCTGAAACATCACGTGTAATTGATGTGTTTTCGCTTTTTCTTGAAATTTTGTCGATTTCATCTATATAAATAATACCTTTTTCAGCTTTAGCGCTGTCGAATTCCGCATTCTGGTAAAGTCTGAGGAGAATATTTTCAACATCATCACCAACATAACCGGCTTCGGTTAATGTTGTAGCGTCTGCAACTGCAAACGGAACGTCAAGCATTTTGGCGAGAGTTTGCGCTAATAGAGTTTTACCGGATCCGGTCGGGCCGACAAGAAGTATGTTTGATTTTTGGATTTCAACATTTTCTTTTAAATCCGTACTCTTATTGTGTTTTAGACGTTTATAATGGTTATATACAGCAACAGAAAGCACTTTTTTAGCATCATCCTGACCTACAATGTATTCGTCAAGATAAGCTTTTATTTCGTGAGGTTTTGGGATTGCTTTTTCATCTTTTTGAGAATTTTCAGCATCCTCGCCGTTTTCTTTGTCTTTACCTTCAAAAAATTCTTCATCAAGGATTTCATTACAAAGTTCAACGCATTCATCACAAATATATACCTCAGGGCCGGCAATCAATTTTTTTACCTGATCCTGAGATTTACCGCAAAAAGAACATTTCAATCTGCTATCATCGTGTTTTGGCATTTAGAATTTCTCCTATGTTGGGATAAACGGGAAACAAGCAAGGAGCCTGTTTCCCTCTATACATTTATTTAATTATATCTCTTGATATAACTTTATCAATCATACCGTATTCAAGAGCTTCTTCCGGAGTCATAATATAGTCTCTGTCGGTATCTTTTTCAATCTTTTTGATTGACTGGCCTGTGTTAGAGGCTAGAATTTCGTTCAAAGACTTTTTAATACGTATGATTTCAGCAGCCTGAATTTCGATATCGGTAGCCTGACCTTGAGCACCGCCTAATGGCTGGTGAATAAGAACTCTTGAGTGAGGAAGAGCCATTCTCTTACCTTTTGTTCCGCTTGACAATAGGAACGCACCCATTGAAGCAGCCTGACCGAGACAGATTGTAGAAACATCAGCTCTGATATGCTGCATTGTATCGTAAATTGCAAAACCTGCGGTTACGGAACCTCCCGGAGAATTGATATACAACATAATATCTTTTTCCGGATTTTCGCTGTCTAACAATAACAATTGCGCAACAATCAAATTTGCTACCATATCGTCAATCGGAGTTCCCAGGAAGATAATTCTTTCTCTCAACAATCTTGAAAAGATGTCGAAAGAGCGTTCTCCGCGGCTTGACTGTTCAATTACTACCGGTACAAAACTCATAATAATTTCCTTTCTTATATAAACTAATTGATATTGTATACCTTTTTAATTAAAAAATCCACTATTTTGATTTTTTAACAAATTCTACTTTGTTATTAGCCATAAGATAATCTCTTACCTTATCGTTAATTGCCTGCTGTGAAAGTGAAGTCAAAGCTTCCGGATTTGAGCCTAATTGTTTAATCAAATCTTGAGGTTTAAGTCCATAAGCGGCACCTAACTGACTAAACTTCAATTCCATATCTTTTTGTTCAAGTTTAATTTCTTCAATTTTAGCAATTTTATCAATTACGAGAGAATTTTTAATTCTATTCAGTGCATCTTCTTTAATAGTTTTCATTATTTCATCTTCGCCTTGAACTTTTACTACAGCATCCCAGTTTAAACCTTGAGCTTGAAGTCTTCTTTCATAATCAGCTTTTAAAGATGCAGCTTCTCTTGAAACCATTGATTCCGGAATATCAACTTTTGCGGAGTTTACAACAGTTTTGAAAACTTCGTTTTCAGAGTTAATTTTGTTATTTTGTTTGTGCTGTTTATCAAGATAGCTTTGAATATCAGCTTTTAGCTCATCAACAGTTTTAAATCCGACTTTAGATGCAAATTCGTCGTTAAGCTCAGGAAGTTGTTTTTCCTGAATTTTGTTGATTTTAATTTTGAAAGTTGCCGGCTGGCCTTTCAATTTTTCATCATGGTATTCTTCAGGGAATTTAACTTCGATATCAAATTCTTCATTCAAGTTTTTGCCTACTAATTGTTCAGCAAACCCAGGGATGAAGTTTGAATGAGCCAAATCAAGCGGATAATTTTTAGCTTCGCCGCCTTTAATTTTTTCACCGTTTGAATATCCGTCAAAGTCGATAACAGCAATATCTGTATCTTTTGTTGGTCTATCTGTTATATCAACAGTTTGCGAATGCTGCATCAAAAGATTATTCAAAGCCTGATCAAATGCACCTTCCGGAATAACATCTTCTTCAACTTTTACTGTCAAATTTTTGTAATCGCCTAAAGTAACTTCCGGTCTTTTTTCAGCTTTCGCAACAACTTTAAGATCTTCACCGATATTGAAAGTATAATCAGTGATATATGGCTGAGTAATCAAATCCAATTCATTTTCTCTAACGGCATCAGAAATAGCACGCGGTGCCAAATATTCAATTGCCTCTTGTTTAATTCTTTCGGTACCTACATGACGTTCAACAACAGCTTTTGGAGCTTTACCTTTTCTGAATCCGTCAATGTTTACATACTGAGAAATTCTCTTCACTGCTGATTCATAAGCTTTTTGAGCTTCATCTGCAGGAATAGTGATATCCATTTTTACCAAATTTTCTTTTTCATTTTCAATTGTTACGTTCATTGTTTTTTCCTTTATATTTCTACTTCGCTGTAACAATTGTACCGCAAAAAAGAATTTACGCAACAGGCCTTATAATCTATTCAACATCAAAAAGTTTGTGCAATCTTTTTTGGATGTCATCTTCATCAAGTTCATCGGTCAACCTGTTCAAATCGATTGCCATTTGATAATAATTAGCGGCGTCGTTTGTGAAGCCCATCTCTTGACTTGCACGGCCTGCGTTAAAATAAGCAAGAGTATAGCTGGAATTTAAAGATATTGCCTCTTCAAAATATTCAAGCGCCTCTTCGGCATTTCCCAGTCCGTCGAGATAGAGAATTCCGAGATTATTTTGTGCAAATTCGTTTGACGGATTTAACTCAACAGCTTTATGATAAGCCACAAGTGCCTCTTCAATATAATCTTTTTCCCATAATGCAACTCCGGCTTTTGAATATGCTCTGTAATCATCCGGGTTCAATAAAATAGCGTCACAGTAAGCTTTAATTGCCTTATCCAAATCGTATTCTGCCATGTGGATATCACCGAGCGAAAGATACAATTCGTAATTTTTCGGATCAAGAATTATTCCGGCCTGATAGGTAGATACTGCGGCCTCTACATTTCCTTTAATTTCGGCATAAATTGAGCCAAGAGCCTGACAAACAATGGATGTCCATTCATTATCAGGATTAATTGAAATTGCTTTTTGGTAACATTCTATTGCATCATCATAAAGTTCAGCCTTTGAATATGCATAGGCCAATGAATTGTTATAGAAAGGATTTTCGCTATCCCGTTCGAGCGCAAGTTTAAATGCGCTGACTGAATTTATTTTATCCTCTTTTTTTAGATACAAATGCCCGAGTTCATAGTATATTGCGGCTGTATCAATATCAAATTGTAAAAGTTTTTCATAGCAGTCAATTGTCTCATCTGAATTTTCCGGGAAATACGTTTGAAGAACTGTTGCAAGTTTAACCAAAACTTCTCTATTTAAAGGGTTTAGCTCAAGAACTTTTCTGTAACAAGATAGGCAAGTTTCAGTCTCTTTATTTTTGAGAGCAATGTCACCCATTTTGTTATAAAAAATTTCGCCGTGGCAGGTGTCTTCTACAGCTTTTTTATAAACATCTTCAGCCTTTGAATACATTTTGCATTTTTCAAGAAATTTACCTGCTGCATTATAAGAAAAAACGGAAAAATCGTCTGACATGTTCTTATAGAACATTTTCATCGAAGGCTTATCCCATGCAAGCATGATACTTCCGGAAATAAAATAGTAAACAAAATTCAAATAGTCGGCAAATTTTCCTTCTTTGGAATTAATTTTCTGTAAAATCGACTGCGACAAAAGCAGACGAGGCCTTGCTGATTTCAATTTACTATCTTTTATTGCGGATTTGAATTCATTTTCGGCTGCCTGAAAATCTTCAGCCATTTTCATGAAAAATCCGGTATAAAGATGCGCATCAGTATTTGCAGGAGCTAAAGATACCGCCGTTTTACACTGTTCAATAGCTGTTTCAAGACTTATTTGGCCCTGTTCCCACATTAAAGCAGCCAGACGATAATAAGCTTCCGGCAAGGTCGGATCCATCTTAACTGCATCAATATAATTAGTAATCGCATCTTGCAAATCTGTGTCATGCTGGCGAATAAGATATCTTTCATGAGCGAGGCGGGCTTTTTCCAAAACCTCCCGCACATTGTTATTCCTTGCGGCATTTATTGATGGTAACAAAATCTGTTCTGACATTTGTGAGCTCCAAATAAGATGTATGTATTTTCTAACGTACCTGCTTATTATAAACTTTACAAACTTAATATAAAATCATCCAGATAGAGTAGAAATTATTTCTGTAATATAATTGTAAATATGGAATACTTAAATAACAAATATGACGTAATCGTAGTAGGCGCAGGCCATGCCGGCTGTGAGGCCGCAATAGCATGCGCAAAAATGGGGGCAAAAGTTCTTTTGTCAACCCTTAATATTGATAACATAGCATTAATGCCATGCAATCCGGCAGTGGGAGGTCCTGCCAAGTCAACTCTGGTAAGAGAAATTGATGCATTAGGCGGAGTCATGGGAGAAGTTACCGACGCAACTTACATCCAGATGAAAATGCTTAATTCTTCAAAAGGCCCTGCCGTCAGAGCCTTAAGAGCGCAATCCGACAAAAAAGAATACATGACTTATATGCGAAATATTATTGAAAGTTACGAAAATATTTATTTAAGACAAGCATGTATTACTGAAATAAAAGTTGAAAACGGAAAAATTACAGGTGCAATTGATGAATTCGGAATTGAGTATTCCGCACCGGCAGTTGTGCTTACAACAGGAACTTCACTGGAGGGAAGAATTTTTGTAGGACTTCAATCCTACAGCGCCGGAAGATTAGGGGAAAAAGCTGCAACGGGACTTTCTGAGAGCTTAATGAAACACGGGATTAATCTTAAAAAATTAAAAACCGGAACTCCTCCGCGCGTCGATAAAAGAACTATCGACTATTCAAAAATGGATATTCAACCCGGAGACAGCAATTTAAGTTTCTTCTCTTTTAAGCCAAACAGACCGGTAAGGCCGCAGGTTCCTTGCTATTTGACAAGAACAAATGAGGAAACTCACCGCATAATAAAAGAAAATTTAGACAAATCGCCGATGTATAGAGGCTTAATCCATGGAGTCGGACCGAGATATTGCCCATCTATAGAAGATAAAGTTGTGAGATTCTCCGAAAACCCATCACACCATATATTTATCGAACCTGAAGGATTAGGAACGTATGAAGTGTATATTCAGGGATTTTCAAGTTCACTTCCTGCCGATGTTCAGGTAAAAATGCTGAGGACATTACCGGGACTTGAAAATGCTTACGTTATAAAACCTGCTTATGCTGTTGAATACGATTACGTTCCGGCGGTTCAAACTTTGCACAGCCTTATGTCAAAAACGGTTAAGGGATTATTCTTCGGCGGGCAGATTAACGGCACCAGCGGGTATGAAGAGGCCGCAGCTCAGGGGCTTCTGGCAGGTATAAATGCGTTTAATTATATTCAAAACCGTGAAATGCTGGAACTTCCGAGAAGCTCGTCATACCTTGGAACGCTTGTGGACGATTTGGTTACAAAAGATATTGATGATCCGTATAGAATGCTCACTTCGCGCTCAGAATACAGGCTTTTATTGCGTCAGGATAATGCGGATCAAAGATTGACGGAAATCGGTCATCGTGTCGGACTTGTAGATGAGACTCAGTATAATATATTCAAGGAAAAACAGCAAAATATTTCTAAAGAACTCGACAGGGTTAAGGATGCCAAAATTCCGGCAGGGGAAGAGATTAACACAATCCTTGCAAAATATGGCGAGCATATTGATCGCGGAATGAAGATTTCTGAACTTTTGAAACGCCCGAATATTAATTATAAAGTTCTTAGAGAAATTGACGCCGAAACGAAAAGTTTAAACATATCTGATGATGTTGCAGAACAGGTGGAAATTTTATTGAAGTATGACGGTTATTTAAAACGTCAGCAAATTCAGGTTGAGCAGGGAAGTAAGCTTGAAAAGTTCAAAATCCCTGAAGATATTGACTATTTCAAAATAGAACATATCTCCTCAGAAACAAAAGAAAAATTAAACAAAATAAGGCCGAAAACTCTGGCGCAGGCTTCACGCATAGGCGGGGTAAAACCGGCAGACATTTCGGTTTTGATGATAATGCTTGAAAAACATAAAATCGCGGCGCATTGCTCAAATATAGATGTGTAACAAATAGAAATTGGAGGACAAATGGCTAAATTTAGATATTTAGATGATTTGGGATTAAAATATAATACGGATAAAGCTTCCTTGTACAAATTACGCGATACCGTAATTAAAGGCCACGATTATTTAAAATATTACGAACTTTTTTTATCGACATTACTGGATGAAGAATTTGCACTTGTTGAACTCGGATGTTTTACTGGAGCATCACTTAAGATGTGGAAAGAATATTTTCCCAAAGCTCACATTATTGGGGTTGATTTGAATGAAAAATTGTCAAGTTTAGAAGAAGATAGAATATCATTTGTATGTTCTGATGCCGTAGCAGAAGATTTGCCTCAAAAACTTTTGTATTGCAATAATAATATTATGTGTATAATTGATGACTGTTCGCATGCCTGGGGAGATCAAAGGCGTTCATTTGAAATGCTTTTCCCTATTTTAAAATCGGGCGGTTATTATATTATAGAAGATCTTGAATGCGGTGCAATGGGAGCCTATCCTTCTTATCCGCCGAAAGTACTTGATGCTCAAGTTTTCTGGGATTATGCAATGGATAGAATGAAAATTTTAAGAGTTTCTGAAAATCGCGGACAAGAAAATTACAGACCATTTTTTCACCATCTGCCGGAACATATCCAAAAAATTGAAAAATCTATAGATATGGCAATCACCGTTCCTGGTTCAATTATTTTCAGAAAAAAGTAGTTTTGAAATTTTAATAAAACTTAATAACACTGGTATTTATAATGCAAAATACACTATAATCAAACTATGATTGAACCGGTTAAACATATTAGTAATTTAGATATTTACAGAACTCTTGAATCGCAAAAACTTTCTAATAAGCAAAAAGTTGAATTTCTGAAGCAAAACAATATTGCGATAAAAGATATTATGAAATCTGAAATATCAAAGGCGGAGCTAAAAGAAATAATGTCTCACCGACCGCTTATAAGATTTCGTCCGCTAAAAAATTCTTTTACTAAACAAGGTGATGATTTAATTCTTGCTCAAGCATTAGGTATTGCGAAAAAAGATATTAAACAGTTTATAAATTCAACGATAGATACAAATTTTGAAAATCAACACCCTGATAACATCGAAAAAATAAAAACTTACGTTTACAGGCACGGAACAAAAGATCAGGTTGCATCTTTTTTGCAATATGAACTTTCGGACGTAAAAACAACGCTTACTAAATTGTATAAAACTCTGGAACTCAATTCCGGCGGACTTGCAGATTACTTTTCAAGACCAATACACAGAATGGATAATAGGACTCTTGCGAAACTTTACAAAACTATCGACACAAGCCTAAGAAATTCTGCAAAAGCCGGATATATTACCGACGATGAACTTAATTCCACTGCGGAATGGGCGCTTGTCAAAATTTATCAAATACAGAATAATTCAAAATTAATAAGAGCTTATAACGCATATAAAGATTTGACTTAATCAGCTTTTTACCAATTCACGAAATTTATCTTATGATATAATTTATTTATGAATGAGAATGATTTAGTTGAACTTGATATAGAAAATTTTTCAAATTTAGGTTACGGAATTGCCCGCAATGACGGAATTGTAGTATTTGTTGAGGGCGCTTGTCCGCAAGATAAAGTAACTGCAAAAATTACGAAGGTAAACAAAAATTATGCAAACGCAATTATAAAAGAAGTACTTTTTCCGTCACCGAACCGCATTCAGCCATTTTGCGCAATGCAAAAGGTTTGCGGAGCATGCCAGATGCAATTCATTGATTACGATTACCAGCTAAAGCTCAAAAAACAAATTGTTCAGGATGCGATAAACAAAATCGGCGGGCTTGATATTGAGGTTAAAGACGTTGTTCCTAGTCCGGAAACGAAAGAATACCGCTGTAAAATTCAATATCCGATATCGCAGACAAAAGTCTCAGGAAGAATTCTTGCCGGATACTACAAGCCGCAGACGCACGAAGTTGTTAATATTAAGCACTGTCCTATTCAGCCGTCAATTTGCGACGAAATCATAGAATTTATAAGAAATAAAGCGTTTGACTTTGGAATTTCAGGCTACATTGAAAAAACTCATGCCGGAGATTTGAGACACGTAGTCATGCGTGTAAGCAAAAGCACCGGCAAGGTTCTCGTAACGCTTGTAACGAACTCTAAAAAAGTTTTTGAAAGACTTGAAGATTTTGCAAAATGTATATATGAAGAATTTGAGAAAGTTTCAGGGGTTTGTGTAAACCTTAACCCTAAAAAAACAAACGTAATTTTCGGCGATGAAACCGTTCTTTTAGCCGGTGAAGATTTTGTGGAAGAAAAACTCCTCAACAAAACTTTTAAAATCGGCGCCGACACATTCTTTCAGGTGAACCCGAAAAGTGCAGAGAATATCTTTAAATATGTCAAAGATTATATAACCGACAACTTTGAAGAGCCGGTAATTCTTGACGCTTACGCAGGAATGGCAACAATCGGGATTTGTGTAAGCGATTGCGCGAAAAAAGTTGTCAGTGTTGAATTAAACAAGCAGTCCTGCGAAAAAGCGCGCCAATGCCTTAAAACAAACAGTATTGAGAATATTGAAATCCATAATTTTGACACCGCGCAATATTTAAAACACACAAAAAGAAAATTTGATATAATAATTACCGATCCGCCGAGAAAAGGTTCGACAAAAGAGGCTTTAGACGAATTTTTAAGACTTGGAAAAAAAGAATTAATTTACGTGAGCTGTAATCCGGCAACCTTAGCGCGCGATTTAAAATATTTGTGCGAAAAAGGCTGTACAGTAAAATCCATACAACCTTTCGACATGTTTCCTCACACTTATCATGTTGAAAATGTGGCGATTATTACTCTGCCACAGTCTTAAGTGAATCATTATAATTGAAGTATTCAATCGTCTCTGATAAGTTATCTTTAATTTTAGTTAGCAAATTTCTATCATGTCTTGCATCTGAATTAATTTGTTTTGTTGCCAGGCCGCTTGATTTAGCTTTTGCTGCAACATCTTTATAGCAAGAATTCAACCTGTCACGTAATCCACCGAAATACGAATCAAACAATTGAATATCCGATTTTGAGAAATTAATAGGAATTTCTTCTGTTAAATCGTATAAATCTTTGTTTTTCGCATTTAAAAATAATTTTTCTGAAATTTTACCTCTGAACATTTGCTGAATTAGATCAAGATATCTGTTTGCCTTTTTAGCATGAGGATTATCAGCAAGTTCATGAAAATCAAGGCGCAATTCATTAAATTGCCTCAAATTCCCGTAAACCTTCTCTGACTCAATGTGTTTAGCCATTGAGTAATTTGGCCCGAAAAGAATAATTAATTCATGCTGCATAGGATTAGAACTTTTATCAAATTCTCGTACAAAGCGCATTTGAATATCTTCATATCCGGACTTTTGAGGTTTGCCTATACTGTATCTTAATTCAGGAGACAGTGCATTTATATTCTCAGATGCATCTTGAAGTCTGATATCTAAATCCGGAATTTTTTTTGTTATATTCAAATTTTTGCTTTCTGCGGCGTTTGGTATATATCCGCGGCCTAACAAATCTCCAACCGGCACTTCAACATTAGCAAGAATGTATCCACGTTTCTTCATCTCCGGCAAAATTTTATCATTAAGAATTGATAAATCATAAGGATCTTTTAAATACATAGTTCCGCGGATTGCATCCGGCACAGTGAAAGTTCCGGAACGCATAATCTTTGAAGTATAAGAATCCGGAGATTTTACAGAATTTAATTCACAATATTCTCTATCAAACGAAACACCCTCGTTTTTTAATTTCCCAGCAACAGCCTCTAATACATCAAGATAAGTAGTTGCAATACGGTTTAATCTTGGCAAATCTTTCTCTACCTTATTAGCCACAATATCAGAAATTTTATTTGTAGCTGCACCAAAACTTACCGTATCTTTTGCAAGCGGCTGTAAATTCGGCATTGATGAATTATTTAGGTTCAAACCAGTATGGTTTGAACCTCTAATAGTACTATTAGAGGACGGCTCAACATTATTAGACACATTAAATTTTGGAGTAAGCAATTGTATATTCATAAATTTCTACCTTTCACACATGCTATTAAAAACATCTGAACGAATAAATTTTACTATTAATTAAAAATTAAATATAAATTGTAACATAAATTAATATGGAAGAAAAAACATGTTTGTATTAAAATTATATGGTATAGACATTAAGTAATAGCATTTCGATAAATAAGGAGGTTAGTTAATATGTCAGGAAAAACTATTACGGTTGACGGTAACTACGCTGCGGCGCATGTTGCGTACGCATTGAGCGAAGTATCCGCAATCTACCCTATCACTCCTTCATCTACTATGGGTGAATGGATTGATGAATGGGCATCTCAACACAAGAAAAACATTTGGGGCAAAGAAGTTAACGTTGCCGAAATGCAATCTGAAGCAGGTGCAGCAGGTGCTGTACACGGTTCACTTGCCGCTGGTTCTTTAACTTCAACATACACTGCTTCACAAGGTTTGTTGTTGATGATACCTGTAATGCATAAAATCGCAGGTGAAATGCTTCCTACAGTATTCCACGTTGCAGCCAGAGCTCTTGCGGCTCAATCATTGGCAATTTTCGGCGATCACACAGACGTTATGGGATGCCGTAACACAGGATTTGCAATGTTAGCGGCAAACTCAGTTCAGGAAGAAATGGATATGGCTTTAATTGCACACCTTGCAACTTACAAAGCTAAAGTTCCTTTCTTGCAGTTCTTTGATGGATTTAGAACATCTCATGAAGTTCACAAAATCGAAGAAATTTCTTACGACGATATTGCAAAATTAGTTGAACCGAAATACATTGAAGAATTCAGAAAACGTGCACTTCGTCCGGAAGCTCCTGTTTGTAAAGTTGGTGCTCAAAACACCGATGTTTACTTCCAAGGACGTGAAACTGTTAACAAATATTATGATGCAGTTCCGGATATTGTTCAAGAATATATGGACAAAGTTGCAAAAGTAACCGGTCGTCAGTATCATCCATTCGATTATGTCGGCGCTCCTGATGCAACTGATGTTATAGTAGCAATCGGATCTGGATGCGAAACTATTGAAGAAACTATTGAATACCTTAACAAAAACAAAGGTACTAAATACGGTCTTGTTAAAGTTAGATTGTATAGACCTTTTGACGTTAAGAGATTTAACGAAGCTCTACCGGCATCAGTTAAACGTATCGCAGTTCTTGACAGAACTAAAGAACCTGGTTCAATCGGTGAACCTTTATACTTGGATGTTGTTGCAGCTTTGGGTAACAAAGATATTAAAGTTATCGGCGGACGTTACGGTTTGTCTTCTAAAGAATTCACTCCATCAATGGTTTACGCTGTATACAAACACCTTGCAAACAACGGATTCCACGGATTTACAGTTGGTATTGAAGATGACGTAACAAATCTCTCTTTGAAAATTGAAGAACACATTGTTACTGAACCTGAAGGAACTACAAACTGTATGTTCTGGGGCTTAGGTTCAGACGGTACCGTTGGTGCTAACAAAAACTCAATCAAGATTATCGGTCAATATACAGACAAAGATGCTCAGGCATACTTTGCTTATGACTCTAAAAAATCTTTCGGTGTAACAGTTTCTCACCTTAGATTTGGCGACAAACCTATCAAATCAACTTATTTGATTACTGCACCGGATTTCGTATCTTGCTCAGCTCACGCTTACGTTGGAAGATACGATTTGTTGAAAGGTATTAAAGAAGGCGGAACATTCCTTCTTAACAGCCCTTATTCAAAAGATGAAGCATTTGCACATCTTACTCGCGATTTACAAAAAACTATCATTGATAAGAAAATCAAATTCTACAACGTAGATGCTGAAAAACTTATCAAGGAACAGCCTGGATTGCGCGGAAAAGGTGCTAACACAGTTATGATGGTTGCATACTTCAAAGTTTCAGGAATTATTCCGTTTGAACAAGCTCTTGAAGGTATGAAAGAAATGACTAAGAAAACCTTCAAGAAAAAAGGCGATGATGTTGTTAACATGAACTTAGCTCTTATTGATGCGGCTGTAAACGCTACAGAAGAAGTTCCGGTTCCAGCAACATTGGATGGTGTTGGATGCGTTGATGACGTTAAATTGATTTCTGATGATGCATCTGATTTCGCTAAGAAAATCATTGAACCATCAATGAGACAAAAAGGCGACGATATTCCGGTATCAGCAATGAGCGTTGACGGTGTAATCCCGACAGGTACTGCTTGTCTTGAAAAACGTGGAATCGCTCCTCGTGTTCCTCACTGGAATAGTGAAGCATGTCTACAGTGCGGTGTTTGTGCATCTGCTTGTCCGCATGCTGCAATCAGAACTAAATTGATTGAATCTAAAGACCTTGAAAATGCTCCAAAATCATTCAATACAATCAATGCAAGACCTGCAGTGGCTGATGAAAAATTCAAAGTTCAGGTTTATTGCGAAGATTGTACAGGATGCGGAGTTTGCTTGGATCAATGTCCTGCAAACCAAATGGGCAAAGCTCCGGCTTTAACTTGGTCAACTATTGAAAAAGAAGTTGAAAATTGCGAACTTGAAAACGAAAAATTCTTCGACGAATTACCTGATAACGTAATGGGTAAAAATACAATCAAAACCGTTAAAGGTGCAATGCTTAGAAAACCATTGTTTGAATTCTCTGGCGCTTGCGCAGGATGCGGTGAAACTCCTTACGTTAAATTAGTATCTCAGTTATTCGGTGAAAACACAATCGTTGCTAACGCAACCGGATGTTCATCAATCTACTCTGGTACATTCCCGACTATTCCTTACACAACAAACAAAGAAGGAAGAGGTCCGGCTTGGGCAAATTCATTGTTCGAAGATAACGCTGAATTCGGTTACGGTATGAGATTGGCCGTTGATCAAAACAGATCAACTTTGAAATCTTACGTTGAAAAAGTTCTTTCTAACGAAAAAACTCCGGCAGACTTGAAAGAAGCATTAGAAGGCGCTATGGCTCACTTCGATAATTCAAAAAATGATGAAGCAGTTAAAGCTCAAGAAAAAGCTAAAGAAGTTCTTGCAAAATACGCTGATGTAGATTGCGCCGACCTTGCAAAAGTTCGTGAACTTCAAGATTACTTCACTGATAAATCAATCTGGATTATCGGTGGTGACGGATGGGCTAACGACATCGGATACGGCGGTATTGACCACGTATTAGCACAAGGTAAAAATGTAAATATCCTTGTTCTTGACACAGAAGTTTACTCAAATACCGGCGGTCAGGCATCTAAATCAACTCCAACCGGTGCTGTTGCTAAATTTGCTACAGGCGGTAAGAGAACATACAAGAAAAACATGGGCTTGATGAGCATGTCTTACGGCTATGTTTACGTTGCATCTGTTGCATTGGGTGCTGATAGAAACCAAACTCTAAAAGCATTCCAGGAAGCAGAAGCTTACGACGGCCCATCAATCATCTTTGCTTACGCACCTTGTATCGCTCACGGTATTGATATGTCTAAGACTCAGACAGAACAAAAACGTGCAGTTGAAGCTGGATACTTCCCGCTTTACAGATACAACCCGGCAAACGAACAGCCATTCACTTGGGATGCTAAAGAACCTAAAGGAAGCTATCAGGACTTCATTAGAAGTGAAGGACGTTACAAATCACTTCTTAAAACAAATCCTGATGCAGCCGAAGAACTTTATGCTCAGGCTGAATCTGACGCCGCAAAACGTATGGCAGTTTACAAAGCTGTTGGCGAATTGATGAAATAATCGTCAATATCATAAAAAAATGAGGGATAAAATTTATCCCTCATTTTTTATGTCATGCTGAACGTCGGATTGACCTTCGTGTTTCGGGATCTCTTCATCACGAGAGCTGAAATAAATTCAGCATGACATGTTTGCTTAGTGCCCTTTTATTTAACCCCTCACCCCAACCCTCTCCCACAAGGGGCGAGGGAGCCCATGTTAATCTACCGTTTAAATCAGATTTGAAATCCTATCTATAATTTTTTATTTTTAATCTTTTTTGAATATCTTCAAGCAATTTGCGGTTTATGGACAAGAGTTCAGCCAGAACCGCAATCAGGGCAACTTGAAAACCGATAATCAAGCATATTGCCGTAAGAATAAGCGATTGAACATGTCCGGCGCCTTCTCCGCTATTATAAAACCACAAAAATCTGGCACCCAAAAGAAGTCCTAAAAATATAAAAATACTTGAAATTATTGAAAAAAATTTAAATGGTTTATATATAATAAACATTCTAATCATAGTCAGTGCAGAACGTTTTATATATTCGAACATACTTTTCATAAGTTTTGACTTTCTAAGTTCCGGATTGACCCTTATCGGAACACATTCAATTGCAAGTCCTTTAGCCTGAGCTTGTATAATTGTTTCCATTGTATAAGTGTATTTGTCAAAAATATTCATCTGGATAGCCGCGTTTCTTGAAAATGCTCTAAATCCGCTCGGCGCATCTTCAACCTTTGTCGACGAAATTATTCTCATAACTTTGGAACCTAATTTTTGCAAAAGTTTTTTCAAAAGCGAAAATTCTTTAATCGAAGAAACCGGTCTTGAGCCGATTACGATATCGGCCTTTCCTTCAATTATCGGTTTTACTAACTTTTCGATATCATCAGCGCAATATTGATTATCCGCATCAGTATTTACAATAATATCTGCCCTTTCATTAAGTGCTTTGTCTAATCCGGCTGTGAAAGCTCGGGCAAGTCCGGAATTCTTATTCAAGTTAACAATATGATTAACCCCGAAACTTTTAGCAACCTCAACTGTTTTATCCGTTGAACCGTCATTTATTATAAGAACTTCTATCTCGTCAATCCCATCTATTGACTTGGGAAGTGCTTTCAAAGTTTCAGCGAGACATTCTTCCTCATTGTAACACGGTATTTGTATAATTAGCTTCATGTCTAAAAAATCCTTTTCTTGATTTTATTTTTTTTCCATTATATAATTAAAATGCGAATTTTACAATTGTTAGGATAGTGTATTGGGGAATTTAGGAATATATATAATTCTTATTATTGGTCTTTTGTTGCGGTTATTATTTATTAATAAGCCGGACGGTTTGTGGAACGATGAATATATTAGCTGGATGATTTCACAAAAGCCGCTATTTAACGGATTTATAGAAAATATAGCTGCTCAATGTCATATGCCGTTTTACTATTTATATTTAAAATTTATAACAAAGATATTCGGAAACAGCGACACCGTTCTGCGTTTGAGCTCTGTAATCCCTGGAATTATCTCGATTTATATAATGTATTTGATAGGCAAAATTAAATCAGAAAAGTGTGGAATATTTTGCGCCGGTTTCTGCGCGATCAGCTCTTTTCTCATATATTACTCGCAAGAGGTTAGATTTTACAGCCTGCTGTTTTTGTTTTCGGCACTTTCATTTTTTTACACATTAAAAATAGTTAAAAATCCTGATTATAAAAATATAATAGGATATGTTTTATCAAATTTCTTTATTCTTTTTACACATACGATAGGATTTGTCTATGTGTTTTTTAATCTTTTATATGTGAGTATAAAGCTTTTTAAAGATTATAAAAAACAAATCACATTATTGTGGAGTGTAATATGTTTTTCGGGAATTATTTTCATGCCGTTTGGTTTAAAAATCATGACCGGTCATTCTTTTTCGCAATGGTGGAATCCATTTACACCGGCAAAAATTGGGTTCGTTTTAACTGATTATTTTTCACCAATGCTTACAAATTTAACCGCATCGCCGGAAAAATTTTTCTATAGAAAAGATTTGGAATTCTTTATTTTTGCAATAGCTCCGGCATTTATTTCTCTGGGACTTTTAATCAAAGCTATTTTGAAAAAAGAGAATTTATATATATTTATTACTGCATTTGCAACATTTGCCGTACTAACTGCCGCCGCAATTACCGGTAAACTTGTCCTATTAACAAAATATTCAATTGAAATCTACCCTGTACTTATTCTGCTTGTTTGTACAGGGTTAAATTTAATCAACAATAAATATATTAAGAATTCTTTAATCTCAATTTATTTGATTTTAACAGTCGGATATTTAATTTTTTCACCGGTTTCAGCTTTTAAAATACGGCGCGCGGAAGGACATAAAATTCCGGCTGAAATGCTAAAAAGAGCTGATATAAAAGAAAATGACATGATTCTTCTCGAATATTATCCGCAAGATAGATTTGAAAAATATTTTGATTTTTCAAATTACAACGTTGTTTCAATTAATAAGGGAAATTTTCCTGAATATATGACAAAAAACGCGGACTATAACACCGTATACAATTCAGGAAAAGATTTATATCAGACAATTTTTAAATCCGAATTTAATCCATATTTAAAGAATAGAATGGACACTGAAATAATAAAACAATTAAAAGAAAATCAAAGTCTTATCATTGTTTTTCTAGACAGTGTTTCATTTTATTCTGATGAAAAAATCGCTGAAATTGCTAAGGACAATAACGAATACAAAAAAGAACCTTTATTGTTTTTAGTTTTTTCACACATTAAAAATCAAACAATAAAAAATGCAATGTTACAAATCCCGATTACACACTATGAAAAGAAGGGAAAATGGTCTGTTGTAAAGTTTACAAAACTTAAAATATAGGGCATGACTAGCAATTTTTATTTTGTTAAAACGTATATATATATAGAAGGTTTGTAGTGGGTACACAAAATGAAGTTACAAAAAGTAGATAGTTACAAAATTCAAAGCAGAAATGAACACCAAGTTCAACCAAGAACTATGCATTCTTCTGCAATTAATGACTCTGCTGTTGATTCTGTATCATTTGGAGCAGCTCCGACGAAAGATATGGTTTCTAAGAGTATGGAATCAATGATGCCGCCGATATTAACCGGTATGAGAAAAGCAAAAGACAGCATGGGAGAAGTTCAGAATATTATCATTAATGCGTTGGGAACAGGTTTGATTGCACCAATATTTATTAAGTACAATCCGCTTTCCAAAACAGATGAAGATACAAGAACTTATTCAGCCTGGAGACAACCGGTATCGGCAGTTTTGGCAGTTGCGACACAGGCAACAATAACTATTCCGTTTAACAGGGCAATTAAAGATATGGCTACGAACGGATGGTTTGGAGAAACCTTCAATGAGACACCTTATTGCGGAAATGGTGCTGAGAAGAAATTTATCGACAACTTATTAAATAAAAACACAATTCTATATAATACATCTAAATTTGATAAGAGCACTCAACTAAAGGAAATTGATCCGGAACGTTATAAAAAATTACTGGATGAAACACTTAATTCTTTACTGGCAAAAGAAGAAGCCGAACATAACAGATGCAACGGTATAAAGAAAGATTTAAGAATAGCAAGAAGTAAATATTATCAAGCTAATCCGGAAGCATCTTCAAAACTTTTGAATGAAATGAGCGAAATCTTAAATTCAAATTCTTCAGTAAAAGAAATTCAAAAGCAATTGAAGGACAAAATCAAAGAATTAAAAGCCAACAAAGCTGATGAAGAACTTATTAAAATGGCAAAAGAAGTAAAAGATAGAGGTGCCGCTCTTCAAGAAAACTGGCTTTCTAAATTCTTTGGCCTCTTTACGAAAAAGAAAGCCGGAGAGGCAACATACGGCGACGTAATTATCGCTTCAATGAAAGAAAAAGTCAATAAAATGAAAGGTTTTGCCGAAATGTACAAAGGTATGACGGCAGAACAAGCTGAAACCAAAGCGGCAGATTCAATTGCCACTAGATTATCAGAAATTGATCATGCTAAAAACTTCTTGAATAATGCTAAAGAAAAACTCAAAAACGGTGCAACCGCAGCCGATATAGAAGCATTATTTAATAAAGAATCAGAGATAAATAAAGCTTTCAGGTTGAAAGATAAGAAATTCTCAACTGAAGTTTTATTGAAATTCCAAGAATTAACAAAAAATAACATAAGCGTATTCAAACAAATTTCAGGTTTAATTGTTTCCTGCGCAATGCTGCCGATTACATGTTCATTGTTGAACTACTTGTATCCGATATTTATGGATACGGTGTTCCCGAACCTTTCGAGCAAGAAACACACCAACAAATCCTCAGAGCTTGTCCAAAAAGCTACAGAGAATAAGGAGGTGAAATAATGAGCGGAATTCAACAAGTTGGAACAACTTTATCAACATATTTGGTTAGAAAACCTCTGCAGGCACTTTCTAAAACCTCACTGGTAAAAAAAGCAACTCAAAAAAGCTGGAGTTCAGATGACTGTCAGAAACTTTTAACCGGAATCGGTATCGGTTCTGTAGTTTTAAAAGACGGTTTTGGCTGTTATTTGTATGTAAAACAGAGTTTGAATAACAAAAAAATTCCTGAAGATAAACGTAAATTCGTTGCCGCACTAGATTTAACAAACGGCGGTTTGATGATTGCATTACAGTTATTAATGTATGCAACAATTTCTCGTCCGGTAGTTCAATCCAAAATGTTCAAAGGTTTGTGTGGAAAATACGTTGACAGAGCCGCTAAAAAAGGCTATTACGCAATTATGAAGAAACAAGAAGGCATGGGCGAAATGTCCGGTAAAGTATTCCACGAATCAGTTGATGAATTCACCGGTTCTGCTCGTAAAGCCTTCGGTCATTTATCAACATTGATTGCATCAACAATCATCGGTAAACGTGTGTTAGTTCCGTTCATTGCAACTCCTCTTGCCGATAAAGCCAAAGCCTGGATGGCTAGAAACGACAAACCGGTAACAACTCATCCGGAAACCGTAAATACTTATAATCCGGAAATGTCAGCTGCTGATGCCGCCAAAAAAGAACAGGCTAAGCCGGCAGAACAAACAAATAATCAACCGCAAATGGCATCAGAACACAACTCTAATTTATTAGACAAATACAAAAAAATATAGTCACTATAAACCAAATAAAAAGCCGGTATGAAAAATACCGGCTTTTTTATTATATTTTAAAATGGTTTTGTTTGATTAAGTTTCAATCTTAAATCCCTAAACCTTTGGATATCCTCCTGAGATTTGCCGCTATCTTGAAAAACAGCTTGAGATGAAGGGTGTACCATCAAAACATAATCCATGTGAATTTCAAGGAAATTATATTTTCTTGGAGCTTGATTTGAATTACGCGGATAAATTTCGGCATTTGTTACCGCCAAAAATCGTCTTTCTTTATCATTCAATAAATCTGTCAGTTCACGGTTTGTGTTTGTATATTTTGAAACATGCACAATACCTTTAATATCATGATCGTTAGTTAGTATGCAAACTTCTATAGGTACTGTATCAATATTTTTAGCCATATCTTTATCCTTTTAAATTCTCTCTTATTATACTATAATACATTTTTACAAACTTGTCTATATGTTAAATTTTGTCAGTAATCTTTTTAAATCTTCCGCCGAAAGCCTCATGAACATCTACAATAGATATGAAAGCTGCCGGATCAATCTCTGTTACGATTTCTTTCATTTTTGCAAGTTCAAGACGGGAAACTACGCAGTAAATAATAGTCTTTTCAGCTCCGGAATATCCGCCGATTGCCTTTAGATAAGTTACACCGATTTCTAAATCATTCAACAGCAAATTCCCGATTTCCTCATATTTTTCGCTTATAATCCGCACTGATTTTGACGTATTAAAACCTTCAATAACGATATCAATAACTTTGTATGCAATCAAATATGTCAAAATGGAATACATAGCTTTTTCAAACCCAAACACAAATCCTGCTGCGCTATATATAAATACGTTAAAAGCCATTACAATTTCACCTACCGTAAATCCGATTTTTTTGGATAAAACAAGCGCCAGAATTTCGGTGCCATCGAGGGAACCATTATTTTTGAGAACAAGCCCGACACCGGTTCCGAGAAGAATTCCGCCAAATACCGTTGTTAACAGCAAATCACTTGTGACCTGATGAGAATGAAACAGGTTTACGGCAAGAGAAAGAACCGCAATCGCATAGAATGTTCTTAACACAAACTTTTTACCGATTTTATTGAACGCAAGCAGAAAAAACGGGATGTTTAAAATAAATATTAACAACCCTAAGTTTATTTTGCTTAAATAATTCGCAATAATAGAAATACCTACAACACCGCCGTCAATTATGTTATTAGGAACAAGAAAAGATTCAATCGCAAAAGCCGCAATTATCGGGCCTAACGTCAAGAAAAAGAGTTTCATAAACCAGTGTGTAACTTTTTTTTGTTTTGCCATATTTTAAACCTTATCATTTTTCGCTCTATTATCTTTTAAAGGAATAAAATTATTTATTCTGAAAATTGTGTGTTTAGCCTCATCAATATCGCTCTCTTTTATCCCCAGAATTTTTTCCAAATCAACCTTTAAAGTTGCAAGATCTTCGTATTTTTTCAAACTGCCATCAAGCGAAATTGAAACATCACCGGTCTCTTCTGAAACTACAAGACAAGCCGCATCACTGGTTTCAGACATTCCAATAGCGGCTCTGTGACGAGTTCCGTATTTCCAGCTTAATTTAGGGTCCTCAGTTAACGGCAAAAGAACACCTGCAGAAATAATTTTATCCCCGTCAATTACAACCGCACCATCATGCAGCGGAGTATTTGTATGGAAAATAGTTAACAAAAGCTCAGTTGATAAATCAGCATTCAATATTGTACCGACATCATTATATGTATGACTTAAATCTCCTTGAAAAACAATCAGAGCGCCGGTATGAGATTTTGAAAGATATTTTACGGCCTCAATAATCTCTTTTACAACATCAATTTTTGAATCTTTAACGGTGTTATTAGCTGATTCAAACATTTTGCTCACAAAATCGACCTGCCCCAAAAAGCCCAAAAAGCGTCTTAATTCCGGTTGGAAAATTACAATCAAACTTAATGAAACAAGTGCGACAATTGATTTCAAGAACATTCCCCAGATTCTCAAATTCAGAGAAATTAACAATTCACTAAAAATCCATACAAAAACAAGAATAAGAACACCTTTTATAAATTTTTCGGATGGAGTATTTTTTATAAATTTTTTGTAAAATAAAAGCAAAAATATCACAAGCAGAGCAACCTGAATAATGTCACTTACCGTGAATGTAAGCAAGAGATTTTTCAATTGAGTCAGTGTGTATGCAAAAATATTTGTGAACATTCTCTTTTACCTTTATTTCAAATTTTGCGGAATTACATCATTCGATATCAAATCATCAAGAGTCTCTCTTTTTATAATGATATCAGATTTTGAATTATTTACAAGCACCATTGCAGGTTTTGGAACCCTGTTGTAATTTGAGGCCATTGAATATGTGTAAGCTCCAGTGTTATAAACGCATAAAATATCACCCTCAACAAGTTTTGGAAGTTCAATATCTTTAATCAAGATATCACCGCTTTCACAAAATCTGCCCGCAATAGTAACTTTTTCTTTTTCAACTTCATCTTTTTTATTAGCAACCTCGGCACAATATTCAGCCTGATACATGGCAGGCCTGATGTTATCAGCCATACCGCCGTCGATTGCAACATATTTTTTGCCTTTTGGAACCTGTTTAGAACTTCCGATTGTATACAATGTTACCCCGCTTGTTGATATAACACTTCGCCCCGGCTCAATAAATAGAGACGGCATATCAATGTTGTATTTTTTTACGTTTTCTTCAAGACTTTTTATGATAACATCAGCGATTTCATAAGTTGAAGGCGGACAATCACAATCAGTATATTTAACTCCCAAACCGCCGCCAATATTTATTTCGTCAAGCTTTAGGGAGTATTTTTCATCAAGCCTCGAGAGTTCTCTGACTAGTATTTCAATTTCATCATGATAAACTTTCGTCTCAAAAATTTGAGAACCAATATGAGCGTGAAGCCCGTGGAGCCTGAGATTTTTATATTGAGAAAGTATAAGCTCAACGGCCTCATCAATTTGCGTCAAATCAAATCCGAATTTAGAATCCAAATGACCTGTCTGAATGTATTCATGAGTATGACATTCAATCCCCGGAGTTATTCGCAAAAGAATATCCGCAATTTTATTTTTAGATTTTGCAATCTCATCTAATAGCGCAAGCTCAAGAAAATTATCAGCTGAAATCCGCCCTACACCAACTTCCAAAGCCAATTCCAACTCATCAAAAGATTTATTGTTACCATTGAACAAGACTTTTGACATATCGACTCCAGCTTTATACACAGTATAAATTTCACCCGAAGAAACAGTGTCAAATCCAAAACCTTCATCGTCCAGAATTCTTGAAATAGCGGAAGTACAGAGCGCTTTTGACGCATACATCATATTCACATGCGGGTATTTTTCAAACGCTTTTTTATAATCCCGGCAAACACCTCTTAATGTTGTTTCATCAATCACATACAAAGGAGTTCCGTACGTATCAGCCAATTCTGTCAAATCACATCCGCCGATTGAAAGATTTCCTTTTTCATTTATTTCTGTTGTAACCGGTTTAAGCAGTTGGTTTATACTGTTCATCAATGTCCCTTTATTTGCAAATATTTTCCTTAATTATAATAACACAGATTTTATCGAAAATGAAATACATAATATAATGTAATTCTTGTTTAAATTTAAAATCTATGATAAATTAGTTTTATGATAGATTTATTAATTTTATATGTCTTAAATGACCGCGAATTTACAATGTACGGAGTGCAAAAGAGGATAAAGGAATATTTTGCGCCATATACAAACCCCAGCTTTGGAGCATTAAAGCCGGCGTTAAGGAGACTGGAAGAAAACGGCTTTATAACATCACGTCAAATGATGTCTGACGGCGGAAAACTTTCGGGCTATTATTCACGGACAAAATCCGGATTTGACCATTTGCGCAAACTTTTACTTGAAGAATTGAGCGAAAACCCTCTGCAATTTCTGTCAAATGCAAGAATAAAACTTTCTTGCGCGGATATTTTGGATAATGAAGATAGAGCGAAACTTTTTTTTCATATAAAATCACTAGCCCTATCATTTCAAATTAACGCAAAAAACATCTTAGAAAATGAATATACAGATTTGAATTTCTATCAAAAAATTCTACTTGACAACACGGTATGTGAATACAAAAATTTTATTACAATAATTGAAGGATTAGAAAAAGATAATGGGCGCAATAGTTAGCAGCGTGGCAGAAGGCTCAATAGCACAGGAACTTGAGATTACAAACGGAGACGAAATTTTATCAATCGACGGAACGAAAATGCTTGATATGATTGATTATAATTTCATGATTAAAAATGACTTAATTACTCTTGAAATAAAGAAAAAATCCGGAGAAATCGAAGAAATCGAGATTGAAAAGGATTACGATGAAGACCTCGGCATAATTTTTGAAAGCGCAGTCTTCGACAAAATAAAACCCTGCTTAAACCATTGTATATTCTGTTTCGTAGACCAACAACCCAAAGGCCTTAGAGAAACCTTATACATAAAAGACGACGATTATCGACTCTCTTATCTTCAAGGCACTTATATTACGCTCACAAACTTTACTGAAAAAGATAAAGAACGCATTAAAAGAATGCACCTGGGGCCGTTTTACGTCTCTATACATACGACAAATCCCGATTTGCGCGTAAAAATGCTGAGAAATCCGAACGCCGGAAAAGCACTCGAAAATTTGAAATGGTTTAGAAAAAATAAAATACCTTTCCATGCTCAAATTGTCCTCTGCCCGGGACTTAATGACGGTGCAGAGTTAGAACGAACCTTATCTGATCTTGCAGAATTGAAAAATACTGTGCTTTCAACAGCAATCGTTCCGGTAGGGATAACACAATTCAGAAAAGAAGGATTAAAACAAGTTGACAAAAAATGCGCGAAAGAAACCATTGAAATTGCCTCTAAATTCAAGCGGGTGTGCTGTTCTGATGAATTTTTTCTGCTTGCAGAAAAACCTATTCCGCCGGCAAAATATTACGGAAGTTTTTCCCAGCTTGATGACGGTGTCGGCTCAATAAGGATTTTACTGGATGATTTCAAAACACTTGAACCTCCAAAAGAATTAAATAAAAAATTAACAATACTTTTTGCCACTTCATTTGCAGCAAAATCTGCAATAGAAAAAATTGCAAAAGAATTAAACAAAATAAAAAATTTAAAAGTTGAAGTTGCAGCAGTCAAATCAAATTACTGGGGACAGGACATTACAGTCGCAGGCTTGATAACAACAGATGATTTAATTGAGACTCTAAAAGACAAAACCTGCGATTTTGTAATAATTCCATCTGTCATGCTCAAACCCTACAGCGAAGATTTTCTTGACGGAAAAACTCTTAACTATGTGAAAGATAAAACAGGCAAAGACTTTTTTGTTATAAAAGATATTTATTCAATGCGCGAATTAACGGAATACCTGAATAATTAACTAAAATAAACTAATAAAAAACGCACCAAATTTTATATTTTGGTGCGAGTTTTTTATAGCCTTATTATACAATATTTTCAGACACTTTTCAAGTGGGCTTTTGTCGTTTTTTGATGATTTTTTGAATTTTGAGAAGGTATGTTTTAGTGAGTTTCAGACCCACTCGCACCAAAATATAAATTATGGTGCATGAATTTAAAGGATAATTTAAGAAAAAACGGAGGATAAAAGTATGAATATAGAGGACAAGAAGGTTGCGTTTACTTTGGCCGAGGTTTTAATCACCCTCGGGATAATCGGGATTGTTGCGGCGATGACCTTGCCGGCACTAATAACCAAGTATCAAAAGCAGGTTACTGTTAACCGTTTGAAGCATGCTTATAGCGTTTTATCTCAAGCTGTTAAATTATCAGAAGTTTATAACGGTCCTATTGACAATTGGGATTTTCCGGAAGAGAGAAACACTGATGCTGCTGAAGTTTGGCTTAAGAAAAATATATGTCCTTATATGAAATATTCCGATATTATTAATCCGTCAACTTTAGTTGCTAACAATCAATCAGTAGATATAAAACTTACAAATGGTACGGTTTTGTCATTCTGGTTTAATACAGCAGAACGATTTCATGTGTTTATATTTTTAAATCCGAATAAGCCAACTCAAAGTGGTAAGAATTATTTTGCATTTTACGCAGGGAAAAGTCAAGGATATGGTCCAAATAATGTTCTTGGAAGTAATATGATTGTCAGACCTTACGATTTTTCAAACGATGCAGGAGTAGATAATACTCGAGCTTTTTGGAAAGATGATGTTAATCGTGGATGTAACCGAAATAATGATAATAAAGGTTTATGCGCCGGACTTATTATGTACGATGGCTGGGAGATAAAAGACGATTATCCTTGGTAAAAATTTAATAACAATTCCCAGTCGTCGCATCAAGCGAAATTTGCGAAGATTAAACCGAAATCGGCAACGCGTAAGGCCGGACTGTGCTCGGTGGAAAATTCCAGATGATTACCCGTCTAGAGTTAAAATTTATTAGAATTTTACAGCCGTTCAGGCAAATGAAAAATTAACAAAATTTTATAAAAAATACACGGAGAGCTAAACCTCCGCGTATTTTTTTATGTTTACCTGTTCTTAATTTTTAATACCAGCATACGAATTAAAGCAAATACGTATATTACAGCATATACCGGTGATATTCCATATAAAAGCGTATAAGCATTATCTTTTATTATATAGTGCCCAATTATGTAGTCAAAACCGTATGCATATATCAATATAACCGTTGACCATTTTAAGCTTTGATAAATATTTAAAATGTATTTGTTACTAAAATGTTTTACAACGTATATACTTCCAATTATCGGAACTATTAATTTTATTAATATTGACAAATAGAACAACAGCAAAGCTGTAACTAATGTCGCAAAAGGAACATCATCAGACATGACAAGCATGTTTATATATAGGAATATTGCCGTTGAAAAACTGGTGAGTAAAAATACTGTAATATACTGAATTAATTCAACATTTTCTTTTTTCATATTTGATTTACCTCAAACTTTATATACAATAGAATAAAATAATTTTCAAGCAAATCATTTTCTTGCATTTTGTATCCCCAGTTGTTTATATATGTCTTAAATTTTCCTATTATAGAATCAGGCATATCTCGATAATTAAAATCGTAATAATCTATAATATATGTACTAAATGTTCCGGCATTATCAATTTGTGGATTTAGCAGCGTTACATGCTGAAATGCAAGATGCAAATCGGGATCATATATTGTGCCAAATTCTATTTGATCTAGCCCAATATTTCCATTTCGCAATTTATTATAGTTGTTAATTATATATTTTTTTAATGTATTTGATTTTGCAATTTCTTGAGAAATTTTTGAATCGCAAGAATATACAAGCCCCTTTGATGTTTCCGGAACTCCCAGATTTTTCATTAAATTATAAATTTGTTGGTTTTTGATATCTTGCAAACTGTTCAACAAGATAACCTGTTCATCTTTCCGAGCAAGGTCAAAATTGTTTAATGCATTTTTTAAGTTTGTTGTACTTGCTTTTTCAATAGGTATATGTTGAAATGCATATTTCAATGTTTTATCAAAAGATGTAACTTTTTCAGGAAAACTTGCTGAAACACCAGAGCTCGGATTTGCGCCGGGAAATGGGGATTGATTTTGTGTTATCGGGCTTTGAGTATATGGATTTTGGTATGATGTGTAGTTTATGTTTTTTGCTGTCAGACTTTGGTTCGCTGGTGTGGTCGGTTGAGTTTTAATAATATTGTTTTGTAAATTCTGGTAGTTATCAAGTTCATTCATTACCACTTCATAATTATCGTTTTCAGCCGCAAATTTCATTTTGTTTATTGAATTCATACTTTTTTGGTAAGCATCATACTCGGGAGCTAAGGAATTGTACAATCTGGAATACTCCTGCGGATCTTTTGTTGAATTTATAATTTCCAATTTTTTATCTAATTTACTCTTTACAATACTTTGTGTTGTTTCTAATTGATTTACAGAAGCATTAAATTGCGGTTTTAGCTTAGCCAAAGCTTCTGCATTTGCAGTTTGCACGGCATTATACATTTCTAATGCAATCGGGGCTAATTTTATTGCAACTCCTGCTGTGATTAGTGCCGCATCTATTATGACAGTCCCTGTAGTAGGAATATCAAAGTCTAACATTGATATTCCTCCGGTTAAGACATCCCCGCTAAAGCCTCCGCCTCCGTTTGCATACATAATTCCGAATTTATTATCTTCTTCCGGAAGTTCTTTAATTATGCCCCAATCTGTATCTTTTTCAACCGGTGCGAAGCTGCCTATCGTTCCGTCTATTCTTCTAATGTGTTCTTTGACGTGTGTCCCGTCCTTTTTAGTGTACGCGTTTACATAAATTTCTTTCATTTTTAATTTTCCTTTCTAGTTAAATTTAATAAAACTTAATTGTTAGTGCTATGCTTGTAATATTTGAGTAGTGCATTATACTATTAGAACATTGAATTGCCATTTTCGTCAAGTCCACAAAAGTGTGGACGCATTTTTGGGGACAAGGCATTCTCACCTTATTGATTTTGTGTTATTATTAACTTGGGTATAAATTTATGATAAAATTTTTCGGGTTATGCGTTCAAAATTTAATAAAATCAATAAAATATGTGCTTGAAGGGCAATTGAAGTTCTCGGCGGTGATTAACCAAGCTGCATCAATCAGTTACGATTCCCTGCCTATTTCATTGATTATAGCTTTCATTTCGGCTGTTGTTATTACAATTCAGGTTGCTAAACAATTTCTAATGTCTGGAGCGGATACTTATATAGGCGGAACCATTGCGATTATTATGATTAGAGAAATTGCACCCGGATTTGTCGCTCTTGCAATAGGGGCAAGAGCCGGTACAGCAATTTCGGCAGAGATTGCTAATATGCAGGTAACTTCTCAGGTCGACGCGATTAAAACTTTGAAGGTTGATCCGGTCGGATATTATTTTGCTCCGAAAATCATTGCATCTGCTATTACAGTTCCTATGGTGGTTCTTCTCGCTGAATTTATAGGTATCGCAGGCGGAATGTTCGTTGCACAGGGAACAATAAACCTTCATCCGGCAAGATACTTAAATTCAGTTTGGTTATGGATTGCGACAAGAGATATTTATATAAGCCTTTTGAAGGCTTCCGTTTTTGGCGCTCTGATTGCTCTCGTCTGCGCAACTCAAGGTTATCAGACAAAAGGCGGTGCAAAAGAAGTTGGAATTTCAACAACGCGGGCCGCAATTCTATCAACTATTTATATGCTCGTTGCAGATTTTATTATTAACTTTATATATTATATTGCGTAATGAAACTAAATAATTTATTGCAGTAAATTTTTGTTTTAGTTATCGTCATGTAATATAATAATATTTAGGAAGGAAATTTATTATGGGATTTGTGGAAAACGGGTTTATTGTTGATGTAACTCATGCAAGAAAAACTTCAGAAATTATCTATGAACTCAGCGCAGTTCTGGATTTGCCTGAGGCTAAAGGTAAAGATGTCTGCGTAAAATTCGGAAACGCTGATTTAACAAAGACTCAATTAATTAGCATAAAAGCTATGGTAGAATCTATGGGGGCAAATCTCAAATGTATCACTACCGAATCTAAAATCACTATGGAATCCGCTCTTGAATTGGATTTAGAGGTTAAAAATATCGAAAATAAAATCCAGCCGCTTGAATTCACAAATAACGATGAAGATGAAAATGAAGAAGTTAATAAAGAATTGCAGGCCGCTCTGGATAAGATTTTTAATGGTGAAACTCCGAATAATCAGGATAGTGAAGTTAAATCCATTGAAAATACTGAAATATCTGACTTGCCGCAAGAAAATAATCCAATGCCGCAATCTGATAAAAAAGAAGATGATGAATCTGTAATGGTATCAGCTAAAATTCAATATGTTGAAGATTGGGAAGATACAGAAGAAATTAAGGCTCATCTAAAAGAAACTGAAATGCTCCCGACATTATATATTCAAAGAACATTACGTTCGGGACAGAGCATATCTTCTGACGGTAATATTGTTGTAGTAGGTGACGTAAATCCGGGCTCTGAAATTATCGCGAAAGGTGATATTACAGTTTGGGGAATTTTAGGCGGAATAGCTCATGCAGGCTCAGACGGAAACTCTTATGCAAGAATCAGAGCATTAAAAATGAACGCTATCCAACTGCGTATTGCTGATATTTTCGCAAGACGTCCGGATTCAATAAATATTCCGTACGTTCAGAAATCTGATTCTTATACACCGGAAGAAGCCTGTGTGAGAAGAGGAAATATCATTATTCATAAAATTCATGAATCATAGTTACTAAATTATAAAAAGAATAGTTAATATAAAGGAGAAAGAATGATTGGTCGAGTAATAGTAATTACTTCCGGAAAAGGAGGGGTAGGTAAAACTACCACTAATGCCAATATCGGTACTGCTCTGGCTAAAGCCGGCAAAAAAGTTGTTATGATAGATACAGATTTAGGTTTGAGAAATCTGGATTTGTTGTTAGGATTGGAAAACAGAATTGTTTATACAATCGTGGACGTTGTTGAAGAAAGATGCAAATTAAAACAGGCTCTTGTAAAAGATAAGAGAAATCCTAATTTGTGCCTTCTTGCTGCAGCTCAAACAAGAGATAAAACAGCCGTAACAGAGGAACAATTGAAAGAAATTTGCGAAAAACTTCAAGAAGATTTCGATTTTATCCTCGTGGATTGTCCGGCCGGTATAGAACAAGGTTTCCAAAATGCAGTTGCCGGAGCTAGCGAAGCAATTGTTGTTACAACTCCTGAAATGTCAGCAGTAAGAGATGCTGATAGAATTATCGGACTTTTGGAAGCTAAAGAAGAAATAAAAAGCTACCATCTTTTGTTGAACAGAGTTCGTCCAAATTTGATAAAATCAAACGATATGATGAGTGTGGATGATGTTGTGGAAATTCTTTCAGCAGATTTAATCGGTATAATTCCGGAGGATACGGGAATTATTACATCAACAAACAAAGGTGAACCTATTGTTAATGATGAAAAATCACTTGCCGGAAAAGCTTACAACAATGTTGCAAGAAGAATTATCGGCGAAGATGTTCCTTTCTTAAATCTTGAAGAAGAAACAAGTGTTGTTGCTAAAGTTAAAAAATTCTTTTCGAATTTAGTAGGAAAGGAGAAGTAAGATGGCTGATATTTTTACAAATTTGTACAATAAAGTTGTCGGATTTTTCCGCAAAGTAGAAACAGAAGAAAGCGCAAAAGATGTTGCCTGCAACCGTTTGAGAGTTGTTTTGATGCAGGATAGAACAAATCTTACTCCTGAAATTATGCAGAGAATGCGCAGTGAACTGATTGATTTGCTTTCTAAATATCTGGAAATGGATAAAGATGCTCTTGAACTTAATCTTGAGCAGGATGGTGATCAGATGGCTCTGGCGCTTTCGATTCCTGTAATCAGAGCAAAAGACGAAGATGAAATTGCCGAGGCAGAAGAAAAAGCCGCAGAAACAGAAGAAGAATCTTCAGAAGAAGAAAATGAAGATGAAATTTCTGATACTGAAAACGATGAAAATGACTCTGATGACGAAACTGTAGAAACAGAAGAGGAAGTCTGCGAATGCGAACTTGAAGAGTCTCAAGAATCAGAAGATGTTCAAGAGAAGGAATAGGTGAAAATTATGGCTGATAGCTTACAAGAACTAAAATGTCCAGCCTGTCAAAGTGTTATGACAAAGGTATACTTTCCGCAAGAAGGGTTTAGTGTGGATGTTTGCACGGAAGGGTGCGGCGGAATATTTTTCGACAACAGAGAATTTAAGTATTTTGATGAAGAACATGAAAATATAGATGAAATTGCAAAAGTTCTTAAAGACAAAACTTTTAAACCAGTTGACAGTTCTCTTCCTCGCACATGCCCGGCATGCGGGGCTAAAATGGTTAAAAATAAGACCGCAATGAACGGCAAAATTGAAATTGATGAATGTTACAGCTGCGGCGGGAAATTTCTTGATTTTGCGGAACTTGATGCGATAAGAGCTGAATACAAAACAGAAGAAGACAGACGTGACGCTGTTTTACAATATATGTATTCAACTGTTGGAGCAGAATTGTTAAAGGCCGATCAAGAAAGCCAGCTTGCTAAAAACAAACGCAGTCTGCTGAAAAAATTCTTTGATAAAATTATTTTAGGATAGTTTTTATGGGCGGGATGAAATCATCCCGCCCCTTCATTTATTTCGCGGATTTATTCCGCAAGCTCATAAAATTCTTTCTCTTAATGACGTAAATGCTTACTCACTAAAATATTTATGTTTGTCTATTAAGAAAGTCTTTTGGTTGAATGTAACGTCCTTTTACTAAAATATAATCTGCATCTGCGTTTTTAATATGTTCTGTACCCGTGCATAAAAATTCGGCACCCCGCGGGGTTGTGATTTCGTCTTTTGAGCCAAATATACCGGTTCTGGATATCCGAGAATTTGCCGGAAATTCTATCTCATAAAGTATTCCTTTATTATTTGTCAGATAAATGTTCGCATAGTTTTTATCGGAAGTAAAATATGAATATCCCCTCAATTGGAATGTCTCTCCCGCTTTTACCTGAGAGGCTTTTTTATAGAGATTATATGTTGAGAAAAAAGTTGGTTTTTCGCCAATGGCCCGGAATGCAGTTACAGCTTTTTCCGTTGGTTTAAGCTCCTTAAATTCAAAATCAGTCTGAGAAATTATTTCTCGAGGTGTTAATTGCGAGTTCATAGTCGGCATATCCATGTGTTCGGGATGCGGACTTTCGTAAAAATGGTGATTGATTGAATTCAACTCTCCGTGAAACTCAACAGATGTTTTATTGCGGTTTCTGATGAAGCGATTATTTTTTGCAAAAGCCCAGTATTCTTCACAAAACAGAGGTTTTGTATTTGCCTTTGCAAGTGAAGCGTTATTGCTTTTTAAGATAGCATGAGCAACTTTTGTCCCTAATTTTGATATTTGCATATTTTCTCCTATATATTACAATGCAATTTTGTCTTTAAAATTGCGTATTTATTGCGAAATATAAACATTTTAATAGTTGGTTGCCTAAAGTCTACCGTAGATCAGGAAGGCAAGCTGATATAGTTATTGCAAGCAATTGAAGTGAGCGTGACAATCTCGTTAAAAATGAACCCCTCACCCCTGCCCTCTCACAAAGAGTGAGGGTAAGTGGCGTTTTGTCATTGCGAGGGGCGCAATGATGTAATATTATATCGCGTTTTTCAATTCTTCAATTTTATCTATGCTGTCGCTTTCAAAATATATTCTCAAAAGCGGTTCTGTTCCGCTCGGACGTACCAAAATCCAGCTTGTATCATCATCAAAATAGAGTTTTACCCCGTCTTTTGTGTCTATCTTTTTGACTTTAAATTCACCGATAGCTTGCTTGTTTTTAAATGTTTCAAGGATAGGCTTTACTTCATCGAAATTGTCGAGCTTTTTGTCAATTCTGTCCGTGAAAAATTTGCATCCGGCCATAGAATATAAGTCTTTTTGAAGCTCAACGAGAGATTTGTTTTCATAAGCCATAACTTCCAAAATCAAAAGATTTGCAAGAATTCCGTCTTTTTCCGGAATGTGCCCTTGAATACTCAACCCGCCGGATTCTTCGCCGCCGATTATCGGATTAAATTTTCGCATTGCTTCTCCGACATGTTTAAATCCGACAGCGGTTTCAATCACTTCAACGTCGAATTTTTCGGCGATTTTATTTAGCAATAGACTTGCACCGACAGTTTTTACAAGCGGCCCATTAATATTTTTATTTTTTTTGAGATGGCATAAAAGAATTGAAATTATTTCGTTTGGAGAAACGTATTCCCCGTTTTCGTTTATCACTCCGAAACGATCGCCGTCGCCGTCGTTTGCAAAACCGATGGAAGGTGAAACGTTACTTTTGATTTTTTCAATCAAATCTTTCATGTATTTAGGCTTAGGTTCTGGCATTCCGCCCCCGAAATTTGTATCGTGATACATATTAATACTGTCAAATTCAATGCCGTGATTTTTTAACAGTGTGTCAAAATACCCGATTGTGGCTGAGTAAAGGCCATCAAAAATAATTGTTTCTTTAATGGTTTTGATTTTTTCGAAATCGATTAATTTTTCGATGTGTTCATAGTAATCTTTTGAAAAATCATATTGAGTTATTGTTCCATTATTTTTGCCGGATAATTTGAAATCGAGGTTTTTCATAAGTTCATCAGTAATCTCACTTGTTGCAGGGCCGGCATAATCCGGAATGAATTTTATTCCCAGATACTCAGGTGGGTTATGAGATGCCGTAAACATTACCGCACAAGCATTCAAATGTTTCGCATTATACGCAAGCACAGGTGTCGGAACTATTCGTTCTGAAAATAAAATATTAAACCCAAAATCTTTTAAAATTTCGGCTGTTTCAAGAGCAAATTCTTTTGCCATATTTCTAGGGTCATAACCGATTATGATTTTTTTATTTAATCCAAAATTATCTAAAACATACTTACCTATTGCATTAGAAACTTTTCCAACGTTTTCGCTGTTAAAATCTTTTCCTACAACCGCTCTCCAGCCATCTGTTCCAAACTTAATATTTTCCATAAATTTGCCCTTCTCTACATCTGTTGCTATAATAAGCATACAAGAAATAAAAAAGGATGTAAATAATGGATTTTAAAGACATTCAAAGAATTGTATATTTAGGGCCTCAGGCATCTTTTTCGGAGATGGCGAAAGATTATTTTGTAAACAGATTTAATATAAACGCTTATCCGGAACCTTTGACAACAATTAAGCAGGTAGTTGATTATGTAAACGACAATCCGAATGTTCTGGGTGTCCTGCCTGTCGAAAATTCCATTGAAGGTACCGTCAGAGAAAGTTTAGACACTCTGATGATGACATCAAATCCAAATATTAAAATTCTTGCCCAAATGGTTCTGCCAATTCATCATTGTCTTTTATCCAGAACAACTGAGTTTTACAGTATAACAGGTGTGATTTCTCATCCGCAGGCGCTTGCGCAGTGTCGTAACTTTATTGATAGTGAACTTCCGCGTAACCTTAATATTATAGAAGCTCCGAGTACGGCAGAGGCCGCCAGAATGCTTGAATGTCATAATTTGACCTATTCAGCAATAGGTAGTGAAAAAACAGCGGAAGTTTATAATTTGAATATTCTAAAACAAAATATTAATGATGATAAATCAAATCAAACAAGATTTGTTTTGGTAGGGGATTTTGAAACCGATGTTACCGGCAAAGATAGAACTTCACTTGCTTTCTCGACAAGAAATGAACCGGGTGCTTTATTAAAAATTCTGAATATATTTATGGAAAATGATATAAATTTGTCGTATATCTCCTCGCGTCCGGCCAAAAATCGATTCGGCGAATATATTTTTATTGTTAATTTTGACGGGCATTACAAAAACAAAAAACTCATGCCTGTCATTGAAAAAGTGAAAGAGAACTCAATGTTTTTCAGATTCTTAGGCTCTTATGAGAAATGTATATCAGGTGATGAATTATAAAGCCTTGCTTGACGAAAACGCGGTACAAATGGTATAATATATTATACCCCTTTTACAAAGCCGTTAGCCGGAAAGGTTAATTATGGCTAAAAATATTGTCCCGTATGCCTTTACTCCAGGAACAAAAGCAAAAGCCGAAGAAGTAAATGCAAACTTTAATGCACTGGCATCAGCTATTGATGAGAACCACACCGCATTAACCTCGAGAATAGACGAGATGGAAGTTGGTGTATCTGAAGATATTTCATCTGCAACTGCTGATTTTATGAAAAATGATTTGTCAGATTTTCCGGGATTAACAAATTGTATTATAAAAGCACCAAATGGTATTATCAGTTATGAGACAAATGTTATTACTGCAAAGGCAGGCTTAACTGTTTTAGTACCTGCCGGAAAAAACGAGAACGGATTACCGAAAAGCTCAGTGTTTACACTTGAAAATAATATTTCCAGAACATTTGATTCCGCAATGTCCAGAAAATATCTATTTTTATGCGCTAATTCAACTCTTGAAACCGCCTCCCAATATATTGAGTCTGAGACTCAGCCAGCAACAGCTGATACTGTTTGGCTTAATACCGCAGAAAACTTAATGTATAAGTCTAATGCAAATTCAGAATACATTCAGACTGATATGGTTTTAATTGGAGATAACTTGATTTCAACAGCTTCTGCGATTACATCGGTAAATACATTTAAACCATTGGAAATGCTTTTTGAAACAGATAAAGAACGCATTCTATCCTGGAATACTTTTGATTACAATGCAGGTATAACTATTGGAACTCCTTATACGGCTCCTTGTCCGGGAAGGTTTATATATATATACCTTGGTAACCCGGGAGCTGGCGGTATTTATGTAAATGGCCGTGAACTTTGGTATACTGCACCACCGGGGAACTCCTCTTGCATGGATAGAACAGGATTTGTTGATGTTGACAAAGGAGAGCAAATTTCTTATGCAAGTCCAGGCGCTAACTCTAGAAAAGTTTTTTACCCTGCGAAAGGAGGAAATTTTTAATATGATAAAATATGCAAAAGTAGCAAATGAAGAAACAGGATTATGTCATGTAGGAACAGGTACAAATACAAAATTTTACATTTCAGTAGGAATGACAGAACTTGATGTTGAATTATCAGAAGTTGATGGTGAATGGTATTTAGCTGAAAAACTTCAAACTGATGAATATAAACAAAAACTTGAAACTGTAACTGAAGAAAAGCAAAATTTAGAGATAAAGCAGCAGCTTGAAGAAATTGATGCAAAAACAATAAGGGCATTAAGAGCCGGCGAGGCGGATAAATTAGCTGAATATGAAGCTCAGGCCGTCGCACTTCGAGAACAATTGAATAAATAGCTTATAAAGGCCGGAGACACTCCGGTCTTTTTTTATAATGTCACGTCAAAATGTTCTGCCATCATTTTATTTAAATTGTTATTAATTTTTCTTGAACATTTTTTGCATTTCTAGGGTTTTCAATCATTGAAAAAAAGTTATCAAATCCTATTGTTTCTACATAATCGCAAAAATCGTAATTTCTACCGGTATCAGCAAGTGTATTTTCTAAAAAATCATCGCTGTTTAAGTATCTTTCTTCAATTTTAAAATCATTTATAGGTTTGTTCATAATTTTGTTGTTAATTTTAGCAATGTAGTCACACATTTTCAAATTTTTTATTTCATCTTTTGTTAATTCAATAGCATGACTGTTAAAAAATATTATGTCGTACGGTGCAAAATAACTTAACCTTATAAACCTGCTGTCATTATAATGCGATGCATCTTGAGGCAAAATATCAAGAAGTTTTTTATACTCATCCAAATCATTTCCGGATTCATCGTTCGTCAACTGTGCACTTACAGCGTATTGGGTATATGAATCCCGTTTGTATATCATTGAAGAGACATTTTTAATTCCGTTGAAACTTACTTGCATAATTTCTCCTTGTTTCTGTTTTAAAAAGTAAACAAAAAATTTTTTGCCATGTTTTTTTAATTTTTTTGATATAATTAAGTTACGTTGAGAAAAATGGAGAAAGATTTATGGTAGATATAAGAGAAGAATTTATTGAGCAAGCCGTAAAATTGGCAAAGAATTGCGAAGTTTTGCCGGGCGGAGTAGAAGAATTAGCCGTAAAATTACAGCACGCACATGATACAAACACCCCGCTGAGAGTAAAACTCGGAATGGATCCGACACGTCCGGATTTGCACCTAGGTCATACCGTTGTTATGAGAAAACTCAGAGAGTTTCAAAAGCTCGGACATAAAATAGTTTTAATCGTTGGCGGTGCAACAGCTATGATTGGCGACCCTTCCGGTAAAACAGAAACCCGTCCGGCTTTGACAAAAGAACAGGTCGAAGAAAATGCCAAATCTTACTTTGAACAAATGGCAAAAGTTGTCGACGTTACAAAAGCTGAGGTTACAAATAATGCAGATTGGCTTCATAAATTGAATTTTATGGAACTTTTACAGCTTGCCGGAAAAGTTACGGTTGCACAGATGATGACCCGCGATGATTTTGCAAAACGTTATGCAGAAGGTAAACCGATTTCTATTCACGAATTTTTCTATCCTTTAATGCAAGCCTATGATTCTGTTGCAATTGATGCTGATATTGAATTCGGCGGCACTGATCAGAGATTTAACACTCTTCTCGGACGTGATATTCAAACGGCTTACGGCAAAAAATACCCGCAAATGGTAATGCTTTTGCCGCTGATTGAAGGTACAGACGGCGTTGTTAAAATGTCAAAAACATATCCGGATCATTGTATTTCTCTTACCGACAGCCCCAAAGATATGTTTGGCAAATTGATGAGCATTCCGGATAGCTTAATCCCGAAATATTTCGATTTGTTGACAGATATTGAACCCGCTGAACTTAAAGAAATTGAAGAACAGTTAAGTTCCGGTTCTGTAAATCCGCGCGATATAAAAATGCGTTTAGCTTTGACGATTACAGAAGAATATCACGGAAAAGATGCGGCAGAACATGCTAAAGAAGAATTTATCAGTGTGTTTTCAAACAAAGGAATTCCGGATGATATTCAAGAAGTTTCCGGCATGAACGGAAAAGGAATTCTTGATGTTCTTTGCGAATTAAAATTTGTTCAAAGCAGAGGAGAAGGCAAACGACTTATTCAAGGCGGCGGCGTAAAAGTTGCCGGCGAAAAAATTGCCGATACAGCCTATGTTTTAAATTTTGATAATGAGGTAATATTACAGGCAGGCAAACGTAAATTTGCTAAGCTCGTAAAATAAGAGGAGTAATATTGTTCTCAATAATTAAACGTGGAATAACAAAAGTAAAAGAGGACATAAACGTCATTTACGAAAAAGATCCGGCCGCTGGAAATCTTGCGGAGGTAATTTTATGCTATCCGGGACTTCATGCTCTTATTGCTTATCGTTTTGCACACCGTCTTTATAAATGGAAAATTCCTCTTATACCGCGTATGATATCGTATTTGACAAGAATTGTTACCGGAATAGAAATTCATCCTGCCGCAAAAATCGGCCGCAGATTTTTTATAGACCACGGCGAAGGTGTTGTGATAGGTGCAACAACTATAATCGGGGATGACGTACTGATTTATCAGCAAGTTACCCTTGGCGGTACAGGGAAAGAACAGGGAAAACGCCATCCGACACTTGGAAATAACGTAATTGTCGGAGCCGGAGCTAAGGTTTTGGGGAATATTACGCTGGGCGATTTTGTCAGAGTCGGTGCAGGCTCGGTTGTCGTAGAAGATGTAGACGCTTATTCAACAGTTGTTGGAATTCCCGGACGGGTTGTTCATCGAAAAATAATGGATAATAACGGAGTTTTGATGCATAACAGAATTCCTGATCCTGTAAAATGTGAACTTAACAGGCTGAAATATGAAGTTCAAGATTTGAAAGAAAAAATGGATAAAATGTCGCAATAATGCGAAAAATAAGAAAGGATTATTATGAAAGCTGTAGTTTTTGATAAAGATAATACGCTAAAATTTGTGGAAGATTACGAAAAACCGGTTCCTAAAAAAGGAGAAGCCTTAATAAGAGTTACAATGGCCGGAATTTGTAATACTGATTATGAAATTACAAAAGGCTATATGGGTTACGTCGGAATTCTCGGCCATGAAGCTGTCGGAATTGTTGAAGAAATTAACGATGAAGATAAATCTCTGCTCGGCAAACGTGTTGTTTCAGAAATAAGCTACGGTTGTAAAGACCCAAATTGCGAATGGTGCGGCAAAAAATTATACAGACATTGCCCAAATCGCCACACGTTGGGAATTTGGCAGAAAGACGGCTGTATGGCTGAATATTTCACAATGCCGCTGGAAGTTTTGTTTGAAGTTCCGGAAAATGTTCCGACTGAACAGGCAGTTTTTGTTGAACCACTGGCTGCAGCTTGTGAAATTACAGAACAATTACACATCAAACCGTTTGAAAAAGTTGTTGTTTTAGGTGACGGAAAACTAGGTCTGATTACGGCATTAACTTTGAATGCACAAAATTACGACGTTCTTCTTGTCGGGAAACATCAAAATAAACTTGATATTGCAAAAAATCAAGGGGTTGAAACCTGCTTGCTTTCTGATTTTAAAGTAGAAAAGAAATACGATGTTGTGGTTGAGGCAACCGGCTCCGCTTCCGGATTTGAAACTGCTATGGCTTTGACAAAACCTAGAGGAGTTTTGGTTTTAAAAAGCACGGTTGCAACAGGAAAAGAGTTAAATCTTGCTCCGATTGTAATTGATGAAATTACAGTTTTAGGCTCACGTTGCGGACAATTTGGTGCTGCATTGAGACTTTTAAAATCCGGCAAGGTTGATTTTACACCGCTAATTTCTGCGATTTATCCTATGAATAAATCAATAGAAGCCTTTGAGAAAAATAAAGAACGCGATGTTTTAAAAGTTCTGATCGACTTTACAAAATAGTAAAAATAGCTAAATGAGAACTAAGGGAGACAATCCCAATAACTTTTACTGTTATCATCAGGACAAGTGTTAGAAATTGCCTTTTGCGTGCATGCAAATCCATTTTCTATAGCATTTGAGGATTTTGAACAGTTTCCGGCAGTCCATTTAAAACCAAAACCGTCAAAATTACTACCACCACCTCCGGCACAACCGGTATCTTCTGCTGTGCAAGTCCTCCATTGAGCTGTGAACGGATATAACTTACAGGTTTCTTTATCAATACCGAAGAAAAACAAATCATGACCAAACGCATTCGGCTTGTTTTGAGGACCGTTAATATCTATACTTATCATATTTCCTTGTGTCCAATTTAAGCAAAAAGCTATAGCAGTACCATCCGAAGTTAAATAACTCGTATTTGTTTCAGAAAAACAATTGTTATGCATTAAAGCTGTGGTAGGTTTTAAGTTGTAAGTATTAAAAGAGTCATAACTGACCGTACTAAGTTTTGGATTATTCAATTTTGAAAGTACAAAATCGTTTAACTGGTAATGTGTGCGTACGTCAGAATTGCAAGTCCCAAATTGCATAGGAAGCTCCATCGTAATTTGTGATAAAACAGAGTAAGTTTTCTTAAACCTAGCCTCAAGCTGCTTGTGCTTAATCTTACCTATTACCGCCGGCATGGTCATCGCTGCAACAATCCCAATTATCCCGAGGGTGATTAGGACTTCGGCAAGGGTGAAAGCAACTTTCGTCATTGCGAGCGACGCGCGGCAATCCAGTTTTTCTGGTAGACTAAAGTCTACCCTACTACTTACTCCCTCGCCCCTTGTGGGAGAGGGTTGGGGTGAGGGGTTCATGTCATTCCGAACTTGTTTCGGAATCTCAGTATCATGAGATGCTGAAACAAGTTCAGCATGACATGTTATTTCTCGTTTGCCTTCATTTATCATACTTTTGTCCTCCATATTTTCTTAAATTATCCTTTAAATTCATGCACCATAATTTATATTTTGGTGCATGTAGGCCTGAAACTCACTAAAAAATACCTTCTCAAAATTCAAAAAATCATCAAAAAACAACAAAAGACCACTTGAAAAGTGTCTGAAAATATTGTATAATAAGGCTATAAAAAACTCGCACCAAAATATAAAATTTGGTGCGAGTTTTTGCTATATTTTGTCTTGCAATAACTGTAAACTGTTATAGTGAACAATGACCGCGATTTACATTCAAGAATTTTTGTATTAGAATTAGATAAGAATTTAATATTTTCAGTGTGGCTTCGTAGCTCAGCAGGATAGAGCAGTGGTTTCCTAAACCAAAGATCGCGCGTTCGAATCGCGCCGGGGCCATTTTATTATCCGGCAGCGATGAGAACGCCATTAGACATCGCAAATTTTAAATAATTTCAATCGGGAAGATTTCGCGTTCGAGCGAATTTGCGGACGGACGACGTGAAACAAGTCCGGATAGCGAACAAATTGAGCAATACTGTGGCAAAGCCACATTTGCGAAACTTTGTGAGCTTGGAGCAAATTCAAGACAGCGCGCCGGGGCCATTTTATATATTATGTTAATTCTCTAAAATAGCACAGTCGGTTTGTTTAATTTTTCTGAAATTATATTCATAATTAATTTATGGAAAAAGAAACTAATTTATATGTTTTTGGACAAAGGTTAAAAACACTTAGAAAAAAAAGTAAACTTACCCAAGCTAAATTAGCTGAAAAACTTGATGTGTCTACAAATTTTATTGGTATGGTAGAACGCGGGAAAAGAAATACAACTATAGACAAGTTATTTAAAATTGCGGATGCATTAGATGTTACATTGGCTCAATTTTTTGAAACATTATAAATTTTTAAATTCTTTCAAACCATCTAAAATAATAGGCACTTTTTCCTAATCTCTTGTATATTCCAATAGCTGGCGCACCGGGTTTTACATTAATCTGTTCATCACTTATAAAACACATATTCTGTAAAGCCCTGCTATATTCACATACAACAATCTGCCATTCTATGTTTGGTGCAAATCTTATCTTAAAATCGAATTCATCAGCACAACCTGAAGAATATATAACCTCGTTGAGTTCTAAATTTAGATGTTCACAAATTATATTTTGTATATAGTCGATTATATGTTTATTCTTAATTTCTAATTTTTCAAATAATATGTTGATTGAGCGAACATTGCTAATCTCTCCGTTACAGTTTAAAACTAAGTTGTTATTGACAAATTCTATCCTATTGTTTTGAGCAATTTCTAAATATTCATTTTTAATAAGTTGTATTACTTGCTCTGAATTAATTGTTATAACTTCCATATAACCCTTTCTTATAAATAACACTCTCAGTTATACCACAAATAATATTTTTTTTAACACGCTGGGTTTGTTTATTTTGTTACAAAAAGAAAAGATAATTTTAAAATGACAGAAAGAGAAATTGTTGTAATATTTGGCCAAAGGTTAAAACGAGCAAGAGAAAAGGCAAACTTAACCCAAGCGGAATTAGCTGAAAAAGTTGGGGTGTCCACAAATTTTATAGGTATGGTTGAACGGGCTGAAAGAAATACGAAGTTTGCAAATGTTTATAATCTTATCACAGCATTAGGCTATACACTTGAAAGTTTTTTTGAAGGATTATAATTTTCCTTATACACTGAATGCTCTAACATATCATAAACAACTTATTTACTATTTATTTCTTTTACCTGCAATCAAATCAGCGAGCCAGCCGGCAACAAGGTATGTTCCGAGGGCTTCAATAGCTGTGGTAAGGAGAACTCCGGTCCAGCCGACTTTTTTCGGGCTGAACTTTTTCAGAGAAGAAAAGAATTCTTGATAACCTTTCCCTTCTTTTTCGATATGTTTTACAAATGCATCTTTATATGGAGTTTTTTCAAGCTTTGAGGTTTTGCGGGCATCCCAAGCCACCTCAGTCAAAGGTGTTATAGCTAAACTTGTAACTGCCAATAAGGGACTAAAGGGTCTTGAATTACTCTTTTGCTCTTGACCTACTGCTGTAGTGTTCATAAAAATACCTTTCTACCTTACTTACTATATCTATAAACGATTAGAAAAGTAAAAATTTGCCATAAGATTAATAAATCGTTACAAACTATTTTGTTTGAACTGGCATTCTGCCGCAGGATTTGTCCTCATCGCAGAATCCTAACCTTTCGCATTTCGGAACGAGATATGGCTTTAACCATGGTTCTTCTTTCACTAATTCTTCACACATCATCTTAACAAGAGTTCTAATCTCGTATTGCGCACGAGTGCAAAGGCGAAGGTTCGCGAGATGAATCATTTCGCGCAAATTCAAACTTGCAACCATAGATGTAGCACAAGCATTAGGCAAGATCGCACGGGCATCTTCTGCCGGAATTCCGGCCTCAGTAAATTCAAGATATTTTTCTGAAATTTCAGCCATAAAAGATGTGAATTTCTCTTTCAACTCAGGATTTTTCTCGATTGTCGGCGGTATCAAATAATCAAACTGCCCTTTTTCCTTGACATATCGCTGAGATTTCTGGGAAAAAGACATGTGACGATGACGTACAAGTTGATGGGTACAAGCTCTTGAAACATTCGCTATCGCAAAACTTATTTGAATATGTTCAATTGTCGAGTAGTGACCGGAAGAAATTACGCGCTCAATGAGCTTTAACATTTTTTCTTCATCATCTGTGCTATTGTAGATATTTATCGGATAATCCGCACTATAGCAGGTTCTGCAAGCTGTATAAACTGTTTTAAGCATATTTTCCGGCTTTGAAATCAAATTTACAACCGGTTTGTTATTGTTTTCTGTCATCATGTCTCCCCTAATCTTAATTTTCTATAAAAAATTATACCACCCTGAAATAAGGATGGCATAATTGTAAAGTTTTAGTTAAAGTTACTAAACTATTTTTTAGCGTAACGTTTGTTAAATCTTTCAACTCTTCCTTCAGAGTCAAGAATTTTCTGTTGTCCAGTGTAGAACGGATGGCATTTGTTGCAAATTTCAACTGTAATTTCTTCGTTCACTGAACCTGTTTCAATTTCGTTACCGCATACGCATTTTACTGTAACTTTCTTATAATCAGGATGTATTCCTTCTTTCATTTTCTACCTCTTTCCAATATTTTCAAGATTCCAAACTTGATGTTACTATTTCGACTAATAAAATCATACAATACAAAAGATTAAAGTGCAAGTATTTTAAGAAGTTATCTTAACAAATTGCACATTAGAGGAAAAATTGCTAAGATTTTATTATGTCAAAGTTTGATAAAATTGAAGAATTGCAAGATGTTTTAAAAGACGACCCCGGAAATTTTTCCGTAAGACGTCAGCTTGCCGTGTTGCTTTTGGACTGCGGATTTTCTGACGAAGCATTGCAGCATTTCTTGTATCTGAAAAACTTGTTTCCTGATGACAGCGGAATTTACTACAATCTCGGAATAGCTTACGAAAAACTCAAAAAGCTTAATGAAGCGGAAAAAGCTTATAAAAAAGCGATTGAACTTTCGCCGGATGAAGTTGATGCAAATTACAATCTCGGACTTGTATACATGGATAAACAGGATTACGAAAGCGCAATTGACAATTTTGAAAGGGTTTTAGACACCGACACAAACGATTCAAATTCTTATTTTAGTATTGGCTTGTGTTATTTCAAAATGAACCAGTTTGATGCGGCTAGATACTACTTTGAAAGGACAATTGAGCTTAATAATGACGATATTTATGCACATTTTTATATGGGAAATATTTTCAAAGAAATCGGAGACATTGAAAATGCAGTGAAAGAATTCAATACCGTCCTTAGTATTTCTCCGGATTACAGCTGGGCATATTTTAACCTTGCAGTAATCAATTATGAAGAAGGTGAAATTGACAAAGCGGCGGAGTATCTTCAAAAAACGATTGATTTGAACCCTAAAGACATTGATGCCTATAAAATTTATGCAAAAATTTTATGCAAAGAAAATAATGATGAAAAAGCAAAAATTATAACAGAACAAGCCCTCGACAACTGCGGCGGGAACGGAGATTTGTATTATATACTTGCGCAAATCAACAAACGGCTCGGCGAAAATCAGGATTACATAAAATCTATGGGGCAGGCTATGAAATATTACCAGACGCTTTCAGTTCCGCCAAAGTTACTGAAAGAGGAACTTGATAAGTTCAACAAATAATTTGATTCATTGCAAATCTGAGCAAATTGGCGTGGTAATCTCGTTATTTCTGGTAGACTAAAGTCTACCCTACTATTTACTTTTTTAACCTCCCTTGTCAAAACGGCTTGCGCGCAGAGGCTGGAGAACTTGCAGAAGCGCAAGGCCGTAACGCCGTTTAACGCGCGCAAACAAGCAGAGAGGGGGACCGCGTTAGCGGTGGTGGGATTTTTATGAGATGCTGAAACACGGAGGTCAATCCGACGTTCAGCATGACATTTTTTCTGATACTCGCTTGCCTTCCTGTCCTCTTGACCTCCGTCCCTCTATTAAAAAGGATTGCCGCGTCGCTTACGCTCCTCGCAATGACGTAACTTGATTTCACGGCTGGAAAATTAATATACAAACTTACTAAAATCTAAATGGATAATCTTTCGGAATTTTCCAGCCGTTAAATTGAATAAGGGCCGTACAATAATGAGGCCATGCCGATGAAGCTTTACACGCATATTCACCACTATACCTGAGGGCATCTTCTGTACCATCCCAAGCAAATTTATAGGGTTCAACAACAGCAAGATTTTTATTAGTATTTGGATTTATATAAAATGTAAAATAATCTTTTCCCATTACATTAGTATGACTACTTGCTTTAGGATAAAAATATATATGGATTGCAAAACCAATACCACCGTAACCATAATTGAATATTTGGAGCTTAGTTCCATCGGCAAGATACACATAATTTACATTATTAATTCTTTCAATTTTTAAAGTTTTTACATGCGGTGCAAAATATTTATTCCACCAGGCTATCATTGCATCCGGATTTCCGCTTTCAAAGCCATCCCAATAACTAAACTCGCCGTATTCAGCTTCAGAAAACTTTACAGCCTGATTCATTATTGTATAGAACTTTTTCAACTTATTTTCAACAACATGTTTCCGATAATTTGCCATTAACAATGGAAGTGTTAATACCGCAACAACCCCTATAATTCCAAGTGTAATCAAGATTTCCGCAAGAGTAAATCCTTTTTTAAATGAAGTCTTATTTGTTTTTTTCATTGCACACCTTAAATTTCCTTGTATTCAATTATAAATGAATACAATTATTTGTCAATACAAAAATATATCTATAATGACAGATAATATATTCATGGAAAAAAAATACGTATTAAAACAAATTGGGAAAAATATTCAAAAAATCCGCATGGGAAAAGGTTATACTCAAGAAACTTTTTCTGAATTAATGGGAGTATCCTGGAGTTATGTTGCAAAAATTGAATCCGGAATATTGAATTTATCGCTCGGAAAGATCACAGAATTCGCCAACTACTTGAATGTCGATATCAACGAGATTTTAGAAATTAAATCTCAAAATTAAGTAATTAATTTAATTTGCGGAAATTTTTACCTGATTATTTGGAAATATGGCCAATTCAAGACAAATAAATTTTGGCGATATCGATATCATTTTGGGTTGTGATTTTAATATTTTTATAGCTGCCATCTATTATGTAAACTCTTTCACCCAAATCTTCCAGCATGCCAGCATCGTCGGTAAAATTCTGTCCGGCAAGCCTTCTGTGCGCATCAAGGATAAGGTTATAACCAAAGGCTTGTGGGGTTTGAGTATTATATAATTTCGCTCGGTCAATAGTTCTTTTTATCACACCGTTTTCAACTTCTTTTATTGTGTCTATTGTTTTTGTGGCAACTGTCAGAGCCGAGACCTCTTTAACCATTTCTATAGTCTGGTTAATTAGTTCCGGTGTAACCATTGGTCTTGCGCCATCATGAATTAGTACATAATCGCAATCGGATGCTTTCAGACCGTTAAAAACTGATTGCTGCCGGCATTTTCCGCCTTCAATAATTTTAATTTTATCTTTTCCTGCAAAAATTTGTTTTAAATCTTCCATAATCGAAATATTTGCACAAATAATTATTTCATCAACGTTTGAGGCTAAAAATGCGTCAACGGTGTATTCTATAACTGTTTTGTCAAAGATTTTTTCAAGAAGTTTGTTTTTATTTCCAAACCTTGATGATGTCCCGCCTGCCGGTATTATTGCGTTAATTTTCATGATTTTCTCCAAAATGACTGTATAACTTTTTTTCTATATCTTTTCTTGATAAAATTTCACAGCAGTTTCCATTTAAAATTTCGACTCCGCAGCCTTCTTTCACTTCCCCTATAACGATCATCCCTGAGGTGTCTTTTCCCTCCAAAACTGCGACCAGTCCGTAATCTTCTCCGCCATATAAAACAAGATTCTGCCAGTCTGTGAATTTCTCAATATCTTTATCGTAAGGGATTTTTGAAAAATCAACGGAAATTTTAACCCTGCTTTCACAAGCTATTGTTGAAAGTGCGTCAAGAAGGCCGTCTGAAGTATCCATCATTGCGTAATCATAGTTAATAGTTTCGGCAATTTTTTTTGAAAATTCAAGCTGAGCTTCCGGCATAAAATGGGCTTTTGTGAATTTGTCCTCAATTCTTTTACCTGCATTAAGCAGTTCATTTAATCCCGCTGCACTGGAACCATGAATACCGGATACAACAACTTTTTGACCGGGTTTTGCATTTTTTCTTGATGAAATTTTTCTTCCTTGAGTTTTTCCTATTGCAGTTATTGAGATGAATATTTTGTCCGCACCGGTAATATCTCCGCCTACAATTTTTGCCTCTTTTGCTCCTGATTTCATACCTCGATAAAACTCCTCAACGAACTTTTCATCACAATCTGCAGGTAAAGAAATTGCCACGGTCAAGTAAGCCGGCTTTGCTCCACTAGCTGCAATGTCACTGATATTCACCATTGCAGATTTATATCCTAATTCATAAGGGGTAATATATTTTGTCACAAAATGAACATCTTCAACAAGACTATCTTGAGTAATCACAATTCCAAGATCTTCTAAATTTGCGCAATCATCCCCTATGTAATCTGAATTCAGTGTGTTTTTTATTATCTGTATAAAATTTTTCTCTTTCATAATCTAACTAAAATCGTGTTTTATAAGATTTACAAACTCATCCACCAGTGTTTTGTTCCATTTTATACCCGCATCCTGCTGAATAATTTCAATCGCACTTTCCGGAGTAAGTCTTGCCCTGTAAGGTCTCGGCTCAATAAGTGCAAAATATGAATCTACAATCAAAACAATTTGCGACGTCATAGGAATGTCTTCTTTTTTGATTTTGTTAGGATATCCGGAACCGTCCCAGTTTTCGTGGTGATGCTCTATTATCGGAATAACATCTTGAATATAGGTAATCGGTTTGAGAATTTCTCTTGCCGCAATAATCGGATGAGATTTTATTCGGTCACGCTCTTCCATCGTTAGCGGAGTTGTTTTTTGTAAAATTTCAGGCGGAAGCATAAGATTTCCAATATCATATAACAGCATAGCTATTCTAAGGTTGTCAATCTCATGAGTTGTCAGATCAAACCTTTTTGCAAGGCTTACAGCAATTTGAACTTTTGATTTTATTGCACCCTGGCTATGGAGCGGGTTATAGGATGATGTAAGAACATCTGCAACTGAAAAAAGGGCATCTTTCGGAGAGTTTTCATTTGAAGATTCCTGCAATTTTTTCTGAAGTTCTTTAGATAAATTTTCGTCAATAGGAATATTATGTTTCGACAAAATATCGACAAATGTGTTCACGGCAATTTGCTGCCATGAAGTTTCAGAAATCGGAGTAGCCATCGTAACGCGGTTGCGGCCGTTTCTTTTTGACAAATACATGGCCTGATCGGTAAGTTCAAGCAGTTCATCTATATTATCAGAATGTTCAAAAAATGTAGCAACCCCGACACTTGCCGTAATCCTTCCTATAGTATCAAGGCGCTGTTCTTCAAGGGTTTTACGAATTCTTTCCGCAGCTGCCATAGCACCTTTTGAATCAATACCAGGTAATATTACGTTAAATTCTTCTCCGCCCATTCTGGCCGCAGTATCAATACTGCGCGCATTTCGCTTCAAAACATCCGCGACCGTTTTTATTGCCAAATCGCCAAAAGAATGTCCGAATTTATCATTAATCTGTTTCAAAAAGTCTAAATCCAGTCCGATTATACTAAATGGCTGATTTTGACGTTTTGCACGCACAACTTCTTTTTGCAAAAGTTCTTCAAAATATCTTCTGTTATAAAGCCCTGTTAATGAATCTGTAACAGCTTGCTCTTTCAGAGCTTCAAACAAATCCGCAATTGTTATAGCCATTTCAATCTGCTGGGCATAAATCGAAAGAAAATCTGTTTCCACATCAGAAAGTTCTTCGCGGGATGAAAATACGCAGAACCATCCGAAAGGTTTGTTCATTGTATATAAAGGGATTACGATTAATGATTTGCTGGAAACAGTTGACATGACTTTCTTGTGCATCTCTTCAGTCCATTCAGGAATCAAAGATTGAAAAACACTTTTAAAATCTTTTGTTTGAATGATTTTTTTTGAAGACAAAGATTCTTCAAATATTCCGCCCTCAATATAAGGCAGTCTTCTCAACTGCATAGGGGTTTTGACAATATTATTAACCTGCTGGATTGTTATATCACGGGATTGGGCAAGAATATACATATAATCGCCGTCATCATCTTTGGATTTTGAGATAATATTACTGTGCAGATAACCCAACTCACCCTGAAAACTATTTACAACAGTTTCAAGCACATTTTGCAATGGTTTTGAGGAATTCATCATGTCCCAAATATGCTGAAGGGAAAGCATTCGTTTGTTGGCAAGACTAAGTTCACGGGTTCTTTCTTCTATGTCGCGTTCAAGCTGGAGGTTTCGCTCGTAAATCTCTGAATAGTCTTGTTTTTCACCATAGACACTGTTTTCAACTTCGCGTATCATGGCTCTTAACTCTTTAAACTTGCTGAATAAACCCATTTTTAACCCGCGTTTAAAATATAACTCTCCCATTATAATACATAATTTTAAATTTTGCAATAATGTCATGCAGAGAGACAGAAGGCCAAATGTTAGGATGGAAAGAAAAGACACTGAGATACTAAGGCATTAGGGTACTAAGGATTTATGTAATGCAGCTCTGTCCCGCACCTTAATCCGTCGTTTTGCATGACATGTTTTTCCGGAACAAATCTGTCCTCTTACATTCTGGTATTCTTTTACCCTTCGAATTTGTTAAGCACAATTACCTGAATTTCATAAGGCAGAAGATTTGTTTTTATCTTACCCTTTTCTGGTTCCGGCATAGAATGTAATTGAACAGGCACAGGCATTACATCAGTTGAATATTTCGGAAAACTTACAATACCGTCACTCAATGCTTTTTGCGAATGGTTTCCGATTACAAGTATCGTATCTTTTGAATCGGAAATCGTAAACGCAAACATTTCAGGCTGTGAACATTTCAACTCATTAAATTTGAAATCCGGAGAATTGTAAATTCTTTGCGCATAATATTTGAATTTTACGGCTCTTGCAAAACTTTTTTGTAATTCTATATTTTTTCCGCCTGGTTTTCTTGAAAAGTTAAAAATATCAAGTTTTCCTCTGTGGACAAAATAGTAATCATCATCGGTGAAAGTTTTTTCAGCTTTTTTGTTTCCCCAGAAATAAACAAAGTTGTCTCCGGAAGGAATTCCATCTACTGTATAAAAATTCACCGGTAAAACAGCATTAAGCCAGAATGTCATTTCAGCATACGCAGGCCCGCCGACAAGTATCGGACTCAATTCATCATGCGTCGAAAAACTTCCTATTACAGCTTTGCCGGATGGGTATTTTGTTTTAAGTTTAATAATACTTTCAATATATTTTGTGAATTCTCTTGAAGATTTCATATTTTTAAAATTCATGAAGTTTCCGTAATATCCGTCAAAACCGGCGTCTAAAAGTTTATCATAAGGCGTAAATACCCCGTTTTTAACAACCGGTTCATTCCAAGATTCGGAAGCTTCAGCCAGCCATAGGAATTCCGGATCCTGACGGCGGGAATAATCAATTAGTTCTTTCCAAAATCTTTCGGGCTTATTTGTCGCAACATCAGCCCTTATGCCGTCAACACCTAATCTTATAACATAATCAACATAGTCTTTATATAGATTTAAAACTTCGCGGTTAATATTACCATCCGTGCCACATTTGAACAATCTTACATCTGTCCAGTCTGCCGGAACAACAGCTTGACCTGATGTGTTTTTTTCAAAGAGTTCCGGATTTTTCATAAACAAATCATATGACCCGCAGCAAGGAACATCAAAAAGAACTCTGATACGTCTTTTGTGTGCCTCGTCTATAAATTTAACAGCCTGTCTTTCTAAAGGTAAAGCCGTTTTATCACTTCCTAACTGCGGATTTAGTTTCGTAAAACTTAAAGGAGCATATAAAGATCCGGCAGTTCCTAACGCTTTTGTCTTTCCTATCTCCATAACCGGAAGTACATGGATTGTGTTAATACCAGCAGAAGCAAGCTCATCAAGTCTTTCAATCGCATTCAAAAAGTTTCCGCTTTCTTCTCCATCGGCAAAATCAATAAGCCCGTTTCCGTTAATATCTTGAGCGTTAAATGTTCTTAAGTTAAGCCCGTATATCATTGCCGAATTTCTTAAAAATACACTTCGCGCATCGTTTACCCATACATCTTGAGCCCATGCGGAATTTGCAATTATAAAACTAAATACAGCCGTAAAAAATATCGCCGAAAATTTTTTCATACACATTTCTCCCTCTTTATTTTAAAATAACAAATATATGACAGTTTTGCAAGAAATATAGAAAAATTTTTATTTTGAGAGTATAATAGAAATATATGAAAAATTATTCTATTGGAATTGATTTAGGCGGAACAAAAATTCTTACCGGGGTTGTAAACAGACAGACCGGTGAAGTTGTAAAATACGTAAAAAAGAAAACTAAAAAGGAAAAAGGCCCTAAGAATATTATCGGAAAAATAACCGAAAGTATTGAAGAACTTTTAGATGATGATTGCATAAATAAAGATGAAATATCATCAATCGGGCTGGGAGCTGCAGGCCAAATAGATAGAGAAAACGGTATTATTATCGGAGCTCCGAATTTAGATTGTTTCGATTTTGAAATAAAGAAAAAGCTCGCTAAAAATTTTGAATACCCGATATATTTGGGTAATGATGTTGAGATTGCAACGATGGGCGAAATGAAATTTGGAGCGGGAAAAGGTTATGACGATTTGGTCTGTATATTTGTCGGAACCGGCGTCGGCTCGGCAATTGTCAAAAACGGCAAAATCATAAAAGGTGCAACCGGAACAGCCGGAGAACTCGGACATATTATTGTTGATTTGAACGGCCGACCTTGTAATTGCGGCGCTCATGGCTGTTTGGAAGCTTATGCATCACGCTCCGCAATCGAAACCAGAATTGAAGGCGCAATCAAAAAAGGCCGCAAATCTTGCATTGTCGAATATTTACACGATGACAAACCGATAAGTTCAAGTATGATAAGAAAATCTATAGAAAGGGATGACGAATTAGTAACGCAGTGCGTGTTGGAGGCGTCAGAATATTTATCTGGCGGAATTGCAAGCGTGATTAATTTTATTAACCCTGAATTAATCGTTCTTGGCGGAGGTTTGATTGATGCCGTTGATTTCTTCTATGAAAAAACTATTAAAAAAGCCCGCGCAAAATCACTGCCTGTTCCTGCTCAAAAAATCCAGTTTAAAAAAGCGGCATTGGGAGATTTTTCAGGAATTGTCGGCGCCGCATTCTTGGAATAGCTTGCCGGATTCGTTATTGCAAAACATAGTCTTACATCTAATCGGTGTAATAAATTTGTATTCTGCCCATCAAACAATGGTATTTTAATATCAAAAAATTGCCAATTTGTTACGCTAAAAAATTGAATAATCTTACTGCAATAAACTAATAAAAAACACACCAAATTTTATATTTTGGTGCGAGTTTTTTATAGCCTTATTATACAATATTTTCAGACACTTTTCAAGTGGGCTTTTGTCGTTTTTTGATGATTTTTTGAATTTTGAGAAGGTATGTTTTAGTGAGTTTTAGACCGACATGCACCAAAATATAAAAAATGGTGCGAAAATTTAAACATCAGTTTATGGCTGGAAAGGAGACAGGATGCTAAAATATAGAATTATTGAAGGCAAAAATTTGAAAAAGGATAATATGATAAAAAATAAAACTGCATTTACTTTGGCGGAAGTTCTAATCACTCTCGGGATAATCGGGGTTGTTGCGGCATTGATTATTCCTTTTGTAACAACACAATATCAAAAAAAAGTTATGGCTTCTGCTTTGATGCAGTCTTACAATCAAATTAATAACGCAATACGTTTGGTTTCTTATTCTGATTATAATGGGCATGACATGTCGTATTGGAATGATTGCGGGTCCACTATTTATAGTTGTTTTTATAAAGTTTTCAATAAAATGAATGGTGCAAAATTATATCCGGAAGTTTCTGATGTATCTCAGGTAATGTGTTATGAAGGCAGACCGTATAAAGAATACAAATATGTAAATACAATAAATGGAAAAGATTTTTCTACTGCATCAAGATCAGCCAGAATGCCAAATGGAGCGTGTGTATTATATCATGCTTCTCAATGGGCTGGAGATGCCAGAGGAACACTATATATAGATGTTAATGGACCATATAAAGGCCCAAATGAATATGGAAAAGATTTATTCAAATTCTTATATATAATTCCAAATTCGTTCTATGGTATTATTGGTAATGGATTTCAAATCTATCCAGCAATATTAGCACATTGGGATGGTACTATAACAAATCGGACAGCTAGTGAAATTACCAGAAATTATTGCTATAAAAGAGGAAATAGTTATAATTTTTATGGCTGCGCCGCAAAAATCATGATGGACGGCTGGCAGATTAAAGACGATTATCCTTGGTAAATTAAGAACAATTTCCCAGCCGTCCCATCAAACGAAAGTTGACAAGATTAAACCAAAACCGGCAACACGTAAGGCCGGACTGTGTCCGGTGGCAGATTAAAAATGATTATCCTTGGTAGGTTAGATTGGTCATTTAGAATGTCAGACAAAAGGCTGGGGGATTTACCCCAGCCTAAAATTTTATTTTTTATATTTAAGATGCTAAAACGACGCAAACATAATCGGATAGTTTATCAAACAATGATTTTATCGGAATATCAATACAAGGTGCCGGTTCGCCTTCATCCAGCGGAGGTGCACAATCCTCAAGGTCATAATTTTCAAGTTCCATAATTTGTAACATTTGTTCCGTAAATTTTTCTGTTTCTTTTACTGTTGCAAAACTTGCGCGATTAATTTTATCAAGCATTTGAGGAGTAAATGTCTCCTGTTCATCAAATTCAGGGCTTTTATCAAACTCCATCAAAAGTTCATTTGCCAGTAATGTACTATCCAATTCAACGGCCTGCGTGTTCTTTAACGATCTCATGTCTACCTCCATAGTTTAAGATTTCCGTTGTTTTAATTGTCGGCTTTTTGAAACTTAAACTTTAGGTAAATTCTTCATTTATTACAAAAGATTTACATTAATTTATAAATTTTGTTGGTAAAAGCATGTACGCCTAACCCGAAAAAGAAAGTCTCGCCAATTGACAAGACTTATAAATATACATTTACCCCACTTGTTTTATATCATAAACAACATGCTTTGTCAAGACATAAATTAATTATATGATATAAATTAATTATTTATGCAGTGATTAAGGTATTCTATAGTACTTATTTTCTCATCATAAAGGTATTTGATAAAGTCCAAATAGGCTTTATCGAAAGAGGTTACGACAAGATTTATATCAAACCCGTCAGTGCAAAATGGTTCATAATCGTAAACTACATAGCTGTTATATTTACTTTTCCATTCTTTTTTCTCAATCCGGCTGTTATTTTCTTCAATAATTTCTTCCAACCAGTCGAGTATGTCTTTATTTACATTTTTCATTTCCATGCGGCTGTATCTGTTGCAGTCGCGGCAATTGTTTCCCATTAACATTTTACTACTACTCCAATATCTTATAATGAAATTGTAATGGCAAACCCTTTTAAAAAAATCCCCCCCGGGGATAAGATAAAATTAGACGTAAGCGTAATTTATTTCTTCTTATAAATGAGAAATGTATTTGTATTTTCGCTGAATTTTTCTGTTAAGTCATAATTATTTAAAACGTATGAGCAAAATTGCAGGGCGTAATCCTGGCAAATGCTTTCATATCCGTAATCTCTCATATCGGTATTTGAAAACACAATATATTCAGGTTTAGTTTGCTGATAGTGTTCAATAAGAGTTTTTTCAGAAAATGTTTCTATATATAATGGAATAAACGAATTGTAAAAATCATCGGATTTTGTATGGGTGAGAAAGTTCAATATCATACCTTCCGGCAGAAACAAAACTCTGTCTGTATTTGGAAGGCTGCTGAAATAGTTCGTAACTTCACTCAAGACATTTGAAGAATTTGTGTAAATTTTTCCGCGTTCTGTGTTTATATAGGTTGATGGGATATTTTGGTAATTCTGGAGTATAAATATTGCGGAGATACAGTATAAAAACAAATATATTGCCTTTTTCCAGTTTTCATTAATCAATGTAAAAAGTGATATCAGCAAAAAACTTACATAATAAGAGCCGTAGCCAAAAATCATTAAAGCCCATATTGATTTCAGGCTCAGCAGAATTGTTGCTGTAAAAAGGTAAAAAATCTTTTTATCTGTGATTTTGCGTATTTGCCAAAGAAACACGAAAATTAACAGAAGCGGCAGATAGATAAATGTATCGTGATTTACTTTTTGAGCTAATATTAAAGTTAAAAAAGCACCGGTGAACAGGCATAAATGCGCCGGAAGTTTTTTAGTTTTATTCGCTTTAAAGAAAAATAATATTGTTAAAAATACAGGAACAAAGATAATTAAATCAAGCAAAACGGCTTTAACAGAGAAAAATATTCCATGATTTAGATAAAAATATTTCAAAGTTTGAGTCTTTGACATAGTTTTTACAATTGATAAAGCGTCAATAAGTTCGCTAAAGTTCAGGCCCTGCAAAAATAATATTCCGTAACTAACGGCAATCGGTGCAAAAAAACTGCAAAGTGCAAGCGGAATATTTTTGCGCGATTTGAATATATAAAAAATAATTAAAAGTGCATAAGGGATGAATTCATATTTATTTGCAACTGCAAGTCCTGCAAAAAGTGATGAATATAAAATGTTACGACAATCGTTATTTTCATCAATTGATTTCAAAAGATAATAAAGCGAAATCGCAAAAAATACGGTTCCATAGAGCATTCCCCAGGAATATGGAAACGTGAAGTTAAAAATTACTGTTGTACAAATTCCAACGGCTATTGCGAAAAATCCGATTGCAAAACTCTGAACTTTACTCAAAAATAAATCTGCTATTTTATAAATAAAACCGGTTAAAGTTAAAGCAAGAACAGTTCCTGCGGCATAGAGTGTGTAGAGATTTGCTCCGAAACATTTGTATAAAAACGCATTCATCAAATACGAAAACGGGCCGTAGATATTGAATAAATCTTTATAGAGGATTTTACCATCAAGAATTCGTTCAGGATAGTAAACTTCCCGTCCGAAATCTATCAGAATACCGTTATAATGTCCTGTAAACACAATACATCCGACAATTGCGAGCAGTAACAATGTAACTAAGTAAAAGTCAATATTTAAATTTTTAATCCAGCTAAATAATTTGTTCATAATTTATAAGCGTAACAAAAATTTAAAATTAGGGCAATTTTTAAACATAAAAATACTTTATATAAATATAAAAGGTTATTTTATACTTTGTTGTAGAAAAATGGAGAAAAATTATGAGTTGGTCAACTGACTTAGATATGCTGGCACAAGCAGGAGTATTGGACTTTGATGCTCCATCCTATATCTATGGCCGTACTCCGCGTTATATCGGCAATCCTGTGATGCCAAATCCGTTCGGAGAAGGGATAGAAAATCCTAAACTTCCGGAACAGCCAAAGATTGACGAGTTCAAACAGCCAAAAGTCAAGGAATTCCAACAGCCAACAGAAAATGAGGTTCATACTTCAAATTCTCCGGTTTGGAAAAAAGTTTTATTTGGAACTGTTGCAATCGGAGCTTTAATATTTGGCGGATACAAATGCAAAAATTTAATCAACAAAGGGTGGAATTCTTTGACAAACCTTTTCAAAGGCAAGAGCACAAGCTCTTCGACATCTTCTTTTAGTTCAAAATTAAAGTCAGCATGGAGTTCCACAACTTCCGCTTGCAAAAAAGGCTGGCATGCTACAACGGGATTTTTCTCAAAAGGCTGGAAAAAATTTACCGGATTGTTCCATAAATAAAAAATTTATTAGATTTGCAAATTCTTTAAGATAAGAGTTTCAGTGCATTTTTCAGAATATCTTCGGCTGAATAATCAGAGTTTTCCATCAGAACTTTCGAGATTGCATTTTTAATTTCATCCTGTTCATATCCGAAAGATTCCATTACCATCTGCGCATCCGTAACTGCTTGAGTATTTTTTACTTTTACCGCTGTAATTTTAATCGGTGTTTTCGTTTTCATATTCATCAGCTTATCTTTTAGTTCAAGAATAATTTTTTGCGCAAGTTTCGGCCCTACGCCTTTTGCAGTTGTGAGGGCTTTATAATTACCCTCGATGACAAGTCCGATAAGTTCAGAGGATTCAAATTCATCAAGAAGAGTGAATGCCATTTTTACTCCGACTCCGGAAACCGAGGTTAAGACATTAAAAATGTCCCTGTCTTCACGGCGCAAAAAACCGCACAGCATCATTTTATCCTCTTTATGGATAAGGACAGTGTAAATCTTTAAATTTTCATTGCCGTCATCAAGTTGGTTATAATCTCGTCCTGTTACTTCTAAAATATATCCTATGCCAGCAGTTTCAAGCGTCACAAAATTACCTTTTGCTGATGATACACGGCCTGAAAGTTCACCTTTTATATAATCGTACACTAATCCTCCTTTAATATTTTTCTTAAATATTCAATTGTTTTCCTTAATTCGCTGTTTGTTTTCATCTCTTCTTCAATTGTGTCACAAGAATATATCATTGTCGTATGTTTTTTGTTGAAGAATTTAGCGATATTTTCATAGCTTTCGCCGGTAATCTCTTTGATTATAAAAACTGCAATCTGGCGGGCTTTTGAAACTTTTTGCGCTCTGGCAGGACTTTTAAAATCATCTACAGTAAGCTCAAAGAATTCAGCGATTTTATCAGCTATAACATCTATTGTTAAAAGTCTTTGCTTTATTTCACATTTTAATACACTCTGTGCAAAATCAAGAGTTATGTCTGCATTGTCAATTTCAGCAAAAACTGCAACATTATTAAATGCGCCCTCAAGCTCTCTTACGTTTGTATAGAAATTATCAGCAATGTATTCAAATACACTGTCATCAACATTTAATCCTTTTTGCTGAGCCAGATTTTTCAAAATTTGCAATCTTACTGCATATTCAGGAGGGGTAATTTCAACCACAACACCTTTTACAAATCTTGAAGTTAACCTTTCGGGAAGCATTATGTCTTTAGGCTGTCTGTCAGAAGTTATTACAATCTGCTTATTTTTGTTTAAAAGATAATCAAATGTATGAAAAACTTCATCTATAGTTTTATTTTTTGATTCAATAAACTGAATATCATCAATTAAGAGAACATCAATATTTCTGTATTTTTGACGAAATTTATTTATTTCCGGTGTAACATTTTTAAATCTGTTATCATTCGACAGTGAAAATTTTGACATGTATTCGTTTACATAATCAACCGTTTTGACGTATTTAACCCTTAATTCGGGCTTATTAAATATTATATAATGTCCGATAGCCTGCATTATATGAGTTTTACCCAGCCCCGGAGCGCCGTAGATAAACAACGGATTAAATTGAACAGACGGAGTTTGAGCGACAATTTTTGCAGTTCCATAAGCGCGGCGGTTGTTTTCGCCTACAACAAAATTTTCAAATTTATATTTTAAGTCCAAATTTGCAGTTGACTGCATGTGCGAAAGGTTTTTCATAACCTTTGCGGAATTTTGTTCTTCAGGGGATGTGTAAAGCTTAGATTTTTTAAGCTCTTTTTTCATCTCTTCCTGATATTTTTTTGATAAATCTTCGTCAAACTCTATATTGAAAACAACATCATGCCCCAGAACTTTCTTAAAAGCTTCATCAAAATGCTTTTTGTGATTTTGTTTGATTATTTGAGGCGCAAGCGCAAGAACGGTGACAAGTTTAAATACACCATTTTCATAACTTACCGGCTCAAGTTTTTCAACCCAGAGATAATAAGTAGAATCAGGAATGTGGTTTCTCAATTCTAACTTTACTTTTTGCCATATTTCCTTAGCAGTAAAATCATCCATAGATCTATCTTACATCAAAAAGATTAAATTTGTTGACTAATTTAAAAGTTCTTTATACATATTTAAATATACTTCACTGCTGCGTTTCCATGAAAAATCTGCTTCCATTGCGGATTTTCTCATCGCATTGAGAGTGTATTTATCTTTGTAAACAGAACAAGCGCATCTTATAGCCTCAGCCATTGCATAACCGTCGTAATTCCAGAACTTGAATCCTGTAGAATTATCAAGAGGATATCCGGTGATTGTATCTTCCAAACCGCCGGTTGCTCTTACGATAGGGAGTGAGCCGTAACGCATTGCAATAAGCTGGCTTAATCCGCAAGGTTCAAACCTTGACGGCATTAGGAAAAAGTCGCTTCCTGCATATATTCTGTTTGCCAAATCAGCTCTATATCCGACATAAGCCCTTATGTTATCGGAATTATTTGTAAGCCATATTAATAAATTCTCATAAGCCGAATCGCCGCTTCCTAAGAATACAAAATCCGCATCCATTGATTTAATATCGTTTTCAACCTGACGGATTAAATCAAGTCCTTTTTGTTCAACAAGACGTGATACAAATCCGATAAGCGGCCGTTCAGGATTGTATTTTAATCCCAATTCTTTGCAAAGTGCTTTTTTGTTCTCTTCTTTGTTTTGAAGTGATTTAACAGTATAATTTTTTTCTATAAATTTATCTTTTTCAGGGTTGAATGCGTCGTAGTCAATACCGTTTAATATTCCGACAAGCTTATGCTGAGCGCCTCTTAGGGTGTAATCCATTCCTTCACCGTATTCACCTGTAAGAATTTCTCTTGAATAATTCGGAGATACCGCAACAACTTTATCCGCGTAATTAATTGCGCCTTTCATCCAGTTCACGCGTCCATAATGTTCACATCCCCATTCATTATAAACAATATCTTTTCTCATATTAGCGAAATCAAGAATATCTTCAAACCAAACTCCTTGATAAGCAAGGTTATGGATTTCAAAAATTGATTTTGTATTAGTCCAGAACTCATCAAATTTATAGTTGCTGTGCAAATACAAAGGAAGCATAGCGGTGTGCCAATCGTTGGTATGAATTATATCAGCCCTAAAGTTCAAGGCCTTTGCATATTCCATAACAGAGAGCGAAAACGCAATATATCTTTCATGTTCATATCTTGTATCCAGCCATTTCGGGTAAACTTCTTTAAAACAAGTAAAATACCAGTCGTTGTGAACAAAAAACACATTTATATCAGTTCCTGGAAGTTTTGTCATAAACAATCTGAACTTATGCCCCTGATTTCCGAAAGTTAACCACATTTCAGAATTTTCAAGTTCTTTTATTCCGTATTTTTCAATATCTATACAACCGTGAAGCGGAGTGAAAATAGCTATCTGCGCATCTTTTTGTAAATATTTAGGCAAGCTACCTACAACATCAGCCAACCCTCCGGCTTTTGAAAAAGGTGCTACTTCTGCTGCTGCAAATAAAATTTTCATTGTTCCTCCTCATTTTCTGATAAAAGTTCGTTCATGTTCCCTTCTAAATCCTGATTTTCGGCATCGCTGTAATCCATAGGAATGTAATGATCCTGATTCATATCAAATTCAAAGCGTATTTGCCATTTATCGGCAAGATATTGAGCCTGCTGAATACAAATTTCAGCCTTTTCAAAGTCTTGTTTATACATAAACACTTTAAACATTGCATATTTAAACAATAACATAAGATATTCGCATGCAGAATCGCTCTTTTGGAGTTGTATCATAGAATTGTTAACAATTCCGTAGGCTACATCATATTTGCCGAGCGCAAGCTTTAATTCACACATCAAATACCAAGCCACATATAAAAGCGCTGTCATTCCGCTATGATTTGCGGCTTTAATAACCTTATAGATGATATCGTCAGCTTTGGTATAATTTTTCAATTGAAGGTATGCATAACCAACCATCAAATCGCAGAAATATTCCAGTCCGAACAAATCTCTGTCTCGGGCAAAAAGTTTTGCCATATAGATTTCTTCCGCAAAAGCTTCCGGATTGTTTTTGCAATTTTTAAACGCATTTATCAAATGTATTAACACCGGTGAAAACTTATCATTAGGGGCAGGCTGGATATTATTGACATCAACTTCTCCGCCATGTATAAGACTTTCAAGTGCAATAAAGACTGAATAAGATGCCGGAATTTGAGTATAGTCGGCGCCGGCAATCTGTAAAAATTCCTGAACATTGCCATTCAATGATAAAATATTTGAAAGTGCAACATAAGCTATAGTATCAGTCATTATTCCGGAAAACTCTTCCATTGAATACTGTTCCGGTTTTAATGTCGGCATTGCGGCATCACTCAATTCATTCAAAACTTTGTATCCGATTTCCATACATTCATTATATGCACCGATATTAAACAGAATTTGGATATGAATAACCGACATCATATAAAAATAAGAATTGAAATTCGGAAGTGACGGTGAAAGTGATGATGTTGGCAGCAGAGTAAGAACTTTGTGCATCAATTCAAGCGCATGCATGTAATCTCCGGTTATCAAGTAGCCCTGAATCATTTTATTGCATAATACAATAATTTTTTCTGTATTTGTAGTTCTTTCCAGTTCCTGTAATGTTGCTAATGCAATTTCTCCGGTCTTTTCCGGCTGATATTCAAACATATTATCGGAAATATTTCCGTAAATTTCTAATTTTTGCTGCTCAATTTGTTCTGCATTCTCATCATTAACAAGGGTGTCAAGATATTCGATAACCTTATGACTGCAATTCAAATAGGATGAAAAATCTCCGACAGAAAGATTGATTTCTGCAAGATCCTGCCATTCTTCGAGTGCTTTTTCAGGCATTTTCAACAAATCGTAAAGGAAAGTTTTTGTTTGGGACGGCATGTTTTCAACAAATACTTTGTCGAGCAAATCTTTTGCCAGTTCCTGTAAATAAATAGGGCTGATAGTAACAAGAAGATTTCTTCTTAAAAGGTTGTAATTAGGGAAATACAGGCAATTGTTATAGAAATAAACAAATCCCATATCCTGCAATTTGTTCAGAACATCTTCAATTCCTTCGATTTCCAGACTTTCAATTGTTGCCACATCAATACGCGTACCTAACAAAACAACTTCCGTAAGAAATTTTATTGCCATCTCGTCATCCTGCAAAAGGTTTAAGCGTCTTGCCACAAGCTTATCAAGACTTGACGGAATTATAATGGTTTCAGGGTTTACAAGATCAATACAATCCTCTTTTGCCTCAAAAACTCCGCATTCAATCAAATATTGAATAGCAATATCAATGTATAAAATACTGCCGCAGGCATATTTCGCAATACGGTGGAAGTAAAAGCTATCCATAATGTTGCGGTAATAATTCTTATGCTCCTCAATCATTTTTTCAAACGGTGTAGGCTTTAGATAAATTTCCGTGTAATACGGTTTTTCCAGAAGGAAATGACAATGAGAATGGAGCGAATAATCTTTGTCGTATGTAAGAAGATAACTTACATCCAATTGTTCAAACGCTTTGAAAATATATCTCATAATCTCAAAGGAGCTTGAATCAATTTTGTCAAAATCTTCAATGATAATCATTGTATTTGGAATGGCCTGCAAAAGGGTTAAGAACAGGTCAAAATATTTAAAACGAACCTTAACGCAATCCTCCGGTTTTCGATTAGTGAGAGTAACCAAATCACGTATCAAGCCTTCCGGATCAATATTTGCAAACATTGTAAAATCGTTTTGTGAAAATAATTTTTGTGAAACTGTATATTCAAAAATTGCCGAAATAAGGCTTCTGAAAAACGCAAACGGCTCAAATTTCATCTCTTCATAACAAGTTAACGCAATAATATTATTATACTGGCCGGTTTCTTCAATGGCATTGACAAGTTTTAGTGAGTACGGCTTATATAATTCTGCCGTTTTGAGAGAGGTAATACATTTTTTCTTCGTTTGCCAAATATTTTCTAAATGATTGAATATATCAATGTTTTGAGTTCGGATAAACTCGGCATTAATTTCTTCAAAGTTAATGGTTTCAACGTCATAAATAGCATCCGGATCATTAGGTTTGTCAAGGTTGTTGAGAGCAATGCCGTCGAGTTTGTCCTGCTCAATAAGCATGTTTTGCACAAAGTTAGGAATTTCCGGCTGTTCCTCTTCTTCATCAGGTTCAAATTCAGCATGCACTAAATTTTTGATGTCCATTTCATAAAACATTTTCATCTCGCCGTCAATCATGACAGAGTTCAGCGGAGAAAGGTCGTATTCTTTGCTAAGCACGTCAAAAACTTTCGCATCGGTAATAACCTGAAAAGTATTCATAACCTTTTCTTCTTTTGATTTTGCAGAATCTCTGAGCATTGTGACATTGTAACCCGATTCAATCTTGTTAGGATTTTCACTTGTTTTTTTTGTCATAAGCGTAATACTGCATCTTACCGTCACATCCTTACGTTTGCTTAATTTTGCGTTCATTGTCGTAATGCGGTTTAGAAGTTCAATAGCCGTTTCGGTTGCTGTACGTGCTGAAGAGGTAAAAGTATAATCTTTCAAACATCTTATAACATAAGTGTTTTTTAAAAACTGACGTCTCAAACCTACAGAATTTGTATATTCCGAAATAATTTTATCCAGATTTACTTTAAATTTATTATAAAGTTTTGCAGAACCCAGCAGAGTTTTTAATTCGTCTAGATTTGGGAATGTCATGGTAAGCATTACAAATTCATCCGTGTTAGCCTCATTCAAAATGACGCTTTTTTCGGTACTGAATCCGCATTTTTTACATTTCTGAGAAAACGTCTGGTTAATTTTTCCGCATTTACTGCATTTCGTAATGATAACATATCCGCACTTCTTACAGGTATTATTTGTATTTATAGTCTTACAGACCGGACATACAAGCTTTAATACCTTTTTGCAGTTCGGGCAAACCAACGCTTTATCATCAATTTCTAAACCACATTTTGGACATTCCATATCGAGATTATACCATGTTAAAAAAAAGACTACAATATTATTTTACATAATCATCTGTATAAATGATAAATTTCATGCTATCATAGAGTAAAGGGCAGGATAATGAGTATAATATCAGACGATTATAATAACAGTCACGAGAAAAAAGAACCGAAGAAAAAGAATCCTATAGTTAAGAGCGAAAAGACGGACAACGATAACAAATTTGAAAATGTAATCCGCCCGAAAACTTTTGACGCTTATATCGGCCAGAGTTCGTTAAAAGAAACCCTTAAAATAACAATTGAAGCCGCAAAAAAAAGAAATACCACTCTTGATCACCTGCTTTTTTACGGGCCGCCGGGACTGGGGAAAACTACTTTAGCCGGCGTTATCGCTGAACAAATGGGAGTTGAGATTAAAATAACTTCCGCTCCGGCACTTGAAAGACCGCGCGATATTATAGGGATATTAATGTCATTAAAAGGCGGAGAAATCCTGTTTATAGACGAAATTCACAGATTAAATAAGATTGCGGAAGAAATTCTCTATCCTGCAATGGAAGATTTTGTGCTGGATATGACAACCGGCAAAGCTCAGACCGTCAAAACCTTGAGAATTCCGCTTCCAAAATTCACACTAATCGGTGCAACAACAAAGGCCGGCGAATTGTCAGGCCCTTTGAGAGACAGATTTGGAATTATCCATAGACTTGAATTTTATACCGATAAAGAACTTTCAAAAGTAATTGAGCGGACCGCCAAAATTCTTGAAATTAAAATAGATGAAAAAGGTGCATTTGCAATAGCCAAGCGTTCGAGAGGAACTCCGCGTATCGCAAACCGTTTGATAAAAAGGGTGAGCGATTATGCCCTTGTAAAATATAATTCAGAGATTAACGAGCATATCGCAAATGAGGCGCTCGATATCTTGCAGATTGATGAATACGGACTTGATACGGCGGATAGAAACCTGCTTAAACTTATTGTAGAAAAATATGACGGCGGCCCCGTGGGTATAGAAACAATCGCCGCAGCACTCGGTGAAGATGTAAGAACGATTGAGGATGTCAGTGAGCCATATCTTTTGCAGGCCGGCTTAATCCAAAGGACGCCGCGCGGTAGGAAAGCCTCCCCGCAAGCATATAAACATCTGGGCTATAAAATTCCAAAATCAATGGAACAGCAAAGCTTGTTTTAAGAGTTTTGCTCTGTTTTTCCCCTCTTTCTTCTCCGGTAAAAGCTCAAAAATAATTCTTAAGAGTGCTTGACACAAAGTATTTTTATCATACATTTATTAATGGACGATATGTTTCTGCCGTCCGGTCTTATATGTAAAGTTTTGTATCTTTTCGGGGATATAAATGACAAAAATAAATATTTTTGCGTTTTGTATTTTTGAAAAAATTAGGAGGGTATATGCAGGTAAAATTAAATACATTAGATTGTGTAAAGAAAAACAATTTTGAAACATCACGAATGCAAAACAATCCAATGCCGGCGGTTTCGATTGAAAACAACAGCCGTAATATTGAATTTATGCCCTCTGAATTCTATGCTCCTATAAAGACAGACAAGGTTTCACCGGCATTCAAAGCGCGGGTGGTAAGTTTTACGGGTTCTGCCGGAATTCCTAAAGTATTTTTAAGTGCCGAGCATCCAGCTTATGATAAAGTCGGTGGTGTTGCAACCGTAGTGAAAGATTACAGCGATTTTGGCGAACCTATGGTTATTCCGTATTACAACGGAAAAGTTGAATACGACCCGCAAACAGGAAAGCCGACCGGAAAAGTAAGCGTCTTAACTGACAAAGCCGGCAATCCGATTTATACAAAATTAAGTCTGGATGAATATACACTGGATGAAATTTTGACACCGGATGAAAAAGGTAATAAAAAGTATGTCGAACTCGAAAAGGTTCGCGACATGACAATGAAATGGGGGGACAATCCAAAGTCAGAGATTGCATCGTATAAGGTAAAAGGCAAAAATGATTATATGATTTATACTGACCAAACCGCAAAGATGCCAAAACCTTATGCAACTGAAGCCGGAGAATACCATTCGGGAGCCAAAGCCGCAGCGTTAAGAAAAGCTAAAATTGAAGCCGATGCCGCTACTGATTTAACTAAATGCGGCTGGCAGGGAACTTATACCGGACAATTTGCTAAAGCGTTTACAGAATTGTGGGATGTTCCGGGATATGAAAAAGCGGTTTATATATGTTCAGACTCTCAAATGGCATTTGTTCCTCATTTTATGCAGCAAAAAGCTCTGGCCGGGGATCCTCGTTGGAAAGATGCAAAAGCGGCCGTAATTGCACATAATATCCAAGAGGGTTATACTGCTGTTGGCAGAGCAAAAGACATGTTTGTAAATTTAGGAGCAACTCCTGCTGATATTGAAAGATTACAAAAAGATCCGGATTATCTAAAATCCTTCACCGTCGGCGGAGAAGAAAATTTCTTCAAAAAGCTTCTCCCTGAATGTCTGGATGCATCAGGCGATGCGTGCGATTTGATGATTCCTATCAAGCTGAGAAAAGACGGTTATTTGACCGGACTTGCTACAGTATCTGAATTATACGGTGAAAGTGTTGCGAAAAACCCTGAAGTTTCGCCGGGATTATATCCATTCCTAAATGAATTATATGAAGAAGGCAAATTTACAGGTATTATGAACCCTCTGCAAGACCCGTCACTTGCTTACGACAAACCAATCGGACTGAAATTCTACGGAAACGACGTAACCGTTACATTAAAAGACGGAACTCAAAAAACTTTCCCGAAATTTGAAGTGTTCACAGAAAATATGAATTATGATGAAGTTAAAGAAGTTAAACGTAAAAACAGACTTAGTCTGCTTTCAAGGTTAACCGGCGAACTTCAGGAAGGCGATATGGATAAAATTGCCGGACTTCCAAACCGAAAAGCAAGACTTATCGGACATATCGACAAAAAATGGATTGAAAAAATCGAAAAGAATGAACCGGTAAATCTCTTCTGCTGCTGGGGCCGCGGAGATAAACAAAAAGCCCTTGACGTAACACTTGATGCGTTTATAGAACATGCTTTGAGACCGGAAGGCAAAAATTCGCTCCTCGTAATCGGCGGAGCTTTAGGAGCAGATAAAGATACTCAAGTTAAAATTGAAACAATAATGTCAAGAATTAATTCTGACAAAAATCTTGCCGGCAGAGTTGCATTCACAGAAGGTTTTGCACCGGGAATGGCATTTGCATCAGCCTCTGATTCCTCAATTGCAATATCAAGAGGAGCCCCTTGTGAATTGATTGACCTTGAAGCGATGAAGAAATTATGTGTTCCTATTGTAACCGGTTCTCAAGGTTTAAAACAGAAAAACTTCTCACCAGATATTCCGGAAGAAGCCCACAAGGCAACAAGTTACAAAACAGATTCAGAATATGTAATGTCTATTGATGAATTAAAACAAAAATCACCGGAATTCAAAGAAATATACGATAAGAGATTAAAAAAAGAAATCTCAAAACTGGAACACCGCGGCGTTGTTGAAGTTAAACGCAATGAACTTGCAATACAAAATATTGAAGCGGCAGAAGATTTTCTCGACTTAAGAAACATGTATACCGATAGAATTATACGTGATGAAACCGTCGATAGGATGAAACGTTTCGTTGAACGCTCTAAAGAACTTTCAGAAAAAATGTTAGAGAACATGAAAAAACTGGAAACCGACGGCTATAAAAACGGCGCTCTTCACCCATCAGGCAAATCAACTTGGCAGTTGTATGACGAGCTTATATTCCAGCCGGAAAGCAAACCGCAAGGACTTAATCTTTTTGATCCGATTATCAAATTAAGAAATAAAACAGTTGAAACTGTTCAAGAAGCGGTTCAAACGGCAACAGAAACCGTCAAAAATACAACAGAAAATGCCGGTAAAACTGCAGAAGGATTAAGTAAAACAAAAATCGGTTTAATTATCGGAGGAATTGCAGCCGCTGGCGCAGGAATTTACGGCTATATGAAATACCAAAAAGATAAAGCCGCCGAAAAAGAAAACGACCCAAGTTTGATGGTTAAATAGAAATAAAAGGGTGAGATGACTATCATTTCACTCTTTTTGTTTTTTGTTGTTGGTTTAAAACTCAACATTTTTTAATAATAAAATTAAATGAAAAAACGCACCCAATTTTATATTTTGGTGCGAGTTTTTTATAGCCTTATTATACAATATTTTCGGACACTTTTCAAGTGGTATTTTGTCGTTTTTTGATGATTTTTTGAATTTTGAGAAGGTATGTTTTAGTGAGTTTTAGACCGACTCGCATCAAAATATAAATTATGGTGCATGAATTTAAAGGATAATTTAAGAAAATATGGAGGATAAAAGTATGAATATAGAGGACAAGAAGGTTGCGTTTACATTGGCGGAGGTTCTAATCACTCTAGGCATAATCGGTATTGTTGCGGCGATGACCTTGCCGGCATTGATTACAAATATTCAAGATAAAGTTAAAAGTGCGCGAATTCAGAATGTTAAACAAAAATTCTCGAAAGCTACGGATAAGATGCTTTCTGTAAGTGATATGAACGGTTATGCAAGTACTGAAGCTTTTGTAACTGAACTTCAACATCATCTTAAACTAGCAAAGATATGTGACAACAGTCATCTTCAAGAATGTTGGCCGACGGAAAAAGTAATAGTTTCTGATGACGGTGAAGAATGGGAAATTTCTAAAACTAAAACAGCAAAACAATTAATAATGAGTAATAATGATACAAGTGAATGGGATGATACAATGGGAATTGTGACTGCTGATGGTACTGCAATGATACTAAGCTACAACAAAAAATGTGATATTGATATAAACAAACCTGTTGTTTGGTCAAATGATAGCAGTAGCTCATCATCCTGTGTCGCTGCGGTGTTTGATTGGAATGGTGCAAAGAAACCTAATAAACTTAAAGATGATGTAATTGCATTTAACTCAGGGGGCTTGGGCAGATGTGCATTTAAGCTCAGCGGCAAATGTTTTTCGGCACCCAAACTTGTTTCTTCACCAATAACTAGAGGTGAATGTAACTCTATGCAATATAAACTTGGATTATCAAGTTGCACAGATGGTTTATATGGATCGGGAACGTATGGTATAGATTATTATGCTTCAGCAGCTAAAGAATGTGGAGGAAAATCTAAATTACCTTCTTCCTCAGATATTGATGTAATTAGATCTTATATATATGGCAACAAAAATGATGCTACTGATCCTGCTGTTCAGGCTAGATTTGCGGAATTAGGACTTTCAAGTTCTTCATCTGTTTTTATAAATGGCACCGAATATAGAGGAGATGCCCCTATGGTTAGCGGTATTTATCCACCAGATCAATTCATATTCAGTACTGGCACACTAAGAGGATATGCCGCAAACGTATTAGTTATGTGTCTTGTTGATTAATTTAATTACCTAAACTAAAAACTATACATGGATAATTGACAGTAGAATTATCCACGTATGGTTTTGCTATAACTTAACATTACACATTACCGGTTGAACTGTTTCTATCGTCTTCAAGCTGTTTGATGTCGATATTCGAATCGTCATCAGCGTAAGCGTTATTTATAACCGGAACATCAATTTCAACATTTACATCGGCATCAACCATTTCAATATCAGCTTTAGTAAATTCTTTTGTCTTTCCATCTTCCATCTTGACAGCAACAGTTCCATTCATAAATTGAATATAGCAAACTTTTCCCAGTCCGTCAGGTGTCATAACTGAAGAACCGATAGGCGGCATACCTTTTGCTGCTTCTATATAATTAGAATATTCATAAGTTAAGCAACACAAAAGTCTTCCGCAGGTGCCGGAAATTTTACCCGGAGCGATAGGCATTCCTTGATCTTTCGCCAGTTTAACGTTTATTGTTGCAAATTTTTTCAAAAATGATGAACAGCAGAAAGGTCTGCCGCAAATTCCTACACCTTCTAATATTGAAGTTTCGTCTCGAACTCCGATGTGCCTCAAATCAATTCTCACTCTTGTAAAAACTTGAGTCAAATCTTTCAAAAGCGCTCTAAAATCTACTCTTTCAGGTGCGGTATAATAGAAAGTTATTTTGCGCCTGTCAAAAGTTATGCGGCATTGAACCAAATTCATTACAAGCTTATGCTGTTTTACAAGCTCCTGACATTTGAAAAATGAAGTTACTTCTTCCTTTTTTATATCATCAAGGGTCTGCAAATCCCTCTGAGAAAGCGGTCTTATAAATTGGAACGGTTCAGGTTTAACCTTTGAATGATTCCAGATTTTTGTAATCTCATCATTTATAAGATAAGCTTTCAAGGCTTCTTCGCCTTTTTCCGTTCTTACGAGCACCATTTGGCCGTTTTCAAGACGAACATTTTCGGGAACGTTTATCGGATAATATGCATTTTTCAAATATCTAACTGCAAATTTCATTTTATATATATCTTTCTTCTTCTTTTAATTTTCTGTTCATAAGTTTTGCCAGAAGAGCTTCCGGAGTAATATCAGTATAAACAGCTTCATATATAGCGTTTGACACCGGAACTTCAATATCAAGCTTTTTAGCAAGTTCACATATTGCTTTTGAAGTTTTAACCCCTTCTGCAACCGATCCTAATTCAGAGAGAATATCGTCGATTTTTTTGCCGTGAGCAAGCATTGAACCTACTGTATAATTTCTGGACATCGGACTTGAACAAGTGGCAATCAAATCACCCATGCCGGAAAGCCCGTATAAGGTTGACGGATTTGCACCAAGTTTTATACTAACTCTTACAATTTCAGCCATTCCGCGGGTAAGAAGAGTTCCGGCACAATTGTCACCTAAGCCCATTGTGTGAGCAAATCCTGAGGCTATCGCGATTACGTTTTTCAAACTTCCGCCCAATTCAACCCCAATGACATCGGAGTTTGTATAAAGTCTAAATTTATTCGGAACATTGCATGCTTTTTGAACGAATTCAGCGGCTTTAATATCATCAGAGGCAACAGACGCGGCAGTTGGTTTGCCGGCAAGAACTTCTTTTGCAAGTGTCGGGCCTGAAAGTATTACGAGCTTTTGTTCGGGTAATACAGATTTTATAACCTCAGACATTCTCATCAATGAAGGTAGTTCAATACCTTTTGACGCATTAACTAAGATTTGTTCCGGTTTAATTCCGGCAGATTTCAAATGCTCGCAAACATCACGAGTTCCGGAGGTCGCAACAACAGAAAGAATTATATCAGCATCTTTTATTGCACAAGCCATATCGGAAGTTATTTGAACTTTGTCTTTCAATTGAACTTCAAGCGGTTTAGAACAATGTTTGTTTTTGATTAAATCTTCTGACAAATCACATTCTCGCCCCCAAACAGTAACTTCTTCAAAATTATCTGTCAAAAGCCAGGCAAGAGTAAGCCCCCAACATCCTGCACCTAATACTGTTAACTTCATCTATCCTCTCCTCTTCAAATCTATATACCGGCTACAAAATCAAGTTCGCTCAAAAGTTTTCTTAAAACTCCGGCGTGTTTTCTCAGTTTTAAACGTGAAGTTTCGACATCATCACCGGTTTTTATCGCAACTATTGCGGTTTTAATTTCCCAATCTGATTTTAGTAATGCTGCAAGTGCTTCACTGTGCGAAACTTGAGCTATTTGAGCCACAATTCTAATAGCTCTGTCTTTTAGTTTTTCGTTTACAGCCTGCAAATCTATCATAAAGTTTTCGTAAGTTTTTCCGATTTTTATCATAGAACCTGTAGTCAGCATATTCAAAATCATTTTCTGTGCGGTACCGGCTTTCAGTCTGCTTGAACCCGCAATAACCTCAGGGCCGACTTCTGCGCAAATTACCTGACCGGCTTCAGCGGCAATTTTACCTTTAGAATTACAAGTCACAGCAATTGTAACGGCATTAACCTCATCCGCTTTTGCAAGAACACCCAGTAAATATTTCGGATTTCCGCTTGCCGAAATTACCACACATACATCTTTTGAAGTCAAAACCTCTGCGTCTTTATAACCCTGTTCATAATCATCCTCCGCACCTTCAACAGAAGTTCTGATTGCTCTGTCACCACCTGCGATTATCCCTTGAACCATATCGGTTGGAACACTAAATGTAGGCGGACATTCTGATGCATCAAGAATACCGAGCCTTCCTGATGTTCCGGCTCCAAAATAGAAAAGTTTTCCGCCTTTCAAAAAACTTTTTGCAATCGTGTCAATCGCAAGCGCAATGTGCTCCGCTTCATCTTCAATTGCAAGTGCGACAATTTTGTCTTCTTCGTTCATTTTTTTGACCATTTCGACAGTAGATAAAATGTCAATATCTTTTGTGTTCTCGTTCCTATACTCGGTAATCACTTCACTCATTTTCAAATTCCCCTATAAAATAATAAACACTAATTTTAATTTAATTCTTTAAGTAAATTTACCATTTCAATAGCGCCTTTAGCCGCGTCAGAACCTTTATTCCCTGATTTTGTACCGGCTCTTTCTATTGCCTGCTCTATACTGTCAGTAGTTAGAACTCCGAACATAACAGGAATACCGGTTTGAAGGCTTACATTAGCAATCCCCTTTGACAGTTCCGCAGAAACATAATCAAAATGAGGAGTTGCACCTTTTATAATGGCACCGAGAGTAATTATTGCACTGTATCTTTTAGTTTGCGCGCATTTTAATGTTGCAAGCGGGATTTCAAAAGCCCCCGGAACTTTTACAACATCTATATTTTCAGCCTCAACGCCGTGTCTTTTTAATTCATCAATAGCGCCAGCCAGAAGTTTTGAGCCTATAAAATCATTAAATCTTGCAATTATAATACAAAATCTGTCATTTCCTGCAACAAGTTTACCTTCGTAAGTTTTCATAATTTCTCTCCTGTTATCAAGCACATTATAAGATATCCAAGCTTATTTTACAACCTTACGTAAAGATATATTATATAAAGGAAATAATCTTACAGTTAAACCTATTCTTCATCTGTGGAAATATCTTGCCTCAAATAGTCCATGTTGCCATGACTTAAAACCCAGGCTGTACATCCTGTTCCATTACCGCGTGATGTACCGGATTTTTCGCAGGTATATCCATTAGCTCCTCCATTCCAGCCCTGAAGCCCCATCGGTATAATTCCTTTGGTTGTTATATAAAAACCGAAATAATCAATTCCTGCTTGATTTGGTCTGCTATACCCATTTAAATCAACATACAATACCGAACAAATATTCTTATAAACATCATTTTCAAGTTCGCACCCACTGCCGGATGACGGCATCGCAAAAGCTACGCCGTTAGCTAAAATTCCCCTTACATACATTGGATGATTTGCCGGTGCATAGCCATAAGTATTACCATCTAAGGTTTTATATTCCTGCGCGAAACAACCATATTCACTCTTGCAAGACTTACCTAACTTCATATAAGCGGTAAGTATATCGTATAATTTTTCAGCACCCTCCATTGAGTTTCGTTCACCAATATCCCAATTGTCCGGCATACCATTGTCTACAACAGCTCTTAAATATGCCTGTGAAAATATTGAATAAGTTTGTTTAAGCCTTTCTACAAGAACTCTTTCTTTATACTTATTAATCAGTGTCGGCAACGTAAGAGCTGCAACAACACCGATTATGCCTAGAGTGATTAAAACCTCGGCCAAAGTAAATGCAACCTTCTTGTCCTCTATATTCATACTTTTATCCTCCGTTTCAGGCTTAAACTACTCTTTAAATTCATGCACCATAATTTATATTTTGATGCGAGTCGGCCTAAAACTCACTAAAACATACCTTCTCAAAATTCAAAAAATCATCAAAAAACGACAAAAGCCCACTTGAAAAGTGTCTGAAAATATTGTATAATAAGGCTATAAAAAACTCGCACCAAAATATAAAATTTGGTGTATTTTTTTGCGCAAAACGAATCAAAATATGACTATTTAATAAACAATTTTAACTGTTCATTTTTTGCAAAATGTTTTTTCAAAAAAGAAAGTCTGTGATATGGAGTAACTCCATATTTATCAATAGCTTCAAGATGTGATTTAGTAAGATATCCGGCGTTTTTATCCCAGCCGTATTGCGGATATTTCAGGCTTAATTCATTCATGTATCTATCACGTGTAACTTTGGCCAATATGCTTGCAGCTGCAATAGATGCGGATTTCGAATCCCCTTTTATAATGTATTTTTGAGGAATTTTAAAATCCTTAATCAATTTGTTGCCATCAACTAGCACGAGAATATTTTTATTCTCTGCGTTAATTTTTGACGCAACCTCTTCGCAAGCCAGTTTCATAGCTTTCAAAGATGCATTTAGAATGTTTATGCGTTCAATTTCCTCAACTTCAACGCACACAATCGAATTAATCGTATTATTTAAAATCACATCATAAATAGACTCTCTCTTTTTTGAGGTAAGTTTTTTACTATCATTTAAAATTTCCAGCTCTGAAATCAATTTTTCAGATTTTTCAGGAAAGTAAACCGCCGAGGCAAAAACTCCGCCTGCTCCTGGTCCTCTTCCCGCCTCATCAGTCCCAATAATAAAATTATTAAAATTTTCATCAAATTCAAACAACTCTTTTGACATAAAATTTCCAGCTAATCAAGAATAAATTTCCCGATTTTTCCCTCTCTAAAATCTCTCAACAAATAAACTGATGTCCTTTCAATATCGAGTTTGCCGCCGGCAACAATCCAATTGCGTGCTTGTGCAATATTTTCCAGCGTCAAATCGGTAGTTTCATCCAATTTATAATATTCTTTGAACTTTTCAATCTGGTTAGGTGTCAAGATTGAAAGAAGTTCGTTTGCTACAATCTCGTTTGAATAAGCATTTTCAGAAACGGAATTCACAAACGCGAGCTTTCTCGCTCTTTCCTGATCATCCTGCTTCATCGGAATAATTCCCGGTGTGTCAAGAAGTTCTAATTGCGGATTAATTCTCACCCACTGCTGTTGTCTTGTAACCCCTGCTTTTGCCCCGATTTTTGTTTTTGAAGATTTTGTAAGCTTATTAATTATACTTGATTTTCCGACATTCGGCATTCCGACAACCATAACCCTTGCAGGGCGTCTCAAAAGCCCTTTTTTCATCAATGCCTGAATTCGCGGTTCTGATATTTCAACAGCTTTTTTAACTATGAAATTCAAGTCCTTTGAATTTTTTGCATCTGTTGTCAAAACCGGAACGCCATGTTTTTCTTCAAGAATAGAAATCCATTTTTTTAACTCGTTTTTATCGGTCAAATCGGCTTTATTAAGCAATAATAAACGAGGCTTTTCACCTAAAAGCCCCGTAATATTATCATAACTGCTCGATAATGGCAATCTTGCATCTAAAACTTCAATTACGGCATCCACGAGAGTAAGCTGCTCTTTCAGCTTTCTTTCAGCTTTCGCGATATGTCCCGGATACCAGTGAATATGAAGCTTATCTTTTTTCAATTTTTTCCTTAATACGAGTTGCCTTACCTGAACGTTCTCTCAAATAGTACAATTTAGAACGTTTTACATCACCATGTCTAAGAACTGTAATTTTGTCAATTCTAGGAGAGTGAATCATGAACACACGTTCAACTCCAACACCCTGGAATACTTTTCTTACAGTAATAGTTTTGTTCAAGCCTTCGCCGTGTTTTTTAATAACAGTACCTTCGAAAGCCTGAATTCTTTCTTTGTTACCTTCAACAATTCTAACAAAAACCTTTACGGTGTCACCGGTATTTACAGCCGGAATATCAGATTTTAAGAATGATTTTTCTAATTCACTAATTGTAGGGTTCATTTCTAATTTCCTTTATATTATTAATACTAACTTTCAAAAATATTCTGAAATCGTTTCAAGCATAGCTTCAGAATAGAAATTTATTAATTCCTTAACCGGCTTTACTAACTTTTCCACAACAAGTATACCGGCGCACGCTTACAGAGATAATGGTATAACAAATAATTTAAAATATCAAGCAGTGTTAAAAAAATGTAATATTCTTACGTTTTTGTGCTAAATTATGGGTATGGGATTTGATTTTATAAAAGACATAAAGAAAAAGGCTAAAACAAAGAAAAAACCGCTCTGCGACGCAAAAAACATGGGCGTAAATATTGATAAAAACGAGTATTACGAGATAATACTTTCAAATTCTGCACATCCTGAAAAAATAAATTAGCAAGAATTTTTTTTAGGAGTTTTAAAGAAATTGAAAGGAAAATATTATGGCCAAAATTATTATACATCCGGCAACTCAAAAAATATTCGAAAAATTGGAAGCAAGGCAAAACCGCATACTTAATGAAGAAATGAAAGGAAATCCCTTTATCCCATCACTTTCAAAAGGTCTTGATGATACTTTTGATAAATTTTTAGAAAAAACAGAAACGCTTGAATTTGCTCAAGAGATTTTAGATAACGAAGCTAGAATGTTCAATAAGGAACTATCCAAAGATCCGAACTTTTTATCGCAATATTTAAAACTTGCCATTCAGCCCAAAAACTCGGAAGAGTTAAAAGCGTTTGAAAAATTAGGCGCTCATTATGTGGAAATTGCCAAAAATTGCGGTGCCGTTCATATTGCTGAAAATCTGAAAATAACAATTGATTTAATGATAGAAACAGCCAAAAAAGCTCCAAATTTTGACAAACATATATAACTTGACAATCATGATTGTTTGCGCTAAATTATGATAGCTGATTGCAATACTTGCATCAGTTCTGTAAAATAATCAGCGACAATTAAATACACGGGCATGTGGTGGAATGGTAGACACGCTAGTCTTAGGAACTAGTGCTAACGCGTGGGAGTTCGAATCTCTTCATGCCCATTTTAAGAGATAATTAGCACCTTTGATGAACTCATCAAAGGGCTTTTTTATGTCATAGCTTAGCTTTCGACCGTCCAGCCAAAAGTTCGGAAACACGAGTTTTAAAATCTTGCGTTTTCTGTCAATTTCCGAACTCGCATACAATTCATAAATCCTAGAAACCACTTCTAGCAAGTGTTTCATGCTAATATTGACCTGTTCGGAATTGTTATTAAAATTAGCAATCTGATTTTCCAGCAGGCTAACTTCTCTGGTTAATTCTGCTTTCTTACGGTCGTATGTTTCCTTGTCAATGGAGTTGTCAAGGTAAACATCAACAAGTCTATCAAGACGTTTC
>JAGAVG010000042.1 GCA_017942035.1 bacterium | reverse complement strand
AGACTTATTTTATTTTTATGTCAATCCTCAAAGGTTATTACCTTTTGGTTTTGATGGTGATACAAGAACTCCATTTACAGCCTGCAATACAAATAATTCTAATGGTTATGAATGCACAGCTTGGGTACTGTACAACCAAAACTTTGATTTTTTGCGCTGTCGGAATAAACTTGGCTGGGATAAACAAAAATCTTGCAAGTAAACTGGATTGCCGCGATGCTTATGCTATTGTTTCTCCGTCGTCGTTGCCGGAAGTGTCTTCATTTGGCGAATTCAGATACTCATCTTCAGGATTAATCGGAGGTTCGCCGACAACTTGAATACCGAATTTTGTTCTGAACAAGTATGTGACAGTATCCGTTTGAATTTCGGACATCATTTTATTAAACAAATCGTAAGCTTCGCGTTTGTATTCAATCAACGGGTCTTTCTGGCCATAGGCGCGCAGACCTATACCTTCCCTTAACATATCGATATTGTGCAAGTGGTCAATCCATTTGTTATCGACAACGCGTAAAAGCACATCTCTTTCAAGGCTTCTTACAACGTTATCCTCGCCGCCTATTACTTGAGGAACGAAATCTTCACCGGAATATTTAGAAATTACATCGTTATAGAAATTAATAATTTCCTCTTCGTGCTCATAATATGCATGTTTTGCTAAATCTGTTAATTTTGTATGTATAGCATCATATTTCAAGCTTTGAATATCTGATACCTGCAAGAATGAAAGCTGCGGGATTTGAGAATGAATTTCTCTAATCATAGCCTGTAAGTCTTCGTAAATATATTCTTCCGGCTGTTGAGCTTCCGAAATATAACTGCTCATAAGTCTGTCGAGTTCTCGTTCTATCATATAAAGAATATCATCATACAAACTCTTTCCGGAAAGAACTTTTCTTCTCTGTGTATAGAATTTTTCTCTCTGAATATTCATAACGTCGTCATATTCAAGCACGGATTTTCTGATATCGAAATGATAAGTTTCAACTTTTTTCTGAGCAGATTGAATTTGTCTTGTGATAAGTGGAGATTCAATCGCCATGGTTTCATCAACGTTAAGCATTTCCATTAATGAGGTAATCTTATCGCCTCCGAAAATTCTCATCAAATTATCTTCCAGCGATAGGAAAAATCTAGTAGATCCAGGGTCGCCTTGACGTGCTGCACGGCCTCTGAGCTGGTTGTCGATACGTCTGGACTCGTGCCTTTCCGTACCGATTACGTGCAAGCCGCCGACTTCGACAACTTTTTTGTGTTCTTCTTCCGTAATCTTTCTGGCTTCTTCCAAAAATCTTTCTTTAATAGCATCGTAATCCGGCGTATTTTCAGGGGTATATCCGGCATTATCAAGTCCTTCTTTTGCAAGAAATTCTGCGTTACCGCCTAAGAGAATGTCCGTACCGCGGCCAGCCATGTTTGTTGCAATCGTAACAGCTCCGACACGTCCTGCCTGAGCGATAATGTGAGCTTCTCTTTCATGGTGTTTTGCATTCAAAACATTGTGAGGAATTCCTTTTTGCTGTAACAAATAAGAAACATATTCCGATTTTTCGATACTGATAGTACCCACAAGAACAGGCCGGCCGATACTGTGCATCTGGATAATATCTTCCACAACAGCATTAAATTTTGCCCGTTCAGTTTTGTAAATAACATCAGGATAATTAATTCTTATATCCGGTTTGTTTGTCGGAATTGTCGTAACTTCCAGATTATAAATTTTTCCGAATTCAGCCTCTTCTGTCATCGCAGTACCGGTCATACCGGAAAGTTTCGGGTAAAGTCTGAAAAGGTTCTGGAAAGTTATGCTTGCAAGAGTTTGGGTTTCATCTTGAATAGGAACTCCTTCTTTTGCCTCAACAGCCTGATGAAGTCCGTCAGACCAGCGTCTGCCCTCCATCAAACGTCCTGTAAATTCATCAACAATCATAACTTCATTGTTGCGAACAACGTAATCTGTATCCTTTATGAATAATTCTTTAGCTTTTAAAGCTTGCAAAAGGTGATGAGCGTATTGGGTTGAAATGTCAAACAAATCCTTCACGCCGATTAATTCCTGCGCTCTATCAATACCTTCTTCCGTCAAGATTACGTTTTTATTTTTTTCATCGACTGTATAGTCAACATCTTTTTTCAATTGTGGGGCAATTTGTGCCATCATTGTGTAAGTTTGAGCCGATTTTTCAACTCGGCCGCTGATAATCAAAGGGGTTCTGGCTTCGTCAATCAAAATACTGTCAACTTCGTCGATTATGGCATAGTTAAAAGGACGCTGAACAAGCGCATCTTTATTTGATGCCATATTGTCTCTCAAATAGTCAAACCCGAATTCGTTATTAGTACCGTAAGTGATATCGCAGTCATAAGCGGCTTTTTTAGCGGCAAAATCATCTGCAGTTCTTCCGCCGGAAAGGATTACACCTACCGTAAGCCCCAAAAACTTATAAATTTTTCCCATCCATTCGCTGTCACGTTTTGCAAGATAATCGTTAACCGTGATAACGTGAACACCTTTGCCTGTTAAAGCATTCAAATATGCCGGCAAAGTCGCAACAAGAGTTTTACCTTCACCTGTTCTCATCTCGGCGATATGGCCGTTATGAAGAAAATATCCGCCGATTAACTGAACATCAAAGTGGCGCATGTTCAAAACTCTTTTTCCTGCCTCACGTACTGTAGCAAAGGCTTCCGGAAGAATTTTATCAAGAGTTTCTTTTTCTAACTTTCTATCTGTTTTTACATCACTTGACGTTGGGCGTTTAGCAAGAATTTCCTTGAATTCTGCCGTTTTTGCTCTCAACTCGTCATCTGTCATTGATGCAAATTGTTCTTCAAGGGCGTTTATATGGTCAATAATTCCCATTATACTTTTAACTTTTTTCTCATTTGGATCGCCCAAAAGTTTTAGTAAGAAACTTATCATAAAATTTTCCTCATCCCTAATAATATTAAGCTTTTATTATATTATCACGGAAAAGCCAAAAATGTAAATTACCTTAATAAAAAAATAATTATTTATAGAAATAACATATCCGTTTTCATCATATTTACTTTTCCGGTAGACTAAAGTCTACCCTACTACTTACCCTCTCTCATTGTGAGAGGGTTGAATTTGTTAGTGAGCTGTATGCGAACTTACAAATTCGGGAGAGGGTTTGTATTTCATGAGATGCTGAAACACGGAGGTCAATCCGACATTCAGGATGACAGTTATTACGTAACATCTTATCGTCTCAGTATCTTAATGCCTTTTATAACACTATTCACCCAAATTCAACTGAGAGAATTGAATTATCTTATTTTTGCCGCGTTTTTTGGCATTATACAGCGCATGTTCGGCATATCTGATAATTGTATTGGCATCCTCTTCGGTGTTTTCAAGGCAAGGATAAGTTGAAATTCCGCCGGAAATTGTAACCGGATGTCTTTCTTCTTCTCCGGCCGGAATAAATTCCATTTTTTCAATATCTCTTCTAAATCTTTCCGCGAACAAAAATGCGTTAGCTTCTGAGGTATTCGGCAAAATAACCAAAAATTCTTCGTCGCCGTAGCGGGTCAAAATATCTTCTTTCCTGATAATTTGTTTTAACTTTTCAGCGATAGATTTCAATAATACATCGCCCCAGTCATAGCCGTAAATATCATTTACAACCTTGAAATAGTCAAGGTCAAAAAGCAGGCAGGACAACTTGTCGCCGTAACGTTTTGAACGCGAAATTTCCTGTTCAAGACGTTCATGAAGATATTTTCTGTTATGAAGTCCTGTTAATTCATCAGTGGTAGAGACAACTTTCAACTTGTCTCTCAAATCTTTGTATTTTAAAAGAGCTGTTGCACGAACAGTAAGCTCAAGGTTATCAACCGGTTCTTTAATAAAATCAAATGTTACGGCTCTGACTGTTGCACCTTTAAAAACATTTCCGATAAAAAGCACCGGAGCTTTGAATTTTGTAACCATAAGAACATCTTTAATATTCGGAACATCTTCTACTACAATCAATGAAGGGTTAAGAAGTTCATAATCCTTAAGGTTTTCGGCACTTTCTACTCTTACGTTTGTATCATCAATCTTTGCCAGAACATCAGCCAGCAATGACTCATTTTTGCTTGTATAAACAACAATATTTCTCATAAATTAAATCCTTTTACTTCTCTCTTTAGGATAAATTTTAGCATATTTTTCAAAGTAAATCAATAGCAATAATAAAACTTGTTTATGATAGAATTAAAATATGGAAAGTAAGAAGAGAAAAATAAGTATAATCGGATCGACAGGATCAATCGGAACTCAAGCGCTTGAAGTGCTTGAAAAACTGGAAGATAAATTTGAAATAATAGCGCTTGCGGGCGGGAGTAATGTTGAACTTTTAAAGCAGCAGGCTGAAAAATTCAAGCCAAAATATGTCTGTGTCGGAAAAAACGGTGCTGAAAAAATAAACATTTCAGGAGCACAAGTTCTTTATGGCCCTCAAGGACTTGATGAAATTTGTTCAAACAAAGAAAATGACATTATTCTTGTTGCTGTATCAGGTAAAATCGGGCTCAGACCAACCCTTAAAGCTATCGAAAACGGTATAGATATTGCACTTGCAAACAAAGAAACCCTTGTTATGGCAGGCGATATCGTGATGAAAAAAGCAAAAGATGCAGGCGTAAAAATCGTTCCGGTTGATAGCGAACATTGTGCAATTCATCAGTGCATAAAAGATATTAATCAGGTCGAAAAGCTTATTATTACGGCAAGCGGCGGGCCTTTTTTACATAAAACAATTGACGATATGAAAAATGCCACAGTTGAAGAAACTCTTAAACATCCACGCTGGAATATGGGCCGAAAAATCACCGTTGACAGCGCGACATTGATGAATAAGGGACTTGAAGTAATTGAGGCGCATCATCTTTTTAACATGGATTACGATGATATAAAAGTTGTTGTTCATCCGCAAAGCATTGTACATTCTGCGATTGAATACAAAGACGGCAGTGTAATCGCACAGCTTGGAGTTCCGAGTATGCATATTCCGATACAGTATGCGATTTCTTATCCGGAAAGGTTTGAGGGCATAAAATCAAAAAGTTTCAGTTTTTCTGAAATCGCACGGCTCGACTTTGAAAAACCTGATTTTGAAAAATTTCCGTTCCTTAAACTTGCATACAAAGCCGGCAAAATCGGCGGTTCCGCAACGGTTTGTCTTAATGCGGCAAATGAAGAGGCTGTTTTTGCGTTCTTGAGAGGGGAAATAAAACTTTTTGATATTTACGAAATAACATCACAAGTTTTCAATTCTCACAATGTGGTTAAAAATCCGGATATAGACGAGATTTTTGAAATTGATGAACAAATCCGCGAACAAACAAAAGCTTTAATAAATACAAAATTTTGCTAATGTGAAATTATGAGTTATAAATTATGAAAATAAAAGAATTTGGCGTAGAAACCTGGATTAACAATTACGAAAAGGATTGCAAATATAATCTTTCAGGGACTTGTGTCGGAATTTTATCGGTTGAAGATTTAATCAAAATGACTGACGATTTTGAAAAAATTTTAGCTCAAATACTGGATATTGAACTGGGATATGGCGAAGTTTACGGAAGTTTGAAATTGAGAAATAATATTGCGTCATTGTATGAAACCGCTGAATATCAGAATATTTCTATCGCTCATGGGGCTATCGGTGCAAATTCTCTTGCATATTTAACATTGATTGAATCAGGGGATGAAATAGTAAGCGTTCTTCCGGTTTACGAACAGCATTATTCTATTCCGGAATCAATAAATGCAAAGGTTAAAAAGATTTTTCTAAAAGAAGAAAATGGATGGCAAATAGATTTGAATGAGCTTGAAAATTCTGTGACAAAACGCACAAAAATGATTTGCCTTAATAATCCCAACAATCCCACAGGGGCACTGATTGATGATGAAATTCTGGATGCAATAGTTGAAATTGCCAGAAAAAATGATGCTTATATTTTATGCGACGAAGTGTATAGAGGACTTTCACATCACGGTAATCCTTTTTCAAGGTCTATTTTTGATATTTATGAAAAAGGGATATCAACAGGAAGTCTTTCGAAAACTTTTTCGCTTCCGGGTTTGCGGCTAGGCTGGATTGCTGCACCTTATGAGGTTATTCGGAAAATTAATGTTCAAAGGGATTATCATGTAATTTGCGTCGGAAGAATTAACGATTATTTGGCTTCTATTGCGTTAGAAAACAAAGACCGTATAATAAAAAATAACCTTTCAATATGCAAAAAACATCTTGAAATGCTTGATGATTGGGTAAATTCTGAGCCCGGAATTACTTATGTAAAACCGAAGGCCGGAACTACTGCATTTTTAAAATACGATATGAATTTACCTTCAAAAGACTTATGTTTGAAATTACAAAACGAAACAGGTGTAATGTTTTTACCGGGTGAAGTTATGGAGGTTGAAAACCACCTTAGAATGGGCTATACAGGCGATTATAAAACAACACAGAAAGCTCTTGAAATATTTTCTGACTGGTTAAAAGTTAACTAAAACGTTTCTTTAGCAAAAAGTCTTTTAACTATCGGAACAGAAGTTACAGCAGGAATCAGGGTTATGCATAAAAGTACCGGAATGATTCCTTTTGCCTGAGCGGCAAATCCGACAACCGTCATAATTATTGCAACCACGCCCCATGAAAATCCATTGATAAATCCGCCGATAATGCTTTTGTATTCAGGCAAAACGCTTTGCGCCAAAACCATTGTGACAGGTGTTGCCATCATTGTTATAAGCCCCATTGTAATATATGCAGCGAGCGAAACCACCGGCATGGTTTTGTATGTTAAAGCAAAAATTATCATAAGCGGCAATGTTGATATCATTGAGAAATAAAATATTTTATCAGTGCCGATTTTTTCCTCAAATGTTCGGCTGATAAGCGAGCCGATGCCGCCCGTGAAAGTAAATGCAAAAAGGACAACTCCAATGTAAAAAGGCGTTTTGCCCATATCTTTCCATAAAAACGGCAAAAGAATTGAACTTGAGGTTGTAACGAGACTTTTTAGAATAGAAATTACAATCAAAAGTCTTAATCTGTTATTTTTCAAAATATCTTTAAAAGCTTGAAGGAATTTTTTATGAGTTTTTTCTGTTGGAAGCGCGCTGATTTTCGGAACAAATTTAAACATACAAAGAGCCAAAATGACGCCCAAAACACACATAAAAGGCATTTTTTCCAATCCGGAAAACTGAGTGATTGCGGCTGAAATAATCGGCCCTAAAGAATATCCCAAAGTTCCAAGTCCGATAAACATTCCCATGTTACGACCGGCATCAACAACGGCAAATCTTACCGAAAATCCCAGAGCCTGCGGGTGAAAAAGACTTGACCCTAAACTTCCCAGTATTATAAATAAGATTAATAAGCCTATGTTATGTACTGCCGGCGCAAACGATATAAATATTGAGGTCATTAAAAGCCCCCAGAAAATAAAAACTCTTTTCAAAATATTATCGGCAAAAAACCCGAAAATCGGCTGTAATAATGATGCGCAAATATGCGACATGCTTAAAACTATTGTTGCAACAGCCATAGAAATCCCGAGTTTTACAGAAATAAAAGGCATTATCGGATTTAACATTCCTGTATATATATCGTTCACGAAATGCGCAGTATTAAGCCATATTGTGGGTAAATTGTCTTTTTTTATATTTAAAAAACTCATAGATTAATTATAAAATTAAAAAAAAATATGTAAATATCTATATTTCGTAAAAAAGCTTTGATATAATACTATACAGAATAAAAGACGAACTAAGATATAAAATTTAGTACGTCTTTTTTATTTATTAATTTAAAACTTTAGGAAATTATTTAAAAATCAGGGGTTATATCAAATGAATAATTATACTCAACAGGTATAATCTCCTCACCTTCATAAAATTCTGTTTTATACAAAGCTTCAAATTGAACATTTCCTTTATCATCAAAATTTTTCAATGTTGCAGTGCCATTACCGTGAAATTTATGTGATTCAACTAACTGGCCTTTTTCATTATAAATATCTTCAGCAATTTTTTTGCCCTTCTTATAAGAAATATTCATGTATTCACTTAAATTACCGGATGGATCTCTTGTTATTGTTCTTATTTTAAGACCATTTTTACTGAAAATATCTTTTACATTTCCGAAATTATCGTAAACTAATGTCGTTTTATTCGCAGTTTTTACTTGTTTTCGGGCCATCAAAAAATCCGGTTTTATAAAATCTGCAGGTTTTGACCAAACTTTATTTTTCCCTGATTTTAAAATATTTTGAGCTAATTTTATTGTATCTGCATTAATATAGTAACAATCCGGATAAATAAAATCCTTATAAGATATTAGGTTTGAAGTTGTATCATTGACCAAATGTTCTACTACTTGGGGTTTAATAGCTTTGCTGCTTTTTTGAGCTGTTGTTTTTAAAGGTAACAACGATAAAGACATAACTGCCAAACTAGTTTTAATATTCATTTCTTTTCCCTTATTATTCTACATTAATTAGAAAAACATAAAAAAATTTTTTTTGCTATTGTTTCAATAAAATTTTAAAAAACATATAAAAAACTCCGAAAATTTTTATTTTTCGGAGTTTTTAAAAATACATTTTTATATTTATTCTGCTTCTGTATTGCTTGGTTTATCAGCAGTCAGTGCAATTCTCTTGTCAGCTGGATTAAATTTCAGAATATAAGTTTGAATTTTATCTCCGACCTTAAGGATACAATCATTTTTATTTTGGAGCTCAGTAACTTCAGAGTGCGGCAGTAATGCTTCAACTCCCGGGAATACCTCTACAAATGCACCGAAATGTTTGATACGTGTGATTGTTCCTTCAACTTCATCACCCTCTTTGATTTGCTTTTCAGCCTCAATCCAAGGATCAGGTTCAAGATTTTTTAAGCTCAATGAAACGCGTTGTTTATCATGATCAACGGCAATAACTTCAACATCAATTTTGTCTCCGACATTCAAAATATCTGTCGGATGGTCAATCCATCTCCAAGATAACTGTGAAAGCGGAAGAAGTCCGTCAATACCACCGAGATCAATAAATGCACCGAAATCTGTAATTCTTACAACATCACCTTTGACAATCTGTCCCGGTTCAATTTGTGAGAACACATTTTTTCTTGCTTCTATTGCGCTATCTTCGTAAACTTTTTTGTTAGAAAGAATGAAATTGCTTTGCTGAGCGTCAAGTGTTAAAATTTTCAACTCAATTTTTCCGCCGACTTCAAGCTCAGTTTCTTTAACTTTTAATTGAGATGAAGGTACAAATCCTCTGACACCGGAAATTTCAACAAGAATTCCGCCTTTAACAATTCCGGCAATTGTTCCAAGAATTGTTTCATCAGCAGCTTTTGCCTTTTCAAGTTCTTGCCAAGCGTAAGCCTGATCAACTTTTTTACGGGAAAGAAGAAATTTTCCATCCTCATCTTCTTCTCTAATAATTAAAAATTCATATTCTACGCCTTTTTCAAGTTTCTTTTCAATGTTTTCAACATTATCGGCAACTTCACGTTCCGGAACGACAGCTATTGTTTTAGCACCAATATCAACCATTACGCCCTGCCCGTCGTAACCGCAAACAATACCTTTTACAAGGTCACCTTTTTGAAACTTATAATCATATTGTTTCAATAATTCTTCAAAATCCAGTTCTTTAGATGTCATACTAACTCCATTATCTGCATCTCAGCAGACACTATACTATTATCACGTTTCTTATACTATCAGATATTTAACAAATTGTAAAGCTTTATTACATTTTATTAAGTAGTTAACCCATAATGTCTAAAATACAATTACAGCTATCGTAAAGAATTTTAGTATCATCAACCGGGTCAGCTGCGTTTTTAACGATGTTTTCAAGCAAATAAGCTGTTTCATTGTCAACCTCAGCAGGAGTTCCGAACAATTCACGCTGGACTTCAATTTTACCTTTTCGCATTTCAAGGTATTTTACGTAATCATTGCCGTGAGCTAATTTTGCTGTTGCACCGTTTTTTAGCCTTACACTTGCGTATCTCGCACCACCAAATAATTTCATTTTTGCTCCTTTCAATTGAGATAACAAAAACAGCAAAACAAAAAATTTTGCTGTTTTTTAGAATTTTCTTAATATATATTAATACTTATTAATATTTCATTTGAAAATTATCTAGTTCCATTATTCTTGCTGCACAGCTATAACCGGTACTGGTTGACAATTTTGGATTACAACCTTCTATTATTTTTTCAGCAATGTTTGCAGAGGCAACTCCCTTCGCAATTAAGTACTCCTTGCCCCAATGTGGTACAACCATTCCATTTTGTGTGATCCAAAAACGATATCCATCAAGTCCCCATTGATTTGGATTTCGTTCCCCATTAATATCAAGATCTATCATTCCACACAGTGCTGTCGTTTTCCCTCCTGCAGCTAATATTTCAGAACTTGAAACAGGAAAAGAATAGCAGGAAGGACTGTATATGTATAATCCCATTGTCATACCATTGGGTAATTTATAGTTCATATTATAATTTCCTGAACACGTTTTTTTATTACCCAAGTTCCAAAAACGCGGACCTTTTCCAACAAGATCTGCACATGAACTTTTACCAATTAAATCGGCCCTAGAAACGAGATTTATTTTTTGAAAATATTTTTCCAGAACCTTTACTGCAGCTTTTTCAGTAGCAACATTATCTGTATCGGTGCCACTTTCTTTAACAACTTGGAAAAGCTCGGTATCTTCAAACAGATCTACACCTTCTTTTGCCATCATCATACGAAAACCATTATTAAGAATAGTATATCCTTCTTTTAAAGAATTTACATAAACAGTTTTTTGATACTTTTGAACCAATGCCGGCAATGTCATTGCCGCAACAACCCCGATAATCCCGAGAGTGATTAAAACTTCCGCTAATGTAAACGCGGCTTTACTACGACCGGCAAATTGGCAATCCCGTTTTTCTGGTAGACTAAAGTCTACCCTACTACTATTTTTTATCATAATATCCTCCTTCAAATTTCTTCCTTTCATAATTTGATATTTTAACATCCTGTCTCCGTTCCAGCCATAAACTGGCGTTTAAATTTTCGCACCATTTTTTATATTTTGATGCGAATAGGCCTGAAACTCCCTAAAAAATACCTTCTTAAAATTCAAAAAATCATCAAAAAACAACAAAACACCACTTGAAAAGTGTCTAAAAATATTGTATAATAAGGCTATAAAAAACTCGCATCAAAATATAAAGTTTGGTGCGTTTTTTGTTTATAATTACACAAAAAAAAAGTTGGGCATACAGCCCAACCTTTTTATTATATTATTTCAATTTTGCATCAATTGCAGAGAGAACTTTTTCGACTGTAGCTTCTTTGATAACTTCATCATCAACTTTTACGTAAGGAGCTTTTGAAAATTCCCAGTCAATAGAGCACAATCCTAAACAAGGAACGCCTGATACTTCAACTTTATCTCCGTATTTTTTAGGTACTGTATCAATGAGTTCTTGAAGATTTGAAGAGCCCATTACAAAACAAGTTGTTCCCAAACATACTTTAACACTAATTTTCTTATCCATTTTTACCTTCCTTACTTGAGGATGCCCTCAGCTACATATACTGTACATTTACTTTCTTAAAATATTTGTCTTGAAGAACTTTTGCTATTTTTTTAATAACATTTTTTCTTATTTCTATTTCAATCGGCAAAGCCGGATCGTAATGAGCCTGATTAAGCTTTGCACCGACCATAAAACTTATGCAGTCGCTGTCTAATAAGAATTTTACCAGTTTACCTGCCGCGTTGTCAATATCCTGTTCACCGTTTTCTAAGTATTCTAAAGTTTTTGTTAAGGTCAAAATTCCTTCTGTCACAAGATCGACCCCCTCCATAAACGAGCAGGACGGGAGTTTGCCGATACTAATCGTTGTATCCATTGTTATCGGGCGGTTTAATTCTCTGGAGATTAAGTTGGCCGTTGTACCTCCGGCGATGGCCTTTTTGCCTTTAAAATTCGCAAACATTTCAGCATATTGTTTATCTTTTTCCTGATGGTAAGGCGGACCGGTAAACACAAGACTTTCGCGGGGTTCTCTGAAATACAGCACGCAGGCTGAAATATCGTCTTTTGGAAGTCTGTCGGTTTCAATATTTTTTGCCTGATTAATTATATATTGCGAAAGTTCGGAGCTTGAAATCGTCGGGTTTTCTTTGATTTTATCCTGAAGAAGTACAATCAAACCTTCTCTTCTAAGTCCTAATTTTAATCTTCCGCCGCCCAGACCGCATTGGGTCACTCCATCGGAGCAAAATATCAGTCTATCGCCGAGTTGGAGGTTGATTTTGTAAACCTTAAGCCGTCTATTTTTAAAAGTTTTTGATTGAATTGTTTCATACTCAGGCTGAATAACTTCGTTGTCTCTAATCCACACAAAATCCGGATTTCCTTCTTCCACGATTTTTGCGCTTCCGTCGTCATTGCAATCTATAGCCGAAAACGTTGAATAGCTTATCCTTCTGACTTTGCAAACCGGCAGAGAATTCATAATAATTTCAGCGGCTTTTCTGATAGGTATCTGGTCGTTTTCAATGAATCTTAAAAGCATTGTTGCAGTCATACATGATAAAATATTTGCCTTAATTCCGCTCCCCAAACCGTCTGAAAGCACTGCAATAAGACGCGCTTCTTCAGGGTATCTTTTTGATACAAAATAGTCACCATAAGCGTTTTGGTTATATTTTTTTGTCTGACTGCAAGCTATATCTATAAACATAATTTTGATAAAAGACGTTAAGACTATAAGACATTAAGACGATAAGTTCTTTACGAAAGAAGTTTTGGACAAATTTTCAATTACAATTTAACGAAATGAACTTAACGTCCTATCGTCCTAGCAACTTAAAGACTCATTCTTCCTCCTTCTCATAATCTTCTGCAATAGAACTCAAAAGCGTTTCCGTTTCTACCATGTGTTCCCCTAAAAGACAGGCGATTTCCTGAACAATCGAAATATTTTTTGAGATAACCTCATGAGCTTTTTGAGATATTTTTTCTCTGTTTGTTTCTGTCTGAGTAACATCCGTGATTACGGCGCCCACAATCTCGTTTTCTTCTATCGTAAAAGCGTTTATGTCATACAGGCGGTCTTTTGAGGCATAACGCTCTTTGTGCAAGTCTTTTCCGGTGTTAAGAATTGTCCTGAAAATGTCCGCAAAGTCGACAATTCTATCTATTGCGGCTCCGGTCATTCCATCAGGTCTTGCCTTGAAAATTTCGTACATTTCGCCCGAAAACATTCTCATAAAGGCGTCGTTGGCTTCAAGTATATTCATATCGTTATCGACCATTACGATAGCTGATGGCATGCACCTAAGCATTGCGGCAGCCTTTCGCATTGCAATTTTTCTCATATAAGACACGCACATCGAACTTTCGGCCTCCCCGTTTAGGAGTGCTTTTGCCAAGTCTCGACAGGTTGCATAACCGCATCCACCGCAGTTAAGCTCATCATCAACCGAGTGTTTGCCGATTTTTTTAAGAGTTTTCAAAATATCTTCTATCGGAAAATCTTTGTCAACGATTTTGCCGTTTTTGATGTTGTAATCAACGACAACCTGAGCTTTTTGCGGAATTTCATCACGCTTTTTAACCTTGTATAAAATATCTGAAATCATTTTAATTCCGGACTTTTCGCTGGAAATACAAGGGCCGGAAACGCATCCGCTTTCACAAGCCAGAGCTTCGACAAAAATTGTTCTGTCAAGCTTTTCAGCGTCAAGGTTCAAAATAGCTTTCTCGAAAGATTTCAGACCGCATACATCTAAAAGCTGAACTTCAGGTTTAATCCCTATTTTGCGGATAGTTTCGTTCATTCCGCCGTCAATCGGGTAAAGCGCCCCTTCGTGTGCCGAATACGGTACAAACTGATTTTTCTCATCTTTTTCTACTTGAGAAAAGTCTAAAATTTCGTCCTTAAACCACATTCTCAATTCTTCAAAAGTCAAAGCGACATCAAAAAGTCCGGAGTATGTAACCTCGTTTTTCTTCCCGATACAAGGCCCGATAAACACAATCGCAATGTCGTCACCATAAGTTTCTTTAAGCATTTTGGCATGTGTCATAGCAGGCGAGCCAAGTGGAGTGATATATTTAGTAAATTCAGGATGGTACATCCTTACAAAGTCAACTATAACAGGGCAGGCGCTTGAAATATAAAGCCCTTTTTCAGAGTTATTAAGCATTTCAGCGGTTTTTATAGAAACCTCTTGAGCGCCGATTGCAGTTTCAGAAATATCTTTAAATCCTAATTTTTTCAAAAGTGCAATCATTTTCATCGCAGAAACTTCAAAAACGGCTCTCCAAGATGGAGCAAGAGAAACATAAACATCTTTTTGCGCTCTTATAAGGTTTTTAGCCTTGTCAATATCTGTCCTAACCCTTTTTGCGTTGCTCGGGCAGGCTTTTACGCAAGACCCGCAGGCGATACATTTTTCCGGAATGACAGACGCGTGACCGTTTTCAATTCTGATTGCCTTAACCGGACATTCTCTTACGCAGCGATAGCAGTCATGACATTCATTTGTTAAAGTATAGACCGGATACAGATTATTCATTTTTCTCCTTTTTTATAGTTTCAGGTATAAAATTTTTAATTTTTAGCCTTAAACTTCTAAACTTTTCAATATTTCTTCTAAATTTTCAACACTAACATTATTATATTCAATACCATTAATCGAGATATTAGGGCCTGATGCACACTTTCCTTCACAGCGAGTTCCGGCAAGCTCAATCTCGGCATCAAGATTGTTTTCTTTGATATAATCTTCCAGAAACGCCAAATTTGTGTCGTTTCCTCTTGCAAAACATGAACTTCCCATGCACACTGTTATTGTATACTTAGCCATAATTTCCTCTTCTTTTTATATTATAACATATCAAAGGTTATGGCAAGAGTTTTTTTTTGAATTTTAATATTTAACGTATATTTTTAACTCCGGAAAATCTTTAGAATTGTCGTTAAAATGTGAGAATTTAAGTGTTATCGGGTATCTTACTGTCAAACGTCCGGTGATTTCTTTGTCTGTATAAGATTTAAAATTCCAGTTGTATTTATAAAAATTCTGATTGGTATCGTTTAAGATAAGAATTTTTTTCTTTTTTAAAAAAGTTTTGTGTAAAGTGTATTTATTATCAATGAAATCCGAAATTTTAATTATTTTTGTATCCGGAAAGAGCTTTTGAACTTCGTTTTCATCAAGCTCAATTTCTTTGTATTCCCCATCTTCAAATACTATTTTGAAAAATTTTAACTCGGCATTATGAACAGAAATAAGCCGGCCGTCATCTATAAATTCAAAATTTCCGCCTGTCATAAGAACGAGCTTTCCGTTCGGGGCGTAATATTCGGAGTAACTTCCGGTGCCGGAGGAGGTTTTCTTTGTTAAAACAATTCTGCTCGGAGCATCTCCTTTTGTGGAAAAATGTTTTGTTGTCGGATTATATATTACCTGTGAGTTTTCGTAAATCCCTTCGTATGCATTCGCCAAAAGTGAAGTTGTCAAAAATAGTGATAACAGTAACAAAATCTTTCTCATATAACCTCCTTATCTGCTGTATTTTATCAGTTAAAAAGCTTTTTGTAAAGCGGGGGGGGTAAGTAGAAGGTCGGAGGGCAAGAAGGCAGGCTGGTATCGTTATTAAAATTCCCTCGCCCCTTGAGGGAGAGGGTGAATTTGTTAGTGAGCAGAGTGCGAACTTACAAATTCGGGTGAGGGGTTTGTCACCCTGAACTTGTTTCAGGGTCTCTGTATTATGAGATTCCGAAACAAGTTCGGAATGACATATTATTGCGTAACTCCTTAGCGTCCTAACGTCTTATGTATCTTAGTGCCTTTTATTTACTTACCCCCGCTTTACAAAAAGCTTTTTAACTATATAATTAAAATTATGAAGTATAGAGAAAACGTAAGAAATTTTTGTATTATAGCACACATTGACCATGGAAAATCAACTCTGGCAGATAGATTGCTCGAGTTCACAGAAACTGTTGCCCAGCGCGACATGCAGAATCAGATTATGGATTCTATGGATATTGAGCGCGAACGCGGGATTACTATCAAACTGAATTCCGCAAGAATGAATTATACCGCTAAAGATGGCAAAACTTATATTCTTAATTTAATCGACACTCCAGGTCATGTGGATTTTTCTTACGAAGTTTCAAGATCCCTTGCGGCTTGTGAAGGAGCGCTTTTGATTGTGGACTCTACTCAGGGAGTTGAAGCGCAAACGCTTGCGAATGTTTATCTTGCCGCTGAGCAGGATTTGGAAATTATTCCTGTTATAAATAAAATCGACCTTCCATCTGCTGATGTGGAAAGGGTTCGGGCTGAAATTGAAGAAGATTTGGGAATTGATGCATCTTTGGCAATTCCGGTAAGTGCAAAGGCCGGTATCGGAATTGAAGAAGTTCTCGAAAGTATTGTTGAACTTATTCCGCCGCCTGAGGATACTTCTGAAAAACCCCTGAGAGCACTTGTTTTTGATAGTGCTTATGACCCTTATCTCGGAACAGTTTGCCATTTCAAGATTGTAGATGGGTCAATCAAAGTCGGGGATAAGATTAAATTTATGGCCTCCGGTAAGGAATATGACGTTGTCGAACTGGGTTATCAAACCCCTAACAGGCATCCGGTGACAGAGCTTAAATGCGGCGATGTTGGATATTTTGCCGGAAGTATAAAAGAATTAACACGATTTGTCGGGGATACAATTACAACTGTTGAAAACCCTGCAAAAGAACCGCTTCCGGGTTACAAAGAGGCTTTGCCGATGGTATTTTCCGGCATGTATCCGGTAGATAACGAGGATTATGCGGATTTAAAAGAAGCGCTTGAAAAGTTAAAACTCAACGACAGCAGTATAACTTTTGAGCCGGAAACCTCGTCAGCTTTAGGTTTTGGCTTCCGCTGCGGATTTTTGGGAATGCTTCACATGGAAATAGCACAGGAAAGGTTAGAGAGGGAATACAACCTTTCGCTTGTCACAACAGCGCCTTCCGTAATTTACAAGGTTTACAAGACAAACGGCGAGATGGTTGAGATTGACAATCCTGCAAATCTTCCGCCGGCACAGCTTAGGGATTATATTGAAGAGCCGTATGTTAAAGTTCAGATTATCACCCCGAACGATTATGTCGGAACTTTAATGGAGCTTTCGCAGGAAAAACGCGGAATTTTTATCAACATGTCTTATCTTGACAAAACAAGGGTTAATCTGGAATATGAAATCCCGCTGAGTGAAGTTATTACAGACTTTTATGACCAGCTAAAATCGCGTACAAAAGGTTATGCAAGTATGGATTACGAATTTAAGGATTACAAACGTTCTAAACTTGTAAAACTTGATGTAATGCTTGCCGGTGAGGTTGTGGACGCGCTTTCCGTAATTTGCCATGAAGACAGCGCCTTCCATATCGGTCAAAAACTCACGTCAAAATTAAAAGAAATTATCCCGCGTCAGCTGTTTGAAGTTCCTGTTCAGGCCGCTGTGGGCGGAAGGGTTATTGCAAGAACGAACATCAAAGCTATGAGAAAAGACGTTCTTGATAAGTGCTACGGCGGCGATATTTCGCGTAAACGCAAACTTCTCGAAAAACAGAAAAAAGGTAAAAAACGTATGAAATCTGTAGGTAGGGTAGAAGTTCCGCAAGAAGCTTTTATGGCAGTTTTGAGTCTTAACGAAGATTAAATAATAATTCCTGAATTTGTATGATTTATTTTGAATTTTAATCTATTATTATAATTTTGAGGACAAAGTCTCCTTGATATCATTTTTCCATATCTTTTCGGCACGAACTTGAAATTTGTTAAACCGGTAAAGAGAAGGGAGGTGATAAAATGGTTTTCAGTATAACTGAAAAAGCGCTAATGCTTATCTTATTGATAGTCATAGCGCTAAAAACCAAATAGGGGACTTTCAAAGCGGATGTTAGCGCATCCGCGTCCTCTTTTTTATTATAACTCATTTTTTTTAAATTTCAACCCCTTCAGTATATTTAATAATTCTTCCGTTTTATTGACATTTTGAAAACAAATTGATATTATAAATTTGAGGACAAAGTCTTCTTAATATCATTTTTCCATATCTCTTCGGCACGAACTTGAAATTTGTTAAACCGGTAAAGAGAAAGGAGGTGATACTGTGGATTTCTGTGTAACAACAGAAGAACTAGTATTAATATTATTAATAATACTAGTTCTAAAACACAAATAAGGGGACTTTTAAAGCGGATGTTGACGCATCCGCGTCCTCTTCTTTTATTATAACTTATTTTTTAGAAATTTCAAGTCCTTTGAAATTATTAAAAATTTTAACTTTACAATTTGTAAAATTAAATTTTCCAATAGCAATTTTCTAAACAAAAAATACTTTATATAAATATACAGGGGAAATATAGAGGATATTTTATGGGAAAAGTTGAATTAGTTACGGGTCTTGTTAAGGCTATTTCAGAAAAGTCTACATTTTTACAGGTCGCACGTACCGCAACAAAAGGTAATGTTGTTCAAAAAGGTATGGAATTGCAAGGTAAAGAAGCTATCAAATTTTTTGAGAAAATGCCTTGCGATTTTCAAAGATATGTACAAACAGTAAATCCTGAAAACTTAACGGTAAAATATGGCGTTAAAGGTTATAAGGGCTCATCTGTAACAGGTTTTCAAGTTTTAGATGGTAAAAATGTTGTTGCAAAAGGAGCAATGGGAATAGATAAAACTTATGGTAAAAAACCTATTTTACAAATGAGAGTTAAACTATACCAAGATACACAAAATGCAAGTATTAATTTTAAATATGATGGTAGCAGAGCATTTAACGGATCTGCTACATCAGGGTCTACATGCAAAGACGGCAATTTCCATTTGACATCACGCTATGGTGATACTGTAAATTTTGAATATACGGAAACAAATAATTTTTCTAATTGGCTAAAACAAAAAGGTTTTGCAAGATGGGATGATGTTGAACTTCCAACTGCAAAACATTTTACTGAATATCAGGGTAAATTTGATAAAGAAATAAAAGAGTTTGTTAGCGGCAGAAGAACATTCACTCCTGAACAACGTGAAAACATGTTAAAGGAGAAAATGCATCGCCAGCATGAATTGGTTTCACGCAGAGAATATTTCAAAAAAAGAAAAAATGAAATACGAGAACAAATGCAAAAAGAAATTGAAGAAGTAAAAGCAAACCCTAAACTAAAAGAAGTTTCGGAATATAAGTCACAATTGCAGCAATATTTAAAACAAGCAACTGAAAATTTAAAAACAACAAAACAAAAACTTAAAAAAAACGATACAGGAATACAAGAAACTGAAAAAGAAATAGAACAGCTGCAGAAAAAATTTGATAATTTTGATAAATCTGAGTTTGGTTTACATGATAAAAAGTTACGAAAACTTGAAGAAGAACAGATGAAACTCTGGGATGAAGGTAAAACAGATGAAGCAATGGCAAAATTGGGTAAATGTAATAAATTATCCAAAGAAGTAACTCCCGAAATATTATATGGAAATTTAAAAGATGAGCTAGGATGGGCAAAAGATCATTTAGTTAGTTCAAAAACACATCGCGCAAAATTGTTAAAAGAAATAGAAACTCAAACTGCAGAAATTAATGACGTAAAGTTGAGCTGTCCTCTAAGTAAAGTACAAGAATATGAAAAAGCATTGCGGTCTGATATTGCCAAACAGATAAAAGATATTCGTGCAAAATATAAAGGTGAATTAGATAAATATTCTCCAAGAATACAGAAGAGAATTGCAGAAGAACGCAGATTAGCCGACATAGCAGAAAAGGAAAAAGCCTTAAGAGAACAAGAACTTGAAAAATTTTCAAAAGAAATATCAAGCAAGAAAATATCATCAAAATCTCTAAAAGAACAATTAAAGAAAGAAAACATCCAACCATATCAAAATCAAGAAGTTGTAAATCAAATCAAGAATTTAAAAGGGTCTACATTAGAAGTTACAGAACAAAGTAAAAATATATTTTTGAAAGAAATGGGATTTAATCCTGAATTGGTTGAAGCAAGATATGCAACCGAAGCGGAAATCGCCTTTCAAAACTACGGAATGGCATTTGAACCAATTAGCGGTAAACTGCTTGTTTCACCAAAATTTAAAGGCAGTAATTTATTAGCTTCTTCTGCAGCTCGCCATGAATTAGACCATTTTCAATTATTTGCAAATTTATGCAAATCTATGGGTATTGAAAATTTCAAAAAAATGATGTCAGCAAAACATCCACAAATTAATGCAGAAACATTTTTTAATACTGAATTTTGGAATAAAGCTATTCAGAACGCAAAAGTTTTATCACCTGCAGAAGTTAAAAGATATACAAAAGCATACAAAGAATACAAGCTTCCTGGTTTATTTAACAATGACTTATTAACCCAAGTAAATTATTTTGGTAATCCTATTGAGGCAAGTGCTTATGATATACAAGCATCTATTGGAAAGAGTTTAGGACTTAATTCAAAATATTTAGCCGAAAGTACTGTAATGAGCCGTGTAAGCAGACGTATTGTTTCAGCTATAGAAAAATTTGAACAAAAGACAGGCAAAAATATTGATAACGATTACTTTGAAAAGATGATGGAAACTGAATTTTTAAAAGTTCAAGGTAACGAAATTGACATAATTAATGTATTGAATAATGTATTAAAAAAATTAGAAAGCATGTAAATTATAATTTATAAAGTTTTCTCCAAAATTTTTAGTTTTTGCGGTGCAATAAATTGCACTATATAAACTTACAAACTTTATTCAGCTTTTTTAATAGTTAAAGTTTGGCCGTTTATTTCAAATTCAACCATATCTTTTTCAGGGTTAATTTCGAGTAGTTCCAAAAGTGCAACTTGTATGCTTAGGCCATAACCAGAGCCCCTTTTTAATAATTTTTTATGCATTAAATCTTTCACTTGTTCAAGTTCATTGTTTTTAATTTTTCTAACATATAAGGTTTTATTTTCTACATTAATAATAACCGTATATTCATCCGGTGTAATACCCATAAGTTGAGCTATGGGTTTCTTTATATATAAATGCCATGAATTGCCGTTTGTTGTTAATTGTTTTTTCAAAATATACCTGTAATGTTAACTTATTACATTCATGATGAATGGATGTTATATTTATATATAGTGCATGATGTATGCATAAAATATCATAATTTGGGAGGTATAAAATTGAACACAAATAGCATGTGGTTAGTATGTAGGTCAGACTTAAGTCTACCAGCTAATAAATTATTAATAATTTTTCCGTTTTTTATTGACATTTAAAAAGTAAATTGATATTATAAATTTGAGGACGAAGTCTCCTTAACATCATTTTCCATATCTTTTCGGCACGGACTGAAAATTTGTTGAACCGATAAAGAGAAAGGGGGTGATAAATATGGTTTTCGCAGCAAGCGAAAAAGCACTAATCATATTATTAATAATAATCATAGTGCTTTCAACCATTAAATAAGGGGACTTTCAAAGCGGATGTTAGCGCATCCGTGTCCTCCTCTTATATTATAACTCACTTTTTAAAAATTTCAAGTCATTAAATTATTAAAATCAGTGATTGTATAAAGGAAAAGATTATGATAGATAGGGAACAAAAACAGTTAGAAGACGTTAAAATTACGCTAAAGAAGATGGTAAATTTGAACTCGGTATTTTATGATTCAGTCAGATATAACCAATGTGAGGGTTTGGATAAATATTTGTATGTATCGCTCACAATGGGACAATATATTTGGAAACTTGCCCAGGATCTTAATGTCGAATTATAAAAATTTTTTATGATACTATTGAAGAAAGGAGTTATATATGTCACTGAATGAAAAAGATAAAAAGACTTCAATAAAGTTGTTCGAAGATTACAAAGTTAGAACCAGTTGGGATAAAGAACAGGAGAAATGGTATTTTTCTGTTGAGGATATTGTTTTTGTGTTGACAGGGTCCAATGATGTTAAACAATATATCAAGAAAATGAGGAAACGAGACCCAGAACTAAATTCCAACTGGGGTACAATTTGTACCCATGTTCAAATGATTGCGAAAGATGGCAAGAACAGAAAAGTTATGGCATCTGATACCGAAGGTGT
>JAGAVG010000041.1 GCA_017942035.1 bacterium | reverse complement strand
TCGCATCAAAATATAAATTATGGTGCGAAAATTTAAACGTCAGTTTATGGCTGGAAAGGAGACAGGATGCTAAAATATGAAATTATGGAGGGCAAAAAATTGAAAGAGGATAATATGATAAAAAATAGTAGTAGTAGGGTAGACTTTAGTCTACCAGAAAAACTTGATTGCCAATTTGCCGGTCGTCGTAAAACTGCCTTCACTTTGGCCGAGGTTTTAATCACCATCGGAATTATTGGGATTGTGGCGGCGATGACTTTGCCGGCATTGATTACGAAGCATCAGAAAAAAGTCGTTGCGACAAGGGTTAAGCAGTTTTCGTCTATTTGGCAGCAAGCTCGAAAGTTGGCAGCAGATGAACAGGGAACAGATTCCTTTTTCGGTACGTTAGTTGCAAAAGATCCGGACTCTGCATTTGATTTTTATAACGAAACTTTTGGTAAATACATTAGAACAATTAAGGTTGAAAAATCACAATTTGGAATTACCGGTGCAATGCAAAACGGTTCGGGCTTTTATTTTTACAGGACAACCGGTCAGTCTGAGGGTTCTGCCTATACATATTTAATATTTTGTCCGTATTACAAAGATTGCAAGCAATTAGCAGATAGCGGCAGGGTTGAAAGTTCGGAAGGTCTTTCTGATGGTAAAAAAACATTCGGGTTCTATACTAAAGGTTCGGCACCAAATGCGCATTGGGATGGAACTAGAGAATGGCTATTGGAAAGTTGCACTACTGGCGGTCGAAAAGGTTACTGCACAACGCTTATTCAATATGACGGCTGGGAAATTAAGGATGATTATCCTTGGTAAATAAATAAGGACAATTTTCCAGACGTTATGCTTAACGAAAAAAATGATGCTGTTTTATTAAAAATAAAATATTTAAACATGTTAAGAAAAATTTACAAACTTAATGGAAAGATACTGTTTCATTGAGTTTTTCTGTTGCCTATGCTGATTGAAAGTGTGCCATTATTAAAAAAACATTATTGTAAATAGTTATTAAAATCCATTAAAATACCTATTTAAACTGCTTGCATTGAAATATTTTGCAAGTATTATTGTAAAAGAGAAGGCGAATTGTGCCTAATTTGGCCATGCCAAAAAGCTGCAGTTTGCAAACAGCCGAAAGAAAAGGAATACAATGGCAAAAGACGTAATAGAATTAGAAGGTACGATTGTTGAATCAATGCCTAATGCAATGTTCAGAGTAAAACTGGAAAATGACCATGAAATTTTGGCGCATATTTCCGGAAAAATCAGAAAGAATTTTATCAGAATTCTTCCGGGTGATAAGGTAAAAGTCGAAATGACACCTTACGATTTGACAAGAGGAAGAATTACCTTCAGATTAAAATAGTTGAAATCTCACGAAAATAATTAATATAAAGGAACGAAAAATGAAAACTAGATCATCAGTAAAACCTATGTGCGACAAATGCAAAGTTATTAAAAGAAAAGGCAGAGTTGCCGTAATTTGCGAAAACCCTAAGCACAAACAAAGACAAGGCTAATTTTTGCGTAGAGTGGAGTGAGCGCAAGCGAACGAACTCGAAGGACCGCGGAACTAAATGAGCGGAAATTTTATGAAATAAAATTGAGCGAATGGATGTGCAGCGTGAAGCAATAAATCAGTACTATCAGTGAAAACAGAATGTGGAACTTGCGCACAAAATCGGCAGGTGGAGAGGAAGTATTTAAGCCTCTTAAACAAAAAAATCTAACAACAAGATGCGGATGGCAGAAAATATTGACATCGTCAGCCCGCACGAAAGCCAAGAAAAGGAGAATAGAAAATGGCAAGACTATCAGGGGTGGATTTACCTCGTAACAAAAGAATTATCGTAGCGTTAACATACATTTACGGAATCGGACCTACAAGAAGTGCTAAAATTCTTGAAGCAACAAAGATTTCACCGGATTTGAGAACTGACGATTTGACAGATGAAGATATTAAATTGTTAAGAAATGAACTTGCAAATTACCACATCGAAGGTGATTTGAGAAGAGAAGTTTCTTTGAACATCAAACGTCTCCAAGAAATCGGTTCTTACAGAGGTATGAGACACAAACGCAACCTTCCTTGCAGAGGACAAAGAACAAAAACTAATGCAAGAACTCGCCGTGGTAAAAAAGGTTTGGCAATTACTAAGAAAAAGACAGCTTAGTTAAACCTAAAAATATAAGTAGTAAATAAAGTTATAAAAATATAAGGAAATAGAAAAATGGCAAGACCACAAAAAACTAAGAAAAAAGAAAAGAAGAATGTATTGCAAGGGATTGTACATATTCAGTCAACTTTCAACAATACAATCGTAACTTCTACAGACACTCAGGGTAATGCTATTGCCTGGGCAACAGCCGGTGCTAGCGGATTTAAAGGTGCAAGAAAAGGAACACCTTTTGCTGCTCAATCTGCTGCTGAAATGGTAGCTAAAAAATCTATCGATCAAGGTATGAAAAAAGTTGAAGTTTACATCAAAGGACCTGGATCAGGCAGAGAAACTGCAATCAGAGCTATTCAAGCTGCAGGATTGGAAATTACATTGATTAAAGATGTTACTCCTATCCCTCACAACGGTTGCAGACCACCTAAGAAAAGACGTGTATAATAGCGTTTTACCTTAGGTATATTAAAGGTGGAACGGGGGCTTGCGTAAATGCCAATATCGCAAACCATAGATGCCCCGATAATTAGAAAAGGAGAAATTAGAAAATGGCAAGGTATACAGGACCAAATAACAAATTATTCAGAAACAAGAAAGTTAAAGATTTGTCAAATAGAAAATTAACATCTTCTATGCGTCAAACTGCGTCAGGTCAGCATGGTGCTGATAGAAAAAAACCTTCTGAATATGCAATTCACTTAAATGAAAAACAAAAAATCAGATTCACATATATAGTAAGCGAAAAACAGTTTGCTAAATACTACAAAGAAGCTGCAAGAAGAAAAGGCGTTACAGGTACAATCCTTCTTCAATTGTTGGAATCAAGACTTGATAACGTTCTATACAGAGCAGGTTTCGGTATTACAAGAAAACAATCAAGACAAATTGTTAACCACGGACATGTTTTGGTTAACGACAAAAAAGTTGATATTCCATCTTACTTGGTAAAAGCAGGCGATGTAATTACAATCAAATCAAAGAGCCAGTCTTTCTTGAACTCTGTTCTTGAAATGATTGATATGGCTTGTGCACCAGCTTGGATGACTATCGATAAAACAGCGTTGAAAATTACTTTCGACAGAATTCCTGAAAGAGAAGAACTTGATCCGGAAATCAAAGAACAATTAGTAATTGAGTTCTACTCTAAGTAGTAAATTAACCAAGTAATAATTAACTAGGAGAATAAAAAATGGAATTAAAAATTAAAAATGTTGATACAACAACAAGTTCAGACGGTTCTCAATACGGGAAGTTTGTAATTGAACCTTTGGCGAAAGGATTTGGTACAACAATCGGAAACTCATTGAGAAGAGTATTGTTATCAAGCCTTGAAGGTACAGCAGTTACATCAACAAGAATTGAAGGTATTACTCACGAATACACCGCAATTCCAGGCGTATTGGAAGATGTTATTGACGTAATGTTGAATATGAAAGGATTAGTTGTAAAAACTGATTCAAAAGAACCTCAGCATTTAAGAATAGATGTTGACCGTCCGGGCGCTGTATTAGCAAGTGATATCCAGCTTCCTGCAGGGGTAAAAGTTGTTAACCCTGATTGGTTAATTTGTACAGTTGCTGATGGAGGCTCATTCCACGCTGATATTATTGTAGAAACCGGAAAAGGTTATGTTGCTAACGACGTACCTAGAGATTCTAAAGGGGTTTCTATTGATGTGTTGCCGATTGATGCAACATTTATGCCAATCAAACGTGTTAGCTACAATGTAGAAAACACACGTGTTGGTGATTCTATTGACTTTGATAAGTTGACTCTTGAAATCTGGTCTAACGGATCTGTAGATGTTGTAAATGCATTAAGTCAAGCTTCAAATCTTTTGATTGACCACTTTATGCAAATCGCAGCAATTACAGGCCAGCCGGCAGTTGCTTCTGTTCAAACAGTTAGTGAAACAGAAGAAGATGAAGCTGCTGCTCCGACAATGACAATTGAAGAATTGGAATTGTCCGTAAGAGCTTATAACTGCTTGAAAAGAGCAAGTATAAATTCAATGTCAGAATTGTTGAAGAAGTCAGAACATGACTTGTTGAACATTAAAAACTTCGGTAAAAAATCATCTGATGAAGTAATCGAAAGATTGCATTACTTCGGATTGGATTTAGCTCCAAACCCAGAATTAGATGAAGAAGAAATTGGCTAATAATAAATTTAACAGATAAATAAAAAAGTAAAGGATAAAGAAAAATGAGACATATGTGCAAAAAACATACGCTGGGAAAGGCAAAAGATCAGAGAGATGCTCTTTTGCGCTCACTGGCTACTGAACTTTTTGTTCACGGTGAAATCAAAACTACTATGGCTCGTGCAAAAGCTTTAAAACCTTTTGTAGAAGCTTTGATCACCAAATCTAAAAAAGGCGACCTTCACTCAATCCGTCAGGTTGCAAGACATATATATAACAAAGAAACCGGAAAATATATGGATATGACAACCGGCGAAGTTTTTGATGCACCGGTAGCTGATAAAAAATTAACTCCTCAAACTGTTTTGAGAAAGTTATTCGTAATCATTGGTAAAAAATATTCAGATCGTAACGGTGGTTATACAAGAATCTTCAGATTGCCTCCGCGCCGCGGTGATGCTTCTGAAATGGCATTAATCCAATTGGTATAATTCCATGCGGTATGCCTTTCAGGTTCATTATATCGGCAAAAATTACTCGGGCAGCCAAATCCAGTTTGAAAACGGCCGCTTAAGAGAAAATCCGACGATACAAAGTGAACTTGAAAAAGCAATTAGTACATTGATAGGCGGGAAACCCGCCGATGAATATATCCGGCAGTATAAAACAGTATTTTCCGGAAGAACAGATAAAGGTGTCAATTCAAAAGGGCAGGTTGTTCATTTCGATTGTGAACAAATGATTGTTGCTTCTGATTTTGTTTACCACTTGAATGAGATTTTGCCTTGTGACATTTCTATTTGTGATTTTAAAGAAGTTGATAGTAGCTTCCACGCTCAAAAATCAGCCAAAATGCGTTATTATAGATACGAATTTGTTAATCGTAAATATAAAGATGCTTATGATGGGGATTTGATGAGGGTTAAGTATGAAATTGATTTAGATAGAATGCAAAAATCATTGGATTATTTAATTGGGGAACATGATTTTACTTCGTTTAAAAGTTCCGGAACGCTTAACCCGGGCACAGTCTGTTTTATAAAATCAGCGCAATGTCAAAAGTGCGGTGATAGAGTTGTTATTGATATTGCAGGAAACAGATTCCTTTACAATATGGTGAGAACGATTGTCGGAACCTTGCTTGAGATTGAAGGTCACAACAGAACATCTGAATATATGAAAGAAGTTCTGGAGGCAAAAGACCGGAGATGCGCAGGAATGTGCGTGAGTCCTTACGGGCTTACATTAATGAAAGTAGAATACTAAAAAATATAATGGAGAAAAAAGCATGAAAACTTATTCAGCAAAACCTCTGGAAGTTGAACGCAAATGGTATGTAATCGATGCCGAAGGAGAAATCCTCGGAAGATTGGCAACCCGCGTTGCTAATATCCTTAGAGGTAAAAATAAACCTGAATACACTCCAAACGTTGATACAGGTGATTTCGTAATCGTAATCAATTCTGATAAAGTTAGAGTTTCAGGAAACAAAGAAACAGATAAAATTTATTATCACCATACCGGTTTTCCGGGCGGTTTGAAATCTGCAAGTTTCAAAGAATTAATGGAAAAAGATTCAAGACTTGTTATTGAAAAAGCCGTAAAAGGAATGCTTCCGCACAACACTTTAGGTGCAGAACAGTTTACAAAATTGAAAGTTTATGCAGGAGCTGAGCATCCGCATGCTGCTCAAAAACCTATTGCATTAGAAAAGGAGGCTAAATAATGGCTGATAAAGAAATTATGGCAACAGGTCGTAGAAAGACTTCTATCGCAGTTGTAAAATTGGTAAAAGGTAAAGGAAGAATTTTCGTTAATGGAAAAACTTTAAGAAATTATATCGGAAATAGACCGGCAATTGAAATGCTTGTTTACAGACCTTTAGTATTAACAGAAAATCAAGAAAGATTTGACGTTAGAGTAAAAGCTGTAGGTGGCGGTGTCGTAGCACAATGTGGCGCAATCAGACACGGTATTTCAAGAGCATTGGTAAAACTTTCTGAAGAAAACAGAAACGTACTTCGTTTGGAAGGTTTGTTAACACGTGATCCGCGCGTTAAAGAACGTAAAAAATACGGTAGAAAACGTGCAAGAAAACGTTTCCAATTCTCAAAACGTTAATATATCATTACGAATTTCAAAAAAAGAGCCGGGAAACCGGCTCTTTTTGGTTATGTCATTGCGAGCGAAGCGTGGCAATCTTGTTAAAAATTTAATCATAAATTTATGCAAAAACGCACCAAATTTTATATTTTGGTGCGAGTTTTTTATAGCCTTATTATACAATATTTTCAGACACTTTTCAAGTGGGCCTCTGTCATTTTTTGATGATTTTTTGAATTTTAAGAAGGTATGTTTTAGTGAGTTTCAGACCGGCTCGCACCAAAATATAAATTATGGTGCATGAATTTAAAGGATAATTTAATAAAATACGGAGGATAAAAGTATGATAAATGAAGACAAACGAGAAACATGTCATTCCGAACTTGTTTCGGAATCTCTTGATACTGAGACCCTGAAACACGGAGGTCAATCCGACGTTCAGGGTTACATGTTACAATCCCCTCGCCCCTTGTGGGAGAGGGTTAGGGTGAGGGGTCAAAATAGAGTAAATAGTAGGGTAGACTTTAGTCTACCGGAAAAACGGGATTGCCGCGCTTCGCTCGCAATGACGAAACCCGCGTTTACTTTGGCAGAAGTTCTAATTACTCTCGGGATAATCGGTATTGTGGCGGCGATGACACTGCCGGCGTTGGTTAAAAATTACAGAGCATTAGTTTTGCAAAATCAGTTCAAGCAGGCTTATGCAGAATTAAATACGGCATCAAGAAACTTTTATTTTCACAACAATTTTGTTTCACTAAGTGAATTTGCGGTAGAGCAACCACGTTTTGTCGTATTAAAAGCGTTTTCAAAGGAATTTAATAATGTTTTAAAGTCAGATAGCAGGGGGTATGATAGTGTGGATGAAAATGGAAATACGAAAGGTACGCCTTATACATTTTATACTATGAATGGAAAATCTGCATATAGAAATGTAATTTGTGATACAGGCGGTTGGATTTGGGATGGCAAAGGAAGACTGATAGGAATGGACGATAATCCTAAAAGCGGTTATAACGGTCCAAAAATCTGTATTGATATAAATGGAGAAAAATTACCAAATAAATTTGGAGTTGACTTTTTTGTGTTTAATTTTACGGTTGACGGATACGTGATACCGCTGGGACAAGAGCATAAGAATAATGATTATGTTCGTGCTATTAATGTTAATGGAGTGCCGAGTGTAATCGAGGATTATTGTGTGTATGAAGTGCCATATGCCAATCAAGAACAAGTGGCGTGTTCCAATTTTGCATTGTCAAATAAACATCCTCACGAAGAGGGTAAAGACTACTGGCACGACTTTATTAACGGAAAGTAATTTTATCCCATTGTTATGGTGAAAGATAATTATAAGATGTAATATATCGCACACTTATTTAAATGTAAAGAAATGTAAAAACGAATTTCAAAATGGCTAAAACCCAGATATAATGCCTCATAGGATAGGATAGGATAGGATGGGGCGGGGCGAGGGCAATCTTTTTGGCCGAATTTTTTTTATAAATATGTGAATGATGTGCATTCGAGAGTATAAAAAGGAGGATTACCCTATGAAAATTAACGGTGACAACACTAACGTTAGAGAAATTGTATCTCAATTTAAAGCGTTTGATGATGGAGGCAAAATTGAAAAAAGAAGTTTATTAAATGGCAAAATTAATCAAGCAGGCGGAAATTGCAAAAGAGTTACAGCTGAAAATATGGAAGCTGCACAACTTATGAGGCCAACAAATGCCGTAAAATATTTACTCGGAAAAAGTCCGATCGGGCTTGGTAAAATGCCGGAGCGTGAAAATATTGAAAATTCTGGATATTCACGTTCTAATACATCTTTTCATAAAGGTGCACCAACGATATATGAATCAAGTGATGGCGGTGTTGTAACTGTTTATCCGGGTGGTGGAACTGCTGAAATGGGTGAAGATAAGAAAAAAGTTGTATACCAAACGGACAGGTTTATTCAGGAAATGTATTATGATGATAACGGTAAGCTAACCGGCGGTCAGATTAAAATTAAAGATAATGTTGCCGGATTTTTGGAAGCCCAATATGACTTTACGGCAGATGAAAATGGAAATCTTAAATCCGTTATACAATAAAATTAAAACCAACAAAAAACGGCCAATGACTTTGTCATTGGCCGCCTAATAAAAATATCAATTCAAAAAACTATTTTCCGTTAACAACAGTTTTGAATTTTTTACCAGCTGAGAATGCAGGAACTGTTCTAGCAGGGATTTTCAATTCTTTACCAGTTTGAGGGTTTCTACCTATTCTAGCAGCTCTTTTTCTAGCTTCGAAAGTTCCGAAACCAACTAGAGTAACTTTTTTACCTTTAGAAACTGTTTTTTGAATAGTTTCCATCAAAGCGCCCAAAACTTCAGCAGCTTCTTTTTGAGTTACGTTAGCTTTTTTTGAAATTTCTTGTACCAATTCTTCTTTGTTCATGATAAAACTCCTTCTTTATTTTGTACTTTTTCAGTATAACGCATTCTATTTAAAATGCAAGTATTTTAAGGATTGTTAACATATTTTTTGCTTAAAAAACATCTATTTGGAGTATAAATGTTTAGAAAAGTAAGAATTTTGACGAAATAAGCGTAAAAATATATGTTTTTTTGTTAGAATATTATAGGGTATTTTAGGAAAAGGATAGTCATGAAGGAAAGAGTTTTACTATTTTTTATAATAATATTTTTAACAGCATTTGTGTATGTTTTTCAGTCTTACACTGAATGGGGGCTTGCAATTCTTGTCGGCGTAATGGCATTGTACGCATTTGCGTTGAATGTAGCATACAAACTGAAAAATAGAAAACTTCAAAAAAATCCGCCGGTGATTAATAAGGATTACAAACCGTTTGTAACTGTTATGATTCCGGCTCACAATGAAGAGACTGTTATTTCAGATACTGTTGAAAACATTCTGGCGATGGATTATGAAAATTTTGAAGTTATTGTAATTGACGACAGAAGCACGGATAATACCGCTCAGGTTGTTAAAAATTTAGAGGAAAAACATCCTAAAGTTAAAGCTTTTATAAGACCTCAAGATGCGTTTCCCGGAAAATCCGCCGTTTTAAATGATGCTTTAAAAATTGCAAAAGGTGAGGCGATTCTTGTTTTTGATGCCGATGCGACAGTTGCGCCGGATTTCTTATCAAATTTAATACCTGCACTTGAACCTAAAGATGTTGGTGCGGTTCAGGCCAGAAAAGTTATTAGAAACAAAGATGCAAATATTTTGACTAAATGCCAAAATAATGAAATGACCATGGATACTCATTTTCAGGTCGGACGTGATGCGGTGAAAGGTGCAGTTGAACTCCGCGGCAACGGTGAACTTATCAAAAGAGAGGCGCTGGAAGATATTGGCGGCTGGAATAATTACACAATCACTGATGATTTAGACATGTCAACAAGACTTCATATAAAAGGCTGGGATATCAGATTTTGTCCGGATACTGTTGTGTATGAAGAGGGTGTAATTTATCTTTTCCCGCTTTTCAGGCAGCGCAGAAGATGGCTGGAAGGAACAATCCGCCGTTATTTGGAATATTGCGGAGATGTTTTGACTTCTAAAAAAATGTCATTGAGAGCAAGTCTTGATATGACGGCTTATATTTCGCAGTTTATTATGCCGGCATGGTTTTTGATTGAACTTTTTATTGTAACTTATAAGCTTATTGTAAAAGATGCAAACCCGCATATTATGTTCTCCTCAATAATTATGGGTATGATTATCGGGTTCGGATTTTTTATCGGCGCAAGATATTCACTGAGACGTTATGATAATATGTCAAGAACGGAAGCTTTTATTCAGGCTGCGATTACATCGGTTTATCTGCTGTTTCTGTGGTTTCCGCTTGTTCTTTTTATCGGCGCAAAAATTTTGTTTGTAAAAAAAGATATGAACTGGGGTAAAACTACTCACGGCATGGTTCAGTCTGAACATGCGCTTATAAAAGCAAAAGAAAATTTAAAGCTCGTGAAGGCTAAAACAGAAGAAAATATTAAAATTGCAAAAGATAAGGCCGAAGAAAACTTAAAGATTGCAAGGGCAAAGATTAAAGAAATTTTAAAGAATAGATAGAATGGAGAAATATAAATGGAACAAACAATTATTAATGTAAAAGAAAAAATAAGGGACGTAAAAGATTTTCCGAAACAAGGAATTGTATTCAGAGACATTACAACGGCAATAAAAGACGCTGAGACAATGAAAACGATTATTGATTATCTTTGTGAACAGTTCAAAGATGTGAAAATTGATTATATTGCAGGGATTGAAAGCCGTGGATTTATTTTTGGAATGCCAATGGCATATAAAATGAATGCCGGATTTGTTCCGGTTAGAAAGCCTAAAAAACTTCCGGCAGAAACTTATTCTCAGAGCTATGACCTTGAATACGGCACAGATACTATAGAGGTTCATAAAGATGCGTTTGGTGAAGGTGATAATGTCTTGATTATTGATGACTTGCTGGCGACAGGCGGAACTGCTGAGGCTGCTTGTAAGCTTGTTAAAAAGACCGGTGCAAATCTTGTGGGTATAGGATTTTTAATTGAACTTCAAGACTTGAACGGTCGTGCTAAACTTGAAAAAGAAACGGATAATATCGTTTCTATGCTCAAATACTAGATTTGTTTATCATACTGAGGTAATCATCTTACTAAAGGTGATTACTTCTTTTCTTTGTAAATAATTGTAAAAGGCATTAATAATTTTGTAAATAATTCTTCCGTTAATTACTTTATATATGTACGGGGGATATTTTATGTCATTAACGATAAACAATGGTTATAGCGATTTTTTGTATAGAAAATACGCACCAATAAAGAATAATCCTTGTGATTCAATTCTTTTTGGAGCTAATGCAAAACCTTTTAAGTTTGAATTTCAGTTTCCGTTTCAAGATTTTACTTCAAAATTTAGCGGTGTAAAAGCAGAAGAAAGTGTTGATTACTGCGCTCAAATAAAGAAAAATGCCAAAATTGGTAAAAATGGCAAAGGTGAATCTGCCGATATTGAAAATTTGGATGAAAGAACGCAAAAAGCTGTTTTAAATATTATCGAATACGCGAAAAAAATCGGTTATACGGTCGAGATTAGAACCGCAAAACGTTCTGTCGCAGAGCAAAAGAGACTTCTTGCCACAAATCCTTATGCTGCAAAGGTTGAGAATTCCCACCACGTAATCGGGGATGCTGTGGACTTGCACTTTTGGGATAAAAACGGTAAAAAAGCGCCAATGGAAGTTTATTATGAAATAGGCGAATACGCAGAAAGTAAGCTCGGAATGCGATATGGTAATAACGTTAAGAAAAATAAGGAATACTGGCATTTTGACTTTGGTAAAAGTCGTGAAGATATAAAATTGCCTTAAAATCTTAGTTAATTTCCGCATTCCAAGGATAATCGTCTTTAAACTCCCATCCGTCATATTGTAAAAGACCGGAACAAGCATGGCGCTTGTCATCATTATTTGTTTGAGGATGTTTACAGTCGTTTAATAAGCGTTCGCGTGTGTATAGTTCCGAGCGATAACTTGGTCCAAAATGTTTACCATTGGGATCTACTGTAATTTTGAAAAGGAAAGTAGTTCTTCCGTTATAACTTTCACTGTCGCAATGCTTGTAATCTGTACAGTAAAAAATATATATACATTTATCATGATCATTAACATAAAAATTCATTCCGGAGCCATCTTTAAACGCAACTTGGTAATGTGAAGAATCAGGCTTGCGTTTATCAATTGAAACTATGTATTTGTCTAAATATGTGTTGTACCATGTTATAAGCTCTTCTACCGGTAAATTTCCTCCATCTGTCACCGGTGCCCAATCGGGATAAGGGCCGTTTTCGACCTCAGAAAGCTTAATGGCCTGTGACATAACAGTGTAGAATTTCTTTAATTTTTGACTGGTGACTTTTTTCTGATACTTAGTAATCAACGCCGGCATGGTCATCGCCGCAACAACCCCGATTATCCCTAGGGTGATTAGAACCTCTGCCAAGGTAAATGCGGCTTTACGACATACCCTCTCTCTTTGTGAGAGGGTTGAATTTGTTAGTGAGCAGTATGCGAACTTACAAATTCGGGAGAGGGTATTATGTAATAACTTTAACCCCTCACCCTGCCCTCTGTCTTGAAATTGCTCCAAGCTCGCAGAGTTTCGCCAAAGTTGCTCCGCAACAGAAGGCTCAATCTGCTCGCTATCCGGACTCGTTTTACTCCGTCCGTCCGCAATTTCGCTCCCACAAGGGGCGAGGGTATTTAATGACGTAACTCGCCTGCCTTCTTGCCCTTTTGCATTCTGTTCTTCTGTCATATTATCCGCTCTCAAATTTCTTCCTTTCATAATTTCATATTTTAGCATCCTGTCTCCTTTCCAGCCATAAACTGACGTTTAAATTTTCGCACCATAATTTATATTTTGATGCGAATAGGCCTGAAACTCACTAAAACATATCTTCTTAAATTTCAAAAAATCATCAAAAAATGGCAAAAGACCACTTGAAATGTGTCTGAAAATATTGTATAATAAGGCTATAAAAAACTCGCATCAAAATATAAAATTTGGTGCGTTTTTTTGTTAATTTTTTCATTAAAAAAGAGGCTTTCTGATGAAAGTCTCTTTATATGTATTCGTTATTTTTTTATTAAGCTTCTGCGCCGTCTTTTTGTTGTTTAATAAGGTTTTGAAGTTTTTCTTTTATTTCTTCACCTTTTCTTTGCATATCTGAAACGACATCATCTGCTTTTTCTTGTATTTCTTTTACGGTTTCATCTGCGCGTTTTGCAATATCTTTTGCTGAATCTGCAATCATTGCTCTGGTTTCAGCCCCTGATTTTGGAGCTAGCAATATACCGGCAAGTGCTCCAATTGCGCCGCCAACAATAAAACCTGCTAAAAATTTAGTTCCTGACATAATAATGACTCCTTTTCTGTTTCAATTAGTATTATCTATTTATTGAGGATTGGCATCCCCGCATTCGGCTATTTTTTTGAAAATATTTTATATGTTGTGATAAACCCTTTTATCAAACCGCCAAATATACTTTCTGTAACGGCTTTGGTTCGGCCGAAAGTTTTTTCCACAATATTCTTGAAATTGTCGACACCGTTATTAGTATTTTGGATTATTGAATTTACCGATTCAAGAGTTTTTTTAACTTCTTCAATTGTCGGTTTGAGTTCTGTATTAACCATAACAGATGTCTCGTTTAGATTTTTCGCAAGTGTTGACAAATCTATGAGTAATCTGGTCAGAAAAATTCCGACAACAAGTATCATTATACCTGTTGCCCATGCTAAAAAAGCCTGACCTTGATTTAGTGCGATTTGTGAAATATCCATTCTTTTTAATCCTTATTTTTAATAATTGTAGTCGCCGTTTTGTGCCTCAAGCTCTTTTGCTTTAAGTAATTTTTTTGATTTTACCATATTATTAATCTTGCGGAATTGTCTTTCCAACTTGTAACGTACAAGATCAACAGATTCCATAGCCTGTTTTTTTGCATCATTTATTGCCGGAGAATTTTTTTCGTAAAATTCGCAAGCTGCATCTTTCAAAACTTTTCTTGTTTCTTCACCGGGTTTCGGTGCAAACAAGACTCCTGCGGCAATTCCGCCTATAACTCCGGCAATCAGACCCATTCCGAAGGCGAAAGATTTATTGTCACTCATAATGATACCTCTTTTAATAACTATAACAAACTTAGTATAACATATTTTTTTATAAATTACAAGTTAGAAACTGCATTTCCTTATCTGGAGCGCAATTGCGGATACCAGTTCTAATATTGCGGCAGCTTTTTTGTATCTTCCGCGGCCAAAAAGAAACACTGCAAAAGTAAGGATATGTTGAAGTGCTTTTACAGGGAATTCGCACTGTTTTCTTTTTATAAAACCGATACCTTCCGCAACGGTTTTGGCTGTTTTGTCTACCGAAGATGAAATGTCTTTCATTGCCGTTTTGATTGCCGGCATCTGTTCTATCACGGTATTATTTAATTCTGTAACTTTTTTGTCAAGCTTAATAATGTGGAAAACTATTGTTCCCGCGATTATCAACTCTGCTATAAAAACTATTGCGATATATAAAAACATTTCTCAATTTCTTACTTTTGTATTATACTTAAAGAGTATAATACATTATAATGGATTATGAAATACGTCCAAAGGACTATTTATTATGGGGAAAATTAGATTTTACATATCATTAATAATTTCAAGACTTATTTATATTGCAATAAAAATCCTGAATAAGTCTTCAGGTACATCGTTTATCGGAATGGTTGTTTTGAAAATCTGTCCGAAATTTTTGACTTATTGCCGCAAATATGTGAAAAATAAAGTCGTTGCAATTACAGGAACTAACGGGAAAAGCACGACGTCAGGGCTTGTCGCACACATGCTTGAAGGTGCTAACCAATCTGTCGTGCATAACCTTAAAGGGGCAAATATGTTAACCGGAGTGGCTAATGCGTTTGCGCTTTCTATTTTGCCTTTCAAGCGGTTTGATTATGGCGTTATAGAATCTGATGAGGCTTATTTAACCAAATTGTACGATTATTTAAAGTCAGATTATCTTATTGTGACAAATCTTTTCCGCGACCAGCTCGACAGATATGGGGAACTCGCAACTACTGCCGGATTTATTCAAAACGCGATAGATAAAAATCCTGATGCGACACTGATTTTGAACGCGGACGACCCGCTTGTGGCAAATTTCGCTAAAGGCAGAGATAAGATTGTATTTTATGGGTTCAATAACGTTGAATACGATTACGCTTATGAAAATTCAAATTCTCCAACAGAGGTTTTCAACTGTATTTGCGGAAAACCGTTGGAGTATTCAAAAAGATTTTTCGCGCAAGAGGGGCATTATTACTGCTCTTGCGGATTTAAACGACCGATTTGCGATTATTGTGCCGATGCAAAGATTTACAAAAATAAAATTGAGCTTACTATAGAACATAACGGTATAAAATACAGCTTTAACGCAGGTCTTGTGGGCTTGTATAATGCTTATAATGTCCTTGGCGCGATTGCTTTTGCTTTTGAAAACGGGCTTAATCAAGAAGAAATTCAAAAGTCGCTGGATTCTTATAAATCAATTTTTGGAAGAACCGAAAAGCGGACAATTAACGGTCATAACACGATTATTCAGCTTATAAAAAACCCGACGGGTGCAAGCGAAGTTTTAAAAACCGTCGATTTAAATTCAAATATTTTGATTGCAATTAACGATAATTATGCTGACGGCAGAGATATATCATGGCTTTGGGACAGTGACTTTGAACAGTTGAAAAATGCGCAAAAACTTGTCATAACCTCAGGAATCAGGGCAAATGATATGGCTTTGCGGTTAAAATATGCCGGAATTAATCAAGATAAAATAAAAATTGAACCGGATATAAAAAAAGCGATTGAAATTGCAGCTGGAGAGGGGAATTCAGATGTTACAATTCTTCCTTCGTATACGGCACTTTTAAAAATTAATAAGATGAAATTGAAAAAATAAGGAGAAAAAATGCTTTTAGGTGTAAATATAGATCATGTTGCGACATTGCGTAACGCTCGCGGCGGAGTTGAACCGGATGTGGTTGAAGCCGCTAAAATTTGTGAAGAAAACGGCGCAACCTCAATTACCACACATCTTAGAGAGGACAGACGCCATATAAAAGATGAGGATGTAAGAACTCTTATAAAGACTATTAAAACTAAATTAAACCTTGAAATGGCAATGGCAGATGATATCCAAAAGATTGCACTGGAAATTAAACCGCATTCAATCTGTCTTGTTCCTGAAAAACGTCAGGAAGTCACAACCGAAGGCGGGCTTGACGTTGCGGGACAGCTTGAAAAAGTTACGGAATTTATAAAACCGCTCCTTGAAAATGGAATTGTCGTAAGTTTGTTTATTGACCCGGAAAAATCTCAGATTGAAGCCACCTCAAAAACCGGAGCACAATTCATTGAAATGCACACGGGAACTTACTCTAACGCCTTTGGCACTGATAAAGAAGAACAAGAATTTCAAAATCTTAAAAATGCGGCGGAATTAGCTCAAAATTTAGGATTGAAGGTTAATGCCGGCCACGGATTGAATTATGAAAATGTCAAAAGAATGCACGAAATAAATGGACTTTATGAGTTAAATATCGGGCATAGCATTATCTCACGTGCTGTGTTTACGGGCCTCGGAGAAGCTGTTCGAAAAATGGCTGAACTTGCAAAATAGAAGGAAATTTTTATGAAATCTAAAGAAGAAATAGTTGAAGAAATGCAACAAGTTGTCGAACAAATGCGCATTGACGATATTGAAGAAAATCCCGACAGTGAATTTGAAACTTTTGAATGTGATGCCTGCGGGCAGGAAAAGCCTCTTGCCGGTTCTGTTGAATATGAAGGCGGCTACAGGCTTTGCAATGACTGCGTCTTAATTGCAGAAACAGGATTCGCTCTTAATAAAATAAAAAATGTTAAAGAAGTCATTGATGCTTTGGAATACAAGCGTCTTGAAGGACTTTGTGACATAATTAAGTCAGAACAGCAAAAAGAAAATAATTAAAAAGTAATCCTAAAGAATTAGTAATATATCTTTACATATAGTTATAAAGTATTAGCTTTATGGAATATATAATTTATAAGAGTATAAAAAGATTCGATTAGAGATTTGTAAAAAGAAAGGTGAATTCACATGACAAAAAGATTCGGTTTTACCTTAGCAGAGGTTTTTTTGACACACTCTGACGGTGGACGCAGAAACGCATTTACCTTAGCAGAGGTTTTTTCGACACACTCTGATGGTGGACGCAGAAACGCGTTTACTTTGGCAGAAGTTTTAATTACCTTAGGTATTATTGGTGTTGTAGCCGCAATGACAATGCCAACATTGATGAACCAAACAAACGGAGCACAGTACAGAACTGCGTACAAAAAAGCATTATCAGCAATTTCTCAGGCTGTAACATTGAACGTAGCATTGGATGAATGGAACTTTGCAGATGCAACAGTAACAACAACAGGTGCAGATGATACATCAATTTATTCAATGTTGAATAAGAGAATGAATGTAGTAAGAAAAGAAACAGGTACAATCTCCGGTTACAACGTAGCAATGCGCAGCAGCTTGACAGGAGTAGGAACTCCGGCAGCTCAGGGA
>JAGAVG010000040.1 GCA_017942035.1 bacterium | reverse complement strand
TGTATTGCAGGCTGTAAATGGAGTTCTTGTATCACCATCAAAACCAAAAGGTAATAACCTTTGAGGATTGACATAAAAATAAAATAAGTCTTTGCCGGTTTCATTCGGAGCTTTATCACCATTAATATCTACAGCAATTTCTCCACAATATGCAGTTCCGATAGTGTCCGAACAATTGTATCTTGGATTCATCCTTATTACACCCCCGTTAGCTAATAAAGCGTATATATACGAGGATGAAAAATAATCAGTCTGACCAAAAGACTCTGTATATCTGCTATTTAAATGGTGATATGTTTTATTTGCACAACCTACATTTGTTCTGTCGCAAATTTTTGTAGTTTTTAGATTGTTAAGAATGTCCAGACTGGAAACTTCATAACCGTTTTCCAAGAAAGTTTTTCTTAAAGCCTGATCAAAAATTGACGCAAAAACCTTGAGTTGATTAATCCTCTGCTTTTCTTGATAATGCTGAACCAAAGAAGGCAATGTCATCGCCGCAACAACCCCGATTATCCCGAGAGTGATTAAAACTTCGGCTAGAGTGAAGGCGATTTTACGATGACCAGCAAAGTGTGATGAAAAGACCTCTGCCAAAGTAAACGCGTTTTTGCTTTTTACCCTCTCTCTTTGTGAGAGCGAAATTACTCCCTCGCCCCTTGTGGGAGAGGGTAGGGGTGAGGGGTTAACTAGCTTGCCCTCCTGCCTTCCTGCCTTCTGTTCTTCTGATATATTCATACTTTCAGCCTCCTTTCAGGCTTAAACTACTCTTTAAATTCATGCACCATAATTTATATTTTGGTGCGAGTCGGTCTGAAACTCACTAAAACATACCTTCTTAAAATTCAAAAATTTCACAAAAAACAACAAAAGACCACTTGAAATGTGCTCGAAAATATTGTATAATAAGGCTATAAAAAATTCGCACCAAAATATAAAATTTGGTGCGTTTTTTTACCCAAATTTCATGTTATACCACACGTCGGATTGACCTCCGTATTTCGGAATCTCAGTATCAAGAGATGTTTTTGTCCTTCTATTAATCTGTTTAAACAAATAGCTAATGACGGCCTTTTGTAAATTTACAAGTTGGCCGCTCAATGCTAATTGGGGTAATTTTGGGGTAAACGATAAATTATTTGGTGTTTTTATTAATTGTTAATTGGATATTTTCGTATTTGTTTTTAGAACGTTATGTGCAATACCGATGAACAAACCTGATAGTGCACCTGCGGCAATAAACGGTGATGCCGGTCTGGATTTTTTTATAATTCCGCTGTAAATTCTCTTACAGCGTCTTGTCAAATCTGCGGCAGATTCATTTATGCCGGAAATAATATTTTTAAACTCAATAGCATCAACGGAGTTTTCACCGCCGAGTTTCTTGATTTTCTTGTTGATATTTTCTGAAGTTATTTTTTCTTTATTATCAATCATCTTGATAAATGTGTCTTGTGCAAGACTTTTGTTTTTTACATTACGTATGTCTTCGATAGCATCAGCCTTGATTTTTGCAGATTCTACACGTGTAATTTTCATTACCTGATGATATCTGGCATCTTTTTCATCTGCATGAACCGGAACAGTGTATTTCGCTAAATATCCTAAACCAGCACCTATTGATGATGCCTTTACAACTGTAGACAACATACCATTGTCATTACTTGAATGTATTGCTTCTATCGTCATAGTTAATAACCCTTTACTTAACTAGTACCACGCATACAAAACATACGACACACCTAAGAGATTTAATCTCTTGTTTAAATCATATGAGCGAATTTACACTTAAATATTCTATACTTCACGCACAAAACTGAGTAATTAAATTCACATTGCATGATAGCACATAATTATTTTTTTGTCAACCCTTTTATAAGATTTAAAACAAACATAATTGCAACGAGAGCGGCAATGTATAAAAAGTAAACCATAATTGTTTTTCCGCCCATAAACAGTGACGCTAAAGCGCCCGCAATGATTGCGACGGAAGAAAGAATTACGACAGTTTTTTTCTGTGAAAATCCGGCATGCAAAAGCTTGTGGTGGATGTGTTCAGCATCAGCAACAAACGGGGATGAACCTTTAGCAATTCTTCTTAAAGACGAATAAGTTATGTCCATAATCGGAACAGCAAGAACGACGAAAGGCAAAAGGATTGCGAGGGTTGCGGCCTGCTGCATAACGCCCGTAATTGATATCGCGGCAAGCAAAAATCCTGAAAATAATGCGCCGCTGTCACCCATAAAGATTTTTGCAGGGTTAAAGTTGTATGTCAAAAATGCAAGCATTGAGCCCGCCAAAATGAATGCTACAAGGGCACTTATCGGGTTTGGAGGTGTCATTGCAACTGAAATTAATGCGATAGTTATTGCGTTAATAGTGACAATTGAGCCTGCCAGACCGTCTACGCCGTCAATAAAGTTGAACGCATTACTAATTCCTACAATCCACAAAACAGTTACGGGGTATGAGAATATTCCGAGATGAATTCCGCTGAAAAACGGCAGTGTGTCGATTTGTACACCCAGTAAATATACGATAGTTGCGATTGCAAGCTGAATAAACAGTTTGAATTTTGCAGGAAGATTGTAGATATCATCGACAAGTCCGAGCAAAAACATCAAGGAGCCGCCCAGCAATATTCCTGAAAGCAAACTTCCATAAGGATAATAACTCATAAACACAAGTGTTAAAAAGGTAAGCATTGTGCTTGTCCAGATTGCAACCCCGCCGATTCTTGAAATTGGAGCGGTATGAATTTTTCTTTCTCCGGGCTGGTCGACCAGTCCTTCTTTTTTAGAAAAACTTATTACAAAAGGAACAAGGCAAACGCCTATTAAATACGCGATAATTGCGCCTATTATATGTGCATGAGTTAATTTGATTAACATTATTTATCTCCGTAAATCGGGTATTTTTTGCAAAGTTTCAGTGAACGTTCTTTCAAATTTTGCAATCCCAATTCATTATCTGACGAAAATATTGCAGATGCAATAATTTTTGCAACTTCAACCATATCTTCTTCCTTAAAACCTCTTGTTGTAACAGCCGGAGTGCCTAATCTAATACCGCTGGTTACAAATGGGCTTTGCGGATCATTCGGAACGGTGTTTTTGTTTGCGGTAATTCCGACTTTTTCCAGAACATTCGCCATGTCTTTTCCGGTTTTGCCGGTCCTTCTCAAATCAAGTGTCATAAGGTGATTTTCTGTCATTCCGCCGACTATGTCCATTCCTTCATCCATAAGTCCTTGAGCAAGAGCTTTGGCATTTTTAATAATTTGTGCGGCATACTCTTTAAATTCCGGTTTAGACGCTTCAAGAAGAGCAACGGCTTTACCTGCAATAATATGCTCCAGCGGGCCTCCTTGAATTCCGGGGAAAATTGCCTTGTCAATTCCTTGAGCATGTTCTTCCTTGCACATAACAATTCCGCCGCGAGGGCCTCTGAGGGATTTATGAGTAGTTGTGGTTACAAAATCCGCATACGGCGCCGGTGACGGGTGAAGCCCTGCCGCTACAAGCCCTGCAATATGCGCAATATCTGCCATTAAATATGCACCGACTTCATCTGCAATTTCTTTGAACTTTTTAAAATCAATTATTTTTGAATAATTGCTTGCACCGCAAATTATGAGTTTTGGTTTGTGTTCAAGAGCCATTTGACGAACGTTTTCGTAGTCAATGTTTCCGTTTTCATCAATGCCATAACTTTTTACGTCAAAATAAAGTCCTGAAAAATTAACCGGCGAGCCGTGTGAAAGGTGTCCGCCGTTAGATAAATCCATTCCGAGAACCTTGTCGCCCGGTTTCAAACAATACATAAACACAGCCATATTTGCCTGAGCGCCACTGTGAGGCTGAACGTTTGCATGATCCATGTGGAAAAGTTCGCAGGCCCTTTTTTGTGCAATTTCTTCGATTACGTCAATATGCTCACAGCCATTATAAAATCTTTTGTGCGGTTTTCCTTCCGCATATTTGTTTGTTAAAACGCTTCCGCAAGCCTCCATAACTGCTTTCGAAGTTATATTTTCGCTTGCTATAAGTTCAATATTATTTTGCTGGCGGTCAAATTCTTTTTCAATCTCTGCCGCAACTTCCCTATCAACAATTTTTAAATTTTCCAAATTCATTTTTTACCTCACAATCCCTCAAGTCATTATATTAAAAATATTTGTATGTGGCAAGTTGATTAAGTTTTTAAAATTTTGTCAGGTAAAATATGTTCAAACAACAAAAACTAAATTTTTACAGGGTAATCATCAGGAATTTTCCAATTGTTTTCGATAATAATTTTTGCACACCCTGGTGAGTTTAACCAATTAAAACCCGTCGTTTGATAACAAGAGTCACTCGGAAATGGCTGAAATCCCTTATTATTTTGAGATTCATGCTGAATTACAAATACAAAATAATCTTTACCCGGAACTAATTTTTGAGCTTGCGTGCTGTAATCGCGAACATCTTTCATTTCTCCTGCTTTCGGATAAAACAAACATGCAAAATAACCTCCAGTATTTATACCGCAAGAAAGCCCAGTTCCATTTATGAATTCCACCGCAAACCCTCGATACCAAACCTGCCATAAATGATAAGCTTTATAAAGTGTATCTGTTTTTATATAAGGCTGCAAATATTTTTGAAACCAATCATAAGCCGAAGAACCTTGTTGTTCAAAAATAGGATAATCCCAATCTGTCATGTCTCCATAATCAACCTCAGCAAACCTTAAAGCTTGATTCATTATTGAATAAGTCTGTTTTAATCTCACTTCTATGATATTTTTGCGATACTGTGCCATAAGTGTTGGTAAAGTCATTGCCGCTACAACCCCGATTATCCCGAGAGTGATTAGGACTTCGGCCAACGTGAAGGCAGTTTTACGACGACCGGCAAATTGGCAATCAAGTTTTTCTGGTAGACTAAAGTCTACCCTACTACTATTTTTTATCATATTATCCTCTTTCAAATTTCTTCCTTCCTTAATTTTATATTCTAGCATCCTGTCTCCTTTCCAGTCATAAACTGACGTTTAAATTTTCGCACCATTTTTTATATTTTGGTGCGAGTGGGCCTGAAACTCACTAAAATATACCTTTTCAAAATTCAAAAATTCCACAAAAAACAACAAAAGACCACTTGAAATGTGCCGGAAAATATTGTATAATAAGGCTATAAAAAACTCGCACCAAAATATAAAATTTGGTGCGTTTTTACCTCGATTTTGTCTTTACAAGAACGAATTTATTAAAAAAGAGGGAATAAATTCCCTCTTTCACAAATTTTATTTGTTATTGTTATTATATAATCAAACCGCCGTCAACTTGGAGAACTTGACCGGTTACGTAATCGGCATCAAGCGCAAGGAATTTAACGGCTTTTGCGATATCTTGAGCTTCGCCCATACGTTTTAGCGGAATCATTTTCATGTATTCATCAGTGTTACCCAAATCTTTAGTCATATCGGTAGCAATAAATCCCGGAGCAACCGCGTTTACTCTAATTCCTCTTGAACCGAGTTCTTTTGCTAATGATTTTGTAAATCCGACAAGTCCGGCTTTAGCGGATGAATAATTTGCCTGACCCGGATTACCGTATAAGCCTACAACTGATGTAGTGTTAACAATAGCACCCGAACGCTGTTTCATCATCAATTTTACAACCGGTTTTGAAACATAGAATACACTGTTCAAGTTTGTGTTAATTACGGCGTTCCATTTATCTGCATCCATTCTAATGAATAAATCGTCGCAGGTAATTCCGGCATTGTTCAAAAGAACATCAATTCTGCCGTATTTTTCGATAATTTTTGCGATATTTTCGTTAACTTCTTCCTGATTAGAAACGTCAAATTTATAAGCCTCGGAATTTGAGCCCAGAGCTTTCAATTCTTCAACTGTTTTGTTTGCCGCATCAGCATTTCCGGCATAGTTAATAACAACATCACATCCGGCTTTTGCAAGCTCAATAGCGCAAGCTTTTCCAATACCTCTTGAACCGCCTGTTACAAGCGCAACTTTTCTTATTTCAGACATAACATCTCCTTTAATTCACTAACTGTAGCATCCAAAGACGCTTTATCATATACATTCAAAACTTTTGCCTCAGGTGCAATTTTCTTATTCAAACCTGCTAAAACTTTTCCAGGACCGATTTCAACGAAAATTTCTACACCTTCTGAAACCATTTTCTGAATAGTCTGAGTCCAATGAACAGATGAATAAATCTGTTTAGGCATTTTTACTGCAAAATCAGAACTTTCAACGGTTTCCTGCGCATCAACGTTTGTAATAACCGGAATTGATGCGTTATTCAAGTTTAATGAAGAAACAAAACCTTCAAATTCACGTCCGGCATTTTCCATAAACTTAGAATGGAAAGCTCCTGAAACAGCGAGCGGAACAACTCTTCTTGCGCCTTTTGAAAGTAAAATTTCTCCCGCTTTGCTGACGGCATTTTCATCCCCTGTGATTACAACCTGAACCGGAGAATTGTAATTTGCGACATCAACATAACCAACAGAAGATGCCTCTTTCAAAGCCTCTTCAACACTGCCTTCCGGAGCATTCAAAACCGCTGCCATAGCGCCGCCTTTTGTAGCACCCATCAAATCGGCTCTTTTTTGAATAGCTTTTAAAGTTGTATCCAAATCCATAACGCCGGCTGAATACATCGCACAATATTCACCCAGACTGTGTCCGGCAACGTAATCTGCATTAATATCAACACTTGATTTCAAAGCTTCTAATAACGCAATGGAAGTTGTTACGATGCAAGGCTGAGTGTTAACCGTTTGTTTCAAGCTATCTTCCGGCCCTTCAAAACACAATGAAGAAACGCTTTTGCCCAGAACGCTATCCGCTTTGTCATAAACATTTTTTGCGCTCTCAAAGCTTTCATAAACATCTTTTCCCATGCCAACGGCCTGAGCGCCTTGACCCGGGAACAAAAAAGCAATTTTTTTACTCATATTCATATCCCTCAAATTTAACACTTTTCTTTTTATGCGGACTCCCGCCTTTTTTAGTTATTATATAACAAACACGCGAAAAGTAAACAATACATTATCGTCTTTGCAATCTTGTATTTTTAGTTATTTAGAGGTCAAGAAGGCAGGCTGGTATCATTATTAAAATACCCTCGCCCCTTGTGGGAGAGGGCAGGGTGAGGGGTCAAAATCAATACATAAAACCCTCTCCCGAATTTGTAAGTTCGCATACTGCTCACTAACAAATTCAACCCTCTCACAAAGAGAGAGGGTAAAAATATTTCGTCATTGCGAGGCGAATTTGCGAACGGACGGAGTGAAACGAGTCCGGATAGCGGAACAGCGAGGGCGGATAAGTCCGTAAGGACTAATAGCCCGAGTCTGTGGAGCTTGGAGCAAATTCAAGACAGAGCGTAAGCGACGTGGCAATCCATTTTTTCTGGTAGACTAAAGTCTACCCTACGCCTTAGCGTCTTAACGTCTTAGTATCCTAGCACCTTTTATTTAACCCCTCACCCCAGCCCTCTCCCACAAGGGGCGAGGGAGTAGTTACGTCATTTCGAGGTTCTTTTTTGAAGTTCCTTAGATACAAAATCTATAGCCTGTTCAATTTTTAAACTGATATTTTCTCCGTTTTTGGCAGAAGCGGCGGCTTTTTCGGTAATTTTTTCAATTACCTTTGCAGACATAAGTCTATCCAGCGCCGGCAAGAAACATACATAAGGATTTGTTCCGTTTACTTCAATATCAGCAAGTGCTTTTAATTTATCGAAATTCTTGCTGCGCAAACATTCTGCCAGCTCTGTATATTTCATCCTTCCATCAGCCATTCTCGCATCGGCAATTTCAGAAAACATTTTTATTCTGTCAGGTGAACTTTTTGCTATATCTCTTAAATAACAAGCGTAAGCAGGCTCATTGTAATTATCCATAATTTTTGCAATTTTTATAAAATCAGGATTTTCCAAAACCGCAGGATTTACTCTTGAAATTTGCGGAATATATCTCGCGTAAATATTTTGACCGTCTACAGAAGTTTTATCCATAAATGTTTTTATATTTTGCAAATATTCAGGTTTCTTTTTAATAAGTGTAAACAATGCGGATTTTGCATCTTCATCATTTTTCAAGCTTTCAATGATTGATTTTACAATATTTTTGTCCTCTTTTGTTTTGCAAAGTTTTAAAATATCTTTTTCCGATTGATAAACCATAGGAGCTTTCAGACGGCCAAGAAGCATGTTTTTTAAATACAAACGTTTTTCAGATTTGAGAATTTTTTGAGCATCTTCATAAAGAATAGCCGTATCCGTTCCTTTAGCCATTTGATTTTCGCCGAGGTTTAACGCATATCTTTGAACCCTTCCGCCAACTGTATAAGCAGGAATTTCTATATCAAAAACATCCTTTAAGCTTCTCATCCTGAAAATATTTTCAGAACCTTCAGATTTTCCATTCAATACATTTCTAATAATAGATCTTATTTGAGCTTTGTATCTTTTTTCAGAAAGTCCGTTAACTTTTGCCAAACCTTCACTTGTAGGAGGGCAGTTTATTACCGGTTCAACTCTTATATCATCTAAGGTTTTATTTGCGTGCTGGAGTCCAATTTGTACCTTATTTTCGCTTAACTCTAATCTATTCACTTTTTGCATAAAATTTTTATTAGTAAAAGATTTTAGGACTAAATAAGGTGTTAACAAATGCCTCATAACAATACCTTTTAATCTATTATTTCTTTCCAGAGCGTGTTCCAGTTCATGAGCCGTGGTTTCTGCAACACTGCTGATAGAAGGATATGACTTTACAGGAACATATATCGGATTTTTTCCCGAACCATTTGGAACACACATACCGCCAACATTTGGTTGATATGCTGCGGCGTGAGCCTGTTCATGTGTGTATCCCATTCTTTCGTAAAACGGAATAATTTCTTCTTTAGTTGTTATAACTTTTGGACGGCATTTTTTCGGAAGAGTTTCGGCAAAAATTTGATTTATTTCTTCGGCAGTCAATTTACGCCCCAATTCTCTGCTTTTATCCACCATTTTAACCGGTTTCTGTTGCAAGCCTTATGGATGCTTTTCTTGAAATTACCCCAAATCTTGATGTAACTGATGTAACAAGTTTTCCTATTGCTGTTGTCATATTTTCCCCATGTATTTCCTATATATTAATAAAGTAATTTTTGTAAAAAAAATTGCGTAAATTTACAAAATTTTACTTTAAAAAATAAATGTTAAGTGATAATATAAAAAGTGTCAGAGATACGTTAGTTTAATTTGGGGAACAAGGAGAAATATGGAAAGTTATAGTTTTGAACTTATTACAGGGCCGATGAGCTGCGGGAAAACAGAAGAGCTTTTACGCCGAGTAAAAAGATGCATTATTGCTAAGAAAAAGGTTAAGGTTATTTCTCCTGATGTTGATACCCGCGCAAAAGGCGATTACATTGAATCAAGAAACGGGCTCTGGCTTGACGCAATAAAGGTTAAACACGCCATTCAGATTATGAGCGTTGTAAAACCCGAAGATGAAGTTATTGCAATTGATGAGCTTCAATTTTTTGACAGCAACATCGTTAAGGTTATCTCTAAGCTTATGCAGGAAGGCAAGCGCATTATCGGAACAGGGCTTGAGCTTGATTTCAAGGCCGAACCTTTCGGATGCATGCCTCAATTGATGTGTATCGCAACAGAAATTTCCAAGCTTCACGCAGTTTGTATGAAATGCGGATGTGACCACGCAACAAGAACTCAAAGGTTAATTAACGGAAAGCCGGCTGACAAAAATTCTCCGCTTATTATGATTGGCGGCGATGAAACTTACGAAGCAAGATGTATAAAATGCTACGAACTTCCGGATCATGAACATGAAAAGCAGAAACACAGTTTGAAGCTTTTATCTTTTAAACATTAATCATGTCTTTCCGAACTTTTAAAGTAAGTAGGTTAGTAGGTAAGTAAGTGAAGAAGAATTACATACCGATACCAGCCTGCCCTCTTACCTTCTTGACCTCTGACCCTCTAATAAACTGGTAGACTAAAGTCTACCCTACAAGCTAACTTTTTAATGTAAAAATATGTAACAACTATGTTAAAAATCCTAAAGTTTTCTTCAAAACATTCCGATTAGATATTTGTATCACAAAATCTAAGGAGTGTGTAAAATGGCAGATGAAGAAAAGAAAATTATGGATATGGAAGAATTGATGATTGATTATGGCGAAATGACCAGTTTTGATTTCAATTCAATGAGTTATCAACAGATGCTTGAGCTGCAAAAAATTGCCGACCCTGATTATGCAAATCAGCTTTATACATTTAAGTACGGTAATTTTGATGTTTTGGATTTAATCCATTCATTTATTGCAGAAAAAAATACATAATTGATTAGAGGTAGATTTTTATGAACGAAAAAGAAATTTTTAATCAGGGCGGATTTTTACCTCTCTGGTGCGATGTGGAAACGAATGTAGAGCCTAATGTGGAAGAACAGGTTCTCAGCCGTGCATATACTGAACAAAGAAAGGATTTAACAACACTTCTGGCAGAGCTGGAAGACATTAAAAATATGATTGAAGATGCTAAAGCAAGAGAATGGCATTTGGGGCAGCTTTTAAAGTTCCACAATGCCGGATTGAAAAAAGAGTAGCATAAAGCCTCAAAAAAAGGCACTGTTAAGAAGAACGCTACCGAGATTTGGTGATAGTATGCCGGAGTGAGGAACAAATATTTCCGGCAGAAGTTCAAAACTTCCTTTATTAATAAAGGGAGTTTTTTATTTTGATTTTGTCGACTAAATTTTTGGCAACTTTCAATGCTTTTGAAAAAATTTCGTCATTATATAAAAAATCTTCTCTATTAACGTACTCTTTAACAATTTTTCGAGCGTAAGATCCGATGGCAACACCGTTTACATTAATATCACAAAGGTGCGCTAGCTCCAACGATTTTGAATTTGTTCCGCCGGAAATCAAAATATAACAAGGGGTAATCATTTTATTTTCAAAGTGTTTTTGAAAAATTTCGGCAGTTGCGACAGCTTGAAGAGTTGATTTGTAATCATCTTTTTCTCCTGACATCGGAGCGCCGTCAGCTTGAATAATTGTGGTATAAGGTGCTCGAATTTCAAGCATTTTATCTATTAATTTTAAAAGTCTTATATTTCCCAATCTTGAACGGTCAACACATATACTTAAAAGTCCTGAATACATTGAATTTATATCAGACCATTTTTGCAGAATCTCGTCTTCATCTTCTGAAAGTGCATGAAATTCTATACAATCTATTCCTTTTTCAATCAATGGAGGAAGAATTTTATTTAAATCATCAGGTTCACTATGCATATTAATGGAGTTAACCGGACAAATTTCTGCGCACTTTCCGCAGCCAATGCATGGCGGTTTATTTATAAAAACATCTTTTTCACTTTTTAAGATTGCATTTTGAGGGCAAATCGGTATACATTTTCCGCAATTTGTGCAAATTTCTTTATCAATATAAGCTTTGCTTACATGAGGGTCTCCTTTTATTCCGACACTGACACATAGATATGCATCTGTAATCTTTGAATTTTTAAGTGCTTTTTTAGCCACATCAACAATTTTTGCATTCGCACTGACATCAAAAAATTTGCATCCGGCTTTTGAATATAAAGTAACAAGTTTTTCAACTTCAACAGCATCTTCATTGCCGGCGCCGCATACAAGTTTAAAACATTTTTTGCTTTCTAAAATATCAGTTAACATATAAAAATCTTCCTTTTAACATGATTATAACCTAAAATTTTCAAATAATATTTTTGTATTATGTGAAATTTAATATTTCGGTTATAATTTTAATCATGAAGAGAATATTATTAATCAGTTTTTTAACATGCGCGGTTTTTATTTCATCAAATATGACCGCCAATGCTTTTAATCTTAATTTTAAAAAAGCACAGATAAGTTATGAAAAAAACATTAAACTTGAAGAAAAACAAATCAGAGAAACAATGAATTCTCAGTTAAGATTTGCTAACAAACATAATCTTGAAGGGCTTTCCTCCATATATTCAAATAATTTTGTGAATAATGACGGATTTGATAAAAAAGTTTATTTAAAACTGGTCGAAGATACCTGGGAAACTTATCCCGATATAAGTTATAATACCGAGATTAAAGAAATAGATATAAACGGTAACTACGCAAGTGTTGAGGTTTACGAAACAGCAGTTGCAGTCGCTTATGACACAATAAATGACGTGAAAATAGCCGGAGAGTTAAATTCTTTTGCAAAAGGTATCTACCATTTTGAAAAAGTCGGAAACAAATGGCTGATGATTTCTGAAAATATGCTGGAAGAAACATCAACGTTAAAATACGGGGACGCAAGATATTTACACTTGCATTTGAATGTTCCAAAACAAATTCCGGCCGGAAAAGATTATTCTTCGACCTTAACGATAGATGCCCCGAAAAATCTGATGGCAATCGGTGCAATCAACCGTGAAAAAATTGTTTATCCGCAAAACAAGCCGGAGGAATCTTTTAGAGTTCTATCAGATGACAACCGACTGGAGAGAATTTTTACGGCAAATGATGAAAATGTCAACGAATATAATATCGCATCTGTTGCAATTGCACGTTCTTTAGGAGAAGGTGATGATGCGAAAGTTTATATGAACGGTGCGGCATTTGTTATGACAAGAATAAATGTTATTCCGCAAAATACAATGATAAAATTAGAGGAAGAAAATGCAAAAGCTAAGTAAATATTTGTATTATGTTATATGTTTCGTAATGTTTTTATTTATGGATTTAACGGCATCAAATTATCTGGCTGTACACCATCACCGACTGGGTTGGAACAATCCCGTATTTGAACTTACATACATAAAAAATACCGGCGCTGCGTTCAATCTTCTGAACAATTCGACCGAACTTTTAATTATTCTTTCTGCCGTCGCATTAACACTTTTGTGCGTTTACATTGTAAGACATATAAAAGGAATAAAAATGCTGGAATTATTTTATATTGCAATTTTATCAGCAGGGATTGCCGGAAATATGCATGAAAGAATAATTTACGGATTTGTAAGAGATTTTTTCAGACTAAATTTTGTAAACTTTCCGGTATTTAACATTTCTGATATTCTAATTAACATCGGTGTAATATTTCTCATAGTTATAATAATATTGAAAAAATCAAAATGATTGTATACGTTTGTGAAAATGATGAAGGAAAAAGGATAGACAGCTTTATTGCAGAGCTTTCGGGAATTTCACGTTCAAAAGTTCAAACAGCAGTTAAATCGGAAAAAGTTTTTGTTAACGGGAAAAAAATTAAGCCTTCGTATGAAGTAAAAGAAAACGACAAAATTGAATATGAAATACAGGACGCTTCATCAATTGAAATCCAGCCCGAAAATATTCCGCTTGATATTGTTTATGAAGATGAAAACATGGCAGTTGTAAACAAACCTTCCGGCATGCTTACTCATCCGACATCAATTGAATTAGAGCATACCCTTGTGAATGCGCTTTTATATAAATATGGTGAAAATCTTTCGGACATGAACGGAAATTTTAGGCGCGGAATTGTTCACAGACTTGATAGAAACACTTCCGGACTTCTTATGATAGCCAAAAACAACAAAACTCACGAATACCTTGCCGATTTGATTAAAAACCATAACATTACAAAAAAATACCGTGCTATTCTCAAAGGTGTATACCCTCTTGACGAGGACAAAATAGACCTTCCAATCGGGCGAAATCCTAACCAGCCGAACAAAATGACCGTACGTGAGGATGGCAAAGAAAGTCTTACTTATCTAAAAGTTTTAAAAAGATACAAAGACGCTACATACGTTGAACTTACGCTTATTACCGGAAGAACGCACCAGATAAGAGTTCACATGAAACATAAAAATCATCCCGTTTTCAACGACACATTATACGGTGCCGGGAAAAGCGGGGTTAAGACAGATGAACAGGTGTTACAGTCTTTTTATATAAGGTTTACAAAACCTTTCGGCAGTGAAATAATAGAGTTGGAAATTGAACCTGATGAAAAAATCAAAAAAGTTCTAACTTACTTAGAAAACAGGAGCTAAAAACTATGAAAACCATTTTGAATCTACTTGCAATTTTATCACTAACCGCTTTGATATATTTAGGTTACGCAAACCGTCTGGGCGAAGTTCGTTTTGAAATTCCAATAATGGGAATTTCAAGCACAATGCCGCTTTTGACCATAATAATATTAATTGCAATACTTGGAATTATTTTTGGCATAAGTTATTCAATAGGTTTGTACCGCTCGCAGAAAATTAAAGCCGACGCTTATTATAGAGAACTTGAAAAAGCTTCAATCAACAATATTACAGGCGACGATAAAATTAAAGTTCTTGAAAATAAAATTCAAGTATTGGAAAAAGCTCTTCAAGATGCATTAAATAAATAGAGGCCCGGAGAGCAAGAAGTAATACCCTCGCAATGACGAATAAAACTAAACAAGTGAGGCCAGTTTTGAGCTGATTTCATTCATCAGATTAATATCGTCAGTCTGACGGGCAAAATTCTGGGCTTTTTTCAATAATCCTTTAGCCTTGCTAATGTTACCATACTCAATCATAATATCAGCCGCACCGGTAAAGTTTTGGGCAACCTTTAGAGGGCTTTCGGCATTTGTATAGTGCTGAACAGCGTTATAATGAGCTTTTAGAGCTTCCTGCGGTTCGCCGAATTTGTTATATGCACCGGCAAGACTTGAGGATATATACCCCTTAACCTTTGAATTGTCTGTCTGAGCGGCCAAATCTTGAGCGATATCATAATAGTTAAATGCGTCCTGCTCGTACATATCAGTGTAAATATTTCCCATTTTTGTCAAAGATGTAGACTGGGCGACCGGATTGTCACTTTCACCTGCATAACTTATTGAGACAAAATAATGATCCAATGCCGGTTTAATCTGGTTTGTGTCGTCATAAATCTGAGCCATTGAAAAATGTGCTTTTGTTTTTAAATTATTATCATCTGTCTCAAGAGCTTTGTGGTAACTTTTAAGAGCCTGAGCATAGTAATCATGGTTATCGTAGATTTTACCGACTTCAAAGTATATTTTTGAAACTGTTTCGTTATCACCGACTTCACGGGCTCTTTCAAGGGCTTGACCGAAACTTGTTATAGCTTTTTCAGGCTCATTTGCATAAACAAATTTCTTTGCCTGAATAAACATTGATTTTAAAGTTTTGTCTTGAGGAACTATAGAGGCAACTTTCGGGTTTTCAGCCTCTGTCAGGGTTTCTTTGGTGCTTTCATTGACAACGGATTTATCTTCTATTTTAGATTCCTGCTGGACAGAACCCTCCGGAAATTTTACAAGGAATTGCGGATTAATATCATTGTCATTGTATTTGAAATCAATTTGCTGTAAGAAAAGCGCATCAACCCAATTTTCTACAACTTTTGATTCTTTATTTAAAGTTTCCGAAATATAATTATCGAGAATTGAAGCCGCATTTTTTAAATTTGATTTAATCAATCTCTTGTCCGGATTGTCTTTCACAACCTGTTTTTCAATCAAATCAAGATATCCGGCAACTTCTTCCTTCAAGTTATCCGGCGTTCCGATTGCGGCCTGAGTATTTTTGAAATCTTTAAGGATTTGGGCAATGTTAATATTTGAACTTACATTGGCATAAGGAGATGCCGGCGCCGCAGGTGCCGCAGAAATTGAATTCCCTCCGGCTAAATTATTTTGCTGGGATTGAATTCTATTGTGTGCCTGATTTTGAATAAGTGCACGGGTTTCCTGCCAGGAAGGTTTGTCGTCTGTTTTCGGGTAAGAAACGGCCGTTTTTTGCGGCTCAACATATTGCAAGCCTTTGCTTTTGGAATTTTGATTTCCTTGCTCTTCACGGCTTGTTTGGGTCGCTGCGTTTTCCTCGTCACCTCTTTTTCTTACGAACTGACGATTATCCCTAACTGTATATGGACGTTGAAATACTCCATTTAAAGCCATTTTTGACTTATTACCTTTCTACTATACCCGAGTCTGATATTCAAAGTAACTCTACTATACCTTAATTATTTACTTTAGAACTCATACTTTTGGATGAAATCTTTAGTTTTTATTTAAGGTTTTTTATTGAAAAGTCAAAATTAACGGATAATCATTTCGCAATTTTTACAGTCAAACTCAAGCTTATATTTTTTGCCTTTTTCATCTATCAGAAAAAGATTTTTTGGTGATTTGCACATGTTATAGGCGAATTTCAAGCAATGCTTTGTGCGCATAAGTTCTTTGTTCGAAAAATTTTTAGTGCTTTCAGCGCTCATTTCGCAGACTTCGCAATCACAATTTTTGTAGAAACTTTTTGCAATTCGGTTGTGAACATTTCCATGGTAATCAATTGTTTTTTGAGGGAAATCCGTGTGGCGCAAAAGTTTTTGAACTTCCATCGGATAATTTTTCAACCTTTCTTCCATAAGACGAGTGAGAATTTTTCTGCGATAATCGTTTATTTTCGAAATAGGAAGAAACGGCAAATCTCCGTTTATTGAAATTTTTTCTGTATAAAAATCGCTTTCGCCCGTTTTTTTGAGTTGATTTTCAAAATTTTCAAGCATTTTTTGAGGATTTTTGGGTGTTTCATTTTCTAAAAATTGAATTTTTACTTCATTTTTATCCTCATCAATTGCGGACAAAATTCCGTTTTCAAACAAAAAATCAACTTTTATACGGCGCTTAAATTCAATGTTTTCAAGTTCTTTTGAGAATTTGCTGTCAAAATTTCTAAAAATTTCGACTCCGGCAGAAATTTGCAGCATTTTATTAGGGAAAATTCTTTTTCCTTCAATTTTGTTTACAAGAAAACCTGTGAGTTTACCATTTTCAAAGAAACACAGTCCGTCTTGCGGATTAAGGTTGATTAAAGTGTTTATTTCAAAATAATTTTTGCCGATTTTGGAAACTTTTCCGATACTTTCGCCCGTCATTTTCGGGGTTTCGAAATTGAAACAGTTTTTGCGTTTTTCCAGAAAATAATCCGTATATCCGCGGTTAAAAGTTTTATTTACATTCGGTTCAAAATTTGTAAAAACCTTGCCGGATGAAGTTTTCAGCGCATACTTATCGATCTCTTTGCGGTAAAAATTAACGACATTTTTAACGTAATTTTTATCTTTCAAACGACCTTCAATTTTAAATGACTTCACGCCGGCATCAATCAATTTTTCCAAATATTTGGAGGCGTTAAAATCTTTCAAACTCAAAAGGTGCTTGTCTTTTGCGAGAATATTTCCCTCTTCATCAATAAGCGTGTATTTTTTCCTGCAAGGCTGGGCGCATTCGCCTCTGTTGGCCGAGCGGCCACCGATTGATGCGCTGAGATAGCATTGTCCGCTGTAACTTACGCACAATGCACCATGGACAAAGGTTTCGACTTCGCAATTTACATTTTCACAAATTTCTTTGATTTTTTCCAAACTCATTTCGCGTGCCAAAATTACCCTTGAAACTCCGAGGTTATCGAAAAATTTTGCTTTTTCCAACGTTCTTGTGTTACATTGGGTGCTTGCATGCAGTGCTATCGGCGGAAGTTCGCCGTTTATCGCAAGTTCAAAAATTCCCATATCCTGAACAATTATCGCATCCACTCCGATTTCATAAAGTTTTTGGATAAGTTCTTTTGCCTGAAAAAGTTCCTCGTCTGTCAAAATCGTGTTGATTGTAACATGAACTTTTACATAGAATTTGTGAGCGTATTCGACAATCTCTTTGATATCATCTAATGAATTTCCGACGGCTTTTCTTGCGCCAAAATCGGAAGCGCCGATATATATTGCGTCACATCCTGAATTTATTGCCGCAATGGCGGTTTCTTTATCTTTTGCAGGAGAGAGAAGTTCAACTTTTTTCATAAAGAAATTATATAACAAAAAAGTCCGGAAAACCGGACGATTTTTGTAAAAAATAAAGCAGTTCATAAGCCGTGTTCTGTTTCTAAATAATCATCTGTCTGGTACCGGAATTACTTCCGGTCTCTAGCGATTTTTCGGGAGGAGACGGACAGCCTTTAAATCTCCCTTTTATCTTGCATTCTGTCGGGGTTTACCTGGCCGGTATCTCTCGATACCGCCGGTGATGCTCTTACCTCACCGTTGCACCCTCGCCTGTGAATTTTCATTCCATCGGCAGTCTACGTCAAAAATTTTGACTCATTTCTGTGGCACTTTCCACCGGCTCACGCCGTCCGGAGTTTCTCCGGCGACCTGTCCTTGAATGCACGGACTTTCCTCATTCAGGTCAAGCCTGAACGCGATTATTCGGCTGCTTTATTAAATTTTCAATAATTCTAATCTTTTGACACTGATGCGTTGATTGAAATGTATTCTTGCGCCTTAGTATCTTCGTCGCGAATTTTCATTCTGCCATCGGCTTGAACCTTTATGATGAAACTGTCAAAGTCGTCTGCCGAACATCCTTCAGCATCTTGTGTACAATCAGGACCTTTGCCAGCACCGTTTACATCTACTTTAATTTCGTGCGGATCCTGTGATTTATTAGCCCAGGTCGGTAAATACCAGGTCATACCGTCTGTTGTGGTTACGCCGGCCTGCAAATTTGCTTGCGTATCTGTTTGTCCGCTTTGAATATTAAGTTTTGAGGCAAAAAGCTGAGGAAATTTTAACGATCCGGAATATGTTTCTCCATCAATATCTTTTACTTCTTCTGTATAATCAAACCCTAGTGCGCAATAAATACCGTTTGCTTCATTTTTAAGACTATCATCGTAGCATACATCAGACATATCAGGATAAAACAGCTGATTATTTACAAGCGAATTGATAATATTTTCGGCAGTATAATACGCTTTTTTCGTCATCATTTTATTTTTGTTCGGTTTTATTTTCATAACCGCAGGGGTAACAATAGCCGTAATTATTCCGATTACAGCAAGAGCAACCATAAGTTCTGTCAGCGTAAATCCTCTAAATTTTTTCATAATCCAAAATCCTTCCTTATATTTAGGAACTTTTACTATATACTAATAATACCATATTTTTTACTATTTTTCAATCCATGTTTTAAGGAATTTTATAATTGCTTTTTTTAAAAAAACTTTTGTAAAAATTTATTAACATACTGGCAAAATAATTTGTTTAGGGGATTTAAAATCACATTCAATTATTTACAATGAGGCATATATATTTAGAACATGTAACTAATTGATAACGAGGGTTAGATTATGGTCGATAACAGATCAGCCGGATTCTTCGGAATTGGCGGAGCCTTTAATTTTAAAAGCGGTGATATTTCCGGAACAGCTGCCAGAACCCAAGATGACAAGATGGGTCAAGGCGGTGAATATTTCGCGCAGCAACAGCGTGAAGAAGAAGAAATGGAACGCAAAGATGAAAAATATATGGACAGAAGCGCCATATTACGCGCAACATTGAATTCGCTTGCAATGATGAATGTTGCCAACGTTATCAACACGAAAAAACAATCTGTAAATTCCGATGAAAAAAAACAGTTTGAAGAACTTCGAAATACCCTTGAAAATCAGCAGAAAAAAGAAAACCCGCATCACGACAACCCTCAAGACAAAAAAGAAAAAATAAAACAACAACTCATTGAAGAAGAGGAACTTCTCGAAGAGCAGATTGAAAAAGAATACAACGATTTTATTGATTTTGATAAATAAATTTTAGTATGTGGGTTGGACATACCTGTCCGACAAATTTGTAAGATCCTGAAACAAGTTCAGGATGACATGAAAATCATAAAAGGCGGCCGCTAAAATTAGCGGCCGCCATATTTTTAAATATTACGTCAACATTTATCCGGCGGTTACCTGTTTGTATATTGACGGACATTTTGCGGCAAAAACTCTTGCTGAAACCTGTGCTCCGTTAGCCATATAAAATTTAGCATCTTTACCGGTACCAACAGCGTAAAATCCATTATTACCAAATGTTGCCGGTTTAGAAGAGTTATATGGAAGTTTTCCATAAGCTTTATTCATATAATCTAGTGATGGAACATCCAATTTTGTTAAATCCGCATCCTTTTTCAAATGGCCAAATCCATCAAATACACTCGGATTTTTACGAACCAAATCATTTAACAATGCGGCTCTTCTTTCACCACTGGCCATAAAGTCTGAAGCTTTTGTTTTCAACAATGCATTCAAAATCTGAACGGCACCTGCGGTTCCATTTCCTTCTTTGGTTTCATTACGGCGTAATTGTGTTTCAGTTAACCCATTAATATCTGAGTTTCCATCCTTAAATGCCGGATAAAATCCCTTAGGTATTACTGTTCGTTTCGGGTCTGATTTATCCAATTTTGAATTCAATAATTTTATTGTAGGAAGGTCTAATTTTCCTAAATCAGCATTTTCTTTCAATTTTCCGTCTTTTTCAAATACGCTCGGGTTAGCTTGAATTAACATCTGACGCACCTGATTTGCCATTTGAGCATTAACTCCGTATGCTTTAGAAGAAATCACGGCATCAGCAACAGTTCCGGCCGGATCAGAAGACTCTCTTATCTTTTGTCCATTATTTGTCAATAGTCCGTCTTTGCCTGATATGTCCGGACTTGCATCTGATGTTGCCGGATAAAAACCTTTATTTACCTTATGCTGGGTCGGCTGTACTAACTTTAAATCAGCTTTTGCAGGGTTTGCATTTTCAGATGTTGTTTTTTCTATTTTAACACCTTTGTCCTGATCAACTTTAGTTTCATCACCCCAAACCAATCTTGATGACCAATTTTGTCCTTCCGGTGCTTTCGCAGGCTGTTTTACCTCTGATGCAGAAGGCGTAGCACCAATTTTAGAAACTTCACTCATAAAAAAACTCCTTTCAGTTTTTATACTCTCAAGTGCACATCACTCTCATATTTTTATTAAAACATTTCACTTGACAGCATTGCCCTCACCTCGCCCCTATCCTATCCTATCCTATCCTATCC
>JAGAVG010000039.1 GCA_017942035.1 bacterium | reverse complement strand
AGGTGACGACTACGAACTCTGCCGTTTCTGCCGATCCCAGGAGCAGGTCGATGTGGGTATTGTTTGAACTGCCGTACATGTCGTTGGACCAGACATCAAACTCGATGGTGAAATCCTCCGGAAGGAAGTCTGCCTCTTTCATCAGCGGGCTGATGATGCTGTACCAGCCGGAGAGTTTGATGACCTGCTCTCCGTTCAGCGAGATGATCTCACATTCCTCTCCGTTGACAAAGTCCCAATGGGAAGGGAATTCCCCGACCTTCTCGCCCTCGACCGGGTCGTCGAAGAAGATCTCGTCGCCGGGGACAAAGTCGGTCTTGGCATAGGAGGTCTCCACCTGCTTCTTAGGCTGGGCAGGAACTTTTGCGTCAGGCATGGCAACAGCGTCCTGGCTGACGGTATCGGCCATCTGTTTATCGGCTTCTCCTTCTTTTTTCTTCTTGCCGATTTTTCCGTCTAGGACATCGTTCACGCCCTGTTCCACTTTCTCTCCGAGTTTGTTTTCTACGGCATTCTTGGCACGCTGGCCCAGCCGTTCCAGCAAGTTCTGTCCGTTTGCGTCAAAGCAGGACGCTAGCAGTGCAGAAATGATAAAAAATAAAATTCTTCTCATAACTTTATAATTTATAATATGTTTATATATTTATCGCAGACTCTACCCATTCTTGATTGTCTGCAAATTCCTTGTGTTCATTTTCACTATACATAACTACAATTGTTTTAATCCATATACTTATCAATCAACTCCAACATCTATTTTTGCTCTTTTGAGCCTTTGTAATGAACTTGCTTGCTGCCATCAGGAGCAGTATAGCCACCACCTTTCATATACTCTCTACGAGCATTTCTTTCGATAGTTGCAGCCCCTCCATTCCTGCTTTTTTTAACGCTTGCTCTCGGCTAACCGACTCCCAATACTTGTCATCTTCTACTCGTGGACTTGAAGAACTCCCACCAAAGCAAGAAGTTAGACAAACGGTAGTCGCACATAGCAACATCATTCCAAAATTAAAGTTGCGAAGTTTAATCTAAGAAGATAATTTCAATAACACCTTTTACTAATAAAGTACTTATCCGAACAAGTTGTTACAATATTACGGAAAAGTACTTGCAAAGGTAGTAAAAAAGTTTGAATATGTATATATAATTTTTTTGTTTTTTTTTATAATTTTTTGTTTTTTTTTATTTAATACTAAAATTTTGGATTATTTTGCAAATAAAATAACAAAAAAAAGAGATGCATAATCGCATCTCTTTTTTATGTGGTGCCACCAGGAATATAATATGTTAAAAGTCAACAAATTTCTTTGATTTTTTTGTTGCAAAAGCTTAAGCGAAAGAAAAAATCTTAAGAAAGTCTTAAGATTTATTTTTTGCTATGGATTTTTGCTTCGGTTTGTGATATATTATAATCAAAAAGATACGATTGCTTGAGGAGGGCATTTATATGCTTAAAATAGAAAATTTATCAAAATCCTACGGTGAGAAAAAAGCGGTGGATTCGCTTACGCT
>JAGAVG010000038.1 GCA_017942035.1 bacterium | reverse complement strand
TGTTGAGAAAAAGGAAGAAAATCCTAAACCTAATCCCGCGCAGAATGTTCAAAAACAAGTGGACTATAGTCAATAAAATGGACAAAAAAATGTGTACTAAAAAGAAAAATAAATAGCTTCAGCCTGATTAGGAGATAAACCATTATTATGTGAATGTGGTCTTAAAGAATTGTAAAAGCCGTTAATATATTTAAACAGACTTAGTTGCAATTCAGCTAAAGAAGAGTAATTACGTCTGTCCGTCTCTTCCTTTTTCAAATATTTGAAAAAACATTCCATAACAGCATTATCATACGGATGACCTTTTGCTGAGAAGGATTGAATCATATCTAGCACATCCAAATGTTTTCTAAAGCATTTGGATGTAAACTGTGTTCCACGATCGGAATGGAATATAATTCCTGAAGATTTTCTTCTGTTGGTTACAGCTAAATTCAAGGTATCGATAGCAAGCTGCGTATCAATTTTATTAGATAATTTATAAGCAATGATTTTTCTGGCATACAAATCAAGAATGGCACAGAGATAGTAGAACCTTGTTCCGACTCTAATATATGTAAAGTCGCAAACCCAAACCGAGTTAGGTTTTGGTTGATTAAAATCCTGTGCAAGAATATTTTCACATTTACCATTGTCAGAAACTGTTGTTGCCTGTTTTGGCGGTTTAACTGTGCTCATTTTAGGCAAGTTCATTGTTTTCATCATACGGTACACTCTGCCGGTACTGATGCTGATGCAATAGTCACGCTTAAGACAAAAAGTGATTTTCTGCACGCCTAATCGCTTATCCGATTTAGCATATATTTTTAATATGCAACTGCGGATATATTGATTTTCCTTTTCACGGTTTGAAGGATTATGATTGATAAAATCATAATAGGTACTTCTATTAACGTTTAGCACACGGCATAGGGTTGTTATTGCGTGCTCTGAAGAAAGCAATTGTATGGCAATTAACCTTTGTCTGAGTGTGGAGTGAATATTGCAATCGCTTTTTTTAATATTAAATTTTCTTCCTCTAATTGAGCGTTTCGTTTTTGCAGGGCTTTTATTTGTTCTGCGGTTACGACAGTTTCATCATCAATCTTAACTTCTGAATATTGCTTAATCCATTTTGCTAGGGCACTGTGTGATATGCCGTATTCACTGCTTAATTCAGCATAGGTTTTTCCCGAATGATACAAATTGACGATTGTTTTTTGAATTCAACGGTATATTTGTTTTGCTTTTTTCCGGACATTTTTATTGTCCTCCTTCCTCTGTCTAATATTATATCACACTTGTCCACTTTTTTAGTATACATCCAAAGAAATAAGAAACAAACCAACACCGGTACAAAATATTAAGAAAAGTGTAGAAAAACCTGTGGAGTTAGTATCGCCAACAAGTCGCAAAGAGGAATCTCCACAAAAAGTTATTGAAGAAGATGCGATAAAAATAGAACAAGAAGATCGTGGAAATGACTTTCTCAGAAGAATGATGGCTGTGGCTGAGTCGACTCAAAATATAAATAAATCTTCAAAGCCTTTCAAAAATTAGCGAAAAATTTTTAGCTCTATTGCTTTTGCGATAGAGCTATTTTTTACGCAAAAAAAGCGTATGAGCTTAAATATGGCCATGCTAAAAAAATTATATATGGACTTAAATATGAACCATAATCAATGTGATGGGTATGAACCAAAATATGAACTGCAATTAGTTTGTATGAAATGAGCCAAAATATGATATATTAGCAATGGCCTATAATATGATAAAGAAAAAGCCCAAACCGCACGATAAATAAAGGGTTCTCAACTTTTTGATGTGCTAAAAACAACATTCATTTTCAGAACTTTTTAGAGTTAAAAAAGAACTGAAATTGGGTGTTGTTTTTTCTTTTTTAGAGCTATTTTCGCCAATAGAATTCAAAGATTTTTGCGCCAAAAAACATTTTTTCAAAAATATAGTTTTCTTGAAATGAACATCTTAAATTTATGAAATTGCACTCGTAAGTCAATTCGGATTGATCAACCGAAGCGGCTTCAAAAAAATATTGGAATTTAAGTTTTCTTGAAATGAGAAAAAAGCGTATTCCATATTAATACTGCAAATCAATTCAGCGTGGAGAACTGAGTTGTTTGTAAAAAATATCGAACTTGATGTAATTCTTCAAAAAACATTGTTACATTTAATCGCAAACTTTTAGGCTTGGAGAACCAAAAGATTTATTTAAATGTATCGAACCCTAATGTTTTCTTGAACGGTTACATTCAGGTTGCCGATATTTAAATACGAATTAACCGTACGGGTCAGCGGATAATTCACAAATATTTTTTAATATGAAAGGAACTTAAATATGTTCAAGAGTTATGAAGATGAATTTTTAGAATCGCTCCAAAGGCAAGAAGATGAATTTAAAAGGAATAGTGAACGGGCAGGAACTATTACTGTAATGGTCAAAGAGATTGAAGATAAAATCTCACCGTTAATGTGGAAGGTGTTCTACATTATTGTTTCAAATGGTTTTTCCAAAGAAGCAGAAATCAAGGATTATGTTGTTCGATTTTTAATTGAAAAAGAAATGCAATGTTATAGCAAAGATTCAATTTATAGAGCAATAAAAAATTTGATTGCTATTAATGCTTTTAAAACCATACGCATTTCAACCGGAATTCGCACCTTTAATATTTTGGAACTTACGGACGTTGGCAGAATGCTTTTTATGAAAAGATTTTTGAAAGATCCGCCTGAATCGGAGATGGAGAAAATTTTGTCGGCCCATTCCAGTTATGCTCACGGATATATGGTTGAAGAAGTAAAGAACATTTTGGAAAATCGTGGCGGATTTGAATTGGTATCTACTGATCGTAAGGCGAACCGAATAAAACTTAAAGACGACGAAAGCTGTATTCCGGATGTTATCACTAAAGACCATTGGGGATATGAATCCTATGAGGTCGAATGCGGAACGCACAATTCCGACGACTTTTATATAAAGTGTAACAAATTAATTCAGGTCACAAGGACTTTAATGTTTATCGGTCCCGGCCGAAATGTTGTTGAGAAAAAATTACTGCCCAAAATAACAGGATGGGTTAAAAATGTTAAACCCGAATTCCTGAGAGCAAATAATATCTCCATTAAAGTTGCGAGTATGCATGACTTTAAGCAAGGCAAGTGGACTTATTCATACGATATGAAGCGAGGCCTCCCCGTATGTAATATAAAAAATTCTAAAAAGAAGGAGAACGCAAATGGCTAAATTTTTAAATGTTGGTAAAGGTGCGCTCGTAAATATTGATAAGATCAGATGTATTATTTCGGGCGATGCTGATAAGGTTAGAAAGGTTATGCTTAAGCATGGTTATGATAGAAGTTCTGTGGAGGTCTATGATGTAACGGCTGATGCTGAAACTCGTTCGGTTCTCGTGCTTAGTGATGAAACCATGATCATTTCCTCTGTCAGTGCTAATGCATTAAACAAACGTATTCACGAAGATTACGATAAATAGTAGTTTAGACTGCTAACTTGGATTTTCGTTCACAGAACTAAGCACATACGGGGATTTGTAAAAATTCTTGTGGACGAAAATCCTTATAAATGTATCTTGCTTCATTGACCCGTGAAGCAGGATATGCAATATAAAAAATTTTAGAAGAAAGGAGAACGCATATGCCTAAATTTATAAATATTGGTAACGGCGCGTTCGTAAATGCTAATAAAATCAGTGCTATTATTTCGAGCGATGCCGATAAGGTTAGAAAGGTCATGCTTAAGCATGGCTGTGATAGAACTTCTGCGGAGGTCTATGATGTAACAGATGATGCTGAAACTCGTTCGATTATCTTGCTTAATGATGAAAGCATAGTTGTTTCATCTGTTAGT